>NZ_JBKIUP010000005.1:0-376013 GCF_046602535.1 Klebsiella sp. 1SOBk10mer
TCCGAAGACATTAAGAATCCATGTCACTTTGAGTGCCCACACAGATTGTCTGATAAATTGTTAAAGAGCAGTTGCGACGCGCTTTAGCGCTCTGTCGCGAGGTGGCGTATATTACGCTTTCCTCTTTCAGAGTCAACCCGTTTTTCAGGATTTTTCTCTTCAACCGAACCGGCTGTTTGTGTGAAGTGATTCACATCCGCCGTGTCGATGGAGGCGCATTATAGGGAGCCCGCCGGGAATGACAAGCGGAAAAATACAATTTTATTTCAACCGCTCATCTTTTATACGTAACGCTTATTTTTGCTGCTTTTTAATCGCCGCCGGCAGCTCTGTCAGGCTATTTAGCACCCAGTCCGCGGCTTTTTCCGCTTCTTCAGTAACAGGCTTACCGGTACGTACCAGCACTTTAGTACCGACATCAGCAGCCGCTGCAGCCTGCATATCTTCCAGTTTGTCCCCTACCATATAGGAAGCGGCCATATCGATATGCAGATAATCGCGAGCGGAGATCAGCATCCCCGGATGCGGTTTACGGCAATCACAAGTCTGACGGTACTCCTCAACCGCACCCTGCGGGTGATGCGGGCAATAATAGATACCGTCCAGATCGACGCCACGGTCTGCCAGAGACCAGTCCATCCATTCGGTCAGCGTTTCAAACTGAGCTTCGGTAAATTTACCGCGAGCAATACCGGACTGGTTAGTGACCAGCACCAGCGCGTAGCCCATCTCTTTTAGTTCGCGCATTGCGTCAATGACGCCATCGATAAATTCAAAATTGTCGATTTCGTGGACGTAGCCATGATCGACATTAATAGTGCCGTCACGGTCGAGAAAAATTGCGGGTACTGACTTTGCCACCGGTTTGCTCCTGAAAAAGGCTAGTGCCGTTAGTATCGCATGTTTCCGCATGCAAGAAAGTGCTCATTATAAAGAGTCAGATTGATTTAGACGTCTGGATGCCTTAACATCCATTTCATTGCCAGGCATCGCCTGGATACGGCAGAAGAAAATGCCACGGCAAACGGCTAAACGATAATAAATAACTGATGATTAAACTTTCCAATATCACCAAAGTGTTCCAGCAGGGGAATCGCAGCATTCAGGCGCTGAATAACGTCAGCCTGCATGTCCCTGCCGGACAGATTTACGGCGTCATCGGTGCCTCCGGCGCCGGTAAAAGTACGCTGATTCGCTGCGTTAACCTGCTGGAGCGCCCGACTGAGGGCAGCGTACAGGTTGACGGTCAGGAGCTGACTGCGCTGTCGGAAAAAGAGCTAACCCGCGCTCGCCGTCAGATTGGCATGATTTTCCAGCATTTTAACCTGCTGGCATCCCGCACCGTTTTCGGCAACGTGGCGTTACCTCTGGAGCTGGATAACACGCCACAGGCAGAAATCAAACGCCGCGTGACGGAGCTGCTGGATCTTGTCGGCCTGGGTGATAAGCACGACAGCTATCCGGCTAATCTCTCCGGCGGTCAGAAACAGCGTGTCGCCATTGCCCGCGCGCTGGCCAGTAACCCCAAGGTACTGCTGTGCGATGAAGCCACCAGCGCCCTGGATCCGGCCACCACCCGTTCCATTCTCGAACTGCTGAAAGATATTAACCGTCGTCTGGGGCTGACCATCCTGCTGATCACCCACGAAATGGATGTGGTGAAACGCATTTGCGACTGCGTGGCAGTGATTAGCAACGGCCAGTTGATTGAGCAGGACACGGTGAGCGAAGTCTTCTCCCATCCGAAGACGCCGCTGGCCCAGCAGTTTATTCAGTCGACCCTGCACCTGGATATTCCGGATGACTACCAGGCGCGCCTGAAACCTACCGCTACAGCGGATAGCGTACCAATGCTGCGCATGGAATTTACCGGCCACTCCGTCGATGCGCCGCTGCTTTCTGAAACCGCGCGTCGCTTCAACGTGAATAACAACATTATTAGCGCGCAGATGGATTATGCCGGCGGGGTGAAGTTCGGCATCATGCTGACTGAAATGCACGGTACACAGGAAGACACTCAGGCGGCTATCGCCTGGCTGCAGGAACATCATGTAAAAGTAGAGGTATTGGGTTATGTCTGAGGCAATGATGTGGCTGCTGTTGCGCGGCGTATGGGAAACGCTGGCAATGACCTTTGTCTCCGGCTTCTTCGGTTTTGTCCTTGGCCTGCCGGTGGGCGTGCTGCTGTACGTGACCCGTCCGGGGCAAATCGTCGCCAATGCTAAACTGTACCGGACGCTGTCGGCGCTGGTGAACATTTTCCGCTCCATCCCGTTCATTATCCTGTTGGTCTGGATGATCCCGTTTACCCGCGTAATCGTCGGCACCTCAATCGGCCTGCAGGCGGCGATCGTGCCGTTGACAGTGGGCGCCGCGCCGTTTATCGCTCGCATGGTGGAGAACGCGCTGCTGGAGATCCCGACAGGCCTTATTGAAGCCTCCCGGGCAATGGGCGCTACGCCGCTGCAGATCGTGCGTAAGGTTCTGCTGCCTGAAGCGCTGCCGGGTCTGGTCAACGCCGCCACTATCACTCTTATCACCCTGGTGGGCTATTCCGCCATGGGCGGCGCGGTGGGCGCCGGCGGTTTGGGGCAGATTGGTTATCAGTATGGCTATATCGGCTACAACGCCACCGTGATGAATACCGTACTGGTATTGCTGGTTATTCTGGTTTATTTAATTCAATTCTCTGGCGATCGCATCGTCCGGGCTGTGACTCATAAATAACGTTATTGGCAGACAACACTCATTCTTACAGGAAGGAAATAACATGGCCTTTAATTTCAAAACCTTTGCGGCAGTTGGTGCGTTAATCGGTTCTCTGGCGCTGGTGGGTTGCGGTCAGGATGAAAAAGATCCGAATCATATTAAAGTCGGCGTTATCGTCGGGGCGGAGCAGCAGGTCGCTGAAGTCGCGCAGAAAGTGGCAAAAGAGAAGTATGGCCTTGACGTTGAGCTGGTGACCTTCAACGATTACGTTCTGCCGAACGAAGCGCTGAGCAAAGGTGATATCGACGTCAACGCCTTCCAGCATAAACCGTACCTCGACCAGCAGATTAAAGACCGCGGCTACAAGCTGGTGGCTGTCGGCAACACCTTCGTCTACCCGATCGCGGGTTACTCGAAGAAAATCAAATCGCTGGACGAACTGCAGCCGGGCTCGCAGATCGCCGTCCCTAACGATCCGACCAACCTCGGTCGTTCTCTGCTGCTGCTGCAGCAGGTGGGCCTGATCAAACTGAAAGACGGCGTTGGCCTGCTGCCGACCTCGCTGGATATCGTCGAGAACCCGAAAAACCTGAAGATTGTTGAACTGGAAGCGCCGCAGCTGCCGCGTTCTCTCGACGACGCGCAGATTGCGCTGGCCGTTATCAACACCACTTACGCCAGTCAGATTGGCCTGACCCCGGCGAAAGACGGCATCTTTGTTGAAGGGAAAGAGTCGCCGTACGTGAACCTGATCGTGGCGCGTGAAGACAATAAAGATGCTGAGAATGTGAAAAAATTCGTTCAGGCTTACCAGAGCGATGAAGTTTACGAAGCAGCAAACAAGATCTTTAACGGCGGCGCAGTGAAAGGCTGGTAATCTTTTCTCACCGTAATATCATTCAGGACGGGCTTCACGCCCGTCTTGTCATTTATGCAAGCACCTGATTCAATAACGCCCTGTTTTTTATTCATTGAGGAAATATTATGCGTGCTTTACCGGTCTGTTTGATAGCACTCATGTTAAGCGGTTGTTCCATGCTAAGCAGATCTCCCGTCGAGCCTGTTCAAAGCACTGCAACTCCTCCGGTTAAATCGGAGCCGACCAAACCACGCGCAACCCGTCCGGCGCCGGTACGTATTTATACCGATGCGTCAGAACTGGTAGGTAAACCGTTCCGCGATCTGGGTGAAGTGTCTGGCGAGTCCTGCCAGGCTTCGAATCAGGATTCTCCGCCGAATATCCCTACCGCCCGCAAGCGCCTGCAGATTAATGCCGCACGAATGAAAGCCAATGCTGTCCTGCTGCACCGCTGCGAAGTGACCAGCGGTACCCCAGGCTGCTACCGTCAGGCGGTTTGTCTGGGCTCGGCGCTTAACGTATCGGCGCAATGAGTGCATTTCAGTTCGCGCAGATAGGCGTGATCCGCTCGCCGTATAAAGAGAAGTTTGCCGTGCCTCGCCAGCCGGGTCTGGTCAAGCACGGCGGCGGAGAACTCCATCTGATCGCGCCCTACAACCAGGCCGACGCCGTGCGTGGTCTGGAAAGCTTCAGCCATCTGTGGATCTTGTTTGTGTTTCATCAGACCATGGAAGGCGGCTGGCGTCCGACGGTGCGCCCTCCCCGTCTCGGGGGCAACGCGCGTATGGGCGTCTTCGCCACCCGCTCCACGTTTCGCCCCAATCCCATTGGCATGTCGCTGGTTGAGCTGAAGGGCGTTCGCTGTCAGAAAGAGCAGGTGATACTGGAGCTCGGCAGCCTCGATCTCGTCGATGGTACGCCGGTGGTCGACATCAAACCCTATCTGCCGTTTGCCGAAGCGCTGCCCAACGCGCACGCCAGCTACGCGCAACAGGCACCGCAGGCGGATCAAGTCGTCAGTTTTAC
The DNA here is from genome assembly GCF_046602535.1 of Klebsiella sp. 1SOBk10mer. NCBI lineage: Bacteria > Pseudomonadati > Pseudomonadota > Gammaproteobacteria > Enterobacterales > Enterobacteriaceae > Klebsiella > Klebsiella sp. 1SOBk10mer. The sequence goes on from NZ_JBKIUP010000005.1 coordinate 4,595, forward strand.
CGCCGAGGTCGAAACGCAGCTTTTGCATCTGGAGAAGCGTTATCCGCATCTGAAGGCGTTTATCCGAGAGGTGCTGGCGCAGGATCCGCGCCCGGCCTACCGTAAAGAGGAAGAGGCAGGTAAAAATTACGCCGTCTGGCTGCTGGATTTCAACGTCCGCTGGCGGGTGACTGCCTCCGGTTTTGAAGTCTTTGCCCTCGAAGCGCGCTAATTTTATTTTCCTCTCTTTTGGCATCTTTGCCACACTGGTAAACTAAACCACTTTTTTTGTTTCAGGCTGGGCAACCAGCCTGTTCCGCTCGTTTAACTGGAACCGTTACAACATGCGTACTAGCCAATATCTGCTCTCCACTCTGAAGGAGACACCTGCCGACGCCGAGGTAATCAGCCACCAGCTGATGCTGCGCGCCGGGATGATCCGCAAGCTGGCCTCCGGGTTATACACCTGGCTGCCGACCGGCGTGCGCGTCCTGAAAAAAGTCGAAAACATCGTGCGTGAAGAGATGAACAACGCCGGTGCGATCGAGGTGTTAATGCCGGTCGTTCAGCCATCTGAACTATGGCAGGAGAGCGGTCGCTGGGAGCAGTACGGCCCGGAACTGCTGCGCATTGCCGATCGTGGCGATCGTCCGTTCGTCCTCGGTCCAACCCACGAAGAGGTCATCACCGACCTGATCCGCAACGAGCTGAACTCCTATAAGCAGCTGCCGCTGAACTTCTATCAGATCCAGACCAAATTCCGCGACGAAGTGCGTCCGCGTTTCGGCGTGATGCGCTCCCGCGAATTCCTGATGAAAGATGCGTATTCTTTCCATACTTCGCAGGAATCGCTGCAGGAAACCTACGATGCGATGTACGCCGCTTACAGTAAAATCTTCAGCCGCATGGGGCTGGACTTCCGCGCGGTACAGGCTGATACCGGCTCTATCGGCGGCAGCGCCTCTCATGAATTCCAGGTGCTGGCGCAGAGCGGCGAAGACGATGTGATCTTCTCCGACAGCTCCGACTACGCGGCAAACATCGAGTTTGCGGAAGCCGTTGCGCCGAAAACGCCGCGCGCGGCCGCCACCCAGGAGATGACCCTGGTCGACACGCCGAACGCCAAAACCATCGCCGAGCTGGTTGAGCAGTTCAACCTGCCGATCGAAAAAACCGTGAAAACCCTGCTGGTGAAAGCGGTTGAAGATAGCGCTTCCCCGCTGGTTGCCCTGCTGGTGCGCGGCGATCACGAGCTGAACGAAGTGAAAGCCGAAAAACTGCCGCAGGTCGCCAGCCCGCTGACCTTCGCCACCGAAGAAGAGATCCGCGCCCTGGTGAAAGCCGGTCCGGGCTCCCTGGGTCCGGTGAACCTGCCGGTGCCGGTGATTATCGACCGTACTGTGGCGGTGATGAGCGATTTCGCCGCCGGCGCCAACATCGATGGCAAACACTACTTCGGCATCAACTGGGACCGCGATGTCGCCACGCCGGAAGTCGCGGACATCCGTAACGTCGTCGCCGGCGATCCGAGCCCGGACGGCAAAGGTACCCTGCTTATCAAGCGCGGTATCGAAGTGGGTCATATCTTCCAGCTGGGGACGAAGTACTCCGAGGCGATGAAAGCCGCGGTCCAGGGCGAAGATGGCCGCAACCAGATCCTGACGATGGGTTGCTATGGTATCGGGGTCACTCGCGTAGTGGCGGCGGCGATTGAGCAGAACTTTGACGATCGCGGTATCGTCTGGCCGGATGCGATTGCGCCGTTCCAGGTGGCGATCCTGCCGATGAACATGCACAAATCTTACCGTGTGCAGGAGCTGGCGGAGAAACTGTACGCCGAGCTGAGCGCCCAGGGTATTGAAGTGCTGATGGACGATCGTAAAGAGCGTCCGGGCGTGATGTTCGCCGATATGGAGCTGATCGGTATCCCGCACACCATCGTGCTGGGCGATCGTAACCTCGACAATGACGATATCGAATACAAGTATCGTCGCAACGGTGAGAAGCAGCTGATTAAGACCGGGGATATTGTGGAATATCTGGTTAAAGCGATAAAAGGCTAATCACCCAACCAGGGCCCTGAACGGATGTCAGGGCCTTTTTTTTACAAGGACTGTACCCATGACTGCACCTCTTCTCAGCAGCGGGCTGCTGACCTCCGCCCTGCTCCTGCCTACCGCCTGCACTGTAGACATCGGCCGCAGCGCCCCTTCCGCATCCGCGACCGATAGCTGCTCACTGCCATGGGCTGTCCCCTCCGGCGCCAAAGCTCGATTGCCGGCAGCGGACTGCGCGAAATCGCCGAAAGCGACCTACGTTCCGGCGACCTGCTCTTCTTCTCCAGCCTCGGCGTCACTTCGTTTGGGATCCGCGCCTTCAGCCCCTCTTCCGTGAGCCACGTCGCGCTGTATCTGGTGAACAAACCGAAGGCCGGTGCGGAGTAAAAGAACGATTTGCCCTTTCCCACCCGTCATGAGGCTCATGATTCGTGCGCTATGGTTGGTGGAAAAGGGGGACGGTAAAACCACCATGAACGAAGTCCGCTGGCCGGCTACCGCTGAGGCGTATCTCCTGCCCATTCCCCGGGCAGGAGCCGGACAATCAGTGTCCGCAGTCTTTCCCTGGAATAAATTTGCCGGCCTGATCCGTCATCAGCGTTTTCATCATTTCGCCGGTATCCGGGTTCGCCTCGAGGGTAAAGTGCCCTTCCACCACCAGCAGAACCGGACGTGAATCATTGCCGCGGGCAGCGGCATAATCCCGCTCAAGCTGGGCATTGTTCGCCACCGCGACGCGTTTACCGGTCGCGCAATCAGTAAAGGTTGCCGCATCGGCCATATAGAAGTACATGCCACGCATCGCCATCGGGGTGGTCGGCAGGCTGGCCTTCACCGGCTCCAGGGTATAGTTGAGAGGAGACTGAATGGGACTCCCGTTGCGGTCGAGCATCTCCAGCTTGTCGCCCTTCGCGCGAAAGTACGATTTTTCGCCCTTGCTGTTGGTCAGTACCAGCTTATCCGCTGTACGCGCCCAGGTGCCGTAAGAGGCAAAGGAAGATGGTTCACGACCAGCGCCCTGATAGTGCTCATTCATCACCCAGGTACCGTCTTTTTCCAGGAACAGCGAGGTGTCGATGCCTTCGCAATCCGCGCAGGGCAGCACCCCACGCCAGCTTTGCTGCATCGGTTTGAGCTCTTCCATCGCTGCCGGCTGAACCGTGTCATTTTCGGCGCGATGGTTACAACCAAACAGCGCGAACAGCGAACAGGCCGCTATCACGGAGAATATGATTTTCTTCACTCTACTTTCCTTATGATCCATTCCACCCGTTCGCCGACGCCTTCACTGGCGAACTTTTCCACGCAGCGCCTTGACTGAGGACTTTTGCGCCTTAGAAGCAAGGCGACGCTCTTTGGATGCCCGAGTCGGTCGCGTCTCCCGGCGACTTTTTTGCACTGCGGTTAATTCTTTGATAAGGGCCACCAGCCGGGCGATCGCCGCTTCGCGGTTCATCTCCTGACTGCGATATTCCTGAGCCTTAATGATAACCACACCGTCAGCAGAAATTAAGTGATGGCTGGCGGCGAGCAGGCGCTCTTTGTAAAACGCCGGCAGGCTCGAGGCTTTAATATCGAAGCGCAGATGGATCGCGGTCGACGCTTTGTTCACGTGTTGGCCCCCGGCCCCCTGGGCGCGAATACCTTCCAGCGTGATCTCGTTGTCAGCAATGGCCACACTGCGGCTGATAGTAATCATGCCGGCGCTTGCCAGGCGGTAAGCTGAATTTCCAGATTGTTCTGAGCATCGGATAACCAGATGCTCCCCTCCTGCAACGTGGCCTGCAGCGTCATCGTGCGGTCGGCAAAAGCGCTAAGCTGCGCCAGCTGGGCATCATCAAGATACCAGATGGTCAGCTTCGGGTACGCCGCAAGCTTGTTCTGATTTTGCTGCCACCAGATTTCAGCCGCCCGGCTGTTATAGGCGAACAACGCCACCGCCTGCGCCCGCGAGCAGGCTTTCTTGATACGTTTCTCGTCCGGCAGCCCCAGCTCGATCCACAGATCAACCCCGAGATGATCGTTAAGCAGCCACAGCTCCGGCTCGTCGTCTGACGAGAGGCCGCGCGTAAACTGCAGCCGTTCATCGGCATATTTGATCCACGCCAGCAGGCGCAGCATCATGCGCTCCTGGGTTTCCGACGGGTGCTGCGCCAGCGTCAGGTTAGCATCCAGAAACTGGTTGCGATCCAGATCGGCTACATTCACCGCGGCTTTATATATCGTCGCTTTCAGCGCCATGAATAAACTCCTGAAAAAAATGGCGTACATTGTAGCGAAACTGGCGGCAAAAGGCTGTCAGCAATCGCAGCAACCTGTTTCATCCTGCTGAAATTGCTTAAATGACTATGATATAGTTCCCTTGCTAAACAGAGTTTATCTTCGTAGGCTTAAACTTGCATCCCACGGTTGAGTCAGAACGCTGACAGGAGGGCATGTGGACCACTATTGTGAGTTAATACGCAAGCGGTATGCGGAAATAGCCAGCGGAGACTTAGGGTATATCCCGGATGCGCTGGGTTGCGTGTTGAAAGTATTGAATGAGATTGCGGCGGATGAGGCCCTTTCGGAGTCAGTCAGGGAAAAGGCCGCTTATGCGGCAGCAAACTTACTGGTGAGCGATTATGTCAATGAATGATACTTATCAACCCATTAACTGCGATGATTACGACAACCTGGAGCTGGCCTGCCAGCATCACCTGGTGCTGACGCTGGCGCTGAAGGATGGCGAACAGCTGCAGGCGAAGGCCAGCGATCTAATCTCGCGTAAAAATATCGAGTATCTGGTGGTCGAACTCGCCGGCAACGTCCGCGAGCTGCGCCTGGATAAAATCGCCAGCTTCAGTCACCCGGAAATCGGCACCGTGGTGGTGAGCGAATCCTGAATCAAAACGGGCTTAACCGCCCGTTTTCCTCCATGTCAGACTGACCCCTTCCCCGTCTTTGACTTCACCTTCGTGGGTCACAAACAGATTGTCCGCTGCGGCAATCGGCGTTTCACCGTAAAACAGCAGCGGCGTGGTGTCTCGTCGCCACGGAGCAACGCCCAGCTCCTGCCAGATCTTCTTTAGCTTACGGCCGCCATGACGCCCGACGATATGCAGATTGCCGCTGGCGCGAAAGCGGACGGTGATCGGCTCATCCGCCGAGGGCGGGCGCAGCCTACCGCCCGGCTGCAGCATCAGCTCGCCGAGACCGTCCGCCAGCCGCAGCGGCTGGCGCCAGTCGGGCCAGTGCTGGACGCTATCCGCCTGCCCGGGTACATATCTCACCCAGTACAAGCGCTGCTGAAAACGACGGACGGTAAATTCCCCCAACCGCAGGCAGGGGCTGGCATCTTCCCGCGCCAGCGCCACCTCGTGCCAGAGGCGCTCCGGCACCTCGCGGGCAGGCATCGGCGCCCGCTGCCCGGCGAGCCAGCGACGCAGCAGCGCCGCGCGGCGGGGAGAACTCATCGACGTCAGTGGTGCGATAGCCAGCGACCCGTCTTCGGCCACCAGCGACGCGAGCTCCGCCGCCAGTATCTCGTCCAGCAGTTGCTCCTGCTCGGCGCACAGGCTGGCGCTGCGGGCGACGGCCTCGCTAAAGTGCGGCCAGCGCTCGCGCAGCAGCGGGATCACCCGCAGGCGCAGAAAGTTGCGGTCATAGGTATCGTCCTGATTACTCTCATCTTCAATCCACGACAACTGATGGGCGAGCGCCCACTGGCGTAGCGATTCGCGGGTTTCATTGAGGAGAGGACGCAGTAGTCGGCTGTCGGCAAAGGCAGAGGATGGCGCCATCGCCGACAGACCAGTAGGACCGCTGCCGCGTTTTAACGCCAGCAACAGCGTTTCGCACTGGTCATCCTGGTGCTGGGCGGTCACTAACACCTCGCCGGCATTGAGCGTATCCTGAAAGGCCTGATAGCGCGCCGCACGGGCATGGGCCTCGACCCCCAGGCCGCCCCGGGCTAACGTCACGCGATGCACCACCAACGGCACCTGCCACTGCTGGCAAATCTGCCGACAGTGCGCCACCCAGTCGTCTGCGTGGGCGCTAAGGCCGTGGTGAACATGTACCGCCCGCAGCGTCAGCGAGGGATCCTGTTCCCGCAGCAGCACCAGCTGATGCAGAAGAACCGTCGAGTCCAGACCGCCGCTGAAGGCCACCAGCAGCTGGCGATGGGGATGAAGCGTATGCGCAATGTCAGCCGTCATAACCACAAACATACCAAGAAGTGATGGCCCGGCACGTTACCGGGCCAGGGTCGCGCTGGCAAGGTTTACTGCTGATATATTTCCAGCGGCAGGTCGTCCGGATCGCTAAAGAAGGTAAAGCGTTTACCGGTAAAGGGATCGACGCGAATCGCTTCGCACTCCACGCCATGCGCAGTCAAATGCGCTACCGCAGCGTCGATATCATCCACGCTAAAGGCCAGATGACGCAGCCCGCAGGCTTCCGGACGACTGGGGCGGGCCGGCGGAAACGGGAACGAGAACAGCTCAATCACATACTCGCCGTTGAGCGCCAGATCGCCTTTCCAGGAGTCACGCTCGGCGCGATAAAACTCGCTTTGCAGCGTAAACCCCAGAGTATCGCAATAGAACGCTTTACTGCGGGCGTAGTCGGTCGCAATGATGGCAATATGGTGAACCCGTTTCAAACCCAGCATGGTCAAACTCCTTCTGTTAAGCCAGCCACGTTACTCGTGCGCGCCGTTAACGCGCAAGCCTTTCGTCATTTTTTAAGACTCGTACCCGATAAACGCCGTCCTCATCGCGCTTCGCGCCGTGAATATCGGTCTCAAACCCCGGGTAATGACGTCCTATGGAGCAGAGCATCAGCAGGAAGTCGAGCACCGCCCGGCTCTCCTCCGTGATCATCTCTCCTGGCATCAGCAGCGGTACCCCCGGCGGATAAGGGAGGATCATGTTGGCCGAAATCCGGCCCACCAGGTTCTCCAGTTCAATAGTTTCCACCTCACCTTTAATCTGGCGCTGCCAGGCATGATGCGGCGTCATTTTCATTTCCGGCAGGACGTCAAAGGCGCTGAGCATCAGCTGCGGCAGCTGGTGCTGGCGGATCAAGCGGTGGATCCCCTGCGCCAGATCCTGGATCCGCATATTGCGGTAGAAGTCGGGATCTTCGGCGTACAGATCCGGCAGCATATTCTTCACCCGCAGATTTAGATCGTAGGCACGCTTAAACTCGGTCAGGCCGCGCAGCAGCCCCATCGCCCGGGTTTTATCGATACCGATGCTAAAGAGGAACAGCAGGTTGTAGGGGCCCGTTTTCTCCACCACCACGCCCCGCTCGTCGAGGAACTTCGCCACCAGCGCCGCCGGGATCCCCTCTTCATCCATATTCCCCTGCTCGTCCATGCCCGGCGTCAGAATGGTGACCTTCACCGGATCGAGATACATATGATCCGCATCGGCATCTTTGAAACCGTGCCAGTCTTCGCCCGGTGCCACCGGCCAGCACTCGGCTTTATCCACCGCTTCCGGCTGCCAGATATCAAAGAACCAGCCGTCCGACTCTTCGCGCAGTCGCTGCACCTCTTTGCGGAAGTCCAGCGCCCGCTCAATGGAGCGCTGGATCAGGCGCTTACCGGAGTTACCGCGCAGCATCGCCGCCGCGGTCTCAATCGACGCGACGATGGGGTAGCTCGGCGATGTAGAGGTATGCATCATAAAGGCTTCATTGAAGGTCTCTTCATCATAGTTGCCCTTAATGTGGATCAACGAGGCCTGCGACAGCGCGGCCAGCATCTTATGCGTCGACTGCGTCTCGAAGATGACTTTACCGGGGATCCGCTCACCGCTCATGCCGCTTTTCCCCTGATATATCGGATGGAAATGGGTATACGGCACCCAGGCGGAATCGAAATGGATCGACGGGACGTCGAGCGTCTCTTTAAGCCAGGTGGTGTTGTAGAGCAGGCCATCGTAGGTGGAGTTGGTGATCACCGCATGCACGGGCCACTGCGCCCCGCCCGTGTCGCGCACTTTCTGCTGAATACTGTCGCGGGTAAACTCGCGCCGGGGGATACCGCCGAGGATCCCCAGCGCGTTGCGGGTCGGCTTCAGCCACAGGGGAACCACATCGCTCATCATCAGCAGGTGGGCCAGCGATTTGTGACAGTTACGGTCAATCAGCAGCGTGCTGCCGGCGGGCGCCGAGTACATGCCGACAATTTTATTGGACGTTGAGGTACCGTTGGTCACCATATAGCTTTGCTCGGCGCCAAAGGCGCGAGCGATATACTCCTCCGCCTCCAGATGCGGGCCGGTATGATCCAGCAGGGAGCCCAGCTCGGTGACCGAAATCGAGACATCCGCCTTCAGCGTATTCCCGCCAAAAAAGTCATAGAACAGGCAGCCCACTGGGCTTTTCTGATAGGCGCTGCCACCCATATGACCCGGCGTACAAAAGGTATATTTACCCTCCTGCACATAGTTAAACAGCGCGCGGGTAAACGGCGGGGTGATATTGTCCAGGTACTCGCGGGTATACTGCCCGATGCGGGTGGCGATCTCTTCGGAGAGTCCCAGCGCATATTCGAAAAACCACAGCGTCATGCGCAGATCCTGACTGCTGACATCCATCGTCGAGTGGGCGTTAATAAAGGCGTACAGAGGCAGATATTCATTGAGCTGATTGATATCGCTGCACAGATCGACGCTGTACTCATCCCAGTCGAAGATCACGCCGCAGATGCGCGGGTTGTGCTCGATAAACTGCAGCAGGTCGGCGCTGTTTTGCGGCCAGATAGTCTGGAAGCCCTGGCGCTGCAGCGCCGCTTCCAGTTCTTTGATCGGCTCGTCTTTGTGATAGACGCCGTGAGGCCCCATGATGGCGATGATATTCACGCTTTCCTCCTGGTATTCACCTAAGTCCAGCATCATAGCAATCCCCTGGGCGCATCGCACATAAAAAAGGGCCGGAAAATCCGGCCCTTAGTCTTTTGCGCTAGCGGAATACTTAGGCGTAACCGTAGCTCATCAGACGTTGATAGCGGCGGTTAAGCAGCTCTTCTTCGCTGAGAAGATCGAGATCGGCCAGGTCCGCCAGCAGCTGCGCTTTCAGGTTTGCCGCCATCGCTTCCGGGTTGCGGTGGGCGCCGCCCAGCGGTTCCGGAACGATAGAATCGATCAGCTTCAGCTCTTTCAGACGCGGGGCGATAATACCCATCGCTTCCGCAGCCAGCGGCGCTTTATCCGCGCTCTTCCACAGAATGGAGGCACAGCCTTCCGGCGAAATCACCGAATAGGTGCTGTACTGCAGCATGTTGACCTTGTCGCCCACGCCGATCGCCAGCGCGCCGCCGGAGCCGCCTTCGCCGATCACGGTGCAGATCACCGGCACGCTCAGACGCGACATTTCACGCAGATTGCGAGCGATCGCTTCCGACTGGCCGCGCTCTTCCGCGCCAACGCCCGGGTAGGCGCCCGGGGTGTCGATGAAGGTGATGATCGGCATTTTAAACCGCTCAGCCATCTCCATCAGGCGCAGCGCTTTGCGGTAGCCTTCCGGGGCCGGCATACCAAAGTTGCGACGAATTTTTTCTTTGGTTTCGCGACCTTTCTGGTGGCCAATGATCATCACCGGACGACCATCAAGACGCGCGATACCGCCGACAATCGCTTTATCGTCAGCGTAGGCACGGTCACCGGCCAGTTCGTCAAACTCGTCGAACGCCAGGCGGACATAATCCAGGGTGTAAGGACGGCGCGGGTGGCGCGCCAGTTGCGCAACCTGCCATGCACCGAGATCGGAGAAGATTTTGCGCGTCAGCTCTACGCTTTTCTCGCGCAGACGATGCACTTCTTCGTCGATGTTAATATCCAGTTTCTCATCCTGACGGCTTACCGCAGTCAGGGAATCGATTTTCGCTTCCAGCTCTGCAATCGGCTGTTCAAAATCTAGGAAATTCAGACTCATAGTATTCCTGTATTAGTCAAACTCCAGTTCCACCTGCTCCGAGCCGATAAGGCCACGCAGATCGTTGAGTAAACGATCGCTCGGAGAGACGCGCCATGTTGCGCCGAAACGCAACCGCGCGCGTGCATCCGCCCTCTGATAGTAGAGGTGCACTGGAATGGTTCCCGAACGGTGGGGTTCCAGAGACTGACGGAGTCGGTTTAAAAGCTGGTCATCAATTTGCCTGTCCGTCAGCGAGATAGCAAGCCCGCGAGCATATTTTTCCCGGGCTTCGTCAATGTCCATGACTTCACGGGCGGTCATTTTAAGCCCCCCGCTAAAGTCATCAAAGCTGACCTGTCCGCTGACGATAAGTATGCGGTCTTTTTCCAGCAACTGCTGATATTTATCCAGCGCGTCGGTGAATAACATCACTTCCAGCCGCCCGGAACGGTCATCCAGGGTACAGATGCCGATACGATTGCCGCGCTTGGTGACCATTACCCGCGCCGCAATCACCAGCCCCGCCGCCGTGGTCACTTTTCCACGATCGGTCGGATGCATGTCTTTGAGCCTCACGCCGCCGACGTAGCGCTCAATCTCTTTCAGATACTGGTTAATCGGGTGCCCGGTCAGGTACAGCCCCAGGGTCTCCCTTTCACCATCCAGCACCACCTGCTCAGGCCACGGCTGGCAGCTGGCGTAGGACTGTTCAATCTGCTCAGGCTCTTCCGCCAGTACGCCGAACATATCAGCCTGGCCGATGGCCTCGGCTTTGGCGTGCTGGTCGGCGGCTTTCAGCGCATCGCCCAGCGAATTCATCAGCGCCGCACGGTGCGGACCGAGACGATCGAACGCCCCGGACATAATCAGCTTTTCCAGCACGCGACGGTTGAGCTTTTTAATATCGGTCCGCGCGCAGAGGTCGAACAGCTCGCGGAAATAACCGCCGTTGTTGCGCGCCTCAATGATCGCTTCGATCGGCCCTTCGCCGACGCCCTTGATGGCGCCGATACCGTAGACGATCTCGCCGTCGTCGTTGACGTGGAAATGGTACAGGCCGGAGTTAATATCAGGCGGCAAAATTTTCAGCCCCATCCGCCAGCACTCGTCCACCAGGCCAACGACCTTCTCGGTGTTATCCATATCGGCGGTCATTACCGCCGCCATAAACTCAGCCGGATAGTGCGCCTTAAGCCATAGCGTCTGGTAAGAAACCAGCGCGTACGCGGCGGAGTGCGATTTGTTAAACCCGTAACCGGCGAATTTCTCCACCAGGTCAAAGATTTTCATCGCCAGTTCGCCGTCAATGCCGTTTTTCTTCGCCCCATCCTCAAAGATAGAACGCTGCTTGGCCATCTCCTCCGGCTTTTTCTTACCCATCGCGCGACGCAGCATATCCGCGCCGCCGAGGGTATACCCGGACAGCACCTGGGCAATCTGCATGACCTGTTCCTGATACAGGATGATGCCGTAGGTCGGCTCCAGCACCGGTTTCAGGCTTTCATGCTGCCACTGCACGTCCGGATACGAGATCTCTTCTCGGCCGTGCTTACGGTCGATAAAGTTATCTACCATCCCCGACTGCAGCGGGCCCGGGCGGAACAGGGCCACCAGAGCGATCATATCTTCGAAGCAGTCCGGCTGCAGGCGTTTAATCAGATCTTTCATGCCGCGCGATTCAAGCTGGAAGACCGCAGTGGTTTCCGAGCGCTGCAGCATGTCGAAGCTTTTCTTGTCATCCAGCGGGATGGCGGCGATATCCAGCGGCCCTTCACCGTTCTTCTCACGGCGCTTATTAATCATCTCCAGCGCCCAGTTAATGATAGTGAGCGTACGCAGACCGAGGAAGTCGAATTTCACCAGCCCGGCGTATTCCACGTCGTTCTTGTCAAACTGGGTAACCGGATGCAGCCCCTGCTCATCGCAATACAGCGGGGCGAAGTCGGTGATCTTGGTCGGTGCGATAACCACGCCGCCCGCATGCTTACCGGCGTTTCGCGTCACCCCTTCCAGCTTACGCGCCATGTCGATCAGCGCTTTCACTTCTTCGTCCGCCTCGTAGATCTCCGGCAGCTGCGGCTCGGCCTCGAAGGCTTTCGCCAGCGTCATGCCCGGATCGGGCGGCACCAGCTTGGAGATGCGGTCGACAAAGCCGTACGGGTGACCCAGCACGCGGCCCACATCCCGGATGACCGCTTTCGCCGCCATGGTACCGAAGGTGATGATCTGCGATACCGCGTCGCGGCCATACATATCCGCCACGTGCTCGATAACCTGGTCGCGTTTCTCCATGCAGAAGTCGACGTCAAAGTCGGGCATTGAGACACGCTCTGGGTTAAGGAAACGTTCGAACAGCAGGTCGAACTCCAGCGGGTCGAGATCGGTGATCTTCAGCGCGTAGGCCACCAGCGAACCGGCGCCGGAACCGCGGCCCGGGCCGACCGGCACACCGTTATCCTTCGACCACTGGATAAACTCCATCACGATCAGGAAGTAGCCGGGGAAGCCCATCTGGTTGATCACCTGCAGCTCGATATCCAGACGCTCGTCGTATTCCGGCCGGCGCTTCGCGCGCACTTCCGGATCCGGGAAGAGGAATTCCAGCCGCTCCTCCAGACCTTCTTTCGATTTCATCACCAGGAAATCTTCCGTGGTCATATCGCCGGTCGGGAACTGCGGCAGGAAATATTCGCCAAGCCGCACGGTGACGTTGCAGCGCTTGGCAATTTCAACGCTGTTTGCCAGCGCTTCCGGAATATCGGCGAACAGCTCGCACATCTCTTCCTCGCTGCGCATATATTGCTGCGGCGAGTAGTTGCGCGGCCGTTTCGGGTCGTCGAGGGTGAAGCCATCGTGAATAGCGACGCGGATTTCATGGGCGTCAAAGTCGCCAGTGTCGAGGAAGCGGACATCGTTGGTCGCCACCACCGGCAGACCACGCGCTTCCGCCAGCGCCACGGCGGCATGAAGATAACTCTCTTCATCCTGACGACCGGTGCGGATCAGCTCCAGAAAATAGCGATCCGGGAAATGCTCTTCATAGAAGGCGACGCACTGCTCAACCAGCGGCATGTTGCCGCGGATCAGGCTGACGCCGACGTCGCCTTTACGGCCGCCGGAGAGCAGAATCAGCCCTTCCTGATGTTCCACCAGCCAGTCGCGATCGATCCACGGCCCCAGGGCGCCGTAGCCGCGCTGATAGGCGCGGGAAATCAGCAGAGTCAGGTTCTGGTAGCCGGTGTTATTCGCCGCCAGCACGGTCAGCTCGGTAAATTCGTCGCCGAGCAGGTCGCACTGCACGTGGAAATCGGCGCCGACGATCGGCTTAATCCCCGCGCCGTGTCCCGTCCCGTAGAACTTCACCAGCCCGCAGAGGTTGGTGAAATCGGTGATCGCCAGCGCTGGCATGCCAAGCGAGGCCGCCTTCTTGACCAGCGGCCCGGTCTTTGCCAGCCCATCGATCATGGAATAGTCGCTGTGCACCCGCAGGTGTACGAAACGTGGTTCAGCCATCTTTAGATCCCGGTGACTTAGTTGGACGCCAGGCCCAGGGCACGCTTCACCGGGCCAAAACTGCGCCGGTGATGCTCTGTTGCGCCGTGTTCCTGCAGCTTCTGCAGGTGAACAGCGGTGGGATAGCCTTTATGCTGGGCAAATCCGTAGTGGGGAAATGCGAGGTCCAGCGTGGCCATTTCGGCGTCACGAGTGACTTTTGCCAGAATAGACGCTGCGCTGATTTCTGCCACCCGGCTGTCGCCTTTGACTACTGCCAGGGAGGGCATCGGTAGCGATGGGCAGCGGTTGCCATCGATCAGAACAAACTCGGGTACAATGCTCAGGCCGGCGACGGCGCGCTGCATCGCCAGCATAGTGGCATGCAGGATATTCAGCTCATCGATTTCGTGCGGCTCGGCGCGCCCCAGGCTCCAGCACAGCGCTTTCTCTTTAATCTCATCGAACAGCGCCAGACGACGCTTCTCGCTGAGTTTTTTGGAATCATTCAGACCCACAATCGGCTTCGCCGGATCGAGGATCACCGCCGCGGTCACCACCGCGCCAACCAGGGGGCCACGCCCGACCTCATCGACGCCGGCAACCAGATGGGTATGCGGATAGACGAACTCCATCATTGTTTTGCTAACTCCAGTACGGCATCCGCCGCCTGCTCATCGGCGTTGCAGCGGATCTGCTGATGCAGCGCGCGGAATGTCTCATGCATCTCATGACTGGTTTTGCCATCGGCCAGCAGCGGCTGCAGAGCGGCAGCCAGCGCCTGAGGCTCGCACTCATCCTGCAGCAGCTCTTTAACCAGCTCGCGCCCGGCAAGCAGGTTCGGCAACGAGACGTAGTCGGTTTTAACCAACCGCTTCGCCAGCCAGAAGGTGAACGGCTTCATGCGATAGCCAACCACCATCGGGCATTTCGCCAGCATACACTCCAGCGCCGCCGTCCCGGAGGCCAGCAGCGCGGCGTCGCTGGCGATCATCGCATCGCGCGCCTGACCGTCCAGCATATGGACGATCATATCCGGCGCCGTCTCAGCTTTAATTCGCTCAAACTGCTCCCGCCGTTTGGCATTAACCAGCGGCACCACCACCTGCAGATCGGGATAGCTAGCCCGCAGAAGCTGAGCGGTTTTCAGAAAGTCCGCGCTGAGCATTTCGACTTCTGCGCCGCGGCTGCCGGGCAACAGCGCCAGGCAACGCACGTCGTGCGGGATCCCTAACCGATCGCGCGCTGCGCCTTTGTCAGGATCCAGCGGCATCGCATCCGCCATGGTATGGCCGATAAAACGGCAGGGAACGTTAAATTTGTCATAAAACGCTTTTTCGAAAGGCAGAAAGGCCAGCACCAGATCGGTGGATCTGCCGATTTTGAAAACGCGTTTTTGTCGCCAGGCCCAGACCGACGGGCTGACGTAGTGAATGGTTTTGATGCCCTGCTTTTTCAGATTCCCTTCGAGGGTAATATTGAAATCAGGGGCGTCGATGCCGACGAAGACGTCGGGACGCAGCTCGCCGAAGCGGCGGGTCAAATCGGCGCGAATATGGAGTAAGCGACGCAGGCGACCGAGCACTTCAACAATCCCCATCACCGCCAGCTCTTCCATTTCGTACCAGGCTTCACACCCTTCCGCCTGCATCAGCGGTCCCGCCACGCCGACAAAGCGCGCATTCGGGATGCGTGCTTTGAGGGCGCGGATGAGGCCGGCGCCAAGAATATCGCCGGAGGTTTCTCCGGCGACCAGGGCAATCGTCAGGGGACGCTGTTCAGTCATTAACGAATCAAGCCGCGGGTAGAGCGGGCGAAGAAATCGACAAACGGCTGGACTTCAGGATGCTGAGTCGCCAGTTCGGCGATCTCCGGCTTGGCTTCTTCCAGCGTCTTGCCGCTGCGGTACAGCAGTTTATACGCGTTGCGGATCGCGGTAATCGCTTCCCGGCTGAAGCCGCGGCGTTTCAGGCCTTCGATATTGACGCCGAATGGCGTCGCATGGTTGCCCTGGGCAATCACGAACGGCGGAACGTCCTGCGCCACGCCGGAGCAGCCGCCAACCATAACATGTGAGCCAATGACGCAGAACTGGTGCACCGCGGTCATGCCGCCGATAATGACATAATCATCCAGCGAAACATGGCCCGCGAGCGTCGCGTTATTGGCCAGGATGCAGCGATCGCCAAGCGTACAATCGTGCGCCACGTGGGAGTTGATCATCAGCAGGTTATCGTTGCCCACCTTTGTTAATCCACCGCCCTGTACTGTGCCGCGATGAATGGTGACGCTTTCGCGAATGCGGTTGCGATCGCCAATTTCCACCCGGGTCGGTTCGCCAGCATATTTCAGATCCTGGTTAACTTCGCCGATGGAAGCGAACTGATAGATCTCATTGTCACGGCCGATTTTGGTGTGGCCATTAACGACAACGTGAGACTTCAGTACGGTGCCTTCGCCGATTTCGACGTTGGCGCCAACAATACAAAACGGACCAATGTGGACGTTAGCACCAATCACGGCGCCTTCTTCTACAATGGCGGTAGGATGAACAAAAGCGGTTTTATCAATCACGTATCAGGCCTCCCGGCTACGCGCACACATCATCGTCGCTTCGCAAACCACTTTACCGTCAACCAGCGCAACGCCTTTGAAACGGGTCAGGCCGCGGCGGGTTTTCTCGAAAGTGACTTCCATAATCATCTGATCGCCTGGTACTACCGGGCGTTTGAAACGTGCTTCATCGATGCCCGCGAAGTAATACAGCTCGCCTGGTTCCAGTTTTCCAACGCTTTTGAATGCCAGAATCCCGGTGGCCTGCGCCATTGCTTCCAGAATCAGGACGCCCGGCAAAATCGGCTTACCAGGGAAATGCCCCTGGAAAAACGGCTCGTTTACAGAAACATTTTTTACTGCGCGCAGAAAACGACCTTCTTCAAAATCCAGCACGCGGTCTACCAGCAGGAACGGGTAACGGTGAGGCAGAAGTTCCAGAATCTCTTCAATGTGCAGAGTATGAGTGTCAGTAGTCAAAATACTCTTCCTGTCTAAATGTACTAAAAGGCAATAATAACACGGCCTGCGGCAATCTTTTAGCGAATGCAACAGGCCGGAAATGTCATGTGACCAAATGATGAATTAGTCTTGTTGATTAACCTTGCGCTCAATCGCTTTCAGGCGCTTGCTCATCTCGTCAATATTCATCACCAGCGCAGCGGTTTTACGCCACGCCTTGTTCGGCTGCAGCGGAATACCGGAGGAGTATACGCCAGGTTCGCTGATAGGACGCATCACCATTCCCATCCCCGTGACGGTGACCTTATCGCAGATTTCCATATGGCCGTTAATCACGCTGGCGCCGCCAATCATGCAGTAGCGGCCGATTTTCAGGCTGCCTGCCATGATGACACCGCCGGCAACCGCGGTATTGTCGCCAATCACCACGTTATGCGCAATCTGGCACTGGTTATCAATGATAACCCCGTTGCCAATCACGGTATCGTCCAGCGCGCCGCGGTCAATTGTGGTGCAGGCGCCGATCTCCACGCGATCGCCAATAATGACGCGACCCAGCTGCGGGATCTTCACCCAGTTGCCGCGATCGTTGGCGTAGCCGAAGCCATCCGCACCGATCACCGTGCTGGACTGGATCAGGCAATTCTCGCCGATCTCAATCTCATGGTAAACGGTCACATTAGCCCACAGACGCGAGCCGGCGCCTATTTTCGTATTTTTCCCAACGAAGCAGCCTGCGCCGATGACCACGTTATCGCCCAGCTCTACCCCGGATTCGATAACGGCGTTGGCGCCGATGGCAACGTTGCTACCCAGCTTCGCCGTCGGATCGATAACCGCGCTCGGCGCGATATCCTGTGCCGGCTGCGGCGTGGTATCCAGAATTTGAGCCATGCGCGCGTAGGTCAGGTAGGGATTACGCACTACCAGCGCGGCGCTATGGGCAAAAGGCAAATCATCCTGCGTCATCACAACGGCAGAAGCCTGGCAAGCGGCCAGGTGCTCACGGTACTTAGGGTTGACCATGAAAGTGATTTGGCCCGTTTTCGCGCTCTGCATGGACGCAACGCCGGTGATGACGATATCGCCATCACCGTGTAATTCTGCATCCAACTGCTGCGCGAGATCAGCCAGTCGAATTGAAGGCATTACTTATTTAACCTGTTTCAGCACATCAGCGGTGATGTCTTTTACATCGCTGCTGTTGTATGCAACGGCATTCGCGTCAACCACCAGATCGATGCTCTGATCTTTCGCTACGCTCTGTACGGCAGTCTGGATACGGGTCACCAGTTTGCCACGCTCTTCGTTGGAACGACGAGCGCGATCCTGTTCAAACGCCTGCGCTTTCTGGGAGAAGGTCTGGCGCTGAGCCATCACGTCTTTTTCCAGTTTGGTACGATCGGCGCCCGGCTTCATGGACTGCAGACGCTGCATTTTAGACTGCAAGTCGCCTTCCATACGCTGCAGTTCGCTAGCGCGGCCTTTGAACTCGTTTTCCAGCGTGTTGGAAACGCCAGTCTTCTGGGCAACCTGTTGGAACAGGCTGTTCATGTTCACCAGGGCAATTTTATCTGCCGCCTGAGCGGAAGTTACCATTGCCAAACCCAGACCTGCAGCTAATAACCACTTTTTCACAATAAACTCCTTACCATCCCATGAGTACCCAGGGGTACCGTTATTTGCGTGGCGAGGCGATAAACGCGTTATCGCCTACGGTCAGCGCTATACTGCACTTGCATTCCGTTGCCGCCAACAATTACCAGGTTTTACCAATGTTAAACTGGAACTGTTCGGCTTTGTCTCCATCGTACTTTTTGAACGGTTGGGCGTAGGAGAAGACCAACGGCCCCAACGGCGACATCCACTGCACGGCAATACCCGCAGACATACGGATGTTGCTCGGATCGCTGTAATCCGGATATCCAGCGTACGCGTTCGAATCCCAGTGAGTATCCCATACGGTACCCATATCCCAGAAGAAGGAAGTCCGGACCGAGTTCGCATATTTGTCACTAATAAACGGCGTCGGGGTAATCAGCTCCAGGCTGGCCACCGCCATGGCGTTACCGCCCACCGCATCATCGGATTTACACGGTGCGGATTCGGTGCTCTTACAGTCGTTGGTATAGCCGCTGTCGCCATCATGACGGCTGCTCGACGGGAAGTACACCGCCTTCGGACCAATGGTGTTCGACTGGAAGCCACGCACGGTGCTGGAGCCACCTGCATAGAAGTTCTCATAGAACGGCATCTCTTTGCCGCCGATACCATCGCCATAGCCAAAGCGGGTACGACCCAGCACCACCCATTCATGATCGTTGTCGATCGGCACATAGGTGGCGGTATCCAACGTCGCTTTGTAGTATTCGTTGTCCGAACCCGGAATGGTCACTTTACCGTTCAGGTTGACGCGCGAACCTTCGGTTGGGAAGAAGCCGCGGTCAAGCTTGTTATAGGTCCAACCGTAGTTGAAGGTGAAGTCATTCGCACTGAACGAGTTCCGGTCGTTGGTGTTGTCCGGATACTGGCCCATCGAGTTCAGGTAACGCCACATCGCCACCTGCGGCTGCATATTGGACAGGGAGTTATGCACATACCCGACGCCCGCGCGCAGCGTGTTGTATTCGTTGACCGGGAAGCCCAGCGTGACGTCTGTACCATAGCTTTTGTTGGTATAGTCAGACAGATCCGCATCGTTCGCGTCAAAGTCATTATAGAAGATACGACCGCCGAGGCTCACACCGTCTACGGTGAAGTACGGGTTGGTCACCGACAGCTCGGTATAGGTCTGGTAGTCGTTTTTGGTGCCGTTGATCCCGACAGCATAGCCAGTACCTAACCAGTTATCCTGCTGAACGCCCGCCTGGAAGCTGACGCCGCTCTCGGTACCGTAACCGATACCGAAGTTGAAGCTACCGGTGTTACGCTCTTTCACCTTGTAGACTACGTCGACCTGGTCCGGGCTGCCTGGTACGCGCTGGGTATCGGTATCGACCGTTTCGAAGAAGCCTAAACGGTTGAGACGGTCTTTACCCTGATCGACGAGGTCGCTGCCCAGCCACGCGCCTTCCATCTGGCGCATTTCGCGGCGCAGAACGGCGTCTTTGGAGGTGTCATTGCCTTCGAAGCGAATTTTACGCACGTAATAGCGGTTGCCCGCGTCGACGTTGACGTGCAGCTTAACGGTTTTATCGCTGTCGTTGATCTCCGGCTGCGACTGTACGCGCGGGTAGGCGTAACCATAACGACCCAACAGTTTCTTGATGTCGTTTTCCATCTTGGTCACTTTCGCGCCGTTATACAGTTCACCCGGCTCGACTTTGGTCAGCGCTTCGATTTCCGCGGAATGGCCGGCGAGGTTGCCCGTCACCTGCACCCCGGAAAACTTGTACTGATCGCCTTCGGTGATGTTGACGGTGATGTAGATCCCTTTCTTATCCGGCGTCAGGCTGACCTGGGTAGAATCGATGTTGAAACGGGCATAGCCGCGATCCAGGTAGTAGCTGCGCAGGGTTTCAAGGTCGCCCGCCAGTTTCTGCTTCTGGTATTTACGGTCGCCGACCACGTTCCACCACGGCACTTCATCGCGCAGCTGGAAGTGGGAGATCAGCTCATCAGTCGAAAACGCATGGTTGCCGACGATGTTGATCTGCTGAATTTTAGCGGAGACGCCTTCCTGGAAGACCAGTTTCAGGTCGACACGGTTACGCGGCAGCGGGGTAACGACCGCTTTGACGCTGGCGCTGTATTTACCGACGCTGTAGTAGAAATCCTCGAGGCCCTTCTCGATATCCGCGATGGTCGTGCGGTCAAGCGACTCGCCCACCCGAACGCCAGAGGCCTCAAGGTTCTGCTTGAGCATGTCATCTTTCACCGACTTGTTGCCGGAGAAGGTGATGCTGGCGATCGTCGGACGCTCTTTCACCTGCACCAGCAGGGTATCACCATCGCGCAGGACGCGGACGTCTTCGAAGTTGCCAGTGGCAAACAGCGCGCGAATAGTGTTACTGATATCATCGTCGGTCACCGTATCGCCAGGACGCACTGGCATACTGAGGAGGGCCGCACCAACAGCGACACGCTGCAAGCCTTCGAAATGAATGTCCTTCACCACGAACCCTTCAGCACCGTATACA
The DNA here is from genome assembly GCF_046602535.1 of Klebsiella sp. 1SOBk10mer. Classification (NCBI taxonomy): domain Bacteria; kingdom Pseudomonadati; phylum Pseudomonadota; class Gammaproteobacteria; order Enterobacterales; family Enterobacteriaceae; genus Klebsiella; species Klebsiella sp. 1SOBk10mer. The sequence goes on from NZ_JBKIUP010000005.1 coordinate 25,185, forward strand.
GTCGCGCTGCTAAACAGCAGCGACGCTATGAGCAACTTTTTCATCGCCATCGTTATTATGCGTTCTTCCTAACAAACTCTCTTATAACCGAGAGAAATCATTGAAAAGTGCAAGCCCCATTAACAGCACCAGCAGTATTGAGCCAATGCGATAACTAAAGTCTTGAACTCGCTCGGATACCGGCCCGCCCTTCAGCTTTTCAATCGCCAAAAACAGCAGATGTCCCCCATCCAGTACGGGTAGTGGGAACAGGTTGATGATTCCGAGGTTCACGCTAATCAGCGCAAGGAACATCAGATAATAAATCAACCCAAACTCCGCTGACATTCCAGCCCCCTGAGCGATAGAGATCGGCCCACTGAGGTTGTTCAGTTTGACATCACCGGTTATCAATTTACCCAGCATCCTGACCGTCAGTGACATCAGCTGCCAGGTTTTATCCGTGGCTTCAGCGATGGCGGCAAACGGTCCGTACTGACGTACTGTCTTGTATTCTTCAGGCAGCGGGATGACCTTTGGCACCACCCCTGCGAACCCTTCTGCCTTACCTTTCACCGTTTTTGCATCCGGCGTCAGGGTTAACGGCAGCGCACTCCCCTGCCGTTCAATCTCCAGCGCCAGCGCTTTGCCCGGATTATCGCGCACCAGATTAACAAACGTCATCCACTGCGTTAACGGTTGACCATCGACTTTAACGATCCGGTCGCCCGCTTGCAAACCTGCTTTCTGCGCTGCCGAGCCCGCCTGGACCTCCGCCAGCACCGTATCAATCTGCGCGCTGCGCGGCTGGATCCCCAGCGACGTGACGGGATCTTGCTTGTCTGGCTCAAACGCCCAGTGCCGCAGATCGACGATTTTATCCTGGCGCTGATTAGTCCCGAAAGGGGCGACGGTAAGTATTGTTTGCGGGTTGCCGATTTTGGCCACCAGCTGCAGACGCACCGCATCCCAATCAGGCGTTTCGATACCATCTATCGCTTTAAGTTCCGTTCCTTTTGCAATTTGTGCTTGCGCGGCAACCGAATTGGGCGTTATTTCACCCACTACCGGACGGACCCCAGGAACGCCGATGATGAAGACCAGCCAGTAGGCAAAGATAGCGAAAAGGAAGTTAGCGATGGGACCGGCGGCAATGACCGCCGCGCGCTGGCCGACGGTTTTATTATTGAACGCGTAGTGGCGCATCTCCGGCGCCACCGCTTCAACACGCTCATCCAGCATCTTGACGTAGCCGCCCAGCGGGATCAGGGCAATGACGAACTCCGTACCCTGCTTATCCATCCGCCGCCACAACGCTTTGCCGAAGCCGATAGAAAAACGCTCAACCCGGATACCGCAGCGACGCGCTACCCAAAAATGGCCAAACTCATGCACCGTAATCAGTACGCCAAGCGCAATGATAAAAGCTGCCAGATTCCAGAGCACGCTCAGCATATCACCTTCCGTCAAATCGTCCTGAAGACCAACAGTAGCAGACAGGCGAAGACCGGCACCGCCGCCGTCAGGCTGTCGATACGATCGAGAATACCGCCGTGTCCGGGAATCAAGTGCCCGCTGTCCTTAATGCCGGCCTCGCGCTTAAACATACTTTCCGTCAAATCGCCCAGCACCGAAGCCAGGGCGGCTACCACCGAACAGACCAGCAGCACCGTTGGCGTAACGTCAAGATGGGCCCACACCCCGTAGGCCCAGGAGATCACCGCCGCGGTCAGCAAACCGCCAAAAAAGCCCTGCCAGGTTTTTCCCGGCGAAACCTTCGGCGCCAGCTTGTGCTTGCCAAACATTTTGCCAAACATATAGGCGCCGGAATCCGCTCCCCAGACCAGAATCATCACGTACAGGAGCCACAGCGCACCGCTGTAATGGTTATCGGTATAGTGCCAGGCGCGCAGCGCCAGCATGCCCCAGAAAAACGGGACAATGGTCAGGATACCGAAGATGAGGCGCAGCACTTTAGAGTGACGCCAGAATGCCGCCGACGCCGGATAAGAGAGCACCAGCAGCAGCGCGACGATCCACCAGGCGAAAGAGGCCCACAGCGAGCCTTCAACCATCGGTTGATGAACGTCATAATGGTATTCCGGCAGCAGAAACAGCATCGCCGCCAGCAGAAGGCCGCACAACACCGCCAGCCAGACCCGCTGCGACGTCGAGGTGAAACCACTCAGTTGCCCCCACTCCCATGCGGCGAGCATACAGACCACCAGGGTCACGATAGCAAACCCCATAGGCGGCAATAAAAACAGCGCCGCAATGACGACGGGGATTAAGACGAAAGCAGATATCAGGCGATACTTCAGCAAAAGTGACCCCCATCAGGCATGACTGCCACCCGGCTCAGTGCCGCCGAAACGACGCTCTCGATTAACAAAGGCATGGAGTGCACCTTCAAAGTCCTGTTCAGCAAAATCGGGCCAAAGAACATCCGTAAAGTAAAGTTCGGCATAGGCAATTTGCCAAATCAGAAAATTACTTATTCGGTGCTCTCCCCCGGTCCTAATAACTAAATCTACGGGAGCCAGTTCATGCATGCAGACCTGCTGACTCAGCATGTCTTCCGTGATCTGCTCAGGCAGCAGCGTCCCGTCCTGTACCTGTTTCGCCAGCAAACGAACGCCCTGGGTAATATCCCAGCGACCGCCGTAATTGGCCGCAATATTCAGCGTTAAGCCGGTATTGTTCGCGGTCAGCGCTTCCGCTTTGCGGATACGCTCCTGCAGGCGCGCATTGAAGCGCGTGGTGTCGCCAATAATCCGCAAACGCACATTGTGTCGGTGCAGGCTTTTGACTTCGCTATCCAGCGCCCAGACGAACAGCTCCATCAGCGCACTGACTTCCTGAGCCGGACGGTTCCAGTTTTCGCTGCTGAACGCGTATAACGTTAACGCCTCAATCCCATTATTCGCCGCGAAAGAGACCGCGCGACGCACGGATTTCGCACCGGCCTTGTGCCCGAAAGCGCGAATTTTACCTTGCCGTTTCGCCCAACGGCCGTTGCCATCCATAATAATGGCGACATGACGGCAGCCATGTGTGGGCGATATTTCGCTGACAGTTTGATTAGCAGACAACATCACGCGTTTTAAGTCCATAATAAGGATTAACTAGCCACCAAACAGAGGCCACCGGGCCGCGCTGGATACGCCTTTTTATCCGGTGCCGGGGCTGCAGCCAATCGCAGAGAACAACCAAAAGCTTTACGCAAAAAAGCCGTGTTTTGCCACGGCCACCGTAATCTTTAACAACAAAATGCAACGATCGGGTGGCGCAGACTATATCACTGAAGCTTTGCGCCCACAAATATCACCGCGTTACGCCTGGGTGACCAACCGTTTCAGCTGTTGATGAGCAACCGCGCGGGCCTCAGCGTCGATAACCAGAACGTCATCAATGCTTTGCGGCTCCTGCAGGTTCATCTTATCCAGCACAGTCTGGTTAACCGCCGCAATATCGGTAAAGCGGATATCGCCATGCAGAAACGCGGCAACCGACTCTTCATTGGCCGCATTCAGCGTGGTGGTCGCCGCCTGGCCGACGTCAAACGCCTCCATCGCCAGCTTCAGGCACGGATACCGCGTATAGTCTGGCGCGGAGAAGCTCAGATTGCTCAGTTGGCAGAAGTCCAGCGGCTTAGCGCCGGAGTTCAGCCGCTGCGGCCAGCCCATGGTATGGGCGATCGGCGTGCGCATATCCGGCTCCCCAAGCTGCGCCAGCACGCTGCCGTCCTGATAGCGAACCATCGAGTGGATCACCGACTGCGGATGGATAAGGACCTCCATCTGCCGGGCCGAGGCGTTAAACAGCCAGCGCGCTTCAATATATTCCAGGCCTTTGTTCATCATCGTAGCGGAGTCAACGGAGATCTTGCGTCCCATCGACCAGTTAGGATGACGGCAGGCCTGATCCGGCGTCATCGCCGCCAGTTCAGCTACCGCTGTCTCACGGAAAGGCCCGCCCGAGCCGGTCAGCAGGATGGATGAAACGCCATTCTGCGCCAGGTCAGCGTATCCCAGATGCTGCTGAATTGTCTCCGGCATACTCTGAAAAATCGCGTTATGTTCGCTATCGACCGGCAGCAATCGCGCCCCCGATCGTTGAACCGCCTCCATGAACAAGCGACCGCAGGTCACCAGCGACTCTTTATTCGCTAACAACACCGTTTTCCCGGCGCGGATCGCCGCCAGCGTCGGCACCAGCCCCGCCGCGCCGACGATAGCCGCCATCACCTGATCGACCTCCTCCAGCGCTGCGACCTCTGCCGCCGCCTGCTGGCCGCTCAGCACCTCGGTACGGCAGCCATGTTCCTGCAGACGGGTGCGCAATCGCTCAGCGCTTTGCGCATCGTCCATCACGGCGTAACGGGGGGTAAATTCAAGGCATTGTTCAACCATACGGTCAACGTTTTTCCCCGCGACCAGCGCGGCGACGGAAAAGCGACCGGGATTATGGCGCACCACGTCCAGCGTGCTACAGCCAATGGAGCCGGTCGAACCGAGAACGGTTAATTGCTTCATGAGACGTCCAGAAGAGTGGAAACAGAATAAAAAGCAAAACGCCGCCAGCAAGCCCCTACGCAGCAATTATCAGGGATAAGACGGCGGCATTAGGCCTTCAACTTAGCGCTAAAGGCTACAAGGCCAGCGGTCGCAACGCAATCCCGAGAATTGAGCGTACAGTCTTCTGTACGGCGTTTCGGATTTTACTCAGACCAGACGCTGTCAGGCCCGAGTAAGGGCAGAGCATCAGAACTGCATCAGTTCTGCTTCTTTGTCTGCCAGCGCCGCGTCAACTTTCTTGATGGCGGCGTCAGTCATTTTCTGCACGTCGTCCTGAGAACGGCGATCGTCATCCTCGCTGATCTCTTTCTCTTTCAGCAGCGCTTTGACTTTGTCGTTGGCGTCGCGGCGAACGTTACGTACGGCAACGCGCGCCTGCTCAGCTTCACCACGCACGATCTTGGTCAGATCTTTACGACGCTCTTCGGTCAGCGGCGGCAGCGGAACACGAATATCGCTGCCGGCAGAGCTTGGGTTCAGACCGAGGTCGGACGCCATGATCGCTTTTTCAACGGCCGCGGACATAGAACGGTCAAAGACGTTGATTTTCAGGGTACGGGAGTCTTCGACGGTGACGCTGGCCAGCTGGCGCAGCGGGGTCGGCGTACCGTAGTATTCAACAACAATCCCGTCCAGCAGGCTCGGAGAAGCACGACCCGTGCGAATTTTGCTGATTTGGTTTTTGAATGCTTCGACGCATTTTTCCATGCGGATTTCAGCATCTTTTCTGATATCGCTAATCACGTTACGAATCCTTGAAAGCTTGTCTCAGTCAGACCAGACGGGGCACCCGTCGGAAAATGAGCTAAGTATAGTCAGATTTAATGAAAATCACCGGGTAATATCCCCGCGAAAGTAAAGCGGAATATTACCCGGATTTGGCGCTGACGGGAATTATTCCGTGATCAATGTGCCTTCTTTTTCGCCCATCACCACGCGACGCAGGGCGCCAGGTTTGTTCATGTTGAAGACGCGAATCGGCAATTTATGGTCACGCGCCAGGGTGAAGGCCGCGAGATCCATCACTTTCAGCTCTTTTTCCAGCACTTCGCTGTAGGTCAGCTGATCGTACATCGTGGCGGAAGGATCTTTGGCCGGATCAGCGGTGAATACGCCGTCAACCTTGGTGGCTTTCAGCACCACATCGGCTTCAATTTCAATACCGCGCAGGCAGGCTGCGGAATCGGTGGTAAAGAACGGGTTGCCGGTACCCGCGGAAAGGATCACCACGCGGTTGTTGCGCAGCAGGCTGATCGCCTCTGCCCAGCTGTAGTTGTCACACACGCCGTTCAGCGGAATGGCGGACATCAGACGAGCGTTCACATAGGCGCGGTGGAGCGCATCGCGCATCGCGAGGCCATTCATAACCGTTGCCAGCATGCCCATGTGGTCGCCCACAACGCGGTTCATACCCGCTTTCGCCAGACCAGCACCACGGAACAGGTTACCGCCACCAATTACTACGCCAACCTGAATACCCAGCTCAACCAGCTCTTTGATCTCCTGAGCCATGCGGTCAAGTATGCTTGCATCAATACCGAAGCCTTCTGAGCCCTGCAGCGCTTCGCCACTTAATTTCAGCAGAATACGTTTGTAGACGGGTTTTGCATTGGTAGCCATGTTTCTTTCCTGAGACTGTCAACGAATGAGATGTGAGAATTCCGGCGACATTGTATGTCGCATTTCAGCGCGGTCACTATAAGCAGTTGGCTGAATTTACAAAATGGGCGCAAAAAGAAGCCGCCCTCAGGCGGCTCCTTGTAAAAATTAAGACTGCTTGGACATCGCAGCAACTTCTGCTGCAAAGTCAGTCTCAACTTTCTCGATGCCTTCGCCCACTTCAAAGCGGATGAAGCCAGTCACGTCAGCGTTGTGCTCTTTCAGCAGCTGACCAACAGATTTGCTCGGCTCCATGACGAAAGGCTGACCAGTCAGAGAAACTTCGCCGGTGAATTTCTTCATGCGGCCTTCAACCATTTTCTCTGCGATTTCTTTCGGCTTACCGGACTGCATCGCGATGTCCAGCTGAACCTGGTACTCTTTCTCTACCACTTCAGCAGACACGTCTTCCGGCTTAACGAATTCCGGCTTGCTTGCAGCAACGTGCATTGCCAGCTGCTTAACCAGCTCTTCGTCAGCGCCTTTAGCGGCAACCAAAACGCCGATGCGCGCACCGTGCTGGTAGCTGCCCAGAACGTCGCCTTCCAGAACAGCGATACGACGGATGTTGATGTTCTCGCCGATTTTAGCAACCAGGGCAACACGTTCTTCTTCGAACTGCGCTTTCAGAACTTCAACGTCGGAGATTTTACCCGCAACAGCGGCGTCCAGTACTTTGTCAGCAAATGCCTGGAAACCACCATCTTTAGCAACGAAGTCAGTCTGGCAGTTAACTTCCAGAATGTAACCGTAGTTGCCTTCGATTTTGGTTTTGATCACGCCGTCAGCAGCCACGTTGCCTGCTTTCTTCGCCGCTTTGATCGCGCCGGATTTACGCATGTTTTCGATTGCCAGCTCGATGTCGCCATTCGCTTCAGTCAGCGCTTTTTTGCAATCCATCATGCCTGCGCCAGTACGTTCGCGCAGCTCTTTTACCAGGGAAGCGGTAATTTCAGCCATTCTAAAATCCTCGGGAGATGTGGATACTGCCCGGCCAACGGCCAAACAGCGTAAATTGAAAAAAGGGGCCGATAATGGGCCCCTATTCATACACGGTACTAATAAGGGCTTAAACCTTATTATTCAGCTTCTACGAAGCTTTCTTCCGCCTGAGAAGCCAGGTCCTGAGAGCGACCTTCACGAACGGTAGCAGCAACAGCGCCCAGGTACAGGCTTACTGCGCGGATTGCATCGTCGTTACCCGGGATAACGAAGTCTACGCCGTCCGGATCAGAGTTGGTATCAACGATAGCAAATACCGGGATGCCCAGGTTGTTTGCTTCTTTGATAGCGATGTGCTCGTGGTCAGCGTCGATTACGAACAGTGCGTCCGGCAGGCCGCCCATGTCTTTGATACCGCCCAGGCTGTTTTCCAGCTTGTCCAGCTCACGAGTACGCATCAGCGCTTCTTTCTTGGTCAGCTTGTCGAAAGTACCGTCCTGGGACTGAGTTTCCAGGTCTTTCAGACGTTTGATGGACTGACGAACGGTTTTCCAGTTAGTCAGCATACCGCCCAGCCAGCGATGGTTCACGAAGAACTGGTCGCAGCTCAGAGCAGCGTCTTTTACCGCTTCGCTTGCAGCGCGCTTAGTACCAACGAAAAGGATTTTACCTTTACGAGCAGCGATCTTGTTCAGTTCAGCCAGAGCGTCGTTGAACATCGGTACGGTTTTCTCAAGGTTGATGATGTGAACTTTGTTACGCGCACCGAAGATGAACGGCTTCATTTTCGGGTTCCAGTAACGGGTCTGGTGACCGAAGTGAACACCAGCCTTGAGCATGTCGCGCATGGAAACAGTTGCCATGTTTAAAACCTCTATAGATTAAATTGGGGTTATGCCTCCACGTATCCCATATTACCGACCCCAAAGGGCACCCCGGAATATGTGCCGATACGTGTGTGTTGTTACACAAAGTGAGATTTGTCGCTCCCGTCCATCCTGTGTATCTGAGATGGATCGGAAGTCCGGCGCGCTTTATACCACAAAATCCACCCAGACACCAACTCTTGTTGACGTCGCGTGCTGTTAATGATTCTCAGTTTGGCACCAGCCTGCCCGGACTGTTACCATTGACAGGACTTACTCTATTATTGTCGAAAATATCGACACTGCTGGACATACTCCATGGCTATCTCTATTAAGACATCTGAAGATATTGAAAAAATGCGCGTTGCCGGTCGCCTGGCCGCTGAAGTGCTGGAAATGATCGAACCCTGGGTTAAGCCGGGCGTCAGCACTGGCGAACTGGACCGTATCTGTAACGACTATATCGTTAACGAGCAGAAGGCCATTTCCGCCTGTCTCGGCTATCACGGCTATCCGAAATCCGTCTGCATTTCGGTCAACGAAGTGGTCTGTCACGGTATCCCTGACGACGGCAAACTGCTGAAAGATGGCGATATCGTGAATATCGACGTGACCGTCATTAAAGATGATTTCCATGGCGATACCTCCAAAATGTTTATCGTCGGCAAACCGACGATTCTCGGCGAGCGCCTGTGCCGCATCACTCAGGAAAGCCTGTACCTGGCGCTGAAGATGGTGAAGCCGGGCATCAATCTGCGCACCATCGGCGCGGCGATCCAGAAATATGTGGAAGCGGAAGGATTCTCCGTGGTTCGCGAATACTGCGGTCATGGCATCGGCCGCGGCTTCCATGAAGAGCCGCAGGTGCTGCACTACGACTCGCCGGAAACCAACGTCGTGCTCAAACCAGGCATGACCTTCACCATCGAGCCGATGGTCAATGCCGGTAAAAAAGAGATCCGCAGCATGAAAGACGGCTGGACGGTGAAAACCAAAGACCGGAGCTTGTCTGCGCAGTACGAGCATACTATTGTGGTGACAGACAACGGCTGCGAAATTCTGACGCTACGTAAGGATGACACCATCCCGGCGATAATCTCGCACGATGAATGATGAAAAGCCGGCGCCCGCCGGCTTTTTTATTAGATAGTTTTTTCTTATGGTGACGCGATGAGCAACTCATTACCTGACACAGCCTCCCCTCTTCTGCCCATCCCGCCGGAACATCCGGTAAGCTGGCCGCAGGGCGATCTGAACTGTGCTGCAATAAAGGCGCACATCGATACCTTTCAGCACTGGCTGGGCGAGGCGTTTGACGCCGGTATCGCCGCGGAGCTGCTCATTGCGGCGCGCACCGAATTTATCGACCAGCTGCTGCAGCGGTTGTGGATCGCCAGTGGATTCGAATCCGTCTGCGACCTGGCGCTGGTGGCCGTCGGCGGCTACGGTCGCGGCGAGCTGCATCCGCTTTCTGACGTCGATCTGCTGATCCTCAGCCGCAAAAAGCTGCCGGACGACCAGGCGCAAAAGGTCGGCGAACTGCTGACGCTGCTGTGGGACGTCAAACTGGAGGTAGGCCATAGCGTACGCACTCTCGAAGAGTGTCTGCTGGAAGGGCTTTCAGATCTCACCGTCGCCACGAACTTAATCGAATCGCGCCTGCTGATCGGCGATGTCGCGCTGTTCCTTGAGCTGCAAAAACATATTTTTAGCGACGGCTTCTGGCCATCAGAAAAGTTCTTCGCCGCCAAGGTCGAAGAGCAGAACGTCCGTCATCAGCGTTATCACGGCACCAGCTATAACCTCGAGCCGGACGTGAAAAGCAGTCCCGGCGGCCTGCGCGATATCCATACGCTACAGTGGGTGGCTCGCCGCCATTTCGGCGCCACCTCAATGGATGAGATGGTCGGCTTCGGTTTTCTGACCGAAGCCGAGCGCAATGAGCTCAACGAGTGTCTGCATCAACTGTGGCGTATCCGCTTCGCGCTGCATCTCGAACTCACTCGCTATGACAACCGCCTGCTTTTCGACCGCCAGCTCAGCGTCGCCCGCCGGCTCCGCTATGAAGGCGACGGCAACCAGCCGATTGAGCATATGATGAAGGACTTCTTCCGCGTCACCCGCCGGGTGAGCGAGCTGAACCAGATGCTGCTACAGCTGTTTGAAGAGGCCATCCTTGCGCTGACCGAGGATGAAAAACCGCGCCCGATCGATGATGACTTCCAGCTGCGCGGCACGCTGATCGATCTGCGTGACGATACGCTGTTTATTCGCGAGCCGCAGGCCATTCTGCGCATGTTTTATATTATGGTGCGCAACAGCACCATCACCGGCATCTACTCCACGACGTTGCGCCATCTGCGCCACGCCCGCCGCCATCTGACCCAGCCGCTGTGCTATATCCCGGAGGCGCGCACGCTCTTTCTCAGCATGCTGCGCCATCAGGGAGCAGTGAGTCGCGGACTGCTGCCGATGCATCGTCACAGCGTGCTGTGGGCCTATATGCCGCAGTGGTCTCATATTGTCGGCCAGATGCAGTTCGACCTGTTTCACGCCTATACCGTCGATGAACACACCATCCGCGTGATGCTCAAGCTGGAGAGTTTTGCTAAAGAAGAGACTCGTAGCCGCCACCCGCTGTGCGTGGAGTTATGGCCGCGTTTAACGCACCCGGAGCTGATTTTAATCGCCGCCCTGTTCCACGACATCGCCAAAGGGCGCGGCGGCGACCACTCGATCCTCGGCGCGCAGGATGTGCTGAAGTTTGCCGAGCTGCACGGGCTGAACTCCCGGGAAACGCAGCTGGTCGCCTGGCTGGTGCGTCACCACTTGCTGATGTCGGTCACCGCCCAGCGGCGCGATATTCAGGATCCGGAGGTGATTAAGCAGTTCGCCGAGGAGGTGCAAACGGAAAATCGCCTGCGCTATCTGGTGTGTCTGACCGTCGCCGATATCTGCGCCACCAACGAAACCCTGTGGAACAGCTGGAAGCAGAGCCTGCTGCGCGAACTCTATTTTGCCACTGAAAAACAGCTGCGTCGCGGCATGCAAAGCACCCCGGACATGCGCGAACGCGTGCGTCACCATCAGTTGCAGGCGCTGGCCCTGCTGCGGATGGACAATATTAATGAAGAGGCGCTGCATCAGATCTGGAACCGCTGCCGCGCCAACTATTTCGTGCGACATACGCCGACGCAGCTCGCCTGGCACGCCCGCAACCTGCTGCGCCACGATCTGAATAAGCCGATGATCCTCCTGAGCTCGCAGGCCACCCGCGGCGGAACGGAGATTTTTATCTGGAGTCCGGATCGCCCTTACCTGTTCGCCGCGGTGTGTGGCGAACTGGACCGTCGCAACCTCAGCGTCCACGATGCGCAGATCTTCACCACCCGCGACGGCATGGCGATGGACACCTTTATTGTCCTCGAACCCGACGGCAGTCCGCTGTCCGCCGATCGCCACGAAGCGATCCGCCAGGGTCTGGAACAGACCATCACGCAGCGCAGTTGGGAGCCCCCGGCGCCCCGTCGTCAGGCGGCAAAACTGCGTCATTTCTCGGTGGACACCGAGGTAAATTTCCTGCCGACCCATACCGATCGGAAATCGTTTCTCGAGCTGATAGCCCTTGACCAGCCCGGGCTGCTCGCCCGTGTCGGTCAGGTATTCGCCGACCTCGGAATTTCGCTTCACGGGGCGCGAATTACGACAATTGGTGAGCGAGTAGAAGATTTATTTATAATCGCTACCGCCGACCGGCGTGCCCTTAATAATGAGCTGCAACAAGAAGTGCAACAACGGTTGACAGCGGCCCTCAATCCAAACGATAAAGGGTGACGTATTTTTTTTAGTGAATGGAAAGAAACAATGCAGCAGTTACAGAACGTTATTGAGTCCGCTTTCGAGCGTCGCGCCGACATCACGCCGGCTAATGTGGATACCGTGACCCGCGAAGCGGTTAACCAGGTTATCGCCCTTCTGGATTCCGGCGCGCTGCGCGTCGCTGAGAAGATCGACGGTCAGTGGGTGACGCATCAGTGGCTGAAGAAGGCGGTACTGCTCTCTTTCCGTATTAACGATAACCAGGTTATCGATGGTGCGGAAAGCCGCTACTTCGATAAAGTCCCGATGAAATTCGCTGACTATGACGAAGCGCGTTTCCAGAAAGAAGGTTTCCGCGTGGTGCCGCCGGCAGCGGTGCGTCAGGGCGCGTTCATCGCCCGCAACACCGTGCTGATGCCGTCCTATGTGAACATCGGCGCCTACGTTGACGAAGGCACCATGGTTGACACCTGGGCCACCGTCGGCTCCTGCGCGCAGATCGGTAAAAACGTTCACCTGTCCGGCGGCGTCGGCATTGGTGGCGTACTGGAGCCGCTGCAGGCGAACCCGACCATCATCGAAGATAACTGCTTCATCGGCGCGCGCTCTGAAGTGGTTGAAGGGGTGATTGTCGAAGAAGGCTCCGTGATCTCCATGGGCGTTTACCTCGGTCAGAGCACCAAAATCTACGATCGCGAAACCGGCGAAGTCTTCTACGGCCGCGTGCCGGCTGGCTCGGTAGTGGTATCAGGCAACCTGCCGTCGAAAGATGGTAAATACAGCCTGTACTGCGCGGTGATCGTGAAGAAAGTCGATGCCAAAACCCGCGGCAAGGTCGGCATTAACGAACTGCTGCGCACCATCGACTAAAGCAAATAAAAAGCGGGAGATATCCCGCTTTTTTTATATTTGATGCTGGCGAAAATGGATTTTTTCGTTAATTATTCAATGGTTATGATGCTATCAAAGGTACCGTTATGTACGATAATCTGAAAAGTCTTGGCATTACCAACCCTGATGAGATCGATCGCTATAGCCTGCGGCAGGAAGCTAACAATGACATTCTGAAAATTTACTTTCAGAAAGACAAAGGCGAATTCTTCGCCAAGAGCGTGAAGTTCAAATATCCGCGTCAGCGCAAAACCGTCGTCGCCGACGGCGTCGGCCAGGGCTACAAAGAGGTCCAGGAGATCAGCCCGAACCTGCGCTACGTTATCGATGAGCTGGATCAGATCTGCCAGCGCGATCGCACTGAAATCGATCTCAAGCGTAAAATCCTCGACGATTTACGCCATCTGGAAAGTGTGGTCACCAACAAGATCAGCGAAATCGAAGCCGATCTGGAAAAACTTACCCGTAAGTGACAGCGTTCCCGGCGGCGCACCGCCTGACCGGGCAACCAATATAATCTGCCGCTTACGCCATGCATCCTCCAGGCCGGGTAAGGCGAACCGCCTCCCGGCATTTTTATCTCGACGCCTTAGCGTTGTTCATCCAGCTGCAGCGCAATATACAGCAGCAGCCGGTCGTCAAAGCTGCCAAGATCCAGCCCCGTCAGCTCCGAGATACGATTCAACCGGTACTCCAGGGTATTGCGATGAATAAACAGCGCCTTTGACGTCGCCAGCGGCTGCACGTTATGGCGAAACCACGCCTGCAGCGTTCGCCGCAGCAGCCCGTTGTTGTCCATCGCCTTGAGACGCGCCAGCGGACGGGCCAGCTCATTGGCCTGCCAGCCGCCGCGCAGGCTGTCAAGCAGCACCGGCAGCATCAGATCCTGATAGAAGTAGCAGCGGCTCTCCGGCATCCGCTGCTTGCCCACCATCATCGTCGTGCGTGCGGTACGGTAAGAGCGGGCGATACTCCCGGGACCGGTGAAGAAGTTGCCCAGCGCCACGCGGAAGCGGAGCTGCCCATTCTCTTTCATCCTGGCGATAAGCTGCTCGACGCGGCGGACGTGATCGTCTGCGTCCCAGCGGCCAAAGCTGTTCAGCGCCGGTTTCAACACCACCATTTCCGTGAGCGAGACAATGGCCACCAGATTATTGCGATCGGGGGTGGTCAGCGCGTTCTGCAACTGCTGTAGCTCCGCCATCGCGCTGTCCACGCCGAGCTGGCCGCTGTCCACCTCAATCATCGCCACTACGCGCGGCTGATTCAGGTCAATTCCTAAACGCTGCGCCCATTCGTTCAGCGCCGGGGTATGCTCTTCCGCCTGAATCAGGTTCATCACCAGCTCTTCGCGCAGACGGCTGTCCTGCGCCAGGAGATGCATCAGTCGCGACTGCTCCAGCATCATCTCAGCCGTCATGCACACCAGCTCGCCATATTTTCGCAGCGACTCCGGCTCGCCGGTCAGGCCGATCACCCCGACGATCTCCCCCTCCAGGCGCAGCGGCAGGTTGATCCCTTGACGCACTCCGTGGAGATGGCGAGCGACCGCATCGTCGATATCCACCACCCGCCCCTGGGAAAGCACCAGCAGCGCGCCTTCGTGCAATTCACCAATCCTTTCCCGATCGCCGCTGCCGATAATCCGCCCGCGGGCATCCATCACGTTGATGTTGGTATCGATGATGCGCATCGTCCGCGCCACAATATCCTGCGCCATTTTGGTATCAAGATGCCAGCCAGCCATGTAATCCTCCCCTTTGCAGGGCACCAGCATAAAAGAGTCGTTGCTCTGCTGCATTGTGCATATGCCCGAAGCCCGGGTGAGATATGTGGAGTTGTGGAAGCGGTCACAGAACGAAAAAAAGCCCCTGCCCTCGGCGAGGGAAGGGGCTGGAGAGCGAGCGCTGACTATTACTGCAACAGCAGATAGATAGAGGCGTCGCCGCGCTGAATGTTCAGCGCCAGCACGGACGGTTTGGCGTCGAAGATTTTCCGCAGATCGGCGATGTTTTTCACCGGCTGCTGGTTCGCCCCGACGATGACGTCGCCTTTCTTGAGGCCAATCTGCGCCGCCGGGGTACCGGCTTTCACATTATTGACCACCACACCTTTGTCCTGACCCTTGTTGCTCATTTCCGCCCCTTCAATCCCGTTGAAGATGGTGCTGGAGTCAACCTGGGTCTGGTTGCTCTGCTGCAGTTCGACGGTCACGGTCACCGGTTTGCCGTCGCGCAGCAGACCAAGCTCAACTTTGCTGCCGATAGGCATGGTGCCGACCTGGGCACGCAGCGCGGCGAAGCTGCTGATCGCCTTCCCGTTGAGAGAGGTGATCACGTCGCCGGCTTTAATGCCCGCTTTCGCGGCCGCCGACCCCGGCATCACCTGGCTGACAAAGGCGCCGCGCTGGGCGTCGACTTTCATCGCTTTCGCCAGCTCAGAGTTCAGTTCGGTCCCCATGATGCCGAGCTCGCCGCGTTTCACCTGGCCATATTTCACCATCTGCTCGGTCAGGTTTTTCACCATGTTGCTTGGGATAGCAAAACCGATACCGATGTTGCCGCCGTCCGGCGCCAGAATGGCGGTGTTGATGCCGATCAGCTCGCCGTTGAGGTTCACCAGGGCGCCGCCGGAGTTCCCGCGGTTAATCGCCGCATCGGTCTGGATAAAGTTTTCGTAGTTTTCCACGTTCAGGCCGCTACGACCCAGCGCGGAAACAATCCCGGAGGTCACGGTTTCGCCCAGACCGAACGGGTTACCGATAGCCACGGTGTAGTCGCCAACGCGCAGCGCGTCAGAGTCGGCGAGCTTAATCGCCGTCAGGTTTTTCGGATCCTGAATCTGAATCAGCGCGATATCAGAGCGCGGATCTTTGCCAACCACTTTGGCATCAAACTTACGGCCATCGCTCAGTTGAACCTTAATTGTGGTGGCGTTGTCCACGACGTGGTTGTTGGTCACCACATACCCCTTGGCCGCATCAATGATCACGCCGGAGCCCAGCGCCATAAATTTCTGCTGCTGGCCGCCGTCAGGCTGACCGCCCTGTCCGCCGCCCTGGCAAAACGGCGAACTCTGGAAAGGAGAACCGTCCTGGCAGAACGGCGAGTTATCGCCAAAGAACTGCTGGAAGTTACGTGGCATCCGTGGGGTATTAACGGTGGTGCTACCTTCAACGTTAATGCTCACCACCGACGGCATCACCTTCTCCAGCATCGGGGCCAGGCTTGGCATCTGCTGTGCATTAGTGGCCGAAGATGCCGTTTCTGCCGCGCTCGCAGAGAGCGGGGACAACGCCAGACCTAAACTCAGAGCCAGTGCACTCATTGCTAACGTGGTTTTTTTCATCAGTTTCAATCTCAATATCAGAAAACGAAAGTTGCTGTGTACGTGACTATCAGAGTCATTTTATAGCGCTAAGTTCCGGAATTAAGTTTCTGGAAAAAGTAAAAATTTATTGTCCATCTTTACAAAACTCCAGCTTATTCCACCGCCATTAGCCGCCGATATTCATCCCACGCATACAAATCCGTCATCCCGCTGATATAATCCTGAATCAGACGGCAGCGATAATAGTATTCCATCAGCGCAAATTCAGGCGCCGTGCGCGCCAGCTTATTTACCGCTTCCACATAGGCCAGCCGGTGGCGGGTTGATAGTTTCTGATACAGCCGGGAGGCAATGGGTAAACGCCGTACCCGCTCCTGCGCCACTAATTCGCTGAAATCCTCGAGCGATAATTTCAGCAGCGGCTGATAGATATCCAGCAGGCCACTGATCACCCGGTAGCCCTGCAATTCCAGCTGCTCGACATCCGGATGGCTAAACACCTGTTTCATCGCCACATTTTTATAAAGCTCCAGCAGCTGACTGCAATCGCTGTCGTCCTCGAGCAGCGCATGATTAAAGTCGCCCGTAAAGATGGCCGGCAGGTTGTCAATAAATCGGCGCGCCGCGTAGGGCACCAGCTTATTCAGCGTGTTCACCCGCAAATACATAAAAAACTGATCTTCCGCGCTCTGTTTCAGGGAATTGGCTCGTGATTTCTCCCAGGCATTTTCCACTACCTGTGAGAATAACGATCCTTTTTCATGGCAGCCCCAGGCGTCGTAAAGATGCTGATAAAGCTGCTCAGCGCTGAAAATACGTTTTTCCACCGCGTCCTCGAGATCCGCGACGCAATATGAGATGTCATCCGCGGCTTCCATAATCCAGGTTAATGGGAACCGATTGTAAGGCGCCAGATCCAGTTCTTTACGCAGGCGCGCCACATACTCCTCTTCGGCTAAATAGTAGCCAGGCTTTTTCATTAAATAGCTGTGGCTGGCTGGCGTCGCCTCGGACCACCACGCCGGCCGAGTATATTTCAGAATACAGCCGACCTGCGCCCAGGTCAGATTCATGCGCATCAGCGTATGGACCAGACGAATGCCCTGGGCGTTGCCCTCAAAGCTGCAGAGATCCTGGCGCACTTTGCGGCGCAGCGCGTTAAGCGACGTTTCCCCTTCATGCAAGCGTAATGCCTGCACTTCACAGCGATCGTCGGTCAGCGGCTGCCCGAGCGCATCGCCGGGCGCCAGACGCTGGCGGAACCAGTCGTTAATCGCCGCCTCGCCAAAATGGCCAAACGGGGGATTGCCGATATCGTGCATCAGGCAGGCCATCTCCACCACGCTCTCGAATGGCCCGGTCAGCTCTTCCAGGCCATACTCCTCCAGTAGCCTCAGCTCTTTCAGCCGGCTCAGCACCTCTTTGGCGATATAGCGTCCCACCTGCTGCACCTCCAGCGAGTGGGTCAGGCGGGTACGCACCGCCGCGTTGCGCTCCAGCGGGAAGACCTGAGTTTTTTGCTGTAAGCGACGGATTGCCGGCGAGTTGACGATCCGTCCCCGATCGCTTTCGAAGATCCGCAGGATGTCGCGCTCCGTCTCGACACGCGGCGGCGAACGGAAGCGTCGACGCCAGTTTATCTTGTTGCGAAAATCAATCTTTGCCATAGCCTCTCCCGCGCGAGCAATACGCTTCCCCTTAAGCGCATGATAGACTATGCAACTAAACCTGACACATCGCGAGTAAATCTATGAAAATTGGCATTATTGGCGCTATGGAAGAGGAAGTTACCCTTCTGCGCGACAAAATCGAAAACCGCCAGACTATCACTATTGGCGGGAGCGAAATCTATACCGGCCAACTTCACGGCGTTGACGTCGCGCTGCTGAAGTCTGGTATCGGGAAAGTGGCGGCGGCGATGGGCGCGACCCTGCTGCTGGAGCGCTGCCAGCCTGACGTGATCATTAATACCGGCTCTGCCGGCGGCCTGGCGCCGACCCTGAAGGTCGGCGATATCGTCGTCTCCGATGAAGCGCGCTACCACGACGCCGACGTCACCGCCTTCGGCTATGAGTACGGCCAGTTGCCTGGCTGCCCGGCCGGCTTTAAAGCGGACGAAAAACTGGTGGCCGCGGCGGAGAGCTGCATTAACGCGTTAGATCTCAATGCCGTTCGCGGCCTGATCGTCAGCGGTGATGCCTTCATTAACGGCTCTGTCGGTCTGGCGAAGATCCGCCATAATTTCCCGCAGGCGATCGCTGTGGAAATGGAAGCGACTGCCATCGCTCACGTCTGCCATAACTTTAAGGTTCCTTTCGTGGTGGTTCGCGCCATCTCCGATGTGGCCGACCAGCAGTCCCACCTCAGCTTTGAGGAGTTCCTTGCGGTCGCCGCCAGACAGTCCACCCTGATGGTGGAGAATCTGGTACAGAACCTGGCACGTGGCTAAGTCGCTCTCCTTCGCGCTTGCCGCGCTGCTGTTACTCGCCCCGGCGTGGCTGCTGGCCGCGCCGCGGGTGATCACCCTCTCCCCCGCCAATACCGAACTGGCCTTTGCCGCCGGGATCACGCCGGTCGGCGTCAGCAGTTATTCCGATTATCCGCCGCAGGCCAAAACGATTGAGCAAGTTGCCAGCTGGCAGGGAATGAACCTGGAGCGCATCGTAGCGCTCAAGCCAGACCTGGTGCTGGCCTGGCGCGGGGGTAATGCCGAACGTCAGGTTAACCAGCTGCAGTCGCTGGGGATCCACGTCCTGTGGGTACAGACTTCGACCATCGAAGAGATCATCGCCACCCTGCGTCAGCTGGCGCAGTGGAGCCCACAGCCGGAAAAAGCACAGCAGGCGGCGCAGTCGATGCAGCAGGAATACGATGCGCTGAAAGCGCGCTATGCCAGCGCGCCGAAGAAACGCGTCTTCCTGCAGTTCGGTTCCGCACCGCTATTCACCAGCGGCCCCGGCTCAATTCAGGATCAGGTGCTGAGGCTGTGCGGCGGCGAGAATATCTTTGCCGCCAGCCGCGTTCCCTGGCCGCAGGTGAGCCGCGAACAGGTGCTGGCCCGTCAGCCGCAGGCGATTGTGGTGACCGGCGACGCCAGCCGCATCGCCGAAGCGCAGCGCTTTTGGCAACATCAGCTCACCATTTCGTTGATTGCGTTACACAGCGACTGGTTTGAACGCGCAAGCCCACGTATTATCCTCGCCGCCAAACAACTTTGTGCGGCGCTCGACCAGGTAAAATAACCATCCGGCATACCGGATGTTCAGTGGGAATCAACGATGCTTGTCTATTGGCTGGATATTATTGGCACAGCTGTCTTCGCGATCTCCGGCGTTCTGCTGGCGGGGAAATTGCGTATGGACCCATTCGGCGTGCTGGTGTTAGGCGTGGTGACGGCGGTGGGCGGCGGTACCATCCGCGATATGGCGCTGGCGAATGGCCCGGTATTCTGGGTCAAAGATCCCACCGATCTGGTGGTGGCAATGGTCACCAGCATGCTGACCATCCTGCTGGTCCGCCAGCCGCGCCGGCTGCCGAAATGGATCCTGCCCGTTCTTGATGCCGTCGGTCTGGCGGTGTTTGTCGGCATCGGGGTGAATAAAGCGTTTCTCGCCGGCAGCGGCCCGCTGGTCGCGGTGTGCATGGGCGTGGTGACCGGCGTTGGCGGCGGGATAATCCGCGACGTGCTGGCGCGCGAAATTCCTATGATTCTGCGCACCGAGATCTACGCCACCGCCTGTATTGTGGGCGGCATTGTCCACGCCACCGCGCACGACACCTTTCATCTCCCGCTGGAGAATTCGGCGATGATGGGGATGGTGGTGACCCTGGTGATTCGTCTGGCGGCGATCCGCTGGCACCTGAAGCTGCCGACGTTTGCGCTGGACGATAACGGACGGTCATAAAAGCAAAACGGTAACCTGAGGTTACCGTTTTTAACGTTGGCACCCTCTCGCAGAAGGGGAAGACGCCCGGTCGCACTCGCTTTACACGCTGAACGAGGATCCGCAGCCGCAGGTGCTTTTCGCGTTCGGGTTGGTCACGATAAAGCGCGAACCTTCCAGCCCTTCGGTATAGTCGACAGAGCCGCCGACCAGATACTGCAGGCTCATTGGGTCAACCACCAGGCCGACACCCTGTTTCTCAATGGTCATATCCCCTTCGTTCACCTGATCGTCGAAGGTGAAGCCATACTGGAAACCGCTGCAACCGCCGCCGGTAATATACACGCGCAGTTTCAGGTTCGGATTATCTTCATCCGCAATCAGGTGTTTTACTTTATTGGCTGCGGCTTCGGTAAACTCCAGCGGCAACGCTACGTCATCACTCATTTTTTGCTCCCATTGATACTTCCGGCCGGTTAAAGAATAACCGGGCCTTTTGAGCCATTATCTAATACCCTGGTAAATCGTTCAAGTATTCTCCCGGGGCGCCTGCTGCGCTTTTGCCGCCTGCTCGGCCTCCTGCTTCGCCAGAGTACGTTGCAGAATGGTCGAATACAAAGGCTTACCGCCGAGGAATTGCGCCAGTAGTGTTGCGCCAAGGCAGGTAATAATCATTGGCAAAATGAGCTGATAGTTATCGGTCATCTCCAGCACCAGCACAATCCCGGTCAGCGGCGCACGCACCGAGGCGGCGAGAAGCGCGCCCATGCCGGCGATAGCGAAGGTGCCGGCATCGAGATGGTAGGACGGAAACAGCGGAATAGCCGCCATGCCGAACGCCGTGCCCAGCAGCGTGCCGAGCGCCAGCATCGGGGCGAAGATGCCCCCCGGCGCGCCGGAGGAGAAGCAGATCAGCGTGGTCACCACGCGGGCAATAAAGATAAACAGCAGCAAACCGACGGAGAAGTTACCGGCGGCGGCGATGGGGATCAGGTTAAAGCCACCGCCCACCGCGGAGGGCTGCATCAGCCCCAGCAGACCGCAAAGCCCGCCGATGATCCCGCCCATTAACACCCATTTTTTGATGTTGCCGCCGTGAATGCGCTGGAACAGATCCTGGGTGCGCAGCACCAGAAAATTAAACAGCGGGCCGAAGCAGCCAAACAGCATCCCCAGCACCAGGTACAGCCACAGCGTATTCACCGGGGCATTGCTCAGCTTGCCCACCTCTATAATTGCCGCCTCGCCGTTAAAAATGCGAAACACAATGCTCGACATGATCACGCCGGTAAATACCGCTTTAATGGAGATCAGGTTGTAGCGGAACTGCGGGCGCATCTCTTCGATGATAAACAGGATACCAGCCAGCGGCGCGTTAAAAGCCGCTGAGAGACCCGATGCCGCGCCGGTCGCCAGCAGCGTGTGCCGCGCTTCCGGACTGCGCATGCGGAAAATATCCAGCACCATGCGCCCAATGTTGCCGCCAAGCTGCACCATCGGCCCTTCGCGTCCCAGCACCATTCCGGCGCCCAGGGTCCCCATGCCGCCGATGAATTTCACCGGCAGCACGCGCCACCAGCGCACCGGCCGCAGCTCCTCCAGCGCCCCTTCGATCTCCGGGATCCCCGATCCGCCAGCCTCCGGCGCAAAGCGGCGCACGAGGAAATAGCCGACCATCGCCAGCAGCGCCGACAAGATAAACGCCAGCGGCCAGACCAGATACCAGTGGTCCGCTACCTGCGCCAGCGCGCCGATCCGCTGGTTCTGCACCCAGTTCACGCTCTTTTCAAACGCCACGCCCACCAGCCCGGCCAGCGTGCCGACCACCGCCGCCATAAACAGCACCGCCAGCGGCGTTTTATCGCGCTGAATTAAGCGGCGCACCGCATCGCCGCGACGCACCCGCACGAACTGATGTGCTTCAAAAGAGGGAGTTTCTGCTTTCATGCCGTTATCAATTATTGGTAATACAAATGAAGAGAGAGGCATTTTAGCCGCCCCGGCGCGCTGCGTCGTCAAAAAAATGCCCTTGCGGCACATTGTTTCAATTGGGCAAAACTTTCATAACCATCCTGGAATAACTTAGAATAGCCGATAAAACATTTTTCACGAACCAGGACCCTGGCCATGAGCAAATCTGAAAATCTGTACCATACTGCGCGCGAACTGATCCCCGGCGGCGTTAACTCGCCGGTGCGCGCCTTTACCGGCGTCGGCGGTACCCCGCTGTTTATCGAACGCGCGGATGGCGCTTACCTCTATGACGTGGATGGAAAGGCCTATATCGATTATGTCGGCTCCTGGGGTCCGATGGTGCTGGGCCACAACCATCCGGCGATCCGCAACGCGGTGATCGAGGCGGCGTCACGCGGCCTGAGCTTTGGCGCGCCGACCGAAATGGAAGTGAAAATGGCGGCGCTAGTGACCGAGCTGGTACCGACCATGGATATGGTGCGGATGGTGAACTCCGGTACCGAAGCCACCATGAGCGCGATTCGCCTGGCGCGCGGCTTCACCGGCCGCGACAAGATCATCAAGTTCGAAGGCTGCTACCACGGCCATGCCGACTGCCTGCTGGTGAAAGCCGGTTCCGGCGCGCTGACCCTCGGCCAGCCGAACTCGCCGGGCGTGCCGGCTGATTTCGCCAAACACACCCTGACCTGCACCTATAACGACCTCGCCTCGGTGCGCGCGGCGTTCGAGCAATATCCACAGGATATCGCCTGCATCATCGTCGAGCCGGTCGCCGGGAATATGAACTGCATTCCGCCGCAGCCGGAGTTCCTGCCGGGCCTGCGCGCGCTGTGCGACGAATTTGGCGCCCTGCTGATCATCGACGAAGTGATGACCGGCTTCCGCGTGGCGCTGGCGGGCGCGCAGGCTTATTACGGCGTGGAGCCGGATCTGACCTGTCTCGGGAAAATCATCGGCGGCGGGATGCCGGTAGGCGCTTTCGGCGGCCGTCGCGAGGTGATGGACGCTCTGGCCCCCACCGGCCCGGTTTATCAGGCCGGTACCCTCTCCGGTAACCCGATCGCCATGGCCGCCGGCTTCGCCTGCTTAAGCGAAGTGGCGCAGCCGGGCGTACATGAAACCCTCACCGAGCTGACCAACCAGCTGGCGCAAGGTCTGCTTGATGCGGCGCGTGACGCCGGGATCCCGCTGGTGGTCAATAACGTCGGCGGCATGTTCGGCATCTTCTTTACCGATGCCGAAACTGTCACCTGCTATCAGGATGTGGTGAAGTGCGATGTCGAACGCTTCAAGCGCTTCTTCCATCTGATGCTGGAGGAAGGCGTGTACCTGGCGCCGTCAGCATTTGAGGCTGGCTTTATGTCCGTGGCCCACAGCGAAGAAGATATCGACAATACCATCGACGCCGCGCGTCGGGTGTTTGCCAAACTGTAAGCTCCCTGCATGCCGGGTGACGCTCCGCTTACCCGGCCTACCAAACCCGCAATGGCACGGACCGTAGGTCGGGTAAGGCGTTAGCCGCTACCCAACAAAAAAACGGCACCGTGCGGTAGCCCGGATAAAGCGCAACGCGCCGCTATCCGGGATCTTTCGCGCTAACGCCACGCGTTAGCGGCTCTGCTTTCTCAGCAAATAGATAAAGTACGGCGCGCCGATAAAGGTTGATAACAGCCCCGCCGGGATCTGGTAGGGAAACATGATCATTCGTCCACACCAGTCGGCGAAGACCAGCAGCAGCCCGCCAGTCAGCCCGGAGATCACCATATGCGGCAGCGTGCGCCGGAAGCCCATCATCCGTGCGATATGCGACGCCATCAGCCCGACGAAGCTCAGCGGGCCGATGGTCAGCGTCGCCGCCGCCGTCAGGCAGGCCGCCAGCAGCAGCAGAACAATCCGCGATGAGGTCAGCGCCATGCCCACCGCTCGCGCCGCCTCCCCGCCCAGCGGCAGGATGGTCAGCCAACGGCGACAGAGCGGCGCCAGCGCCAGCAGGAGCAGCATCACCGCGCCGCTGCGGACCACCCTCTCCGGCGTCGCGCTGTAGGTCGACCCTGAGATCCACGTCAGGATCTGCGCCATGCGCGGATCGCCGCTGGCCTGCAGCATCATCAGCAGCATGGTGAAGGCGGTACTGAGCGCCATCCCCGCCAGCAGCATCCGATGCGGCGAAAAGCCGCCGCGCCCGGCGGCCAGCATAATGATCAGCAAGGTGCCGGCCGCGCCAAGGCTCCCGGCCGGCAGCAGCCAGCCAAAGGCGTCGCCAGGGACGAAGAACAGCATCAGCACCACGCCAAAGGCGGCGCCGGAGCTGATGCCCAGCACTTCCGGACTGGCCATCGGGTTGCCGGTCAGGCGCTGGATAATACAGCCGGCGACCGCCAGCATCACCCCGGCGAACAGCGCCGACAGCACTCGCGGCCAGCGCCAGGGCAGCAGTTGCTCCAGCAGATCGCCGTGAGCCCACAGCCAACCGTGGGCATCGCGACCAAAGGCCAGCGCCACGCTCACCGCCAGCAGCAGCAACGCGACGCCCCCGAGAACAAACCCTTGCACGTGATAGCGCTCAGGCTGCACGTTATCGCCGCCGTTCATCACCGGGGCGCTGATGCTGCGCAGCCGCGGCAGCAGCCACAGCAGCAGCGGCGCGCCAATCAGGGCGGTGACCGAGCCGGTGGAGACTTCCCGCCATACCCTGCTCAGCCAGAGGATCACCTGATCTGAAAGCCACAGGAGCAGCGCGCCGATCAGCGCCGCCAGCAGCAGCCGGGCCAGCAGTCGACGGGCGCCGAGCATTTTCGCCAGCAGCGGCGCGAACAGGCCGATAAAGCCGATAATCCCGACCGCGTTGACCAGCAGCGCGCTCATCACGATCGCCAGCGTCAGGGCGCCGAGGCGCGCCAGAGACAACGCCAGCCCAAGGTTGCGCGCCACTCCGTCATCGAGCCCCATCAGGGTCAGCGGACGCAGCAGCAGCAGCGTGAGTACTGCGCCGCCCAGCAGCTGCGGCCACAGGCGCTGCGCCACGCTCCAGTCGGTTTGCGTCAGCGTCCCGGTGCTCCACAAGAACATACTCTGCAGCTGGTCGTGATGGAAAATCACCATCAGCTGGTTAAGCGCCCCGCAGTAGAGGCTGACCACCAGGCCCGCCAGGATCAGCGTTACCGGCGACAGGCGCTTGCCCCAGGAGACGCCAAACACCAGCGCTCCCACCAGACAGGCTCCGGCCAGCGCGGCAAACTGCGACGCCAGCACGCCGGGGATGGCCCACAGCGTAGTGACTGTGATCCCCAGTTGCGCGCCGGTGGCGACGCCAAGGGTGGTTGGCTCCGCCAGCGGATTGCGCAGCACCTGCTGGAACAGTACGCCGACCAGTCCCAGCCCGGCCCCCACCAGCAGTGAAACGGTCACCCGCGGCAGCAGGCTGTAATGAAACAGCATCTGGGCAATCCGATCGCTATCCGGCTGCCACAGCGCCTGCCGCCATTGCGCATAGGGCAAGGCGACGTTGAGATTGACGATGCTCAACGCGAAGGCGGCAACCAGCAGCCCGGCCAGCAGGATAATGGCTAACGGTGAAATACGCCTATTCATGCCGGATTCCCCTGGGCCTCGGCCAGCACGCGGGCAAAATGCATCGCCGACAGCGTCGCGCCATAGAACCACACCGCCGGAACGCGCTGGAAGCGCCCCGCGCGCACGAACGGCATCGCCTGCCACAGCGGGGTCGCCAGCAGTTGGGTCATCTCCCGCTCGTTACCATGATCGAAACAGATCACATCGGCCTCGTTAAATTCCGCCAGCCGGTCGATGCCAACGCTGACGCTGCCCCAGAACGCCGCTTCGCCGCGCCAGGCGTTTTTGATGCCAAAGCGATCGAGCACTTCCTGGAACAGGCAGTTTTCGCCAAAAACCAGTACATGGCGCGGATCGAGCAGGGAGATCATCAACAGCGGACGGTCGCCGCGCCCGGCAAAACGCGGCTTCAGGCTCGCCATCAGCGCCTCAAACTCCGCCAGGTGGTGCTGAGCCTGTTGTGTTTTGCCCAGCAGGTCAGCCATCTCCAGCAGCGAGCGCTGAGCCATCGCCAGCGGACGTTTGCCATCGCTGAAGGTAAATCCGCGGCCGGGGGCGATACGCGCCAGCTTCTCCGGCGACGGGCCGTAGCCTGCCGACCAGACGATAAATGACGGTTTCATCTGCGTCAGCAGTTCAAGATTGGGTTCGGTACGCAAACCGACATCGATCACCGAGTCGGGCAGCGCGGGTTCGTTCACCCACAGGCGATAGTTGGGGATATCGGCCACGCCGTAAGGCGTGACGCCCAGCGCCAGCAGCAGCTCCGCCGGCAGCCACTCCAGGGCGACCACGCGCTGCGGGTCAACGTTCGCCGCCTGCGCGCCGCGCATCTGCCACAGCAGCGGCGAGAGCGCCATCGCGGTCAGCAGGCGGCGTCGGGTTATCTGAGTCGGGGTCATCATCAATAGACAAAGCTTACCGGCGCCGCGCCGGCCGGGTGCGGCAGGATCCCCATCGGGATGCCGTAGATTTGTTCCAGGGTGTCGCTGCGCATCAGTTCCGCCGGCGTCCCCTGGGCGATCATTTCTCCGCCGCGCAGGGCCACCAGATAGTCGCAGTAGCGGGCCGCCATATTAATGTCGTGCAGGACGGCGATCACCGTCAGGCCGCGCTGCTGGCTGAGGCGATGCACCAGCGCGAGGACATCAACCTGATGGGCGATATCCAGCGCCGAGGTGGGTTCATCGAGCAGCAGACAGCGGCTATCCTGCGCCACCAGCATGGCGATCCACGCCCGCTGGCGTTCGCCGCCGGAGAGGCTGTCCACCAGGCGATGGGCGAGCGGCTTCAGCCCCACCAGCGCAATCGCCTCTTCCACTTTCTCGCGGTCCGCCGCGCCAAAGCGACCCAGCGCGCCGTGCCACGGGTAGCGGCCGATGGCCACCAGCTCACGCACCGTCATACCTTCGGCCGGCGGCAGCTGCTGCGGCAGATAGGCCACTTTGCGGGCAAAGGCTTTGCTGCCCCAGCTCTCCAGCGGCTGCCCGTCCAGCAGCACATCGCCTGCGGAAGGCGGCTGATGACGGCCAAGCATTTTCAGTAACGTCGACTTGCCGGAGCCATTATGACCGATCAGGCCTGTGACTTTTCCAGCCGGGAAGGTGAGCGAGAGCGGATGGAGCAACGTGCGGCCAGGCACACGGAAAGTGACGCGATCCAACGCGAAGGTGGTTTCTGCGTGCGGAGTCTGTTCCTGCATAGCGATAACCTGATAAAGGGCGCGGCGAACCGCGCCCGTAGGTGGTTAGAAACGGAAGGTGGCGGTGGCGACGACCTGACGTCCGGCCCCCCAGTAGCAAGCGTATTCGCTGTAGCAACTGGAGACATATTCGCGGTCGAACAGGTTGTTGACGTTGACGCCGACCGACGACCCCGGCAGGCCAAAGCGCGCCAGATCGTATTTCACCGTCGCATCCATCAGCGCATAACCGGCCACACTAAAGGAATCATTTTTCTTACCGGTGCTGGTGTCATTTTTGTAGTAGCTGACCGTTGAACCGATATAGCGCGCCCCGGCCCCAATCGTCAGACCGCTGAGCGCGGTTTCGTGGAAGGTATAATCCGCCCACAGGGAGGCCATATTACGCGGCACTTCCGCCGGACGTTTGCCGTTGAACACCGTATCGTGAGTGTATTCCGCATCGGTATAGCTGTAGGCTGCGGTCAGGTTGATATTGGCGTTAACTGCCGCTTTCGCCTCCAGCTCAAGGCCGCGGGAGCGGATCTCGCCGGTCTGGATGCTGAACGCCTGGTTAGCCGGATCCGCCGTCAGGTTCTTGTCTTTGGTCAGCTGATAGACCGCCGCGGTGACCACCACCGGCATATCTTTCGGCACATATTTCACGCCGGCTTCATACTGCTTACCGCGCGACGGATCGAACGGCTTGCCGCTGCTGCTGGAGCCCGATACCGGTTCAAACGATTCGCTGTAGCTGAAGTACGGAGAGATACCGTTATCGAACAGGTAGTTGATGCCGCCGCGCCAGCTGAACTGCTGGTCGTGGTTCTCCGCCAGGCTGTTGGTGGCGCGGGTTAACGTTGAGGTGGTGGCGTAGTCGTAACGACCGCCCAGGGTCATGACCCACTTATCCCACTCCATCTGATCCTGCGCGTACAGGCCGGTCTGTTCCATCCGGTTGAGCACCGCGTACGGGAAGGTAACCTGAATATTCGGATTGCCGTACTGCGGATTATTCATGCTGATAGGATCCGCCGTCCCGTAGTCGGCATCCACATCATTACGCATCCGCGAGTAGTCCACGCCGGTCAGCAGCGTATGGCTGACCGCGCCGGTGGCGAAATCAGACTGCAGCTGGGTATCGACGGTAAAGGTGTTCAGGTGCTCGTCGGAGCGCACATAGGCGCGATTCATGTAGCCCGGCGCGACATAGCCATTGCCGTACACCGAGCGATACAGGGTATCGACCTCGGCATAGCGCAGGTTCTGCCGCACGGTAAAGGTATCATCGAACTGATGGGAGAAGCTGTAGCCCACCATCTTCTGGCGGCGGGAGATTTTATTATCCGCCTCGCCTTCATTGAAATCGGTTGGCAGCTTGTGCGCCTTACCATTGGCGTCGTAATACGGCACCACGGTGCCTTCGCGCGGCAGCCAGCCGTAGTAGCCCGCATCCGGGTCATTCTGGAAGTTGCTCAGGAAAGTGAAGTCGGTTTTATCGTCCGGACGCCAGCTAAAGGAGGGCGCCACCGCGTAGCGGGTCGATTTCGCCATCTGCTGCTGGGCATCCTGGCTGCGGCCCAGGCCGGTCAGGCGGTAAGACCAGACGCCGGCATCATCAATGGCGTCGCTGAAGTCAAACCCGGTCTGCCACAGATTGTCGGTGCCCATCTTAAACTGCACTTCTTTCAGCGGCTCGGTGGTCGGGCGTTTGCTGACCATGCTGACGATACCGCCCGGGTTGCTGTTGCCGTACAGCACCGAGGTTGGCCCGCGCATCACTTCCACGCGCTCCAGGAAGTAAGGATCCATGGAGACTTCAGAGTAGTTATTCCCCTGCAGCTTCATGCCGTCCAGATACTGGTTGGTGTTGACGGTCGTTGAGGTGGTGAAGCCGCGAATGGTGACCACGTCATAAGTGGTCGAACTGCCGCGGGTGGAGAAGACGCTTGGCGTATAGGAGAGCGCCTCTTTTACCGTCGTCGGCTGGCGCATCTCCATCTCCTGGCGCGTCACCACCGACACAGACTGCGGCGTTTTTTCGATCGGGGTATCGGTTTTCGTCGCCGTGGCGGAGCGTTTCGCCGCGATGGTCGGCGCCGGTCCCCAGGCGCTTTCCTGGGCGGCCGGAGCGGCAACGACGGTGATGGTTTCTTCTTGCTTCGGTTGTTCTGCTGCCTGTGCGTAGACAGACATGCCGCTAACCGCCGTGGCTACTACAGCTGCGACTTTACGCAGCGAGTGGTTTGGCTGAGCAGTTTTTGGACGCGCCATGGGTATATCTCTGATGAAAGTGAATGATAACGTAAACGAGAATTATTATTATGACGGGCGATATAATAGGCGAAACGTCGAAGGCAAGGCAAGCGATATGCCTGTCGCTGCGGGTCGAGGGCTGAATTAATAACCAGATAGTTATTATGGAGTTAAAGAGCCGTTAACTTTTTTACAGGCATAAAAAAACCCCTTAATACTTTCGTCTTAAGGGGTCTGGTCTTAGGGCTTAAATCAGTTACTGCCGAACATATCCTTGATCCAGCCCGCGACGCCGTCGCTCTTCTCCTGCTGCTTCGGCGGCTGTTGCTGCGGTTGCTGTTGCTGCTGAGGCTGCTGCTGCCCGGACTGATTGAACGGGTTGTTCGCTTCCTGCTGCTGCAACTGCTGCTGCTGCATCATCTCGCCCTGGCGGCACAGCGCATCCGGCTGCGTCGTCCACACCGGCAGCGAACGCATCCCGCCGCTGCAGACGAAGTTGCCGTTGCTGTCCACGCCCATGTCGACCACATCTTCGGGCGGCGTCAGCACCAGCGGCGTTGGCGTCTGGTTCGCCAGATAACGCTGATAAATCGACATCGCACCGCTGGCACCGTACAGTTTGGTTGGCTGGTTATTGTCGCGACCCACCCAGGTGATGGTCACCTGGCTACCGTCGATCCCGGCAAACCAGGTATCGACGTTATTGTTGGTGGTCCCGGTTTTCCCCGCCAGATGGAGGCCCGGATACTTCGCCCCCAGCTGACGCCCCGTCCCGCGCTGCACTACCTGCTGCATGGTCCACAGCGTCATGTAGGCCGCCTGGGCAGGCACCGCGCGCTCCGCCTGCGGGTAGCTCTGATACAGCACCGTGCCATCTTCCGCAATCACTGACCGCAGGGCGGAGAGTGGTGCACGGTTGCCGCCGCTGGCGATAGTCTGGAAGGCCTGGGCCACTTCAATCGGCGTCAGGTTCAGCGCGCCAAGCAGCATCGCCGGCACGGCGTTGAGCTGATTCTTCGGCGCCCCCAGTTTGGTCCAGGTATCGACCACCGCCGGCAAGCCCAGCGCCATCCCGAGGTTAACCGTCGGCACGTTCATCGAACGAGTCAGGGCATCTACCAGCATCACCTGACCGCTGAAGCGACGATCGTCGTTCTGCGGCGACCAGGTCTGGCCATTGGACAGGCGAATGGTCACTGGCGCATCGGCGATCCACGTATTCAGGCGATACTGATTCGGCTGGCTCAGCGCGGTCAGATAGGTCGCCGGCTTGGCCAGAGAACCAATCGACCGACGGGCCTGCATCGCGCGGTTGTAGCCGGCGAACTGCGGCTCCGCGCCGCCGACCATCGCCCGCACTTCACCGGTAAAGCGGTCCACCACCACCATGGCGGTTTCCAGATCTGCCAGCTTGCGCTGTTTCTTCAGTACCGGGATCCCTTCAGTAGCCGCTTTTTCCGCGGCATCCTGCGCCACCGAGTCGAAGGTAGTGAAGATCTTCACGCCGGAGAGATCTTTTACTTTATCGCCCAGCTTCGCCTGCAGCTCCTGACGCACCATCTGCATGAACGCCGGCTGTGGTGAAATGACCCCGCCGCGCGGCTGCACGCCCAGCGGACGCGCGCTCAGCATGTCGTACAGCTCCTGGTCGATGACCTGCTGCTGCTGCAGCAGACGCAGCACCAGATTGCGTCGCTCAAGGGCCAGCTTCGGGTTGCGCCACGGGTTATACACCGAGGCCCCTTTCACCATCCCCACCAGCAGCGCCTGCTGGTCGAGGCTCAGCTCTTCCACCGGACGGCCAAAGTAGTACAGGCTGGCCAGCGGGAAGCCGCGAATTTCGTTATCGCCGCTCTGACCGAGGTACACCTCGTTCATGTACAGCTCAAGGATGCGATCCTTGCTGTAGCGGGCGTCGACGATCAGCGCCATGTACGCTTCGTTGGCTTTACGCCAGTAGGAGCGCTCGCTGGAGAGGAACAGGTTTTTCACCAACTGCTGGGTCAGGGTACTTGCCCCTTGCACCGTCCGGCCTGCCGTCAGGTTCGCCAGCACCGCACGGCCGATGGAATAGAGGCTGATGCCATCGTGCTCGTAGAAGTGGCGGTCTTCGGTCGCCAGCAGTGTATCCACCAGCAGGTCAGGGAAGCCGCTGCGCTTCACGAACAGACGCTGCTCGCCGTTCGGCGACTGCAGCATGGTAATAAGCCGCGGATCGAGGCGGAAGAAACCGAACTGGCGGTTGTTATCCATATTCTCGATGGTTTCCAGATGGTCGCCGTCGAAGGTCAGACGCGCGCGCACCTGCCCTTCTTTACTGTCCGGGAAATCGAACGGACGGCGGATCATCTCGATGCTGTTGGCCTGCACCGTATATTCGCCGGGACGCGTCATCGCGCTAACCTGACGATACTGGGTGGCGTTCAGCAGACGTACCATCTCGTTTTTGCTGATCTGCATGTCCGGCTCAAGGTTCACCATCCGGCCATAGACCGCAGCCGGCAGCTCCCAAACTTTACCGTCGATGCGGCTGCGGATTTTCTGGTCGAGGTAGACGCCATAGGCGGCAATCAGCACCGCGAAGACAATCCCCAGCTTGACCAGCAGCCACAGCCAGCTGCGCTTACGACGAGGCTTGCCACCTTTGCCTTTGGCTTTTCTCGGCACCGGTTTCTCATCCTCATAATCATCGTCATCATACTCGTCGTCGTAGTCCTCTTCCCGGACCCGGCGACGGGTGACTTTCTGTTTTGTCGGACGTGAGGGTCTTCCCTTACGTCCGATAGGCTCGCGGTCATCTCCCGCCATGCTTTTTCTCCGCAACGTTCAGGCGCAAAGGCCTGATTCTCAATACTTCCTCCGTTCAGAGGAAGAAGAAATCTCTCAAATTAACGTTCAGGCTGCTCATCCTCAGGACGACAACCTGCTGGCGGGCAGAACGCGCCGCCCACCTTTCAAAGGGTTGCTTTGCTTCGCTTCACATGATACTAACAATAGAAATTCACCATAAAATCAATGTGTTAAACGCATCACTGGCAGAATAAGTCAGAACATAGCACGTAATGTTCAGGGCATACAGGATAGCACTAAAATGCGACATTCTTAACCAGCATTTTACCTCGTGCTTACGTAACAAGATGGGAAAGAGTATGTTTTTTAATAACATAAAAAATGACGCTCGCCCTGATGCCAAATGCGGCGGCATCGCCTCAGACTGAAAATATATTTCCTGGACGACAGCATTTATTATTGAGAGAAGTAAAGGGGATGAATCGAGTTTCTGCCAATAAAAATGAGAGGCTGTTAACATTTATGTAGAATAATATTTTATGATGACACCAGGGAAATATTTGTTAAACTAGCGGCCAGTGATTCATTATTTTGATTACTCTACTATGCGCATTCCACTTATATTCCCGCTTTGCGTGGTGGCCTTACTCTCTGGCTGCCAACAGAAACCCGCCTCAACGCTCAGTCCGGCCATCAGTAGCCAGGCGCAGCTCGAGCAGCTCTCGTCCGTGGCGGCAGGAACGCGCTATCTCAAGAATAAATGTAATCGTAGCGATCTGCCCGCCGATGAAACTATTTATCGGGCGGTGGTGAATGTAGGCAAAGCGCGCGGATGGGGAAATATTGACCCGGCAACGTTAAGTCAAAATAGCGACCGGCTTTACCAACAGCTTTTACAGGACAGCACCCCGGAAGCCACACAGTGCAGTCAATTTAATCGCCAGCTTGCTCCCTTTATTGCCAGCCTACGCGGCGACTAAGCAAAATATCTTCAACGCGCATTGAATTGCGCTTGCTCCTTATTCGCCTTTCGGCTCCTCGTCAATTTTCCCGCCGGGCCAGTCCTCCAGCGCCGCGAGGGTAAAGGTCGTGCCATTGAAGCTAAAGATCGTCACATCCTGCTGGATCTGCTCCACCACCAGATTGGGCAGCGGGGAATCGCCCTCGGTCCACGCTTTGCCGTTTAACACAATGCTGCGCTTTTCCGCTAACGAGGCGTAGACATGGGCGCTGTAGCGCAGAGGCGGCAGCGTATCGCTGTCCACCACCGGCGCGGCGGGCGCGCTGGCTTTTGCCGCCGGCGGCGGCGTCTTTGGCGCGGCCTCTCCGGCAGCGGTTAACGGCAGAAGCGCCGCATGCGCCACCGGCAAGGGCAGCGTTTGCGGCGGTGCCGGGTGACGCCACTGCTCGCCGCCAAACCAGCCGAGCGCGATAAATAATCCGGCGTATAGCGGGATAATCCAGCCAGGGATCTGCACCATCCGGCCGCGGACCACCGGCGCGTCCGCCAGTGTGGTGGGCGGCTGATGCGCCACCAGCGGGGGGATCCCTCTTTCACTGTCATCACGAACAATCACAACGGTCTCCTGTTCCCTCACGATAACGAGAAGGCGCCCTTACGGGCGCCCCACGTCACCTTATTTACTGCTCACCGGCAGGCCGGCGCCCTGCGATTCGCCCTGCGGCAATTCGAGGACGGCAACCGACCAGGCCGGCAGCGTGACCGAGCCGTCAGCGGCAACCTGCACGCCGCTGGCCAGCGACCGGTCGCCCGCCGCCTGCTGAATAGCGCTCAGCTGGAGCGATGTGCCGGCGAAATCCTGCAGCGTCCGGCTTTCCGGGGCAGCGTTGATCGCCACCACGATGCCGTCGACGCGGCTGTCCAGGCTGGCGCCAGCCTGGATCCCGTCATCGATGGTCATCACCAGCAGACCAGTCTGCTGATCGGCGCCGGTATTGCGGAAGTCCACGCGCTGCATCACCGTCGCGCCGTCGCCGAGGGTAAACAGCGGCGACGATTTACGCAGCGCGGTCAGCTCCTGATAAAACGCGGTCATCTGCTTGAGCTCGGCTTCGCCCGGGGTGGCCACCCAGTCCTTCACGCGGGCGATGATGTCATAGTTGCTGCCATCATCGCTGCTGCGCGGCATACCGACGTTGTAGTTGTTGTCCTGCAGGGAGTAGTCCACGCGGTTAAACCAGTCGCCGGAATCATACGAGTCGCGGGTAAAGGATTTAGAGCGCAGCAGCTCTGAGCCCTGCTGGTCAAAGGCGATCCCCTGGCCGAGCATCACCGTCGCCAGCGACACCGCCTGCATCCGGACGCGGGTATCGAGATCTGCCTCCTGAGCGGCTTTATAGCTGATCATGTCCCACAGCGTCTGGTTATCGTGTTTTGACACATAGTTCACGACTTCCGTCGGATCAGCCGCGTAGCCGCCTGGCGCGCCGTTATAGTCAATCTCGCTGCCTCTCTTCACCGCGCCGTCTTTGTCGATCAGCACGAAGTCCGCAAGGTTACCGGCCATGCCGAGACGGGTCAGATCGGCGAGGTGACGCGCCTGATCGTCGGTCAGGGTGGTCAGCTCATTCGGCAGAACGCCGGCCCCGCTGCCCACGCCCTGGTTCTGGCGCAATGCATCACCGGAGTCGAACGGCCCGCCGCCGCGCACGGCGTCGCGCAGACGATCGGAGAACGTGCCGATCCCGGTGCCTTTGAGATTGATTTGCGAGGCAATTTCAAAGCGATCGCTCTGGTTGGAATCCCAGCCTTCGCCAAAGAAGTAGATATCCGGGTTCAGCGCTTTAATGCGTTCCCAGGCCGAGAGGATCTGCGCTTTCGGGTGGTAGCCCATCAGGTCGAAGCGGAAGCCATCGATCTTATAATCGGTGGTCCATACCGCCAGTGAATCGGCGATAAGCTTGGCGAACATCCGGTGCTCTGGCGCCGAGTCGGAGCAACAGGTAGCCGATTCCACGCTGCCGGTAGTTTCGTTCAGACGCTGATAGTACCAGGGGACGATCTTATCCAGTACCGAAGTGCGGTCGGTCGGGCCTGCGGCGTTGGTGTGGTTGTACACCACGTCCATAATGACGTTCATTCCCAGATCCTGCTTGATCGCCTGAATCATGGTGCGGAACTCTTTAATGCGCGCCGTGCCTTCTGGATCGGTGGCGTAGGATCCTTCCGGTACCGTGTAGTGGAACGGATCGTAGCCCCAGTTATAGGAGTCGGTCTGCGCCACCAGCGTATTCAACGCCTGCACCTGCGGGTTATCCTTGCTGTCGTTCTGCTTCAGCTGAGTCAGCACCTCTTCAACCGTCGAACCGCTGTCGCAATAGCCCGCGAACTCGCTGCTCTTCACCGCGCTGTTGACCTCGCACAGGCGACTGAACGGCTGCTGAATATCAGCGACTTTGTCGCTGAACTCATTGACCGTCGCCAGATCGAAGACCGGCAGCAGCTCAATATGGGTCACGCCCGAGGCCGACAGCTGTTTCAGATGCTGGACCATATTGCTCTCCTGGGCGGTGAGCGCCAGATACTTACCGCGCAGCTCCGCAGGAACGGTTTGATCCCAGGCGGAGAGATCGCGAATATGCGATTCGTGGATCGTCATTTTCGCCAGGTCGGCTTTGGTTTTCTGCGCGTGCGGCATCGTCAGCCCGTCCCAGCCTTCCGGCTTCAGCGCGCTGTCGTTCAGATCGACCACCTGGCTGTACTCCGAGTTGGTCGACAAACTATGGGCGTAGGGATCGGTCACTTCGTACTGCTCGACTTTACGCGACTGCGGGTGGTAGACCGTCATCGCGTAGCGGTAGAACGCGCCTTTCAGGTCGCTCCCTCCCTGCCAGGACCAGGCGCCGGAGGCGCTGTCGCGGGTCATCGGGTGACTGGCTATCACTTTCTTGTCCGCGCTATAGATCACCAGCTCGGCCTGCTGCGCCGTGGGCGCCCAGACGCGGAAGGTCACGCCGCTATCGGTTAGCTGGGCGCCATAGCTCAGCGCCTCGGCGGCGGCGGCATAGGTATCGTCCAGTACGCCGGCGGTCTGCACCTGGGTGGCGGAGCTCAGGATCCCGTCGCTTTCGGCGGATATCGCCACCGTCTCGCCCTGCAGCAATTCATCGACGTTGACGTCATCCGGCAGCTTAAAGGCAGGATAGCTAGCGAGATGCGGGAAGCGCATGCTCACCTGCTGGCTGACGGTGGTGGGGGTCAGCTTGACATATTTATCGGTAAATTCGCCGTTACTGTCGGCTGCCACCTTACTGCTGTGGCTGTAATAGAGGCGCACAATGGGTTTAATTTCCCCGCCCGGCCACAGCAGAGTGGTCTTATCGACCCAGTGCGCATCGGCCAGCGCCACGCCAAAGGCGGCGCGGAAGGCGTCGGTGCGGGAGTCATAGACCGCGCTGTTGCCGGCGATGACCGATACCGTCCGATCGGTGAAATCGCTGAAAGAGACGCGCAGGTCGCTGTCGATAAGCTTATTGGTGCCATCGCGGACGATAACGTTGATACATCCGCTCTCTTTGGTCAACGGGATCACCCAGTAAGGGCCATATTTGTCGCTGCCGGTCGGCGTGGTGCTGACATCATTCCAGTCCGCCACCGGCGCGCTCAGCGCATCGCAGGTTTCGTTATTCCACAGATAGAGGTTTTTGCTGGCATAGTCGGCCGGCGTGCTGCTGGTGATGCCGGCGATATCGACGAGATGAATGACAGCCTGGTTGGCAGAGGCCTGTACCGCTTCGCCAGGGACGGCAACGTCCGGTAAACGGACGACGACATCCTGCGGGTCGGGCGTGCCGGGATTACCTGGGTCGCCAGGTGAGCCAGAGGAAGAGGAGGAAGAGCTGTTATCAC
This sequence comes from Klebsiella sp. 1SOBk10mer, assembly GCF_046602535.1. Classification (NCBI taxonomy): domain Bacteria; kingdom Pseudomonadati; phylum Pseudomonadota; class Gammaproteobacteria; order Enterobacterales; family Enterobacteriaceae; genus Klebsiella; species Klebsiella sp. 1SOBk10mer. The sequence continues at coordinate 62,276 of NZ_JBKIUP010000005.1, forward strand.
AGCCACTCAATAATACTAACGATCCAATAAATAGGGCATGACAGGTATATCTGAGCATTCGATAGTCCCTAATATGCTTATTAAATTATAAAAGGTAAGAAAGGATGAATATCTTTACAGCGCGCTAATTAGATATTTTTGCTTTCCCAGGCGCAATCATCCCCCACAAATGAGAGGGGGGCGTAGGAAGCCGGGGGAGTAAATGAATAAAGGGAATGACGACCGCAAACCGCAAACTGATTATGATTCGCCACGCTTATCGCCACTCTCCGGCAATAATTCATTCAAAAACCAATAATCACCTACCTGTTTCGGTAGGGTATTACGCCAGCGTGCAGAAAAATAAATTAGCAAAGGAATTAAAATGCCAGTTTCTGTGATGGGGTTAACAAATATAAATAAAGGGATAATTAAATTATTACCCCAAATTGTGACGCTCATCATATTAATAACCGCCATTCCGCAGCTGGCGAAATTAACCTGGCGGGTGGTATTCCCTGTCAGTTCTGAGGATATTTCCGCCCTGCCGTTAACCGCGCCTCCGGCAGCGGAACCGGAATTAAAAAACGTACGGCCCGCATTTACCCTGTTTGGCCTGGCGGCTAAAACCCCCCCCGCGCCAGCGGCGGCCACCAGCCTCAATCAGGTGCCGGTTTCCAGCCTGAAGCTACGCCTGGCCGGGCTGCTCGCCAGCAGCAACCCGGCGCGATCCATCGCGATTATTGAAAAGGGAAATCAGCAGGTTAGCCTTAGCGTCGGCGATACCACCCCGGGGTACGATGCGCAGATCGCTGCCATCCTGCCAGACCGGATCATCGTCAACTATCAGGGGCGCCAGGAGGCCATTTTATTATTTAACGATACCCGCGCGCCGTCGTCATCGCCCGCCGCCGCGCCCCGTCCGCCCCTGATGAAGCGACTCCGCGAGCAGCCGCAAAATATCCTCATGTATTTAACGATTTCGCCGGTACTCAGCGGCGACAAACTGCAGGGCTATCGACTTAATCCTGGCAAAGACCCCTCGCTGTTTCGCCAGGCCGGCCTACAGGCAAATGATTTGGCGATTGCCTTAAATGGCATCGATTTACGCGATCAGGAACAAGCGCAACAGGCGCTGCAGAATTTGGCCGACATGACCGAAATAACGCTAACCGTTGAGCGGGAAGGCCAACGACACGATATTGTTTTCGCCCTGGGGGATGAATAATTGCCAACCATGAAACGCCTGCGAAAAATGCTGCCTGCGCTGCTGATATTAACCCCGCTGCTATTTTCCCCGGCCGCCGCGGAGGAATTTTCCGCCAGTTTTAAAGGCACCGATATCCAGGAATTTATCAATACCGTCAGCAAAAACCTGAATAAAACGGTGATTATCGATCCCAGCGTACGCGGCACTATCACCGTGCGCAGTTACGATATGCTCAATGAAGAGCAATATTATCAATTCTTCCTCAGCGTGCTGGATGTATATGGCTTCGCCGTGATTAATATGAATAACGGCGTGCTGAAGGTGGTCCGCGCTAAAGACGCCAAGACCTCGGCCGTTCCGGTCGCCAGCGAGGCCGCGCCGGGCGAAGGCGATGAGGTCGTCACCCGGGTGGTGCCCCTGACCAACGTCGCCGCCCGCGATCTCGCACCGCTGCTCCGCCAGCTGAATGATAACGCTGGCGCCGGCAGCGTGGTCCATTATGAACCCTCCAACGTCCTGCTGATGACCGGCCGCGCGGCGGTGATCAAACGCCTGCTGACTATTGTCGAACGCGTCGACAACGCCGGGGATCGCAGCGTGGTGACCGTGCCTCTCTCCTGGGCCTCCGCTGCGGAGGTGGTCAAACTGGTTACCGAACTCAATAAAGACACCAGCAAATCGGCGCTGCCGGGATCGATGGTGGCGAACGTGGTGGCCGATGAGCGTACCAACTCGGTGCTGGTGAGCGGCGAGCCAAACTCGCGCCAGCGCATTATCGCCATGATCAAACAGCTCGACCGCCAGCAGGCGGTGCAGGGCAACACCAAAGTGATCTACCTGAAGTACGCCAAAGCCGCCGATCTGGTGGAGGTCCTGACCGGGATCAGCAGCTCGTTGCAGAACGATAAGCAAAGCGCCAAACCGGTGGCCGCGATCGATAAAAATATCATTATCAAAGCCCACGGCCAGACCAACGCCCTGATCGTCACCGCCGCGCCGGACGTGATGAACGATCTGGAGCGAGTGATCGCCCAGCTGGATATCCGCCGCCCTCAGGTGCTGGTGGAGGCGATTATCGCCGAAGTGCAGGATGCCGACGGCCTCAATCTCGGTATCCAGTGGGCCAATAAAAACGCCGGCATGACCCAGTTCACCAACAGCGGTTTGCCGATATCCAGCGTCATCGCCGGCGCCAACCAGTACAACAAAGACGGCACCATCAGCAGCTCGCTGGCCAGCGCCCTCGGCTCGTTTAACGGTATCGCCGCCGGTTTCTATCAGGGGAACTGGGCGATGCTGCTGACCGCCCTCTCCAGCAGTACCAAGAACGATATTCTGGCCACCCCCAGCATCGTCACCCTCGACAATATGCAAGCCACCTTCAACGTCGGCCAGGAAGTCCCGGTGTTAACCGGCTCGCAAACCACCTCCGGCGACAACATCTTTAATACCGTCGAGCGCAAAACCGTGGGCATTAAGCTGAAGGTGAAGCCGCAGATTAACGAAGGCGATGCCGTGCTGCTGGAGATTGAGCAGGAAGTATCGAGCGTCGCCGATTCGGCCTCCAGCACCAGCAGCGATCTCGGAGCGACCTTTAATACCCGGACGGTGAATAACGCCGTGCTGGTCGGCAGCGGCGAAACGGTGGTGGTTGGCGGGCTGCTGGATAAAAGCGTCACCGATACCGCCGACAAAGTGCCGCTGCTCGGCGACATCCCGGTGATCGGCGCGCTGTTCCGCTCCGACAGCAAGAAAGTGTCGAAGCGCAACCTGATGCTGTTTATCCGCCCGACCATTATTCGCGACCGCGATGAGTACCGCCAGGCCTCTTCCGGCCAGTACACCGCCTTCAACGATGCGCAAACCAAACAGCGGGGCAAAGAGAGCAGCGAAGCATCGCTCAGCAACGATCTGTTGCACATCTACCCGCAGCAGGAGACCCAGGCCTTCCGCCAGGTCAGCGCCGCCATTGACGCTTTTAACCTCGGAGGCCGCCTATGACGCCAGCCGCCGAACGCCGTCCGCTGCTGCCCTTCGCCTGGGCCCGGGCGCACCATCTGGTGCTGCTCAGCGACGGCGAACGCTGCGAAGCGCTGTGCCGCGCGGACACCGCCGCCCGGGCGCTGCTGGAAGCGCGCCGCCTGGCGGACGGGCCGATGAGCGTCAGCCGTCTGGCGCCGGACGCGTTCGAGAAAGCGCTGGTGCTCAGCTATCAGCGCGACTCGGCGGAAGCGCACCGGATGATGGCCGACATCGGCAATGAGCTTGACCTCTATACCCTCGCCGAAGAGCTGCCGGATACCGACGATCTGCTCGACAGCGAGGACGATGCGCCGATTATCCGTCTGATCAACGCCATGCTCACCGAGGCTATCAAAGAGAAAGCCTCCGATATCCATATCGAAACCTATGAGCGCCATCTGCAGATCCGCTTTCGCGTCGACGGCGTGCTGCGGGAAATTCTCCGCCCGCAGCGGCGGCTGGCCGCGCTGTTAATTTCGCGTATCAAGGTGATGGCGAGCCTGGACATTGCGGAAAAACGGGTTCCCCAGGATGGCCGTATGGCGCTGCGCATCGGCGGGCGGGCGATAGACGTGCGCGTCTCCACCCTGCCCTCCAGCCATGGGGAACGCGTGGTGCTGCGCCTGCTGGACAAAAACAGCGTCAACCTGGATCTGCTGACGCTGGGCATGCCCCCCGCCCTGCTCGACCAGGTCGACGCGCTGATCGCCCGGCCACACGGCATCATTCTGGTCACCGGGCCGACCGGATCCGGGAAAAGCACGACGCTCTACGCCGCCCTCAGCCGCCTCGACGCCCGGGAGCGCAACATCATGACCATTGAAGATCCGGTGGAATATGAGCTGGAGGGCATCGGCCAGACCCAGGTCAACGCCAAAGTCGAGATGACCTTCGCCCGCGGCCTGCGCGCCATCCTGCGCCAGGATCCGGACGTGGTGCTGGTGGGCGAAATCCGCGATGGCGAAACCGCGCAGATCGCCGTTCAGGCCTCGCTCACCGGCCACCTGGTGCTGTCGACTCTGCACACCAACAGCGCGCTGGGCGCTATTTCCCGCCTGCAGGATATGGGCGTGGAGCCTTTTTTACTCTCCACGTCGCTGCTGGCAGTGATGTCGCAGCGGCTGGTGCGCCAACTGTGCCCGCACTGCCGTCAGCCCACGCAGGCGGATGCCGACACCGCCCGGCAGATGGCGGTCCCGACCGGCACGCCGCTGTGGCGGCCAAAAGGCTGCGCCCGGTGTAATTTCACCGGCTATCGCGGACGCACCGGCATTCACGAGCTGCTGCCGATCGACGACCGCGTCCGCGCCGCCATCCACCGCGGCGAAAATGAGATCACCCTGATCCAGCAGCTGGGGCCGGCCTGGCAGACCCTGCGCCATGCCGGGCGCGATAAAGCGCTGGCGGGGATCACCAGCTGGGAGGAGGTGATGCGGGTCACCGAACAGCAAACGGCGGACAGCGTCTGAGATGGCCCTGTTTCGCTATCAGGCGCTGGACGCGCAGGGCAAAACCCGCCGCGGCGTTCAACAAGCCGACTCCACCCGCCACGCCCGCCAGCTGCTGCGGGACAAAGGCTGGCTGGCGCTGGAAGTGGCCGCCGCCGACCCGGCGAGCCGGCTTTGGCGCGGCGGGCTCCTTACCCGGCGCACCAGCGCCGGTGATTTAGCCCTGCTCACTCGCCAGCTGGCCACCCTGGTCGCCGCCGGCATTCCGCTGGAGAAAGCGCTCGATGCCGTCGCCCAGCAGTGCGAAAAGGCGCCGCTGAGAACGTTAATGGCCGGGGTGCGGAGCAAAGTGCTCGAAGGCCATTCGCTGGCGGAGGCGATGCGCGGCTATCCCGCCTGCTTCGACGGCCTGTTCTGCGCCATGGTGGCGGCTGGCGAAACCTCCGGCCATCTCGACGGCGTGCTGAATCGGCTGGCGGACTATACCGAGCAGCGCCAGCAGCTTCGCGCCCGCCTGCTGCAGGCGATGATCTACCCCATCGTGCTGACGCTGGTCGCCATCAGCGTGATCGCCATTCTGCTCTCCACCGTGGTGCCGAAAGTCGTCGAGCAGTTTGTCCATCTTAAACAGGCTCTGCCCTTCTCTACCCGGCTGCTGATGAGCCTGAGCGACATGGTGCGCAGCGCGGGCCCCTGGCTGGTGCTGCTGTCGTTACTGGCGCTGCTGGGGCTGCGCTATCTGCTGCGCCAGCCTGCCCGGCGGCTCGCCTGGGACCGGGCGCTGCTGCGCCTGCCGGTCATCGGCCGCGTGACGCGCAGCGTCAACAGCGCGCGCTACGCCCGCACCTTAAGCATTCTCAACGCCAGCGCGGTGCCGCTGCTGCTGTCGATGCGCATCAGCGCGGGCGTTCTCAGCAATACCTGGGCGCGCAGCCAGCTGGAGACCGCCAGCGAGTCGGTGCGCGAAGGCGTCAGCCTGCATCGAGCGCTGGAGGCCACGGCCCTGTTTCCGCCGATGATGCGCTACATGATCGCCAGCGGCGAACAGAGCGGTGAGCTGACCGCCATGCTGGAGCGCGCGGCGGAGAACCAGGACCGGGAACTGAGCGCGCAGATCCAGATGTCTCTCAGCCTGTTTGAACCCCTGCTGGTGGTCACCATGGCCGGCATGGTGCTGTTTATCGTGCTGGCCATCCTGCAGCCGATCCTGCAACTGAATACCCTTATGAGTATGTGACTGTATTAATGGAGAAAACTATGCAACGGCAACGCGGCTTCACGTTACTGGAAATTATGGTGGTGATCGTCATTCTCGGCATCCTCGCCAGCCTGGTGGTACCTAACCTGATGGGCAACAAGGAGAAAGCGGACCGCCAGAAGGTGGTCAGCGATCTGGTGGCGCTTGAGGGGGCGCTGGACATGTATAAGCTGGACAACAGCCGCTACCCGAATACCGAACAGGGTCTGCAGGCGCTGGTGACCGCCCCGGCCGTCGAGCCGCATGCCCGCAACTACCCGGAAGGCGGCTATATCCGCCGCCTGCCGCAGGACCCATGGGGAAATGAGTATCAGCTGTTAAGCCCCGGTCAGCATGGCGCCATCGACGTCTTCAGCGTCGGCCCGGACGGGATGCCCGACACCAATGACGACATCGGCAACTGGACCCTCGGGAAGAAATAGTGTCTCAGCGCGGTTTCACCCTCCTGGAAATGATGCTGGTCCTGCTGCTGATCGGCGTCAGCGCCAGCATGGTGCTGCTGGCGTTTCCCTCCGCCCGCACCCAGGAGGCCACGCAGATCCTGGCGCGCTTTCAGGCGCAGCTGGATTTTGTCCGCGAGCGCGGGCAGCAAACCGGCCAGCTCTTCGGGATCGTTATCCACCCTGACCGCTGGCAGTTTATGCGCCTGCAGCCTGCCGACGAAGGCGCCCCGGCGGCGGCTGACGACCGCTGGGGCAACGCGCAGTGGCTGCCGCTGCAGGCCGGGCGCGCCACCACGGCGGAAACCCTCCCGCATGCCAGGCTGACGCTGCGCTTTCCCAACGGCCAGGCGTGGACGCCGGGCGAGCAGCCCGACGTGATCATCTTTCCCGGCGGCGAAGTCACCCCGTTTCAGCTGCGGATTGACGCCGCGACGGGCATCAACATCGACGCCCAGGGCGACAGTCAGCCGCTGGCGGCGCGGGAGCAGCCATGAAACGCGAGAGCGGAATGACGCTTATCGAAGTGATGGTCGCGCTGGTGATTTTCGCCCTCGCCGGCCTGGCGGTGATGCAATCCACCCTGCAGCAGACGCGGCAGCTCGGGCGTATGGAAGAGAAAATCCTCGCCAGCTGGCTGGCGGATAATCAGCTGGTGCAGCTGCGGCTGGAGAAACGCTGGCCTGCCCTCAGCTGGTCTGAAACCACCGTGGAGGCCGCCGGGACGCGCTGGTTCGTCCGCTGGCAGGGGGTGGAAACCGCGCTGCCGCAGCTGCGGGCGCTGGACGTGGAGGTCCGGCGGCAAAAAAACGATCCCGCGCCGCTGGCGACTCTGCGCACCTGGGTGACGCCGCCATGATAACGAAAATGCGCGGTTTCACCCTGATTGAAACGCTGCTGGCGCTGGCTATCCTCGCCGTCCTCAGCGCCGCCGCCGTGATGGTGCTGCAGAACGTCATCCGCGCCGATGGCCTCACCCGCGAGAAGAGCCAGCAGATCGCCGCCCTCCAGCGCGCTTTTCGCCAGATAGCCGACGATGTCACGCACATCATTCCCCGTCGCGCCAGAAACAGCGACACGCTTTTCTTTGCCGGACGTTTTCAGTTGCAGAGCGATGACTGGGGGCTGGCCTTCAGCCGCAGCGGCTGGCCGAATCCGCTGGGGATCCTCCCGCGCTCGGAGATCCAGAACGTCAGCTACCGCCTGCGCCAGCAGCAGCTTGAACGGCTGAGCTTCGATCAGCAGGATCCGCTGACCGGGAGCCAGCCGACGGTCCGGGTGCTGCTGCGCGAGGTGACGGCATTTCGCCTGCGGTTTTATGCCGACGGGCGCTGGCAGGAGACCTGGGACCGCCCTCAGACGCTGCCGCAGGGGCTGGAGATCACCCTGACCCTGGCGAACAGCGGGGAGATAACCCGCCTGTTTTTACTTACCCCGGGGGGCGGCCAGTGAAAAATCGGCAACGCGGCGTCGCGCTCCTGATGGTGCTGTTCATCCTCGCCCTGATGATGATCCTCGCCAGCGCCATGACCGAACGCACCTCGGTCATGTATCAACACACCGCCGTGACCCTCGATAATCTGCAGGCCAGATGGTACGCCCTGGCGGCGGAAAACATGGCCGCCGCGCTGCTGCAACGCGACGCGCTGGACTCGCCCAGTCAAACGAACCTGGCGCAAACCTGGGCGCAGGAGGGACGCCGCTTTACCCTCGACGATGGCGAAATCCTCGCCACGATCCGCGACGGGCACGCCTGCTTTAACCTCAATGCCATCAACCATCGCGCGGATGAGACCAGCGGCGAAACGCTCTACCCGACCGACGTCTTCGTCCGGCTGCTGGCGCTGCTCGGCGAATCGCCGCTGCGCGCCAGCCAGATCGCCGCCGCCCTCGGCGACTGGACGGACAGCGACGGCCAGCCGCGACTGAACGGGGCGGAGGACGAGGTTTATATGGCACAAACCCCGGGCTATCTCGCCGCCAACCAGCCGATGCAGGACGTCAGCGAGCTGCGCCTGCTGGCCGGTATGGACGCCGCGCTCTATCAGCGCCTGCTCCCCTTCGTCTGCGTCCAGCCGGATGACGCGCTGCAGGTCAATGTCAACACCCTGCGGCCCTCACAGGCCGCCCTGCTGGTGGCCCTCTTTCCCGGCGATCTGACGCTGCAGGAGGCGCAACAGCTGTTGCACAACCGCCCGCGAACCGGATGGAGCAGCGTCGCCGCGTTTCTCGCGCAGCCTACGCTGCAGAAAACCGATACCACGCTCGCCCGCCCCTGGCTGACGGTGCGCAGCACACGCTTTATCGCCGCCTTCACCGTGGTGACCGGCAACCTTCGCTTTCAGCTGCACAGCGTCCTGCAACAGGAGGGGCGCGCCTTTACCGTCGTCCAGCGGCGATACGGACTTTCTATGGTGGTTGATGAATAAGTTTAACGCTTCCCCCCAGGCCATGCTGATCGTGCGCTTCGCCCCCGGGCAGGCGCCGCTGCACTGGCAACTCTTCGCCCCCGGCGATCCGCATCACGAAGCCCGCGGCCGGTGGCCGGCTGACGACGCCAGCCCTTTCCCGGCGCTGGCGGCGCATTACCCGGCCTGGGTGCTGATCCCGGCCAGCGACTGCGCGTTTCACCCCCTCAGCCTGCCGGCGGGCCTGCGTAAACCGCCGCTGCAGGTGGCCCCGTTCCTGTTGGAAGAGCAGCTGGCCGACGATGTGGAAGCCACCCATTTTGCCCTGCTCCACCGCCAGCAGGCCCAGTGCGAGATCGTCGCCGTGCAGCGGCAAAAAATGCGCGACTGGCTGGCGCGCTGCGAGTCGCTCTCCCTACGCCCCCTGGCGTTGACGCCCGATGTGCTGGCCCTGCCCTGGCAACCGCCGGCGTGGAGCGCGGTGCAGGTGGACGAGCAGTGGCTGATCCGCCACCAGCCATGGAGCGGCATGGCGGCGGAAAGCTCCTGGCTGGCGGAGCTGCTGCAGGGCGAGGCGGAAGAGCACGTCATCGACAGCTATTCGCCGCCGCCCGCGGCGCCGGGAGCGTGGCGCGCGCAGCCTGCGCAGACGCTGCTCTCCCTCGCCGCAAATCATCCGGCGGCGCAGAAGATCAGCCTGCTGCAGGGAGAGTTTGCCATCCGCCGTCGGCAGCCTGCGCAGGGGAGCTGGCGTCCGGCTCGGTATGCCGCGCTGGCCCTGGCGCTGCTGGCGGCGGTGAATAGCGTTCTGGATCATCGCGATCTGGCGCGCCAGGCCGAGGCGGCCCAGCAGGCCAGCCGGGCCTACTATCATCGCTGGTTTCCTACGGAGAAAAAGGTGATTAACCCGCGACTGCAGATGCAGCAGCATCTGCAACCCCTCGCCCGTCAGGCGCAGCATGCCCCCCTCGTCGACCGCCTCAGCGCGTTGCAGAACATCATCAGCGACACGCCGGGGATCCGCCTGCGGGCGCTGAGCTGGGATGCCGCGGCCAACCGTCTGCAACTGGATATCGCCGCGGCCTCTTCCCGGGCGCTGGAGCAGTTCACCCAGCGGGCGCAGCCGCGGTTTCGCGTCCGGCCAGGCGACATGACCACGAAACCGGATGGCATTGAAGGACAACTGACGCTGGAGGAAAACGATGGCTAATCTGTTTATCTGGTGGCGGCAGCGCACGCCGTCGGAGCAGCGCCTGCTGCTCGGACTCGCGGGGCTGCTGGTGGTGTGCGCCCTCTGGTACGGGCTGTGGCAGCCCTGGCGAGCCCGCGAGGCGCAGTGGCGGCAAATCCTGGTGAAAGAACAGGCCAGCCTGCGCTGGATGACGCAGCAGGGTCCGCGCCTGCAGCAGCTCAGCCAGCAGCCCGCGCCGGCGGCAAAAGAGGCGCTCACCGCGCTGGTGATGCGCGAGGCGGCGAGCCACGGGCTGGAAGTCGTTCGTCTGCAGCCACAGGGAAAACGTCTTCAGGTCACCCTTCAGCCCTGCGCCTTTCAGGCGCTGATGGACTGGCTGGACGCCCCGGCGATGCGCGGCGTCAACGCGGTCTCGCTATCCGTAACCGCACAGCCGTCGCGGCCGGGCTGGGTCACGGTCAACCATCTGCTGCTGGAGCGCGACGATGAAAGCTAACGGGTTCGCGGTTGGGCTACTGCTGGCGCTCTATCTGCTGTGGTTGACCGCCACCGCCCCGGCGCGCCTGTTAGTCCCGATGCTGCCGCCCGAGGTACAGGTGGCCAACCTCAGCGGCAGCATCTGGCGCGGCGCGGCGCAGTCAGTCTCCTGGCGCGGCGAACGGCTTGAGCGGCTGACGTGGTCACTCACCCTGGCTGGCTGGCAGATCGCGCTCAGCGATCCCCGCGGCGTGGAGGGTCAGGCCCGGCTGTGGGGCATCCGCGATCTGCGCCTGCAGGAGGGACGGCTCACCGCCCCCGCCAGCCTGCTCGGTCGCTGGCTAACGCCGACCATGCCCGTCAGCGCCGAGGGAGAGGTTACTTTCAGCCTGGCCGAAGCGCACTTCAGCGAGGGGCGCTGTCGGCAAATCACCGCCGGACGCGCGCTGTGGCGTCAGGCCAGGCTGCACTCTCCGGTCGGTAGCCTGGAGTTAGCCCAGGTCAGTGGCACCTTAAGCTGTACGGCGACCGGCGCCGTGGCGCTGGCCATCCGCCAGGATTCTCATCAGCTGAGCCTCAGCGGCGAGGGCACCCTGTCGCCCGATGGCCGCTATCTGTTTCACGGTACGCTACAGCCCAGGCAGGGGATACCGCCCCTGCTGGCGCTGCTGGTCACCCGCCCGATGGCCAAAAACGACCCGGGCCCGACGCCGTGGCAGCTGCAGGGAAAATGGTGATTAAAGGAGCAAAAATGACGACATTAGCCGCATTATCGCTGCATTTCCCCCTTGTCTGGTATGGCTTTCTGCTGCTGTTCGGCCTGGCGCTGGGCAGCTTTTACAACGTGGTGATCTACCGTCTGCCGCGCATGCTGGCCCAGACCGCGGACGACGAGCCGCTAACCCTCAGCACGCCGGGCTCATCCTGTCCGCAGTGTCGCCAGCCGATCGCCTGGCGGGACAATATCCCGCTGCTCAGCTTCCTCTGGCTAGGCCGTCGCGCCCGCTGCTGTCAGGCGCGCATCTCGTGGAGCTATCCGCTGACCGAGCTGACCACCGGCCTGCTGTTTATCCTCGCCGGGGCGCTGCTCGCGCCGGGACTGGCACTGGCGGGCGGCCTGGTGCTGCTCTCCTTTCTGCTGATACTGGCGCGGATTGATGCCCGGACCCAGCTGCTGCCCGATCGCCTGACCCTGCCCCTGCTGTGGGCCGGACTGCTGTTTAATCTTAACGAGGTGTACATTGCGCTGCCGGACGCGGTCGCCGGGGCGATGGCTGGTTATCTGGCACTGTGGTCGGTCTATTGGCTGTTCCGCCTGCTGACCGGCAAAGAGGCTCTGGGCTATGGCGATTTTAAGCTGCTGGCGGCGCTGGGCGCCTGGTGCGGCTGGCAGGCTCTGCCGCAGGTGCTGTTGTTCGCCTCGGCCAGCGGGCTGATGTGGACCCTGCTGCAGCGCCTGTGGACCCGGCAGTCGCTGCAGCAGCCGCTGGCCTTCGGCCCCTGGCTGGCGCTGGCGGGAGGGGGCGTTTTTCTCTGGCAGCAGATGGTCTAGCGTGAGTGGTTCGACTGGCCGGGCAGAATGCCGCCCGGCGCCTGGGGCTACGAATATTTTTTGCTGCGTCGGGTCGGGGCGGCGTTGGCCGGATCGTCCGGCCAGACGTGTTTCGGATAGCGTCCCTTCATCTCTTTCTGTACCTCACGGTAGCTCCCCTGCCAGAAGGCGCTGAGATCGCGCGTGATCTGCAACGGACGCTGAGCGGGCGACAGCAGCTCCAGCACCAGTGGCACTCGCCCCTCGGCGATAACCGGCGTCGTGGCCTCGCCGAACATCTCCTGCATACGCACCGCCAGCGCCGGCGGGTTCTCCGCATGGTAACGGATAGCCAGACGGCTGCCGGTCGGCACGGTATAGTGCGTCGGCAGCTCGCGATCCAGCTTCTGGCGCAGCGGCCACGGCAGCCAGTCCTGGAGCGCCTGCCGCAGATCCAGCGCCTTCAGCGCCCGCAGCGAGTGAACGCCGTTCATCTGCGGCAGCAGCCATGCCTCCAGCGAGGCCAGCAGCGAAGCGTCATCCACCGCGGGCCACGCCTCTTCCGGCAGCCATTGCGCCGCACACTGCAGCCGCAGCCGCAGCTGCTCGGCCTCTGGCGTCCAGTTGAGCACACCGAGGCCTTTCTCACGAATCCCGTTGAGCATCGCCTGATGCAGCTCCGCCTCAGAGGGCTTCGCCAGCGGCTGGGTCTTAATCACCAGCTGGCCCGTCACCGTCCGCCGCCAGGCTTTCAGCGTCCCCTGCGCTTCATCCCACTCCACCGTGTCGGAACGCTGCGCCAGCTCGGGACGGGCGGCGATCAGCTCGCCGATATCCACCGGCAGAGCCAGCAGCATGCGGGCATCCGGTGAGGCGCTGCCCTGCAGCAGCAGCGGAGCGATCAGCCACTCATGGCGGCCCAGCGCGTCGTCGGCGTCCAGCATCGCGCCCATACCGTTCGCCAGCTGATAGCGTCCCTCCTGACCGCGGCGGCGGGCGATGCGGTCGGCGAAGGCCGACGCCAGGAGCGCAGCCATTCGTCCCGCATCGGGCTGGCCGCTGCGGCAGGCCAGACGCTTCATCAGCTGCTGCGCGCGCTGCTGCCAGTTGGCCTGCTGACGGGAAAAGACGGCGCCCAAATCCACCAGCCCGCCGCGCGGCGGCTCCTCAAGGATCGCCGCCAGCCTGGCCGCCGTCGCCACTTCGTCATCGGTCTGCGCAGCGGCCAGCATCGCCGCCAGCCGGGGCTCGTTGCCGAGGGTGGCCATTTTGCGGCCAAACGCCGACAGCCGCTCGCCGTCCAGCGCCGAGAGCGCCTCCAGCAGGCGGCGCGCGGCAGCCAGGTTCACCGCCGGCGGCTGATCCAGCCAGGCCAGCGAGGCCGGATCGTGGCAACCCCACTGCAGCAGCTCCAGCAACAGCGCCGACAGATCGCTGTGCAGGATCTCCGGTTCGCTCTGCGCCGCCGCTCGTTCGGCCTGTTCTTTGCCGAGCAAATGCAGGCAGATCCCCGGGGAGAGACGACCGGCGCGTCCAGCGCGCTGGGTCATCGATGCCTGGCTGATGCGCTGCGTCACCAGCCGGGTCAGGCCGGTGCGCGGGTCAAAGCGGGCAACGCGCTCCTGGGCGGTGTCGACCACCAGGCGGATGCCCTCGATGGTTAAACTGGTCTCAGCAATGTTGGTGGCCAGCACCACTTTGCGCTTCCCGGCCGGCGCCGGGAGGATCGCTTTGCGCTGCTCGCTTAGGGGCAAAGCGCCATACAGCGGGCAGAGGATGACATCCTCCGCCACACGCTCCGTCAGCTGTTCCTGAACGCGCTGGATCTCGCCGACGCCGGGCAGAAACAGCAGCATCGATCCCTGTTCATGCCGCAGGAGCTCCGCCGCCGCTATCGCCACCGCCTCATCAAAACGCTGGTGCGCGGAGAGCGGGCTGAAGCGACGCTCCACCGGATAAGCGCGCCCCTCCGAGACCACCACCGGCGCCTCAGGCAGCAGACGCTGCAGGCGATCGTTATCAAGGGTCGCCGACATGATGAGCAGTTTGAGATCGTCACGTAACCCCTGCTGGACATCAAGCAGCAGGGCCAGCGCCAGATCCGCCTGCAGGCTGCGCTCGTGAAACTCATCGAGGATCACCAGCCCCACGCCCGTCAGCTCGGGATCGCGCTGGATCATGCGCGTCAGGATCCCCTCCGTGACCACCTCCAGGCGGGTCTGTGGCCCGACGCAGGTTTCGGCACGCATGCGGTAACCCACGGTCTCCCCTGGCTTTTCGCCGAGCAGTTCAGCCAGCCGCTGCGCGACATTGCGCGCCGCCAGACGCCTAGGCTCCAGCAGGATAATGCGTCCCGCGATGTTACCCTCAGCGAGGATCTGCAGCGGCAGCCAGGTCGACTTCCCGGCGCCGGTCGGCGCGTTGAGCAAAACCTGCGGCGCATGCTGCAGGGCGGATAACAGTTCTGGGAGGACGGCGGCAACCGGCAATGAGGACACAAAAGGCTCCGGGGGTTAACATTCAGGGGCTCGCATTGTAGCATCCCCCTAATTCATTACCGAGTCTCTATCATGTCTGAGCCGAAAAGGCTGTTTTTTGCGATTGAACTGCCGCCTGCCGTCCGCAAACAGATTGTCCAGTGGCGGGCAACGCACTTCCCTGAGGATGCCGGCAGGCCCGTCGCGGCGGATAACCTTCATCTGACGCTGGCGTTTCTCGGCGAGGTGAGCGCGGAAAAACAGCGGGCGCTGTCTGCCCTCGCCGGCCGCCTCCAGCAGCCGGGCTTTACCCTGACGCTGGACGATGCCGGACAGTGGCTGCGTTCGCGGGTGGTCTGGCTCGGGACCCGTCAGCCACCGCGCGGCCTGCTGCAGCTTGCCAGTATGCTGCGCGCTCAGGCGGCGCGCAGCGGCTGCTATCAGAGTCCGCAGCCGTTTCATCCGCACATTACCCTGTGGCGCGATGCCCGTCAGGCGGTGCCGATCCCGCCGCCCGGCTTTCGCTGGACGTTTCCGGTGAACGAGTTCGTGCTCTATGAATCCAGCTTTAGCCACGGGCGCACGCGCTACACGGCGCTGGAACATTATCCGTTTGATAAGGAAAATTGATGCAGTTTGATCCGCCGTTGCAACCCGCCATTTTGCTTAAACGTTACAAACGTTTTCTTGCCGACGTGGTGACCCCCGATGGCCGCGAATTGACGCTCCACTGCCCAAATACCGGTGCCATGACCGGCTGCGCCGTCCCGGGCGACACCGTCTGGTATTCCACTTCTGACAATGCGAAGCGCAAATATGCCCATACCTGGGAATTAACTGAAACGCAGCAGGGCGCCGTTATTTGCGTCAACACGCTGCGCGCGAATACGCTGGCGAAAGAAGCAATTTCCGCCGGAATAATCCCTGAACTTTCAGGCTATAACCAGCTGAAAAGCGAAGTGAAATATGGCGCTGAGAATAGCCGTATCGATATTATGTTACAGGCAGATGATCGCCAAAACTGCTATATTGAAGTGAAATCGGTTACGTTGGCGGAGAAAGAATACGGTTATTTTCCTGATGCGGTGACTATGCGCGGACAGAAGCACCTGCGGGAGCTGATGGCCGTCGCGGCAAATGGCGACCGCGCGGTGATTTTATTTGCCGTCCTGCATTCGGCAATTGACCGTTTCTCTCCCGCGCATCATATTGATGCCAGATACGCACAGCTGTTAACAGAAGCCCGCGACAAGGGGGTGGAAATTCTCGCCTGGAAAGCGGAACTTTCTACGACGAGGATGACTCTGAATAAGCCGATCGCCGTGGTGTTAAACCCCGGTAAATAAGTGGCTAAATAGTGTTCGGGTCGCAAGCGCGAATACGCTTTTCTTCACAGGGTTGTCAAGTGTAACGTTTAGATAATTGCTATCCGGAAAAGCATCTGCTATTTATAGCGGCCTGATTTTCCCCCACATGGGGATCGATAGTGCGTGTTAAGGAGAAGCAACATGCAAGAAGGGCAAAACCGTAAAACATCGTCCCTGAGTATTCTCGCCATCGCTGGGGTGGAGCCGTACCAAGAGAAACCGGGCGAAGAGTATATGAACGAAGCCCAGCTGGCGCACTTCAAGCGTATTCTTGAAGCATGGCGTAATCAACTCAGGGATGAAGTGGATCGCACCGTATCGCACATGCAGGATGAAGCTGCTAACTTCCCGGACCCGGTAGACCGTGCCGCCCAGGAAGAAGAGTTCAGCCTGGAGCTGCGTAACCGCGACCGCGAACGTAAATTGATCAAAAAGATCGAGAAAACGCTGAAAAAAGTTGAAGACGAAGACTTCGGCTACTGCGAATCCTGCGGCGTGGAGATCGGCATTCGCCGTCTGGAAGCGCGTCCGACAGCGGATCTGTGCATTGACTGCAAAACCCTGGCGGAAATTCGCGAAAAACAGATGGCGGGCTAATCCCCTGCTGCCTCACTCTCTGGCGGGAGTCTCTCCCGCCTGGTTCTGTTGTCCGTACCATGACTGACTCACGCTATATAGGGCGCTTTGCTCCCTCCCCCTCCGGCGAACTCCACTTCGGCTCTCTGATCGCCGCGCTCGGCAGCTACCTGCAGGCCCGCGCGAACCAGGGTATCTGGCGCGTTCGTATTGAAGATATCGACCCGCCGCGCGAAGTCCCCGGGGCCGCCGACACCATCCTGCGCCAGCTCGACCACTACGGTCTGCACTGGGACGGCGAGGTGCTCTGGCAGTCGCAACGGCACGAAGCCTACCGCGAGGCGCTGGCCTGGCTGAGCGAGCAAGGGCTGAGCTACTACTGCACCTGCACCCGCGCGCGGATCCACGCCGTAGGCGGGATCTATGATGGTCACTGCCGCGACCTTGGGCTGGGGGCGGAAAACGCCGCGCTGCGTCTGCGCCAGACCCGTCCGGTTCTGCAGTTCACCGACCGCCTGCGCGGCACGCTGGTCGCCAACGAGCCGCTGGCGCGAGAAGATTTTATTATCCACCGTCGCGACGGACTGTTTGCCTACAACCTGGCGGTGGTGGTCGATGACCACTTTCAGGGGATCACCGAGATCGTCCGCGGCGCCGATCTGATTGAGCCGACGGTGCGGCAGATTTCGCTGTATCAGCATTTTGGCTGGCAGGCACCGGACTACCTCCATCTGCCGCTGGCCCTCAATGCCGACGGCAATAAGCTCTCTAAACAAAACCACGCGCCGGCGCTGCCGGAAGGCGATCCGCGCCCCGAAATCGTCCGGGCGCTCCGCTTTCTGAATCAGGAGATCGCCGGGGAGTGGCAGGCCCTGAGCATCGATGATTTACTCGCCCAGGCCGTCGCCAACTGGCAGCCGGCGAAAATCGAGCATTCTCAAATGGCTCCCGCTGAGCTATGATTAGCCGCTATTTTTACACTGTACAGTTGATCTGAAGTCCGTCTGACACTACGAGGTGCACCATTTTTACCCGAGTCGCTAATTTTTGCCGTAAGGTGCTAAGCCGTGAGGAGCGCGAGGCAGAAGCCGCCGTCGAACCAACGCCTATGACGGTGATCCCGCGTGAGCAGCATGCTATTTCCCGCAAAGATATCAGTGAAAACGCCCTCAAGGTCATGTACCGCCTCAACAAGGCGGGCTACGAGTCCTGGCTGGTCGGCGGCGGCGTCCGCGACCTGCTGCTTGGCAAAAA
The DNA here is from genome assembly GCF_046602535.1 of Klebsiella sp. 1SOBk10mer. Taxonomy (NCBI): domain Bacteria; kingdom Pseudomonadati; phylum Pseudomonadota; class Gammaproteobacteria; order Enterobacterales; family Enterobacteriaceae; genus Klebsiella; species Klebsiella sp. 1SOBk10mer. The sequence goes on from NZ_JBKIUP010000005.1 coordinate 79,915, forward strand.
GCCAAAAGATTTTGACGTCACGACCAACGCCACGCCGGATCAGGTGCGTAAGCTGTTCCGCAACTGCCGTCTGGTCGGGCGCCGTTTCCGCCTCGCGCACGTCATGTTCGGGCCGGAAATTATTGAGGTCGCTACCTTCCGTGGCCATCACGAAGGGCACACTACCGATCGCGTCACCTCCCAGCGGGGCCAGAACGGCATGCTGCTGCGTGATAATATCTTCGGCTCGATCGAAGAGGACGCCCAGCGTCGCGACTTCACCATCAACAGCCTCTATTACAGCGTGGCGGACTTTACCGTTCGCGACTACGTCGGCGGCATGAAGGATCTGCAGGACGGCGTGATCCGCCTGATCGGCAATCCGGAAACCCGCTATCGCGAGGATCCGGTACGCATGCTGCGCGCGGTGCGCTTCGCCGCCAAGCTGGATATGACCATCAGTCCGGAAACGGCCGAACCGCTGCCGCGGCTGGCCGCCCTGCTCCACGACGTGCCGCCGGCGCGCCTGTTCGAAGAAGTGCTCAAGCTGCTGCAGGCCGGGCATGGCTATCAGACCTACCTGCTGCTGCGGGAATACAACCTGTTCCAGCCGCTGTTCCCGACCATCACCCGCTACTTTACCGAGCGCGGCGATAGCCCGATGGAGCGGATCATCAACCAGGTGCTGAAGAACACCGATACCCGCATTCGTAACGACATGCGCGTCAATCCGGCCTTCCTGTTCGCAGTGATGTTCTGGTATCCGCTGCTGGAGACGGCGCAGAAAATCGCCCAGGAGAGCGGTCTGGCATACTATGACGCCTTCGCCCTGGCGATGAACGACGTACTGGACGAAGCCTGCCGTACGCTGGCGATCCCTAAGCGCATCACCACCCTGATCCGCGATATCTGGCAGCTGCAGCTGCGCATGTCCCGTCGCCAGGGCAAACGCGCCTGGAAGCTGATGGAGCATCCGAAATTCCGCGCCGCCTACGATCTGCTGGAGCTACGCGCTGGCGCTGAAAACAACGGCGAACTGCAGCGTCTGACCAAATGGTGGGGCGAATTCCAGGTCGCCGCGCCGCCGGCGCAAAAAGATATGCTCAACGACCTCGGGGACGATCCGGCGCCGCGCCGTCGCCACCGCCGTCCGCGCAAGCGCGCGCCACGCCAGGGTAACGCATGACCCTGGCCTATATCGCCCTCGGCAGTAACCTCGCTTCGCCACTGGCGCAGGTGCAGGCGGCTATCCACGCCCTGGGCGAAATTCCGCACAGCCGCGTGGTGAACGTCTCTTCGTTCTACCGCACGCCGCCGCTGGGCCCGCAGGATCAGCCAGACTATCTCAACGCCGCCGTCGCGCTGGAAACCACGCTGTCCCCTGAGGCACTGCTCGATCACACCCAGCGCATTGAGCTGCAGCAGGGTCGGGTGCGCAAAGCCGAACGCTGGGGGCCGCGCACCCTCGATCTCGACATTATGCTGTTTGGCGATGCGGTCATTAACAGCGAGCGCCTGACCGTTCCGCACTACGATATGAGAAACCGCGGCTTTATGCTCTGGCCGCTGTTCGAGATCGCCCCGGACCTCCACTTTCCTGACGGCATGGCGCTGCGCGCCGTGCTGGATGATCTCGGCGCGGCAAAGCCCGCTATCTGGTAATTCCCTCTCCTTTTTTAGCATTTGCGGCGATCGTCGTAATCGGTTGCCCAAAATCATTGCCCCTCTGAATGCTGCTGTTAGAATGCCGGTTAATATGACTTTCATCATCAGGAAATGTTATGAAACCGACCACCATTGCCCTGCTGCAGAAATGCAAACAGGAAAAGAAGCGCTTTGCCACCATTACCGCCTACGACCATAGCTTCGCGAAGCTGTTCGCCGATGAAGGCATTAATGTGCTGCTGGTGGGCGACTCGCTGGGAATGACGGTGCAGGGTCACGACTCCACCCTGCCGGTCACCGTAGAAGATATCGCCTATCACACCCGCGCCGTCCGCCGCGGCGCGCCGAACAGCCTGCTGCTCGCCGACCTGCCGTTTATGGCCTACGCCACGCCGGAGCAGGCCTTCGAAAATGCCGCCGTCGTGATGCGCGCTGGCGCCAATATGGTCAAACTCGAAGGCGGCGCCTGGCTGGCCGAGACCGTGAAGATGCTGGCGGAACGCGCGGTGCCGGTTTGCGGCCATCTCGGCCTGACGCCGCAGTCGGTGAACGTCTTCGGTGGCTATAAAGTGCAGGGACGCGGCGATGCGGCGCAGACCCTGTTTGAAGACGCGTTAGCGCTGGAAGCGGCAGGCGCGCAACTGCTGGTGCTGGAGTGCGTCCCGGTCGCCCTGGCGAAACGCATCACCGAAGCCCTGACCATTCCGGTGATCGGCATCGGCGCGGGCAACGTCACCGATGGGCAGATCCTGGTGATGCATGACGCTTTCGGCATTACCGGCGGCCACATTCCGAAATTTGCCAAGAATTTCCTTGCCGAGGCGGGCGACATCCGCGCCGCGGTGCGGCAGTATATTGCCGAAGTTGAATCCGGGGTCTATCCGGGCGAAGAACACAGTTTCCATTAAGGAGTCTTGTTGTGCTGATTATAGAATCCGTGCTGCTGCTGCGTCAGCATATCCGCCGTCTGCGTCAGGAAGGCAAGCGTATCGCGCTGGTCCCGACGATGGGCAACCTGCATGATGGTCATATGAAGCTGGTTGATGAAGCCAAAGCCAGCGCGGACGTGGTGGTGGTCAGTATTTTCGTCAATCCGATGCAGTTTGACCGCGCCGATGACCTGGCGCGCTACCCGCGCACCCTACAGGATGATTGTGAAAAGCTGAACAAGCGTCATGTCGATTTTGTCTTCGCGCCGACGCCGGCGGAAGTCTACCCGCAGGGCACCGAAGGCCAGACCTACGTCGACGTCCCCGGCCTGTCCACCATGCTGGAAGGCGCCAGCCGCCCGGGCCATTTCCGCGGCGTATCGACCATCGTCAGTAAGCTGTTTAACCTGGTTCAGCCTGACGTCGCTTGCTTTGGCGAGAAAGACTTCCAGCAGCTGGCGCTGATCCGCAAGATGGTTGCCGACATGGGCTACGATATCGATATTATCGGCGTGCCGATCGTCCGCGCGAAGGATGGCCTGGCGCTAAGCTCGCGTAACGGCTACCTGACCGCCGACCAGCGCAAAATCGCTCCCGGCCTGTATAAAGTGCTGAGCGCGGTGGCGGAAAAACTGGCCGCCGGCGACCGTCAGCTCGACGAGATCATCGCTATCGCCGAACAGGAGCTGAACGAGAAAGGTTTCCGCGCCGACGACATTCAGATCCGCGATGCCGACACCCTGCTTGAACTGACCGACGCCAGCCAGCGCGCGGTCATCCTGATGGCCGCCTGGCTCGGTCAGGCCCGCCTGATCGACAACCAGATCGTCACGCTCGGTCAGTAGACAGCGGGTAAAAATCGGGCAATACTTGCCCGGGCTTTTCTCAGGGCGGACGTCGTGTCCGCTCTGCTACATTAAGGTTGAAGGGTAGAAGTTATGATGCGTAATATGCTGCAGGGCAAGCTCCACCGCGTAAAAGTGACGCAGGCTGACCTGCACTATGAAGGGTCCTGCGCCATTGACCAGGACTTCCTGGATGCGGCCGGTATTCTGGAGAATGAAACCATTCACCTCTGGAACGTCACCAACGGCAACCGTTTCTCCACCTACGCCATTGCCGCCGAGCGAGGCTCCAGAATCATCTCCGTTAACGGCGCCGCCGCGCACTGCGCCAGCGTCGGCGATATCCTGATCATCGCCAGCTTCGTCACCATGTCTGACGAAGAGGCGCGCCGCTGGCAGCCCAACATCGCCTACTTCGAAGGCGACAACGAAATGAAGCGCCAGGCAAAAGCGATTCCGGTGCAGGTCGCCTGATGACCACGGCGCCGCACTCAGGTGCAGCGCCGAAGTTTACCCCTGCGGCTGGTTACTGATCAGCCGCGACATCGTCTCCAGCGAATCCGTGCGTAAGATATATAACCGCTTTAGCAGAAACGGATTGTCCCCCGGCTTCACCTTCCCACGCACCGTCGTCACCGCCATATGAAACCCGGCGTCATTCGCCGCCTGCACCGCCGTGGCGTTATAGCCGCCGAAGGGATAGGAAAGGTAGAGCACATGTGGATTAAACTGGCTCAGCGCCCGACGCGAGCGGGCAAAATCAAACAGAATATTATGGTAGTTGCGGCTGAATAAGATCGGCCGCCGGCTGGCGTCCACCCGGTGGAGAAAGTGGGTATGCGACTGAATGTCAAAGACGTCCTGGATCTGCCGGAGCTCAGAAATGCTCATGAACTGCAGCGATTTCGGATCCCATTGCTGCGGATGACGCTTAATACGCGATGAAATAATAAAGGCGGTGGCGTGGAAGCCATACTGTTTCAGCACCGGATAGGCGTAGCGATTTACCGATTTCAAGCCGTCATCGAAGGTGATGGCGACTGCCCGCGCCGGAAGGTTGATTTTATTGCGCACGTAGCCTTCCAGCTGATAGAGGGTCAGCGTGGTATAACCCTGATCCCGCAGCCAGGTCATCTGGTTATTAAAGGCGCGTACCGAGGTGGTGGTCGAGGTATGGCGGAAACGGGTGTTCTCTTCGTCACGCAGAATATGGTGATAGGTCAGCACGGGGATCCCGTTATCCTCCTGCGCATCCAGACTGCTGACCCACGCCAGCCGGTCGCCAATGCGGATCTGAAACCAGGTCTGATTGAGCCGGTCCTTCAGCTTGCTGAGGATCGGATAGCGCAGATTATTGGCCAGCGTGCCGAACGGCGCGCTGCTCACTGAGGGAGCGTCATAGAGCGGCGTATCTTTCCAGGTGAGTAAATTCTGATTACTCAGCGGCTTATTGAGATCCCCAAGACGGTCCTCCACCCGCTGCTTACCCTGCACTGGCTCCAGATGGCCCTTGTCAATAAACCCGGTGCCGAAGCCGAAGCGAAACTCATAGTAATCAGCCGCCGTCGGGACAACCGCGAGGATTTGCCCGGCACGCACATTGCCGACGCTGACCACATGGTTCCCCACCTGCGCCCAGATAACCGCGTCTTCGGTGGTTTGCATATAGCGCACAGGCTTGCCCTGCTGGCTAAGCAGACTGGCGGAGACGCTGAGTGAGGTCAGTAAAAGAAGCAGAGTAAAAAATCGGGCAAGCATGCGCATCGAACCGGTAAACCATCAACGGCGGTTATTGTAACAAAAGCGGCATCTGTCCCGCTGCTTAATTTCCAAAGGTATCATGACGCAACCGGAACGGGGGGTTCTTCTGCTGCTGATGCCACAGGCTGCTCACCATCGGACCGCCCGCGCTGACGATAGCCTGGCGAAACGCCTCGCTGCTTAACGTATTCCGCAGCAGATACATTCGCTCAAGTAATGAATAGCTGACGCCGGAGATCACTTCGCAGTGGGTATGTTTGTGGCTCATCAGCGCCGCGGCCCGATAAGGCGCCGCGCCGGTTCTGTCGGTAAGGAAAATGACCCCGTCCCCGGAGTCGGTGGCATGCAGCGCATCGCACATCATCCGGCTCAACATATTGCTGCTGAGATTGCGCCAGTAATTGACCGCCCGGCACTGGGCCAGTGGACCAAATTTTTGTTCAAGACGATCCAGCATCTCCTGCGCCAGCTCATCGTGGCAGGTAATGACCCAACCAAGCATGCTTCCCTCCTTAGCCAGCCAACAATGTAGCAAGGGGAAGATGGCGTATCGGTGATGGCGGTCAAAGATAAGCGGTTAGCGCTTCGCGTATTGGCGTCCGGAAGCGCTAACCGTGATGAGTATCAGCTACGCAGGCCGCGGCCGCGCTGGATTAACGACCAGCAGAGGAGATAGAAGGCGACGATGAAGACCACCAGCACCGCAAAGGTGGTCACCAGCGGCACATCGTTGATACCGAGGAAGCCGAAGCGGAAACCGCTGATCATGTAGACGATGGGGTTCAGATGCGACAGCCCCTGCCAGAACGGCGGCAGCAGGGTCAGCGAGTAGAACACCCCGCCGAGATAGGTCAGCGGCGTCAGCACAAAGGTCGGGATCAGGCTGATGTCATCGAAGGTCTTGGCAAACACCGCGTTCAGCAGCCCGGCCAGCGAGAACAGCACCGCGGTAAGGAGCAGCGTCAGGGCGACAAACAGCCAGGAGTGAACCTGGAACGGCACAAAGAACAGCGACACCGCGGTCACCAGGATGCCCACGCACAGCCCGCGCGCCACCCCGCCGCCCACATAGCCGGCGATAATCACGTGCGTCGGCACCGGTGCCACCAGCAGCTCCTCAATGTTGCGCTGAAACTTGGCGCTGAAGAACGACGAGGCGACGTTGGCGTAAGCGTTGGTGATCACCGCCATCATGATCAGGCCCGGCACGATAAACTGCATATAGGTAAAGCCATGCATCTCGCCGATGCGCGAGCCGATCAGGTTGCCGAAAATCACGAAGTACAGGGTCATGGTAATCACCGGCGGCACCAGCGTCTGCACCCAGATGCGCATAAAACGGTGGATCTCTTTGGTCCAGATGCTTTTCAGCGCGACCCAATAAAGCTGCATCATGCTGACTCTCCTTTTCGCTCATGCACCAGGGTGACAAACAGCTCTTCCAGACGGTTGGCTTTGTTACGCATACTCAGTACCTGCACCCCCTGGGCGCTCAGCTGCGCGAAGACGCTGTTAATCCCCTGCTCGCGCAGGACCTCCACTTCCAGCGTCGAGGTATCGACCAGCTGATACTGGTAGCCCTCGAGCTTCGGCACCGGGCTTTTTGGCGCGAGGTCGAGAATAAAGGTCTCTGACTTCAGCTTCGACAGCAGCGCTTTCATCGAGGTGTTTTCCACCAGCGTACCGTGCTGGATGATGCCGATGTTGCGGCACAGCATTTCGGCCTCTTCGAGATAGTGGGTGGTCAGAATAATGGTGGTTCCGCGATCGTTGAGATCCTTGAGGAAGCCCCACATCGAGCGGCGGAGTTCGATATCGACGCCGGCGGTCGGCTCGTCGAGGATCAGCAGCTTCGGCTCATGCATCAACGCGCGAGCGATCATCAGGCGGCGCTTCATCCCGCCGGAGAGCATCCGCGCGCGTTCGCTGCGTTTTTCCCATAGATCGAGCTGTTTTAAGTACTTTTCGCTGCGGGCGATGGCTTCTTTACGCTCAACGCCGTAGTAGCCCGCCTGGTTAACGACGATCTGCTGCACGGTCTCGAACGGGTTAAAGTTAAACTCCTGCGGCACCAGGCCAAGCTGGCGCTTGGCGTTGACGACATCTTTCTCCAGATCGTAGCCAAAGACATTGACCTGACCGGAGGTTTTGTTCACCAGCGAGCTGATGATGCCGATCGTCGTGGATTTTCCCGCCCCGTTCGGGCCCAGCAGGGCATAGAAATCCCCCGCTTCAACCTGCAGATCGATTCCCCGCAGTGCCTGAACCCCGCCGGGGTAGGTTTTTTTGAGCTGTTTTAATTCCAGAGCAATGGTCATTAAATATCTCTTCTCGTGTCATGACACGTCATTAACCCGCCTGACTGACGTTTGCGCTGTACTCGCGCGGCCAGCGCATCTGCAGCCTGAAGTATCACGGGTTAAGATGGTTTTAAAAAAGGTGAGCTTACCCTATATTAGCGCAACGCACTTACTTGGTTACAGGCCGATAACGTCCATGAATGATATAGATACACTCATCAGCAACAATGCACTATGGTCAAAAATGCTGGTGGAAGAGGACCCCGGCTTTTTTGAGAAACTGTCGCAAACGCAGAAACCGCGCTTCCTGTGGATTGGCTGTTCTGACAGCCGCGTTCCCGCTGAGCGACTCACCGGCCTGGAGCCAGGCGAACTGTTTGTGCATCGTAACGTGGCGAATCTGGTGATCCACACCGACCTCAATTGCCTGTCGGTGGTGCAGTATGCCGTCGATGTCCTTGAAGTTGAGCACATCATTATCTGCGGCCACTACGGCTGCGGCGGCGTGCAGGCGGCGGTGGAGAACCCAGAGCTGGGGCTCATCGACAACTGGCTGCTGCATATCCGCGATATCTGGTTTAAACACAGCTCGCTGCTGGGAGAAATGCCGGAGGAGCGCCGTCTGGATACTCTTTGTGAACTGAACGTGATGGAGCAGGTATACAACCTGGGACATTCGACGATTATGCAATCGGCGTGGAAGCGCGGACAGAAAGTCACCATCCACGGCTGGGCATACGGCATTCACGACGGACTGCTGCGCGATCTGGATGTGACCGCCGTGAGCCGGGAAACCCTCGAACAGCGCTATCGCCACGGGATCTCCAACCTCAAGATCAAGCACATCAACCACAAATAGCCTTCAGACTTAGCCACTCAGGCGCGAGCGGCGCGCGCCTGAGTGGAATATCCCCTTACTCGTCCAGCAGGGTGACTTTGCCGATATACGGCAGATGGCGGTAGCGCTGAGCGTAGTCGATACCGTAGCCCACCACGAACTCGTCCGGAATGGCGAAACCGACGAACTCAACCGGGACATTCACTTCACGGCGGCTTGGTTTATCCAGCAGCGTACAAATGGCCAGCGACTTCGGCTCGCGCAGGCTGAGGATCTCACGCACTTTAGACAGGGTATTGCCGGAGTCGATGATGTCTTCCACGATCAGTACGTCTTTACCACGGATGTCTTCGTCCAGATCTTTGAGGATTTTCACATCACGGGTGGTGGACATGCCGCTGCCGTAGCTCGAGGCGGTCATAAAATCGACTTCATGCGGCACCTGCACTTCACGGCACAGGTCGGCCATGAACATAAACGAGCCGCGCAGCAGCCCCACCAGCACCATTTCGCTGCCGCTGTCCTGATAATGTTCGTTGATTTGACGACCCAGTTCCGCGATGCGCGCTTTGATCTCGGATTCCGGGATCATCACTTCTACAGTATGTTTCATAAGACTAACCATTTGATTCTAAATATAAATCATCAAAGCCGCTGCTTTCGCCCCGACGATGACCGGCAAGCCATCCAGTATACCAGCAAAAAGAAATCTGCGGTGCAGGGATTAATAAAGCCATATTTGTGATTCCGATCACACTTGTTAAATCCTATAATTAATTGCAGTTAAAAAATTAACAAACACATGAGTAACTTTCTATGGCTGAAACAAAGTCTCAACAATCAAGGCTCCTGGTGACGCTGACTGCGCTATTTGCAGCGTTCTGCGGCCTCTATCTTTTAATCGGCGGAGCATGGCTGGTCGTGCTTGGCGGCTCCTGGTACTACCCCATCGCCGGTCTGGTGATGCTGGGCGTGACCGTGATGCTGCTGCGCGGCAAGCGCGCTGCGCTGTGGCTGTACGCCGCGCTGCTGCTGGCGACCATGATCTGGGGCGTCTGGGAAGTCGGCTTCGACTTCTGGGCGCTGACGCCACGTAGCGACATCCTCGTCTTCTTTGGTATCTGGCTGATCCTGCCTTTTGTCTGGCGTCGTCTGCCGGTGCCTTCCGCTGGCGCCGTAGGCGCGCTGGTCGTCGCCCTGCTGATCAGCGGCGGCATGCTGACCTGGGCTGGTTTTAACGACCCGCAGGAGATCAACGGCACCCTGAGCGCCGACGCCACCCCGGCCGCGCCGATCTCCACCGTTGCCGACGGCGACTGGCCGGCCTATGGCCGCAACCAGGAAGGTCAGCGCTTCTCCCCGCTGAAGCAGATTAACGCCGACAACGTGAAGAACCTGAAGGAAGCCTGGGTGTTCCGCACCGGCGACCTGAAACAGCCGAACGATCCGGGTGAAATCACTAACGAAGTGACACCGATTAAAGTCGGCGACACGCTCTTCCTGTGTACCGCCCATCAGCGCCTGTTCGCGCTTGACGCCTCCACCGGTAAAGAGAAATGGCATTTTGACCCGCAGCTGAACGCCGACCCGTCATTCCAGCACGTCACCTGCCGCGGTGTCTCGTATCACGAAGCGAAAGCGGATAACGCCCCTGCTGACGTCGTGGCCGACTGTCCGCGCCGCATTATCCTGCCGGTGAACGATGGTCGCCTGTTCGCAGTAAACGCCGACAACGGTAAGCTGTGCGAAACCTTTGCCAACAAAGGTATTCTCAACCTGCAGACCAACATGCCAGTGACCACGCCGGGCATGTATGAACCCACTTCCCCGCCGATTATCACCGATAAGACCATCGTGATTGCCGGCGCAGTCACCGATAACTTCTCTACCCGTGAGCCGTCAGGCGTGATCCGCGGTTTTGATGTGAATACCGGGAAACTGCTGTGGGCCTTCGATCCAGGCGCGAAAGATCCGAACGCCATCCCAAGCGATGAGCATCACTTCACGCTCAACTCACCGAACTCCTGGGCGCCTGCCGCCTACGACGCCAAACTGGATCTGGTCTATCTGCCGATGGGCGTGACCACTCCGGATATCTGGGGCGGCAACCGCACGCCGGAGCAAGAGCGCTATGCCAGCTCGATTGTCGCGCTGAACGCCACCACCGGTAAACTGGCCTGGAGCTACCAGACCGTCCACCACGACCTGTGGGATATGGACATGCCTTCTCAGCCGACGCTGGCTGACATTGAAGTCAATGGCAAAACCGTGCCGGTCATCTATGCTCCGGCGAAAACCGGCAACATCTTCGTGCTGGATCGTCGTAACGGCGAGCTGGTGGTCCCGGCTCCGGAAAAACCGGTCCCGCAGGGCGCCGCCAAAGGCGATTATGTGGCCAAAACTCAGCCCTTCTCCGATCTGAGCTTCCGTCCGAAGAAAGATCTGACCGGCGCGGACATGTGGGGCGCCACCATGTTCGACCAGCTGGTGTGCCGCGTGATTTTCCACCAGATGCGCTATGAAGGTATCTTTACCCCGCCGTCTGAGCAGGGCACCCTTGTCTTCCCGGGTAACCTGGGGATGTTTGAATGGGGCGGCATCTCCGTCGATCCGAACCGTCAGGTGGCTATCGCCAACCCAATGGCGCTGCCGTTCGTCTCTAAACTGATCCCACGCGGCCCGGGCAACCCAATGGAACCGCCGAAAGATGCGAAAGGCTCAGGCACCGAGTCCGGCGTGCAGCCGCAGTACGGTGTCCCTTACGGCGTCACCCTGAACCCGTTCCTGTCGCCGTTCGGCCTGCCGTGCAAACAGCCGGCATGGGGCTATATCTCCGCGCTGGATCTAAAAACCAACGAAGTGGTATGGAAAAAACGTATCGGTACTCCGCAGGATAGCCTGCCGTTCCCGATGCCGGTTAAACTGCCGTTCACCATGGGTATGCCGATGCTGGGTGGGCCAATCTCCACGGCGGGTAACGTCCTGTTCATCGGCGCGACCGCGGATAACTACCTGCGCGCGTACAATATGAGCAATGGTGAGAAACTGTGGGAAGCCCGTCTGCCAGCCGGCGGCCAGGCGACTCCGATGACTTACGAAGTGAATGGCAAACAGTATGTTGTCATCTCTGCCGGCGGTCACGGCTCGTTCGGCACAAAAATGGGCGATTATATCGTCGCCTATGCGCTCCCGGATGAGGCGAAATAAAACGCAAAACGGCAACGAAAGTTGCCGTTTTTTTTGTCTTGATCCCCTATTTCCACGCGCCAGGGCTATACCGCCCTAAACCGTGAACCCCAACATCATCCCGGTGTCTTCATGTTCCAGCAGGTGGCAGTGGGCCATATAGGCAAACTCCTTCGGCGCCGGATGATCAAACTTCACTAATACTTCACTCACGTCCCCTTCCACACGAACGGTGTCTTTCCAGCCGCTACGATGCGCCGCTGGCGGCTTGCCGTTTTCGCTAAGGATGCGGAACTGGGTGCCGTGAATGTGGAACGGATGCAGCATCATGTCGCCCTTGCCGGAGATGACCCAGCGTTCATACTCTCCTCTGGCGGCGGCAAACATCGGCACATTCATGTCGAAGGCTTTGCCGTTGATGCGGTTGGCGTTATGGAAATCAAACCCCTTAGCCGACGACATACCATGATTCATGCCGGACCTGTGGTTCATGTTGCTCATGTCGCCGTGGTGCATACTCCCCATGTCGCCCATCCCGCCGTGCCCCATCATGCCGTGATCCATTCCGGCCATCGCCTGATCGCCATATTTCTCCATCAGCGCCTGCATGCCCATCCTGTCAAGCATCGGATCCATCGACAGCTGGAGCTGACGCTGCGTCAGCCCCGTCAGGGACGGTAGCGCCGGCAGAGCGGCCAGGGTATCCAGCAGCTTACCGGAGGCAGGAATAACCAGCGGCTGGACGCGCAGTACCGGCTGTGGTTTATCGAAAGGCGCAATGGCCATGCCCATCTGGCTCACCGGCAGGGTCACCAGATCAAAAGGTTTACCGTCGCTGGTGTCCACCAGCACCTCAAAACGCTCCCCCATCAAGACCGGCAGTTCATTGACCTTCACCGGCTCCGCCAGCAGACCGCCGTCGCTGGCCACCACGTACAGCGGGCGCTTATCACTGGTCGCAAAATTGAGGGAACGGGCATTACAGCCGTTCAGCAAGCGCAGACGTAGCCAGCCGCGCGGGGCGGCATGTTCAGGATAGAGAGCGCCATTGGTCAACAGCGTATCGCCAAACCAGCCGACGGCGGCGCTCATGACATCCAGCTGATAATCAATTTCGCCAGCGGCGGTAAACTTCTTGTCCTGTACGATAACCGGTACATCATCGATTCCCCACTGCTTCGGCAACAGCAGGCGTCCGCTCTCTTCATCCTCGATCAGCACCAGCCCCGCCAGCCCCATCGCCACCTGCCGACCGGTGGTCCCGTGCTGATGGGGGTGAAACCAGCAGGTGGCCGCCCGTTGCGTTGGCGAGAAGCTCACCGTCCGAGTGGAGCCCGGGGCGATAACCCCCTGCGGTCCCCCGTCGACCTCGCCCGGGACCTCCAGACCATGCCAGTGCAGCGTGGTCTCTTCTGCCAGCTGGTTAGTAATGTCCACCGTGATGGTCTTCCCCTGCGTCAGCTGCAGCGCGGGCCCCAGCAGCGAGCCGTTATACCCCCATGTGGTGGCGTTCATCCCGCCAAATTGCGTTTTGCCCGCCTGGATGGTCAGCTCGATACGGTTGCGCGCATCGGCCGTCAACAGCGACGGTACCGGCAGGGCCGGGCGACTGGCTGCAAAGACCGCACGGCTCCAAAGCGGTAACGCGCTGGCCATGCTGACCGCGGCGGTCAGTTTGAGGAAGTCTCGACGTTGCATATTCACATCCTTTTATTCTGCGGGCGAATATTTGAGCTTAAACCCTACCGTAACGGGAAGGTCAAGCAGAAGAGTGAGAATAAAGATCGGCGCTGTGTAAAGAAGTATGCTAATTTGAAGCGTCGGTGATCTAACGGTAGAAAAAATGAAGACGCTTTTCAGAACAATGGTACTCGGCAGCCTGCTTACTCTCTCCGCCAACAGCTACGCGCTCAGCGAATCCGAAGCGGAAGACATGGCTGATTTAACCGCGGTTTTTGTGTTTCTGAAAAACGACTGTGGCTACCAGAACCTGCCCAACACGCAGATCCGTCGCGCCCTGGTGTTCTTTGCCCAGCAGAACCAATGGGACCTGAGCAACTACGACAGCTACAACATGAAAGCGCTTGGCGAAGACAGCTATCGCGATCTCAGCGGCATTAACCTTCCGACGGCGAAAAAATGTAAAGCGCTGGCCCGCGATTCACTTAGCCTGCTGGCTTACGTCAAATAATTTCCCGCGCGGGCGGCAACGCGCCGCGCTTTTCCCCTCCTCACCCGCCTCTAATATTTACCATTATTATTTTATATAAAATAAACCTTATATATATCGCAATACATAAATCCAATAAATAAATTAAACCCGCACTAACAGCCTTTCCAGAAAAAAACAATAAAATATCCCTAATGATATATTGCAAAATAAAAAACAGCCTTTTAGAATCCGTTGAAAATATATCTACTTCATGGACTGAAATTGTGAATATCTCGCTGACTCTTCGTATTATTCCACTCGCCGCTATGTTATTAGCCGGCTGTAGCAATACCGCCTCTCGCCAGCAGGTAAAACCGCTCACCACTCCGCTAACGTCACAGCAGCAGGCAGAACAGGAGCGCGCGGCTAGCGAACAAGCGCGTATTGAATCCTGCCGACAGGCGCTGGACTCGCTAAAAGAGGTTAACCCACAGCAGGCAACCAAACTTAGCAATGACTTCAATGCCTTAGTGCGTGCGGCATCACAATACAACAGCGTGCGCGAGAAAGTGGCGGATCCCACCCGGCTTGGCATTGACTCCATGTATCAGTTTAAATCCATCAAACTATGCGCCGATATCCAGAAAACGCTGATCGATAGCCTGGTACAGCGGGGTGAAAGCAAACAGCCATGAACAGAGCCGCCACGCTGACCCTCAACGCGCCCCTGCTGATGCTCGTCGCGGCGCTGGCGCTTTCAACACCGTTCTTCGCCGGCGCCGCGCCGGCGTTTCTTGACTACGCCCAGCAGCAAACCCAGGCGCATGAAAAAAGCGATACTGCAACCGCAAAGCAAACGTCAGGCGGTCGTCAAAATGCGGATAATAAAAAAAAGACGCCTAATACCGCACAATTGCAAAAAAGAATCGCCAGCCAGCAGGCGACCATTGAGCAAAAAGATAAAACTATTCAGCAATTAAAAAAACAGCTTGCTAACACTCCGGCCACCGAAACCTCCATCGCGAATGAGCAAGCGGCATTAAATAACAAAATAAAAGAATTACAGGTCGCCTTAACCGCCGCCACCGCGAAAAATGAGGCGTTAATAAAAAAAGAAAGCACAGCCCAGAATTCTATTCTGCAGCAAAGTCAGGCCGCCGCGCTGCAGCAGATCCAACAATTAACGTCACAGCTTCAGCAAGCCGAAGCTGAAAATAAACGGCTCAGCGCCATCCTCACCGCTCTGAATACGGATAAACAGACGCTCGCTACCCGGTTGGCCGCGATGGAAAAAGCGCAGCAGGCCGCTCCTGACCACGCAAAAGCCCTCGCCGCCGACAAGCAGTCGTTAACCACCCGGCTGGCCGTGATGGAAAAAGAGAAGCAGACCGCTCTCGACCAGGTCAAAGCCCTTAACGCCGATAAGCAGTCGCTGACAAACCGGCTCGCCGCGGCAGAGAAGACGCAGCAGACCGCCCTCGAGCAAGTCAAAGCCCTTAACGCCGATAAGCAGTCGCTGACAAACCGACTCGCCGCGGCAGAGAAGACGCAGCAGACCGCCCTCGACCAGGTCAAAGCCCTTAACGCCGATAAGCAGTCGCTGGCTAACCGGCTCGCCGCGGCAGAGAAGACGCAGCAGACCGCCCTCGACCAGGTTAAAGCCCTTAACGCCGATAAGCAGTCGCTGACAAACCGGCTCGCCGCGGCAGAGAAGACGCAGCAGACCACCCTCGACCAGGTTAAAACCCTTAACGCCGATAAGCAGTCGCTGGCTAACCGGCTCGCCGCGGCAGAGAAGACGCAGCAGACCGCTCTTGATCAGGTCAAAGCCCTTAATGCCGATAAGCAGTCGCTGGTTAACCGGCTCGCCGCGGCGGAAAAAGCGCCATCGAGCCGCGCCGATGCCGCCGTGGCGGCAAAAGATGAGCCCCCCGAGATGGCGGCCATAGTGGCGGCCTATCGCCTGCAGGCGGACAAAGATAACGCCCAGCTGCGGATGAAAGAGGATGAAATCCAGCTGCTGCGGACGCAGCTGACGGTCCCGCCGAGAAATACCACCGGCAAAACCGCCGCCAAACTCAGCGCGCCAGGTGAACAGCAGGCTTACGCCATCGGCGCCTCGATGGGTACAGAGGCGCTTAATGTCCTCACGACTCGTCGCACTCAGGGGGTTAACGTCGACGCTGGCCTGGTGCTGCAGGGCATCGAAGATGCTTTCAGCGGCCAGCTTCGCCTCGGCGAACAGGAGCGTAACAAAGCGCTGTTTGACATTTCACAGCAGGTTTTCCAGAACCTGAATAAAATCGAGCAGAAAAACATCAGCGCCGGTCAGAAATACCAGCAGGCGTTTGCGCGCAAAAAAGGTGTGGTCTTCAAAGAGGGCGTCTACAGCCGTATCGATTACCCGGGTAAAGGAAAAATTAGCGGCAACGATCTGGTGACCGTGGTGATCAAAGAGATGCTGACGGACGGAACGGTGATCAATGATATGGAGACGAAAGATCAGGCGCTTACCCAGAAACTGGATGCCTATCCCCCGGTATTTCGCGGCCCGCTGAAGCGCCTGCAGAACCACGGCTCCGTGACGCTGGTCGTCCCGCCCGACAAAGCCTATGGCAGTAAAGGGTTGCCACCGAAGATCCCCCCAGGCGCCACCATGGTCTATTCCGTGCGGATAGTGGATAGCCAACCCGCGCCGGCAAAATAGCCCTGTCTCCCCACCGCCCTCTCCGGGCGGTGCTGTTATTCCTGCCGCATTGCTGCAATAACCGCCGTGCATCCTCATCTATAGTTGTCTATGATGTTGCACTCGTTTTACGGGTGTAACAGATGTTAACGAAGGAGGAGCCTCACCGTGGCCGATAATCCACTGTGGCATGAAACGCTGCATGACCATTTTGGTCAGTACTTTAGCGTTGATAACGTGCTGTACCACGAAAAAACCGATCATCAGGATCTGATCATCTTTGACAACCGCGCCTTTGGCCGGGTGATGGCGCTGGATGGCGTCGTGCAAACCACCGAACGCGATGAGTTTATCTATCACGAAATGATGACCCACGTGCCGCTGCTGGCTCACGGCAACGCCAAGCATGTCCTGATCATCGGCGGCGGCGATGGCGCGATGCTGCGCGAAGTCTCTCGTCATCGCAGCATCGAAAGCATCACCATGGTGGAAATCGACGCCGGGGTGGTCTCATTCTGCCGCCAGTACCTGCCCAACCATAGCGCCGGCGCCTATGACGATCCGCGCTTTACGCTGGTAATTGATGATGGCGTCAATTTTGTTAACCAGACGACGCAAACGTTTGATGTGATCATTTCGGACTGTACCGACCCTATTGGCCCGGGGGAAAGCCTCTTCACCTCGGCTTTTTATGAAGGCTGCAAACGCTGCCTGAATCCGGGAGGGATTTTCGTTGCGCAGAACGGCGTCTGCTTCCTGCAGCAGGATGAAGCGGTCGGTAGCCATCGCAAACTGAGCCACTATTTTCGCGACGTCAGCTTCTACCAGGCGGCGATTCCGACCTATTACGGCGGGATCATGACCTTTGCCTGGGCGAGCGACAACGAGGCGCTGCGCCATCTTTCCAGCGAAATCATTCAGGCGCGCTTTCACAAAGCCAACCTGACCTGCCGTTACTACAATCCGGCAATCCATACGGCGGCCTTCGCCTTACCACAATATCTGCATGATGCTCTGTCCGCACCGTGAAGCGAAATAAGGGGGTGAACTAAATTGAAAAAATTGAAGCTGCACGGCTTTAACAACCTGACCAAAAGCCTGAGTTTTTGTATCTACGATATCTGTTACGCCAAAACGGCAGAAGAGCGCGACGGCTACATCGCCTATATCGACGAACTTTATAATGCCAATCGCCTGACAGAGATCCTGAGCGAAACCTGCTCTATTATTGGCGCTAATATCCTGAATATCGCCCGCCAGGATTATGAACCCCAGGGCGCCAGCGTGACCATTCTGGTAAGCGAAGAGCCCGTCGACCCGCGGCTTATCGACCAGACCGAACACCCCGGCCCGCTGCCTGAAACCGTGGTCGCCCATCTCGATAAAAGCCATATCTGCGTGCATACCTATCCGGAGAGCCACCCGGAAGGCGGCCTGTGCACCTTCCGCGCCGATATCGAAGTCTCTACCTGCGGGGTTATTTCACCGCTCAAAGCGCTGAACTATCTGATCCACCAGCTGGAATCGGACATTGTGACCATTGACTACCGCGTGCGCGGCTTTACCCGCGACATCAATGGGATGAAGCATTTTATCGATCATGAAATCAACTCAATTCAGAACTTTATGTCTGACGATATGAAGTCGCTGTATGACATGGTCGACGTCAACGTTTATCAGGAAAATATCTTCCATACCAAAATGTTGCTTAAGGAGTTCGACCTTAAGCATTACATGTTCCATACCCGACCGGAAGAGTTGACCGCTGAAGAGCGCAAGGTCATTACCGACCTGCTGTGGAAAGAGATGCGCGAGATTTACTACGGCCGCAATATTCCTGCCGTGTAATGCCTCAAATGCCCGGCGGCGATTTTGCGCGCCGGGCCTGGGTTCTGCGCCGGCGGGAAGCGGGGGAAAGGTACTCGTCGCGACCCGGAGATGTGCCCTGCGCACGCGACGCTTAGCCGGGCTACGGTTTTCCGCAGCCCGGCGCAAAACGAGTCATCAACGCTGCTGCATAAACTCACGATAGGCGGCAACCACCTGCAGGAAATCCTCAACACCACACAGAGAGAGGCTTTCTTCGTCGTAGTAGCTCATCCCCTCCTCGATTTCGTCGCCGGAAAATTCCAGCTGATTGGCGCGGATCATCACCTCTTCGCCATCCAGCCACAGCGTATATTCATGTCCGGCACGCTGCCAGGAACGTTCACTGCCTTTCACGGTGCGCGCAGCCTGCTCCACTTCGTCAAGCAGAGCAAGATTGTCTTTCACCTCCTCGTTGAACCAGTGGCCAATCGCCTCGTGATCCATCGACATTCGCACCTTTACCACTCCGGTAATATCGCGCAGAAATTCGTAGTCCATCGTCTTTTCCTCTGCAAGGGCAATGCGTCACCGCTGCACTGTACCCATGGAGTAATTATCGCAGCAGACCGAAAGAAAAAAAGCGTAACAGGCAGGAGGTTTGGAAATAAAAATGCCCGGTGATGCAATGTTCACCGGGCATTGGGGAGTTTGTAGCCAAACGGTCAGCCAGGCTGACCGATTGGTTTTACACCGCGGTCTGGAAGATCACGCCGTCAGCTTTTTCAGTGTACTGATCCAGCTGGTTGAAGTTCAGATAGCGATAGGTATCTTCCGCTGTCTTATCCACCTGCGCCACGAAGGTCTGGTACTCTTCCGGCGTCGGCAGTTTACCAAGCAGAGAAGCCACCGCTGCCAGCTCGGCAGAGGCCAGATAGACGTTAGCGCCGGTACCTAAACGGTTCGGGAAGTTACGGGTAGAGGTGGAAACCACCGTCGCGCCGTCGGCGACGCGCGCCTGGTTACCCATACACAGGGAACAGCCAGGGATTTCGATACGCGCCCCGCTCTTACCAAATACGCTGTAGTAACCTTCTTCGGTCAGCTGCGCGGCGTCCATACGGGTTGGCGGCGCCACCCACAGGCGAGTCGGCAACTGGCCTTTGTAGCTGTCCAGCAGCTTACCGGCGGCACGGAAGTGGCCGATGTTGGTCATGCAGGAGCCGATGAACACTTCGTCGATTTTCTCGCCCTGTACGTCAGACAGCAGGCGGGCATCGTCCGGATCGTTCGGCGCGCACAGAATCGGCTCTTTGATATCCGCCAAATCGATGTCGATCACTGCCGCGTATTCCGCGTCAGCATCGGCTTCCAGCAGCTGCGGATCCGCCAGCCATTTCTCCATGCCCTGGATACGACGCTCCAGGGTACGGCGGTCGCCGTAGCCTTCGGCGATCATCCACTTCAGCAGGACGATGTTGGAGTTCAGATACTCAACGATCGGCTCTTTGTTCAGCTTGATGGTGCAACCTGCAGCAGAACGTTCAGCGGAGGCATCGGTCAGCTCGAACGCCTGCTCCACTTTCAGATCCGGCAGACCTTCAATCTCAAGGATGCGGCCAGAGAAGATGTTTTTCTTACCTTTCTTCTCAACGGTCAGCAGGCCCTGCTTGATGGCGTACAGCGGGATCGCGTGGACCAGGTCGCGCAGCGTAATCCCCGGCTGCATTTTACCTTTGAAACGCACCAGCACCGATTCCGGCATATCCAGCGGCATCACGCCGGTCGCGGCGGCGAAGGCCACCAGACCAGAGCCCGCCGGGAAGGAGATACCGATGGGGAAACGGGTGTGGGAGTCGCCGCCGGTGCCCACGGTATCCGGCAGCAGCATGCGGTTCAGCCAGGAGTGGATCACGCCATCGCCCGGACGCAGCGAGACGCCGCCGCGGTTCATAATGAAGTCCGGCAGAGTATGATGCGTGGTGACGTCAACCGGCTTCGGATAGGCCGCAGTGTGGCAGAAGGACTGCATCACCAGGTCAGCGGAGAAGCCCAGGCACGCCAGGTCTTTCAGTTCATCACGGGTCATTGGACCGGTGGTGTCCTGAGAACCGACGGAGGTCATTTTCGGCTCGCAGTAGGCGCCCGGGCGGATACCGGCAACGCCGCAGGCGCGGCCAACCATTTTCTGCGCCAGAGAGAAGCCGCGGGTGCTTTCCGCCACGTCTTTCGCCTGACGGAAGACATCGCTGTGCGGCAGACCCAGCGCTTCACGCGCTTTGGTGGTCAGGCCGCGACCGATGATCAGCGGGATACGGCCGCCGGCACGGACTTCGTCGATCAGCACATCGGTTTTCAGTTCGAAGCTGGCCAGCAGTTCGTTGGTTTCGTGATTACGCACTTCGCCTTTGAACGGGTAAACGTCGATGACGTCGCCCATGTTCAGGTTTGACACATCCACTTCGATAGGCAGCGCGCCCGCATCTTCCATGGTGTTGAAGAAGATTGGCGCAATTTTGCCGCCCAGGCACAGGCCGCCGCCGCGCTTGTTCGGCACGTTCGGGATATCGTCGCCCATAAACCACAGCACCGAGTTGGTGGCCGATTTACGTGAAGAGCCGGTCCCGACCACGTCGCCAACGTAGGCCAGCGGGTAGCCTTTCTGCTGCAGTGCTTCGATCTGTTTGATCGGGCCAACCACGCCCGGCTGATCCGGTTCAATGCCTTCGCGGGCGTTTTTCAGCATCGCCAGGGCGTGCAGCGGGATATCCGGACGCGACCAGGCATCCGGCGCCGGAGACAGGTCGTCGGTGTTCGTTTCGCCAGTCACCTTGAAAACGGTAACGGTGATTTTTTCTGCCAGCTGCGGGCGGTTCAGGAACCACTCAGCGTCGGCCCAGGATTGCATAACCTGTTTAGCGTGCTCGTTACCCGCTTTCGCTTTCTCTTCCACGTCGTAGAAGTTATCGAACATCAGCAGAGTATGGGACAGCGCTTTCGCGGCAATCGGCGCCAGTTTCGCGTCGTCCAGGGCATCGATCAGCGGGTGGATATTGTAACCACCCTGCATGGTGCCCAGCAGTTCAACGGCTTTTTCAGGGGTAACCAGGGGGGAGGTCGTTTCGCCTTTGGCGATCGCGGCAAGGAATCCAGCTTTAACATAGGCGGCTTCGTCGACGCCCGGCGGTACACGGTTAATCAGCAGGTCTAACAGGAATTCTTCTTCGCCCGCAGGCGGGTTTTTCAGCAGTTCTACCAGCGCGGCCATTTGGGTTGCATCTAAGGGTTTGGCAACAATCCCCATAGCGGCACGCTCAGCTACGTGCTTACGGTATTCTTCTAGCACGACGGTTCTCCTCGCTTCTCATTGTCATAATGCGGCCTACACGTCTTCAATCAATCTGCTTCGGTATTGGCAGTTTGCCGCCTTGACGCATCTTGAAGGATTTAGTGGCTGGGCGATTTTCTTCACGCTCCTGTGAGACAGCAGTTTGTAGGGTAAATGCCCGATACCGCGTCGGCAGCATAGCAGGATTTTTGAAAGGTGTTAATCTGTTTACAAAAAAGCAACATTAAAATTTAGCTGAATCGTTAAGGGCAGGATATTGCAGGCTTTCTGTTCAAATCCCGCGACAAAAATTCCTTTCCGCGTACAACGCCATGGGCCGATCCCAACAATCATCAATAAAAAGCCATACCGCTTACTTATACTCAGCAAACGCGCCGTTTTCGCCGATACTTTAGCGAGATGGGTTACTTTTTGGGTCAGGAGCTTCTATGTCACTGCCGTTCAAACCCCATATTATCACCCTGCTCTGTAGCGCTGGCTTACTCGCGGCGGCGGGAACACTCTATGTGCAAAGCCGTACTCCAGAGACGGTCACTCAGCCAACGGCGCAGCCTGCGCCAGCGCCAACGCCAGCCGCACCCGCCGCCGCGGAGCCGGTGGCCGCCACCTACACCCAGGCGCAGATTGACCAGTGGGTTGCCCCCATCGCGCTCTACCCGGACAGTCTGCTGTCGCAGGTGCTGATGGCTTCCACCTACCCGGACAACGTCATGCAGGCGGTGCAGTGGTCCCAGGATAACCCCACCATGAAAGGGGATCCCGCCGTTCAGGCAGTTGCCAGCCAGCCATGAGATCCCAGCGTCAAATCGCTTGTCGCTTTCCCTGCCCTGCTGGCGATGATGGGCGAGAATCCGCCCTGGGTGGAAAATCTGGGTAATGCGTTTTTGGCCCAGCCGCATGATGTGATGGACTCGGTGCAACGCCTGCGTGCCATCGCCCAGGAGACAGGGACGCTGAAATCTACGCCGCAGCAAAAAGTGATTGTCGCCGCAGCGGCGCCTGTGCCGGCCACCACTTCGAAAAGCAGCACCGTATCAACGTCAAGCACTACCGCGGCGGCGCCTGCGCCAACCCAGGTCATAAAAATAGAACCGACCGATCCGCAGGTGGTCTATGTTCCCAACTACAACCCCTCCACCGTCTATGGTACCTGGCCGAACAGCGCATATCCTCCGGTCTATCTGCCGCCCCCTCCCGGGGAGCAGTTTACCGATAGCTTCGTCAAAGGCTTCGGTTACAGCCTGGGCGTGGCGACCACCTGGGCGCTGTTCAGCAGCATCGACTGGGATGATGATGATGACTACCACCATCACGATGACGACTACCACCGCGGGGATTACTCGCATAATGGCGATAACATCAATATCAATGTGAATAATTTTAACCGCATTACCGGACAAAACTTGCCGGGCGACCACGTAAACTGGCAGCACAATCCCGCCTATCGCGGTCACGTGCCATACCCCGATAATACCGTCGCCCAGCGCTTTCATCAGACCAACGTATCCGGCGGACTGAGCGCGACCCAGCATGCGCCGGTCGATCGTGAGGCGCAGCGCCAGGCGGCGATGACCCAGCTTCAGCAGCGCAGCGCGCCGACCGCCACGGCGGGCAACCTGGCGGCAAACACCGCCTCGCGCGATGCCCAGCGTCAGGCGGCCTCGGCGCAGTTGAAACAAGCCACCCAGCGCAGCAACTACCGCGGTTACGACAGCGAGCCGACATCGACCCAGCAGCGTCGAGACGCGGCGAAAGCGCAGTTGAAAAACCCGACGCCGCAGCAACAGCAGCGTAGGGAAACCATTAAGAGCCGCGAGCAGAATACTACACCGCAGCAGCAACAGCGCCGGCAGCAGCTCCAGTCCGCCACGCCAGCCCAGCGTCAGCAGACGGTCAGTCATCTGCGCGCCAGCGCCCTTAGCGGCAACGAGAGCCGCGCCCCCTCCTGGCAAGCGCAGCAAGAACGGGGACGGCAGAGTCGTCAGTTTTCCAGCGTAAACCGCGAGCAGCGCGACGGCGCCAGAGAGCGTCTTTCTGAACACAATGAACTACGCCGCCGCTGAGGATGAGCAGAATGAGAAACCCATTATCAATTGCCCTGTTCACGTTAATGCTGTCGCCGCTTGCCGCCTTCGCCCAGCAGCAGTATGCCACCCCCGAGCAGGCCGCAAACGCGCTGGCCGAGGCGATCGGCCAGCAAAATGATGCGGCGCTGAGTGAAGTGCTTGGCCATAACTGGCAGCATTT
This sequence comes from Klebsiella sp. 1SOBk10mer, assembly GCF_046602535.1. NCBI lineage: Bacteria > Pseudomonadati > Pseudomonadota > Gammaproteobacteria > Enterobacterales > Enterobacteriaceae > Klebsiella > Klebsiella sp. 1SOBk10mer. The sequence goes on from NZ_JBKIUP010000005.1 coordinate 103,658, forward strand.
TTTACCCCCCGACGGGATCGACCCCACTGCCGTCGACCGCTTCCAGCGCGACTGGCAGGTGAAACATGTGATTGTGCAGCAGGGTGAAAAAGCCTGGCTCGACGTCGGTAGCGAAGCATGGCGGCTGCCAGTCCCCATCGTCAAAGCATCCCAGGGCTGGCGCTTTGATATGGCCGCTGGCGAAGAAGAGATCCTCACCCGCGCTATCGGCCGTAATGAACTGTCGGCGATAGCCGCCATGCATGCCTACGTTGACGCCCAGCAGGATTACTATCAACTGAACCACCGCTGGGCGCAGAAAATCATCAGTAGCGAAGGCAAAAAAGATGGTCTGTACTGGCCCACCTCGCCGGGCGAAGCGCCAAGTCCGCTTGGGCCAGCCTTTAGCCCGACGGTTCCCGGCAGCGGCTACCATGGCTACCGCTTCCGCATTATCACCGGTAGAGTTGAGCAGAGCGTCGCCTTGCTGGCGTGGCCTGTGGCGTGGGGGGAAACCGGCGTGATGAGCTTTATGATCGATCAGCACGATACGGTTTATCAGGCCAATCTCGGTGAAGAGAGCGCGGCAAAGGCCCAGGCGATAACGCGCTTTGCCCCCGACGCTGACGCCGGCTGGCAGGTGGTCAATCCATAAAAAAACGCCCGGTTACGTATACGCAACCGGGCGTTTTCATTCACTTAGCCCTGGTGGGGCATCAGCGACGGATCGCCGGCAAAGGCTGGTTTCGTACTGGACAATGCCGATTCGTCAGCGCTGATGCTGCCGGAATTCGCCGCCCATACTCCTTCACTGGTCTTGGTCACTTGCTGATGCTGAGCATTCAGATCCTGGCCCATCGCCGCAATATGGGTCGTTTCCGTACCACCGCTGTTATCCGCCCACGGAATCGTGGCGTCAGCCGCGCAGGCGACACCGGATAAGCACGCTGCTGCGACCAGCGCTGTGGTTAAAAAGCGTTTCATCACACACCTCATTGATATCGTTAACTACCTATAAGTTTACAGAGTGACTATTTACAAAGTATGTATGAGGTGTAGCGGTTTATGAATAGCGACATAGTTCTAAACATCAGGCATAAAAAAAGCGGCTCCGGGAGCCGCTTATGCTTTTTGCCTGAAAGAAAAAGTTACTTTTTCTTCGCTTTGGCGTTCGGCAGGTCGGTGATGCTGCCTTCGAATACTTCTGCCGCCAGGCCAACAGACTCGTGCAGAGTCGGGTGAGCGTGGATAGTCAGCGCGATGTCTTCAGCGTCACAGCCCATCTCGATAGCCAGGCCGATCTCACCCAGCAGCTCGCCGCCGTTGGTGCCGACAATCGCGCCACCGATAACACGGTGGGTCTCTTTGTCGAAGATCAGTTTGGTCATGCCGTCTGCGCAGTCGGAAGCGATAGCACGGCCGGAAGCAGCCCACGGGAAGGTGGCGGTTTCGTAGCTGATGCCTTTCTCTTTCGCTTCTTTCTCGGTCAGACCCACCCATGCCACTTCTGGCTCGGTGTAGGCGATCGATGGGATCACTTTCGGATCGAAGTAGTGCTTCAGGCCGGAGATAACTTCTGCGGCAACGTGACCTTCGTGGACGCCTTTGTGCGCCAGCATCGGCTGACCGACGATATCGCCGATAGCAAAGATGTGCGGCACGTTGGTGCGCATTTGTTTGTCAACGCGGATGAAGCCACGATCGTCAACTTCCACGCCCGCTTTGCCTGCGTCGAGGTTTTTACCGTTCGGTACGCGGCCGATAGCCACCAGCACGGCGTCGTAACGCTGTGCTTCCGCCGGCGCTTTTTTGCCTTCCATGGAAACATAAATACCGTCTTCTTTTGCTTCAACGGCAGTCACTTTGGTTTCCAGCATCAGGTTGAATTTCTTGCTGATGCGTTTGGTGAAGACTTTCACCACATCTTTATCGGCAGCCGGGATGACCTGGTCGAACATTTCAACCACGTCGATCTCTGAACCCAGCGCATGGTATACGGTACCCATTTCCAGACCGATGATACCGCCGCCCATGACCAGCATGCGTTTCGGCACAGATTTCAGCTCCAGGGCGTCGGTGGAGTCCCATACGCGCGGATCTTCATGCGGAATAAATGGCAGTTGAATCGGACGGGAGCCCGCCGCGATGATGGCGTTGTCGAAGTTGATCACGGTTTTGCCGTTTTCGCCTTCCACTTCCAGGGTGTTAGCGCCGGTGAATTTACCCAGACCGTTAACCACCTTCACTTTACGCCCTTTGGCCATGCCAGCCAGACCACCGGTCAGCTGAGTGATGACTTTTTCTTTCCAGGTGCGGATCTTGTCAATGTCAGTTTTCGGTTCGCCGAAAACGATGCCGTGTTCGGCCAGCGCTTTCGCTTCTTCGATAACTTTTGCCACGTGCAGCAGCGCTTTAGAAGGGATACAACCCACGTTCAGGCACACCCCACCGAGGGTGCTGTAACGTTCTACGATGACGGTTTCCAGACCTAAATCAGCGCAACGGAAGGCTGCAGAGTAGCCTGCAGGACCTGCCCCAAGTACCACGACCTGAGTTTTGATTTCAGTACTCATCATGACCTCTGTAATTTATATCCGGCGGGTCTGACGCTATTATTTTTACGCCCAAGTCCACCGGGACGTTCTATCCGCGTGTATTTTACAAAATTGTTAACAATTTTTAAACAACAAACGGCAAACGATTTTGTCCTTTGTTGCTGATAATCCCAAACAGCCTGAGGTTATCAGAAAAAAGCCGGCCGTCAGGCCGGCTTTTTCAATTACATCACCAGGCGGCGAATGTCGCTCAGGGTGTTGTTGATGATGGTAATGAAGCGGGCACCATCAGCACCGTCGATGACGCGGTGGTCGAAGGACAGAGAGATCGGCAGCATCAGACGCGGCACGAACTCTTTACCATTCCATACCGGCTCCATCGCGGACTTAGACACGCCGAGGATGGCCACTTCCGGCGCATTAACAATCGGCGCGAAGTGGGTGGTACCCAGGCCGCCGATGCTGGAGATGGTGAAGCAACCGCCCTGCATTTCGCCCGCCGTCAGTTTGCCATCGCGCGCTTTCTTCGAGATGGTGGTCAGTTCACGAGACAGCTCGGTGATGCTCTTCTTGTTCACGTCTTTAAAGACCGGAACCACCAGACCGTTCGGGGTATCCACCGCCACACCGATGTTGATGTATTTCTTCAGCGTCAGACGCTGACCATCTTCGGAGAGCGAGCTGTTGAAGCGCGGCATCTGCTCAAGCGCAGCGGCCACGGCTTTCATGATGAAGACAACCGGGGTGAATTTCACGTCCAGTTTACGCTTCTCAGCTTCTGCGTTCTGCTGCTTACGGAACGCTTCCAGATCGGTGATATCGGTTTTATCGAAGTGCGTAACGTGCGGGATCATGACCCAGTTACGGCTCAGGTTGGCACCAGAAATTTTCTGGATACGGCCCAGCTCCACTTCTTCGATTTCGCCGAACTTGCTGAAGTCAACCTTCGGCCATGGCAGCATGCCCGGGATACCGCCGCCAGCGGCAGCCGCCGGTGCGGATTCAGCACGCTTAACAGCGTCTTTCACGTAAGCCTGAACGTCTTCGCGCAGGATACGACCTTTACGGCCGGTGCCTTTCACTTTCGCCAGGTTAACGCCGAACTCGCGCGCCAGGCGGCGAATCAGCGGAGTGGCGTGGACGTAAGCATCGTTTTCAGCGAATTCGGTTTTACCTTCCGCTTTCGCAGCCGGTGCCGCGGCAGGCTTAGCGGCCTGAGCCGGAGCTGCAGCCGGTGCCGGAGCAGCGGCCTGAGCCGGTGCGGCGGCAGGCGCAGCGCCTTCCACTTCAAAGACCATGATCAGGGAGCCGGTTTTGACTTTATCGCCGGTGCTGATTTTGATCTCTTTGACGGTGCCCGCGAACGGCGCCGGCACTTCCATAGATGCTTTGTCGCCTTCGACGGTGATCAGGGACTGCTCAGCAGCCACTTTATCGCCGACTTTTACCATCACTTCGGTCACTTCAACTTCGTCGCCGCCGATGTCCGGTACGTTAACGTCTTTCGCACCGCCAGCCGCAGCTGGAGCAGCCGCCGCCGGAGCAGCAGCCTGAGCAGGTGCGGCAGCAGGCGCAGCGCCCGCCACTTCGAAGATCATGATCAGGGAGCCGGTGGACACTTTATCGCCGGTGTTGATCTTGATCTCTTTCACGGTACCCGCGAACGGCGCCGGCACTTCCATCGAGGCTTTATCGCCTTCGACGGTGATCAGAGACTGCTCAGCCGCAACGGTATCGCCCACTTTCACCAGAATTTCAGTGACTTCAACTTCGTCACCGCCGATGTCCGGCACGTTCACTTCTTTCGCTGCCGCGGCAGCTGCTGGAGCAGCGGCGGCCGGAGCGGCTTCTTTCTTCTCTTCCTGCGCAGGTGCAGCGGCTGCTGCACCCTCGGCGGAATCGAAAATCATAATCAGTTTGCCAGTCTCGGTTTTGTCGCCGACGGAGACTTTAATCTCTTTCACGACGCCAGCCTGCGGAGACGGGACTTCCATAGAGGCTTTATCGCCTTCTACGGTGATCAGCGACTGTTCAGCTTCAACTTTGTCGCCCACTTTGACCAGAATCTCGGTGATTTCAACTTCATCAGCCCCGATGTCCGGTACTTTGATTTCGATAGCCATTATTCTTTTACCTCTTACGCCAGACGCGGGTTAACTTTTTCTGCATCGATGTTGAATTTGGTAATTGCGTCCGCAACCACTTTCTTATCGATTTCACCACGTTTAGCCAGTTCGCCCAGCGCTGCAACGACCACATAGGAAGCATCGACTTCGAAGTGGTGACGCAGGTTTTCACGGCTGTCGGAACGACCGAAGCCATCGGTACCCAGTACGCGGTAATCGTCAGCCGGTACGTAGGTACGAACCTGCTCGGCGAACAGTTTCATATAGTCAGTGGATGCCACTGCCGGAGCGTCGTTCATCACCTGAGCGATGTACGGCACGCGCGGGGTTTCCAGCGGGTGCAGCATGTTCCAGCGTTCGCAATCCTGGCCATCACGCGCCAGTTCGGTGAAGGAGGTGATGCTGTACACGTCAGAGCCCACGCCGTAGTCTTTCGCCAGGATCTGCGCTGCTTCACGGACGTGACGCAGGATAGAACCGGAGCCCAGCAGCTGAACTTTACCTTTGCTACCTTCGATGGTTTCGAGTTTGTAGATACCTTTGCGGATACCTTCCTCGGCGCCTTCCGGCATGGCCGGCATGTGGTAGTTTTCGTTCAGGGTAGTGATGTAGTAGTAAACGTTCTCTTGTTTCTCACCGTACATACGCTCCAGGCCGTCATGCATGATGACCGCCACTTCGTAGGCGTAGGACGGATCGTAAGAGATACAGTTCGGGATAGTCAGAGACTGAATATGGCTGTGGCCATCTTCGTGCTGCAGACCTTCGCCGTTCAGCGTCGTACGACCGGAAGTACCACCAATCAGGAAGCCGCGAGCCTGCTGGTCGCCAGCCTGCCAGCACAGGTCACCGATACGCTGGAACCCGAACATCGAGTAGTAGATGTAGAACGGGATCATCGGCAGGTTGTTGGTGCTGTAAGAGGTCGCCGCAGCCAGCCAGGATGCGCCTGCGCCCAGCTCGTTGATCCCTTCCTGCAGGATCTGACCTTTCTCGTCTTCTTTGTAGTATGCAACCTGCTCTCGGTCCTGCGGGGTGTACTGCTGGCCGTTCGGGCTGTAGATACCGATCTGACGGAACAGACCTTCCATACCGAAAGTACGCGCTTCGTCGGCGATGATCGGCACGAGGCGGTCTTTGATGGATTTGTTCTTCAGCATCACGTTCAGGGCACGAACGAACGCGATAGTGGTAGAGATCTCTTTATTCTGCTCTTCCAGCAGCGGGCGGAAATCTTCCAGCGTCGGCAGCTCCAGCTTCTCAGTGAAGTTCGGCTGACGGCTCGGCAGATAGCCGTGCAGTTTCTGACGCTGAGCGTGCAGATAGGTGTGCTCTTCGGAACCTTCCGGGAAGGTGACGTAAGGCAGTTTTTCCAGATCGGCATCGGCAACCGGCACGTTGAAACGATCGCGGACGTAGCGAACGCCGTCCATGTTCATTTTCTTAACCTGGTGAGCGATGTTCTTACCTTCAGCAGTGTCACCCATGCCGTAACCTTTGATGGTATGGGCGAGGATAACGGTCGCTTTGCCTTTGGTTTCCTGCGCTTTTTTCAGAGCAGCATAAACTTTCTTCGGATCGTGGCCACCGCGGTTCAGGGCCCAAATCTGCTCGTCAGTCCAGTCGGCAACCAGCGCAGCGGTCTCCGGATATTTACCGAAGAAGTGCTCGCGCACATAAGCGCCGTCTTTGGATTTAAAGGTCTGGTAATCGCCGTCAACGGTTTCTTCCATCAGCTGAATCAGCTTACCGCTGGTGTCTTTACGCAGCAGCTCATCCCAACGACCGCCCCAGATAACCTTGATAACGTTCCAGCCAGCGCCCGCGAAGATGCCTTCCAGTTCGTTAATGATTTTGCCGTTACCGGTGACCGGACCGTCAAGACGCTGCAGGTTACAGTTGATAACGAACACCAGGTTGTCGAGCTTCTCACGGGTCGCGATGGTGATCGCGCCTTTAGATTCCGGCTCGTCCATCTCACCGTCGCCCAGGAACGCGTAAACGGTTTGTTTGGAGGTGTCTTTCAGACCACGGTGTTCCAGATATTTCAGGAATTTAGCCTGATAAATCGCCCCGATTGGGCCCAGGCCCATAGAAACGGTCGGGAACTGCCAGAATTCCGGCATCAGTTTCGGGTGCGGATAAGAGGACAGACCTTTACCGTGAACTTCCTGACGGAAGTTGTTCATCTGCTCTTCAGTCAGCCGACCTTCCAGGAACGCACGCGCATAAACGCCCGGAGAGATGTGACCCTGGAAGTACACCAGGTCGCCGCCATCCTGCTCATTGCGTGCGCGGAAGAAGTGGTTGAAGCACACTTCGTAGAAGGTTGCGGAAGACTGGAAAGAAGCCATGTGGCCGCCCAGTTCGAGATCTTTTTTCGATGCGCGCAGAACGGTCATGATGGCGTTCCAGCGGATCGCAGAACGGATACGACGTTCCAGATCCAGATTACCCGGATATTCCGGCTCATCTTCAACGGCAATAGTGTTGACGTAACCGCCGGTCGATGCGCCAGCAGCCACTTTCACCCCGCCTTTGCGGGCTTCAGAAAGGAGTTGATCAATAAGATACTGAGCGCGCTCAACACCTTCTTCACGGATGACCGATTCGATCGCCTGTAGCCAGTCGCGAGTTTCGATCGGATCCACGTCATTTGGTAAACGTTCTGACATGGGGGGTATTCCTTATCTATCTAATCGTTGATTAATCTGGAACCTGTCCCATTGAACTCTTCGTTCTTCACCTTTGAACAACCAAAAATTCAATAAGACAGGTTCTGCGTTTAGTTGCCGCGCTCTAAAAATGGCGCTTAAGAACCGGAGTTCTCGTCCTTTCGTTGCTGTAAACGACGCAGCGAGCGTTCTCTACGACTCTGCTCACGGCTACGGTCCAGCAAAATTTCCTCAATGAACGCCAGGTGACGGTGCGACGCCTCACGCGCCTGCTCCGGCTCCCCGGCCATTATCGCCTCGAAAATGCGAGTGCGATGGTTGCTGACCAACGGGAGCATTTCCCGGCGGGCATACAGCAATTCAAAGTTCTGACGCACGTTTTGCGCCAGCATCGGCTCCATACACCTTAGCAGATGAAGCAAAACCACATTGTGTGCCGCCTCGGTGACGGCGATTTGGTACTGGACGACGGCGCCGGACTCAGCGTCCAGATCGCCCGACTGCTGAGCCCGCTCAATAGCCTGATGCAGCTCGCGGATACGGTCGCGATCTTCATCATTGCTGCGCAGCGCCGCGTAATAAGCCGCAATGCCTTCCAGCGCGTGACGGGTCTCAAGCAGATCGAATTGGGATTCAGGGTGATCGGACAGCAGCTCGACCAGCGGATCGCTGAAGCTCTGCCACAGGCGGCTCTGAACAAACGTTCCACCTCCCTGACGACGAAGCAACAGGCCCTTGGCTTCGAGGCGTTGAATCGCCTCACGCAGCGAGGGGCGGGAAACGTCGAACTGTTTAGCCAGTTCGCGTTCAGGCGGGAGTTTTTCACCGGGGCGCAAGGTCCCCTCAAGGATCAGAAACTCCAGCTGCTGCTCTATCACATCGGATAATTTTGGTTGGCGGATTTTGCTGTAGGCCATATTCCCTGTCTCTGCCATTAGCCCGGAGTCAATTGGTCTTACCAATTTAAAGTTCGTAGCGCTAAAGTAACAAAGTATTCACCTTCTGTCCATACAGGTTTTGATTGAAATCAGTAAACGACGGACATTTTAACAACCTTACAGAAATAACATTTCAGAAATGTAACCTTGCACAAATGTTACGTTTACTCATAAAGAGGTAGCATTAACTTAATGGAAACGAAAAATTACGCTATCTGAACCGATTCAACGACCCAATAAATGAATACAAAGACAATACAATTGAATAAATAATCACAAAGAAGCAATGCATCGGAATAATACAGAATGTGTCTATTGATGTCTTTTTAGACACATGGTCATCATCCCTTCATAAAGCAGGTGCATTCAAACGCGCTTACCACTATTCTCCCTGAGACGAAAGGCTTTTTTCTGAATTACCGCACCGCCTTCCGTAAACAAAACAATACAGAAACGGAAGTCGCTAAATACACAAACACAACAATATGTGCGCGCCATCACTCAGGTAAAAAGTGGGCCACTTCGCCCAAATTTTCGCTGGCTATGCTTTCTGGCAGGGACAGCAGTGAAGCAGCAACCTGACGGATGACGTACACAAAAAATAATCACACACGAGGTTTCATATGGAAGGTCAACAGCACGGCGATCGGCTGAAGCGCGGCCTGAAAAACCGCCACATCCAGCTCATCGCGCTGGGCGGGGCTATCGGCACCGGCCTGTTTCTGGGGAGCGCGTCCGTCATTCAGTCCGCCGGCCCGGGTATCATTCTTGGTTACGCGATTGCCGGTTTTATCGCCTTTCTGATCATGCGTCAGCTGGGCGAAATGGTGGTGGAAGAGCCGGTAGCCGGTTCGTTTAGCCACTTTGCTTATAAATACTGGGGCGGCTTTGCCGGCTTCGCCTCCGGCTGGAACTACTGGGTGCTGTATGTCCTGGTGGCCATGGCGGAACTCACTGCCGTCGGCAAATATATCCAGTTCTGGTGGCCGGAAATCCCAACCTGGGCCTCAGCGGCGGTCTTCTTCATCGCCATCAACGCCATTAACCTGACCAACGTGAAAGTGTTCGGGGAAATGGAGTTCTGGTTTGCCATTATCAAAGTGGTCGCCGTTGTGGCGATGATTTTGTTCGGCGGCTGGCTGCTGTTCAGCGGTAACGGCGGCCCGCAGGCGACAGTACGTAACCTCTGGGATCAAGGCGGGTTCCTGCCGCACGGCTTTACCGGACTGGTAATGATGATGGCGATCATCATGTTCTCCTTCGGCGGTCTGGAGCTGGTGGGTATCACCGCGGCGGAAGCGGATAACCCGGAGCAAAGCATCCCGAAAGCCACTAACCAGGTTATCTACCGTATCCTGATCTTCTATGTTGGCTCGCTGGCGGTACTGCTCTCGCTGCTGCCGTGGACGCGTGTGACTGCGGACACCAGTCCGTTCGTCCTGATTTTCCATGAGCTTGGCGATACGCTGGTGGCAAACGCCCTCAACGTAGTGGTGCTGACGGCGGCCCTGTCGGTGTATAACAGCTGCGTCTACTGCAACAGCCGTATGCTGTTCGGTCTTGCCCAGCAGGGGAACGCACCGAAAGCGCTGCTCAGCGTCGACAAACGCGGCGTGCCAGTGAGTACCATTCTCGTCTCCGCCGTGGTCACCGCCCTGTGTGTGCTGATCAACTACCTGGCGCCGGAATCCGCATTTGGCCTGCTGATGGCGCTGGTAGTCTCCGCCCTGGTGATCAACTGGGCGATGATCAGCCTCGCGCATATCAAATTCCGTCGCGCCAAACAGCAGCAGGGGGTCACCACTCGCTTCCCCGCCCTCTTCTACCCGCTGGGTAACTGGGTGTGCCTGCTGTTTATGGCCGCGGTGCTGGTAATTATGCTGATGACCCCGGGGATGGCGATTTCCGTTTGGCTGATCCCGGTATGGATCGCCGTGCTGGGCGTGGGCTATCTGTTTAAACAGAAAGCCGCCGCCACCATAAAAGCACAATAATACATCTCATCAATAATTCTCTTTGCTCTGCGCCCCCTCCCTGAATGACGGGCGCAGAGCATTGTTATCTGCTTCACACTTTCCCCTCCATAGCTTTTTTATCCATATCGTCAACGCGTTCCTGCAACGTAATTCTCTCGATAGCAGCCAATAATTCTCTCCATACTGCAACGGAGAGACCGCACATGGCAGACAATAGACTTTCAATAAAAGAAAAGATTGGTTATGGGATGGGGGATGCCGGATGCAATATCATCTTTGGCGCCATCATGCTGTTTGTTAACTATTTTTATACCGATATTTTCGGTCTGGCGCCGGCGCTGGTGGGCGTACTGCTGCTGTCGGTGCGCGTCATCGATGCGGTGACCGACCCGATCATGGGCGCCCTCGCCGACCGCACCCGCAGTAAATATGGCCGCTTTCGTCCATGGCTGCTGTGGATTGCTTTCCCCTACGCCCTGTTCAGCGTCCTGATGTTCACCACTCCTGAGTGGACCTATAACAGCAAAGTCATCTATGCGTTTGTCACCTACTTTCTGCTGTCGATTACCTATACCGCGATTAACATCCCCTACTGCTCGCTGGGAACGGTGATGACCGCCGATCCGAAAGAGCGCGTTGCCTGCCAGTCTTATCGTTTCGTGATGGTGGGTATCGCCACGCTGTTGCTGTCATTAACGCTGCTGCCAATGGCCGACTGGTTCGGCGGCGCCGATAAAGCGAAGGGCTATCAGATGGCGATGACCGTGCTGGCCTTCATCGGCATGTGTATGTTCCTGTTCTGCTTCGCTACCGTACGCGAACGCATCCACCCGGCGGTACAGACCAATGATGAACTGAAAAAAGATCTCAAAGACGTGTGGAAAAATGACCAGTGGGTACGCATCCTGCTGCTCACGCTGTGCAACGTCTGTCCGGGCTTTATCCGCATGGCCGCCACCATGTACTACGTCACCTGGGTAATGGGGCAAAGCACCCATTTTGCCACTCTGTTTATCAGCCTCGGCGTGGTCGGGATGATGATTGGCAGCATGCTGGCAAAAGTCCTCACCGACCGCTGGTGCAAACTGCAGCTCTTCTTCTGGACCAATATCGTGCTGGCGATCTTCTCCTGCGCCTTCTATTTCTTTAATCCGCACGCCACCACGCTGATTATGGTGCTCTACTTCCTGCTCAACATCCTGCATCAGATTCCCTCCCCGCTGCACTGGTCGCTGATGTCCGATGTTGACGACTACGGCGAGTGGAAAACCGGCAAGCGCATCACCGGCATTAGCTTCTCCGGCAATCTGTTCTTCCTCAAAGTCGGCCTGGCGGTCGCCGGGGCGATGGTCGGATTCCTGTTGTCATGGTACGGCTACGACGCTGGCGCCAAAGCGCAAAGCGCCTCCGCCCTCAACGGCATCGTGCTGTTGTTCTCGGTTATCCCCGGCGTCGGCTACCTGATCACCGCCGGCGTGGTGCGCCTGCTGAAAGTTGACCGCACCCTGATGCGCCAGATCCAGAGCGATTTAGAGAAGCGCCGCAGCAACTACAGCGAGCTGAATGAATACCAGGAACTGAAAACCAGTGAACACGTAAGGAAAGCCTGATGAATAACTGGCCCAACCCCTTTATTGAACAGCGCGCAGATCCCTTTATTCTGCGCCACCTTAATCACTACTACTTTATTGCCTCGGTGCCGGAATACGACCGGCTGGAGATCCGGCGCGCGGCGACCCTTGAAGGATTACGCGATGCGGAGCCGGTAGTGGTCTGGCGCGCACCGCAAAGCGGGCCGATGAGCCAGCTGATTTGGGCGCCGGAGCTACATGAGATAGACGGTAAGTGGTATATCTATTTTGCCGCCACCCATACCCACGATCTGGATGCGCTGGGCATGTTCCAGCATCGTATGTTCGTTATCGAGTGCGCCGACCACGATCCGCTGACCGGCCGCTGGCAGGAAAAAGGCCAGGTGGTCACGCCTTTCGATACCTTCGCCCTCGATGCCACCACCTTTATCCATCAGGGCAAACGCTGGTACCTGTGGGCGCAAAAATCGCCGCATATCGAGGGCAACTCAAACCTGTATCTCGCTGAAATGGCCAACCCGTGGACGCTAAAAGGCAAGCCGGTCATGCTGAGCAAGCCGGAGTTCGACTGGGAGTGTCGGGGATTTAAGGTCAATGAAGGACCCGCGGTGCTGGTGCATGGCGATAAGCTGTTCATCAGCTATTCCGCCAGCGCCACCGACGAAAACTACTGCATGGGGTTGCTCTGGATTGACCGGCAGGCCGATCCGCTGCAGCCGGCAAACTGGCATAAAGCCCCGCAGCCGGTGTTCCGGACCAGCTATGAAAACCGCCAGTATGGCCCGGGCCATAATAGTTTTACCCAAACGCCGGCGGGGGAAGATGTGCTGGTCTACCACGCGCGGAATTACACCGAGATTGAAGGCGACCCGCTGTATGACCCCAATCGTCATACCCGGCTAAAACTCGTCAGCTGGAGAGAGGACGGCATGCCCGACTTCGGCATCCCGCCGGCGGATACGCTGTAGCGGTTCGGTATGCGGCCCGCTGGCGCGGGTTCTCCAGGCCGGGTCAGGCGAAACCGCCGCCCGGCAACATGCCAGGTACGGCGTCTGATATAGAACCCGGCGCCGCTGTTGCTTGCCGGGCCTGCGCAGTGTGGGTCTCCAGGCCGGATAAGCGCAACGCCATCCGGCAATTAACGCCCCAGATGTGAGGGTATCGTGGCAGGTAGAGTACGAGCGCAGGCCGTTACACCAGGGTGCCGTAAATCGTCAGCAGCGCCATGATCACCACCACCACCAGCGAGGTTTTCTTGGCCATCGACACCGCGGCCTTCGGGGTCGCCACTTTATCCACGTGCGGTTCACGAGCCAGGGAATACTGCGCCAGGCGGGTCAATACCTGATACTGCGACGAATGGCGGTCGCCTAACGATGCAAACCACGCCGGTAGCGCTTTCTCTCCATGCCCCACCAGAGCATAGACAACCCCCACCAGACGCACCGGCAGCCAGTCCACAATATGCAGGATACCATCGATTCCGGACTGCAAACGATGATGCGGCGTCTGGTAGCGCGCCAGCCACGTCTGCCAGGCACGCAGGACGCTATAGGCGATAAGCGTCAGCGGCCCCCACGCCCCACCGACCACAAACCAGAAGAGTGGCGCCAGGTAGTAACGATAGTTAATCCATAGCAGCGCATTTTGCAGTTCGCTAAGGTACTCGCGCTCATCACAGCCCGGGGGGACGCCGTGTATCAACGTCAGCTCGCTAGCCATCGCATCGCAGGCGCGGCTGTCATTGCGCGACGCCGCTTTCAGATAGGCATGATAGTGCAGCCGAACCTTACCGGCGCCGATGCACAGCAGGCCTAGCAAAATCCAGAACACCAGCAGCGGTACGTTGAACAGCTGCCCCTGCAGCAAGCGCTGAATAATGTAGACCACCGCGACGGCGACCAGGGTCATCAGCAGCGTTCCCGGCAACGAGAAATGTTTTATCCGGCGGAACGCCACCTCCAGCCGATGATCAAGCTGCCAGTGTTCGCCCAGTTTAAACAGGCGTTCAGCGATAAGCACCAGCAGCGTAGTAAACAGCGTCATGAGGTCTCCTTTTCGGACGGCGCGCTGAGCAGCGCACGAAATTTTTTCCAGTCAAAGGCCGGTCCCGGGTCCGTCTTGCGAACGGGCGCGATATCGCTATGGCCCGTGATGTTTGCGGCGATGGCAGGATAAATCGCGATAAGCAGATCCGTCACCGCCGCCAGCTGCTGGTACTGCGCATCGGTATACGCCAGGGTATCCGTGCCTTCCAGCTCTATACCGATGGAAAAGTCATTGCAGCGTTCACGCCCCTGATAGCTGGAGACACCCGCATGCCATGCACGCTTATCGAAAGGCACATACTGCACGATTTCACCATCACGGCGAATCAGACAATGCGCCGAAACGCGCAGATGAGCGATCTCGGCAAAGAAAGGATGCGCGTGAGGATCCAGGGTGCCGGTGAACAGCGCGTCAATCCATGGACCACCAAATTCACCTGGCGGCAGGCTGATATTATGCACCACCAATAAGGAAGGGGCCTCTTCATCCGGACGGCAGTCATGGTGCGGCGAGGGAACCCGCCGCGCGCCGACCAGCCATCCCTCGTTCAACTGCATGCGGGATCTCCTTTCGCGAACTCATGCTTCCGGGCCACACGCCGGCCCAAAGGATGAAGTGTGTATGGTACTGAAACGTCGTTCAGGTTAGCATGTTTCCCACTTCTGAATCTTATCTATCTGGAGCTTTATCATGTCGCCTCGTCGTTACAACCCCGACCGCCGCCGTGACGTGCTGCTGGAACGTATTAATCTCGATATTACCGATGCTGTCGCACACTCCCTGCGGGAAGATTTGGGCGGCGAAGTCGACGCCAGCAACGATATTAGCGCACAATTATTGCCGCAGGATGCCCGCTCCCATGCGGTGGTCATTACCCGCGAAGATGGCGTCTTCTGTGGTAAACGCTGGGTGGAAGAGGTCTTCATTCAGCTCGCCGGTGACGACGTGAATATCACCTGGCACGTCGCCGATGGCGATGCGGTCAAAGCCGATCAACCCCTGTTCGAGCTGGAAGGCCCATCGCGCATTCTGCTCACTGGCGAACGTACGGCGCTGAACTTTGTGCAAACCCTCTCCGGCGTCGCCAGCGTTGTCCGCCGCTATGTCGACCTGCTGGCGGGCACCAAAACCCAACTCCTGGATACGCGCAAAACGCTGCCAGGGCTGCGAACCGCTTTGAAATACGCGGTTCTCTGCGGCGGCGGCGCCAACCACCGCCTGGGGCTGTTCGACGCTTTCCTGATTAAAGAAAATCACATCATCGCCTCCGGCTCGATCCGTCAGGCGGTGGAAAAGGCGTTCTGGCTGCATCCTGATGTGCCGGTGGAAGTGGAAGTGGAAACGCTGGATGAGCTGGAGCAGGCGTTAAAAGCCGGGGCCGATATCATTATGCTCGATAACTTCACCACCGACCTGATGCGCGAGGCGGTGAAAATTACCGCTGGCCAGGCGGCGCTCGAGGTCTCCGGCAACGTCACCTTTGACACCATCCGCGAATTTGCCGACACCGGGGTCGACTATATCTCCGTCGGGGCCCTGACCAAACATGTGCAGGCGCTCGACCTGTCGATGCGTTTTCGCTGAAG
The DNA here is from genome assembly GCF_046602535.1 of Klebsiella sp. 1SOBk10mer. Taxonomy (NCBI): domain Bacteria; kingdom Pseudomonadati; phylum Pseudomonadota; class Gammaproteobacteria; order Enterobacterales; family Enterobacteriaceae; genus Klebsiella; species Klebsiella sp. 1SOBk10mer. Next base: position 119,134 of record NZ_JBKIUP010000005.1, read on the forward strand.
ATTGGGCCTTCACGTTTCCGGCGTGAAGGCCTGAATTTGCGACCCGACTCGCAGCCGCTCTTGCTCACCATGCAATCCCGCTAAAAACCCTGGAACCCGGTTTCCCGGATCGTTTTCGTCTCCTAGCCTGTCCCCCTGAATCCCGTCACAGTGCTTCTGTCACAACAAGGAGCGACTTATGGATAAACAACGAGGTTTTACCCTGATTGAACTGATGGTGGTCATCGGCATCATCGCCATTCTCAGCGCCATCGGCATCCCGGCCTACCAGAACTACCTGCGTAAAGCCGCCCTCACCGATCTGCTGCAGACCTTTGTCCCCTACCGGACGGCAATTGAACTTTGCGCGCTCGATCATGGCGGCCTGACGACATGCGACGGCGGCAGCAATGGCATCCCCTCGCCAACCACCACGCGCTACCTCTCCGCCATGAGCGTGGCAAAAGGGGTCGTTACCCTCACCGGCCAGGAAAGTCTCAACGGACTGGGCGTCACCCTAACCCCGACCTGGGATAACGCCGAGGGCGTCACCGGCTGGCAGCGGGTCTGCACTATCACCGACAACAGCGCGCTTCAGCAGGCCTGCGAAGACGTCTTCCGCGTGAAGTGAGGGCGACAACATGAAAACAGAACAGCTGCTCCCTCTCTGTCGTCGCCATCACGCCCTGCTGCTGCACAGCGATGAGCAGACGATATCCATTGCGGTGGTCGATACCCCGCCGACGGAGCTAATGGAGGCGCTACGTTTCGCGACGCAAAAACGGATCGATATTGAATGCTGGAGCCAGGAGCAGATGGATAAGCGCCTGCAAGTCCAGGAAAAGCAGGCGCTGCTGGCGCAAAATGCAGGCCCGGAAAACATCGCCGAACGGGTCAATCAGATCCTCGAGCAGGCCCTGCGTCAGCGGGCCTCCGATATTCATATCGAACCCACGGAAACGCACTTACGGATCCGCCTGCGTGTCGATGGCGTGCTACACGCCCTGCCGCTGCTGGCGCCCGAGCTGGCCGCGCCGGTTATCGCACGACTCAAGGTGATGGCCAGTCTCGATATCGCCGAGCATCGTTTGCCGCAGGATGGTCAGTTCGCGCTGAACCTCGCCGGACGGCCGCTCTCCTTTCGCATCGCCACTCTGCCCTGCCGCTATGGCGAGAAAATTGTCCTGCGCCTTCTGCATCAGGTTGACCAGGCGCTGGATCTGGAGGCGCTCGGCCTCTCATCCTCTCAGCTGGCGGCCTTCCGCCAGGCGCTGAATCAGCCGCAGGGGCTGCTGCTGGTCACTGGCCCAACCGGAAGCGGGAAAACGGTGACCCTCTACAGCGCCCTGCAGGCGCGAAACCGGGAGCAAGTGAACATCTGTAGCGTCGAGGATCCTCTGGAGATCCCCATCGCCGGGATGAACCAGACGCAAATCAACCCGCGCGCCGGGCTGACCTTTCACAGCGTACTGCGCGCCCTGTTACGTCAGGACCCGGATATTGTGATGGTGGGTGAAATCCGCGATGCCGAAACCGCTGAAATCGCGCTGAAAGCCGCCCAAACGGGTCATCTGGTGCTCTCTACTCTGCACACCAATTCCACCAGCGAAACCCTTACCCGCCTGCAGCAAATGGGCATCGCCCGCTGGATGATCTCCTCTGCGCTCTCGCTGGTTATCGCCCAGCGTCTGGTCCGCAAGCTGTGCCCCCACTGCCGGCGCAATGCCGGCAGTGCCGCCGACCTGCCGCACAGTCTGTGGCCCCGCTCGCTGCCGCGCTGGCAGGCCGCGGGCTGCGAACACTGTTATCACGGGTATCACGGCAGGCTGGCGCTGTTCGAGGTCTTGCCTGTCACTCCGGGGCTACGTCAGGGGATAGTCCAGGGGCTCAACGCCATTGAGATCGAATCTCTGGCGCGAGCCGCGGGCATGATGACGCTCTTCGAAAGCGGATGTCAGGCTATCGAACAGGGCTTGACCAGCCTCGAAGAGGTGGTGCGGGTGCTGGGGATCCCCCATGGCGACTAAGCGTCTCTGGCGCTGGCGAGGCGTCGATGCGCAAGGCGCTCCTTGTCAGGGGATGCTATGGCAAGCCAGTCGTCCGGAGGTGCTGCATCACCTCCAGCAGCAGCGCATCCTGCCGCTGGCTATACGCCGCTGTACGGTGAAGCAAAGCCTGTGGCACCCGCGCTACAGCAGCGAAACAATCCGCCAGTTGGCAACCCTGCTGCAGGCCGGGCTACCGTTGGCGGAAGGGTTATCGCTTCTGGCGCAGCAGCAACCGCATGGGCAGTGGCAGGCGCTGCTTGAGGCGCTGGGCCGCGAACTGGCCCAGGGCGTGACTTTCTCTGCCGCACTGGCGCAGTGGCCGCAGGCTTTTCCGCCACTGTATCTGGCGATGATTAGCACTGGCGAACTGACGGGCAAGCTCGATATTTGCTGCCAGCAGCTGGCCAACCAGCAGCAGGAGCAGCAGCGGCTCGCCGGCAAGGTCAAGAAGGCGCTGCGCTACCCGCTGATCGTGCTCACACTGGCGCTGCTGGTGGTGCTGGGGATGCTTTATTTTGTCCTTCCTGAATTCACTGCCATCTACCAGACGTTCAATACGCCGCTGCCGTTATTAACGCGAATGGTTATTGCGGCAGGGGACATGCTGAGCCGCGGCTGGCCGTTACTGCTGGCCTTTCTGATGAGCCCGCTGCTGCTCAACCAGCTGGTCCGGCAGCGCGCCGACTGGCTGCTGCGTCGCCAGCAGCTGCTTAACGCACTCCCTCTCATCGGCCCCCTGATCGGCGGCCAACAGCTGAGCCTGATATTCACCGTTCTGGCGTTAACCCAAAGCGCCGGTATCAGCTTTCTGCAGGGGCTGCAAAGCGTTGAAGAGACCCTGTCGTGCCCGCTGTGGCGCCAGCGCCTGGCGCAGGCCCGCGCGCTGATCGTTCAGGGGGATCCGATCTGGCAGGCGTTAAGCCGCTGCGGCGGTTTTACACCGCTGTGTCTGCAGCTCATCCGCACGGGGGAAAGCGCGGGGGCACTGGATCAGATGCTGGAAAACCTGGCGCATCATCATCGTGAGCAGACCCATCAGCGAGCCGACAGTCTGGCTGCGCATCTGGAACCCCTGATGCTGGTGATAACCGGCTCGCTGGTCGGGATCCTGGTGGTGGCGATGTATTTGCCCGTTTTTCATCTGGGCGATGCCATTGGCGGGGCGGGAGGATAAGCAACGCTGGCACCGCGCAGGCGCCAGCGCAGCCAGTTACAGGCTATTGAATACCCGGTTCTCTTGTTCCTGAACGCGGATAAAGGTGGTGCGTTTGGTCAGCTCTTTCAGTCGCGAGGCGCCAACGTAAGTGCAGGCAGAGCGCAGGCCGCCGAGAATGTCGCGCGCGGTATTGTCCACCGGGCCACGCAGCGGCAGCTTAACGGTTTTCCCTTCCGCCGCGCGGTATTTCGCGACACCGCCCACATGGCGGGTCATCGCCGATTCGGAGCTCATACCGTAAAACAGCATGAATTTTTCACCGTTCTCTTCAACCACAGTCCCGCCGCTCTCTTCGTGGCCCGCCAGCATACCGCCGAGCATCACGAAATCAGCGCCGCCGCCGAAGGCTTTCGCCACATCGCCCGGCATGGTGCATCCGCCGTCGCTGATGATCTGGCCGCCAAGGCCATGTGCGGCATCAGCACACTCGATCACGGCGGAGAGCTGCGGGTAGCCGACCCCGGTTTTGACGCGGGTGGTGCAGACGGAGCCCGGGCCAATGCCAACTTTGACGATATCGGCGCCGGAGAGGATCAGCTCTTCACACATTTCACCGGTGACCACGTTCCCGGCGATAATGGTTTTTTGCGGCCAGGCTTCGCGCGCCTTCGCCACAAACTGGACGAAGTGTTCAGAGTAGCCATTGGCGACGTCAATGCACACAAAGTTCAACTGTGGGTTCTGAGAGATGATCTGTTGCGTTTTATCAAAATCCGCATCGGAAGTACCGGTGGAAACCATCACATGCTTGAGAACGTCTGCGGATACGCTCTGGACAAACGCCTGCCATTCTTCCGCGGTGTAGTGCTTGTGTACTGCCGTCAGAATGCCAAAAGTGGCCAGCGCTTTCGCCATGCTGAAGGTGCCGACGGTGTCCATGTTAGCCGCAATAATCGGCACACCGGACCAGGTCAGGCCTGAATGTTTAAAGGTGAATTCACGTTCCAGCTCAACATCAGAACGGCTTTTGAGGGTAGAGCGTTTCGGGCGGATAAGAACGTCTTTGAAACCAAGCTTCAGATCTTCTTCAATACGCATGTGCGAATTCCTGGGGTTAATGGCATTAATGTGAGAGCACAACTCCAGTGACGTTATCATACGCACGAATCAGGCCCGCGCAAGACTGCGATTTTCACTTTTTTTACGCTACAATCGTATAAATTTACCTGGTGAATGGAGAAAAAAGCGCTTATATCTCCACCCGCCAGCGCATTATTTTTAACCATTTGATTTGCTTGATTAAAAGAAACAGAATAGCGGACGGCGCTCCCGGCTGGCACGGGGCCATCACGACAAGATCGCTGTCGCCTCTCCGGCATACTGCCCGTCCTCGCTGTCTGAATACCAAAAATACGAGCAATCCGTTTCAGGGTCAGAAGATATGGGGTACACAGTCGCGTTAACAGGCGGGATTGGCAGCGGTAAAAGTACGGTCGCCGACGCCTTCGCGCAGCTCGGGATTAAGGTTATCGATGCCGATGTTATCGCCCGCCAGGTGGTCGAACCCGGCACCCCGGCGCTCCAGGCCATTGCCGGCCACTTCGGGCCACAGATGATTGCCCCCGACGGCACGCTAAACCGCCGTCTGCTGCGGGAAAAAATTTTTGCTCAGGTGGAGGAAAAAGCCTGGCTCAACGCGCTGTTGCATCCGCTGATTCAGCAGGAAACGCGCCGCCAGATGCAGGCCGCCACCTCCCCTTATCTCCTCTGGGTCGTACCTTTGCTGGTCGAAAACCGCCTGTCCAGCCAGGCCGATCGCGTACTGGTCGTCGATGTGCCAAAAGAGACGCAAATCGAACGCACCATGCTGCGCGATAAGGTCAGCCGCGAACATGCTGAACATATTCTTGCCGCCCAGGCCACGCGCGAGCAGCGCCTGGCCGTCGCGGACGATGTTATTGAAAACACTGGCACGCCGGATGCAGTGGCATCGGATGTTGCCCGCCTGCACGAAAAGTACTTAACGCTGGCATTGCAGGCCGCCTCACAGGAAAACTCGTAATGCATACCCCCGTTCTGTTTGAACATCCTCTTAATGAGAAAATGCGCACCTGGCTGCGCATCGAATTTCTGATCCAGCAGATGGCTTTCCATCCGATGATTGCCAGCCATGCCGATGCGCTCCATTTTTTCCGTAACGCCGGCGATCTGCTGGATGTCCTGGAGCGCGGCGAGGTGCGTACCGATCTGGTCAAAGAGCTGGAGCGCCAGCAGCGTAAGCTCCAGTCCTGGGCAGAAGTGCCGGGAGTCGATCAGGAGCGCATTAACGCGCTGCGCCAGCAGCTCAAGCAGTCTTCCAGCACCCTGATGGCCGCGCCGCGCATTGGTCAGTTTCTGCGTGAAGATCGCCTGATTGCGCTAGTGCGCCAGCGCCTGAGTATCCCTGGCGGCTGCTGCAGCTTCGATTTACCGACCCTGCATATCTGGCTCCATATGCCGCAGGCGCATCGTGACGAGCAGGTGGCCAGCTGGCTTGCCAGCCTCGATCCATTGGTCCAGTCCCTGAGCCTGATCCTCGATCTGATTCGTAACTCCGGACAGTTTCGCAAACAGACCAGCCTCAATGGCTTTTATCAGGATAATGGCGAAGATGCCGATCTGCTGCGCCTGCGTCTCGATCTGGCCCACCAGCTTTATCCGCAGATCTCTGGCCATAAGAGCCGTTTCGCCATCCGCTTCCTGCCGCTGGACAGTGAGTATGGGATCGTGCCGGAGCGCTTTGATTTTGAACTGGCCTGCTGTTAAGGAGATAACATGTCAGAAGAGACTATCGTCAATTGTCCGACCTGCGGCAAAAACGTGGTATGGGGCGAACAAAGCCCCTATCGTCCATTTTGCAGCAAACGCTGCCAGCTGATCGATTTGGGAGAATGGGCAGCAGAGGAGAAGCGCATCCCCAGCGCGGGCGATCTCTCCGACAGCGATGACTGGAGCGAACAGCAGCCCTGATTTGACGGCACGCTAACCCAACGCCAGTTGGGTTAGCCTCCCAACCTGGGGTTCAGCCCTGGGCGATAAGTTTGCGGATAACCGGTTCATTCGCCGGGGGAAACGCTTCCGGATCCAGCGCCTGCCGCGTCATCCACTGTCCCGGCTGCCCCTCTTTACCCCAGGGCTCGCCTTCCCAGCTTTCCACGAGGAAAAACCACAGCGTAATGTGGCGATCGGGGAACTGATACTCCAGCTTATCAAATAGTGAAAAGGTAGTGGCCGTAATTCCCACCTCTTCCTGCAGCTCGCGGATCAACGCCTGCTCCGGCGTTTCATCAGATTCAATCTTACCGCCCGGGAACTCCAGCTTATTCGCCATATGGGCATCCGCGGCGCGCTGGGTAATAAAGATGTCGCCTTCTGGATTGCGAATTATCCCTACGGCGATTTGCAGTTTTTTCATTGAATCAGCTCCATAAAAAAGGCGCAGAACTCTGCGCCTTTGTTTTTTTATCAGCCCTTAGCTCAGACGGCCATGGCACTGTTTGTATTTTTTACCGGAACCGCACGGGCAAGGATCGTTACGCCCCACTTTACGTTCGCCGGTTTGTGCCGCCAGATCCTGTGCAGCGGCTTCATCATCGCTCTGATGGCTGAGCTGCTGCATCTGCGCCAGGCGCTCGGCCTCTTCACGACGTTGCTGCTCCATCGCCTCGACTTCTTCCGGCATCCGCACCTGCACTTTGCTCAGGGTGCTGATCACTTCATACTTCAGTGACTCCAGCATCGCGGCAAACATAGAGAACGATTCGCGCTTGTACTCCTGCTTCGGATCTTTCTGCGCATAGCCGCGCAGGTGGATACCCTGGCGCAGGTAGTCCATCGCCGCCAGATGTTCTTTCCACAGTGAATCCAGAGTCTGGAGCATCACGCCTTTCTCGAAGTGGCGCATCATTTCAGCGCCGACCACTTCTTCTTTACGCTGGTAGGTCTCTACCGCGCTCTGCAGAATACGTTCGCGCAGGGTCTCTTCATGCAGCTCCGGCTCTTTATCCAGCCACTCTTTGATTGGCAGGTCGAGGTCGAAGTCGTTTTTCAGACGCTCCTGCAGGCCTTCGATATCCCACATCTCCTCTAGCGACTGCGGCGGAATATGGGCATCGATAGTCGCCTTAAACACGTCTTCGCGGATGCTGTTGATGGTTTCGCTGACGTCAGACACGTCCAGCAGTTCGTTACGCTGGGTGTAAATTGCCCGGCGCTGGTCGTTGGCCACATCATCGTATTCCAGCAACTGCTTACGAATATCGAAGTTACGGCTCTCGACTTTACGCTGCGCGTTGGCGATAGCCTTGGTGACCCACGGGTGCTCAATGGCTTCGCCGGGTTTCATCCCCAGTTTACGCATCATGCCGGAAACGCGATCGGAGGCGAAGATACGCATCAGGGCGTCTTCCATCGACAGGTAGAAGCGGGAAGAACCGGCATCCCCCTGACGACCGGCACGGCCGCGCAGCTGGTTATCGATACGGCGTGATTCATGACGCTCGGTACCGATAATGTGCAGGCCGCCTGCGGCCAGTACCGCATCGTGGCGCACCTGCCAGTCGGCTTTGATTTTTTCAATCTGCTCAGGCGTTGGATTTTCCAGCGCCGCGACTTCCGCCTGCCAGCTACCGCCGAGCATAATATCGGTACCACGGCCCGCCATGTTGGTAGCGATGGTCACCGCGGAAGGATAGCCTGCCTGAGCGACGATATCCGCTTCGCTGGCATGGAACTTGGCGTTCAGAACGTTGTGCTTAATGCCGGCTTTGGTCAGCTCACGGGAAACCACTTCCGATTTTTCGATCGAGATTGTCCCCACCAACACCGGCTGACCGGCTGCGGTACGGGTTTTGATATCTTCGATAATCGCCTGAATTTTTTCCGCTTCGGTCATATAGACCAGATCCGCCATGTCTTTACGGATCATCGGACGGTTGGTCGGCACGACCACGGTATCCAGCTTATAGATAGAGCTGAATTCAAAGGCTTCAGTATCGGCGGTACCGGTCATCCCCGCCAGTTTCTCATACAGACGGAAATAGTTCTGGAAGGTGATAGAGGCCAGGGTCTGGTTCTCGTTCTGGATCTCCACGCCCTCTTTGGCCTCAACGGCCTGGTGCAGACCATCGGACCAGCGGCGGCCCTGCATTGTACGACCAGTGTGCTCATCGACGATGATAACTTCGCCATCTTTAACAATGTAGTCAACGTCGCGGGTGAACAGCGCATGGGCGCGCAGCGCGGCGGTGACGTGGTGCATCAGCATAATGTTGGTCGGGGAGTACAGGGACTCACCTTCATCCATAATGCCTTCCTGTACCAGCAGCTCTTCAATCAGCACCAGACCACGTTCGGTCAGGTTAACCTGACGCGCTTTTTCATCCACCGAGAAGTGGCCTTCGCCGGTGAAGGTGTCCGAATCTTCTTTTTCCTGACGGATCAGGTGCGGAATGATCTTGTTGACCTTACGGTACATTTCAGAGCTGTCTTCCGCCGGGCCGGAAATGATCAGCGGCGTACGCGCCTCATCGATCAGGATGGAGTCCACCTCATCCACCAGCGCATAGTGCAGTTTACGCTGAACGCGCTCTTCCGGGCTGAAGGCCATGTTGTCGCGCAGGTAGTCGAAGCCGTATTCGTTGTTGGTGCCATAGGTGATATCGGCAGCGTAGGCTTCACGCTTCGCCGGCGCCGGCAGGCCGGACATGTTGATGCCAACCGTCATGCCGAGGAATTCAAACAGCGGGCGGTTATTTTCGGCGTCACGCTGCGCCAGATAGTCGTTGACGGTCACCACGTGAACGCCTTTGCCGGTCAGCGCATTGAGGTAGGCCGGCAGGGTCGCGGTCAGGGTTTTACCTTCACCGGTACGCATCTCGGCGATGCAGCGATCGTTAAGCACCATACCGCCCAGCAGCTGGACGTCGAAGTGGCGCATGCCGAACACACGCTTACTGGCTTCGCGAACGACGGCGAACGCTTCAGGGATCAGGTTTTCCAGCACTTCGCCTTTTTCCAGGCGCGCGCGGAATTCAGCGGTTTTCGCTTTCAGCTCGTCATCAGAGAGTTTTTCCATCGCCGGTTCCATACCGTTGATGATATTGACGACTTTGCGCATACGACGCAGCGTACGGTCGTTACGGCTGCCGAAAACCTTAGTTAACATTTTAATAAGCATAATAAAATCTCAAACGCCCCGCGGTGCGGAGTCACAAAAAATAGGATGGTCCGTGGTTATTTTCAGCTGAGACGTTGAGGCCCTGCACGGATCCCCGCCACCTGGCTTATCCAGGCGCTGACGCGGAAGGCAGAATATGAGGAAGGGATATACACCGCCTGGCGGATCACTACAGGCGGCGTACTGTCCTGCGTCAGCAGCGCGCTGAGCGTGTCGAGCAGCGCCAGATGCTGCGCCTGCAGCGGAGACGCTTCTTCCGCCACCGGCAACGCCTGCGGCGCCATGGCGAAAGAGAGATGACGAATAACGGTGCGAATGGCATGCTGATGCCAGTAGTCGACGGTAAAGTTGGGCCGGCGATTCGTCTCCAGCAGCGCCAGCTGGGAGAAATTAACTTTACTCGGGTTGTGGTTGCTGGCGGTCGCCTTTGCTGGCGTCGCGGTCTCATGGCCGTTGCTTAGCGCAGGCAGGCCGAGGCTGGCCGCGACCATCCCCAACAGGAGATGCGGCCAAAAATACCGTCTGCCAAACTGTCGCCAGCGCGTCAGCAATCCACTCACGTTCATTACCTTTCTTTGGTATACCCGTCGTCGTTCAGGCTGTCTCTTTATTGACGTTTTTCGCAGGACAACCTGATGTCCACGGGGTAAAGCAACCCGGAGAAATAATTTTGCGCTCAAATACTAACATTAATAGCGCGCTGAGGCAGCATGAATGAAGGCCGTTGCCCGGGGAAAACGCTTAATAAAGCAGCGAACGCGCGCTAATTATTACCCAGCGATCGCAGCGAAAAATAACGGGAAGAGGCTATAAAAGAAAAACGACTGGTTCCCTGGTCGGAGAGAGTACCAGGTTACCAGTCGAATTTACTGAATGGTCAGGCTTACGCCAGAACCATCGACGGTGCGCGGAACGCCATTGGCAATTTTGCGTCGTCTTCGAAGGTCACATACTCCCAGGCTTCCTGTTTTGCCAGAACAGCCTGCAGCAGTTTGTTGTTCAACGCGTGACCCGATTTGTACGCCGTGAATGCGCCGATAATGTTGTGACCACACATAAACAGGTCACCGATCGCATCCAGCATTTTGTGGCGAACAAATTCGTCTTCAAAGCGCAGACCGTCTTCGTTCAGTACGCGATAATCGTCAACAACGATGGCACAATCGAAGCTGCCGCCCAGGCACAGGCCACGGGACTGCAGATATTCGATATCGCGCATGAAACCGAAGGTACGCGCACGGCTAATCTGACGCATGAACGCATCGGCCGAGAAGTTCAGCGTATAGCGCTGGGTGCTGGCATCAATCGCCGGATGGTTAAAATCGATGGTGAAGTCCAGCGAAAAACCATTGTACGGTTTGAATTCAGCCCATTTGTCGCCATCTTCGACGCGAACCGTCTCTTTGATACGTACAAATTTCTTGGCGCAGTTCAGTTCATCGATGCCGGCGTCCAGCAACAGATAAACGAACGGAGCCGCACTGCCGTCCATAATCGGGATTTCCGGTGCATCGACTTCAACAATAATGTTGTCGATACCCAGGCCAGCCAATGCGGCGTTCAGGTGTTCAACCGTAGAAATCCGCACGTCATGCTCATTAACCAGGCAAGTACAGAGCATGGTATCACGCACAGATTTGGCATCAGCCGGAAAATCTACCGGTGGATTCAAGTCGGTGCGACGATAGATGACCCCGGTATTTGCCGGCGCAGGGCGTAACGTCAGTGTGACTTTCTTGCCGGTATGCAAACCGACACCAGTCGCCTGAACGATACGTTTAAGAGTCCTTTGTTTGATCATCGTATAATCTCGCCAATTTACCTATCCAACCGAAGTGTACACCACTATCGGGAGGCCAGTTTAGCACAAAGAGCGCAGATGCCCAACTTCCAGTCGATTCTTAATCGGCTTGCTTACGCAGGAAGGCTGGGATATCCAGATAATCCGGCTCTTTCGCGGTTTGCGGCGTATTGTCGTTCACCACTTTTGCCGCCGGCTTCTGCTCTTGCGTCAGCGGGGACATACCGTGCTGCTGGTAGCGATCCATCACCGGCTGCTGAACCTGTTTGTTGGTCACCAGGGTAATTTCCGGACGCTTGTCCATGCCGATACCGGTCGCCACTACGGTGACGCGCAGTTCGTCGTTCATATCCGGGTCCAGAGAGGTACCGATAACCACGGTGGCGTTATCCGAGGCAAATGCGCGGATAGTGTTACCCACGGTTTCGAACTCATCCAGACGCAGGTCGAAGCCCGCGGTGATGTTAACCAGCACGCCGCGCGCACCGGACAGGTCGATATCTTCCAGCAGCGGAGAAGAGATGGCCATTTCAGCCGCTTCTTCCGCACGGTCTTCACCGCTCGCCACGCCGGAGCCCATCATCGCGTAGCCCATTTCAGACATCACGGTACGGACGTCCGCGAAGTCAACGTTCATCAGACCCGGACGGGTGATCAGTTCAGCGATACCCTGCACCGCGCCTTTGAGGACGTCGTTTGCCGCGCCGAACGCGTCAAGCAGAGAAATACCGCGGCCAAGTACTTTCAGCAGCTTGTCGTTTGGGATGGTGATCAGTGAGTCAACGTGCTTGGACAGCTCGGTGATCCCCTGCTCAGCAAACGCCATGCGCTTCTTACCTTCAAAATTAAACGGCTTAGTGACCACCGCAACGGTGAGGATCCCCAGATCCTTAGCCACTTCGGCAACAACAGGCGCCGCGCCGGTACCGGTACCGCCGCCCATGCCTGCCGCGATGAACACCATGTCTGCGCCATCAAGGGCCGCACGCAGCGCTTCACGGTCTTCGTCCGCCGCATTACGGCCGACTTCCGGGTTCGCGCCAGCGCCCAGACCTTTGGTAATACCGCTACCGATCTGGATAGTCTGGCCAACAGCCGTTTTACGCAGCGCCTGCGCATCGGTGTTTACCGCGAAGAATTCAACACCCTCAATGCGCTCGCGCACCATGTGTTCAACGGCATTACCGCCGCCGCCACCGACGCCGATGACTTTAATCACCGCGTCGTTGGTCAGTTCCATAGGTTCAAACATAGTTTCTCTCCGTCTTGTGCCTGTCGCCTGAGAACGCTAATTGTCTGCGTTCTCTTAAAAAATTAAAACTCTTTTCGCAGCCAGCTGTTGAGTCGCTTAATCCACGAGCCCACCGACGCCGTCACGCGTTTTTCGACTTCCGCTTCACCACTCAGATGTGACTCTTTTCCGTAGTGCAGCAGCCCCACCGCCGTCGAATAATACGGCTCCTGGGCATAGTCCGTTAAACCGGTGATGTTCAGCGGCGCGCCAATGCGCACCTGGGTATGGAACACGCGCTGCGCACAGGCCGCCAGACCTTCAATTTGCGCCGCGCCGCCGGTTAACACAATCCCCGCCGCCAGATGGTGTTTCACCCCCTGCTGGCGGAGCTGTTCCTGCAGCTGCAGGATCTCTTCATTGACCAGATTAAGCAGTTCGGTATAGCGCGGTTCAATCACCTCAGCCAGCGTCTGACGTTGCAGGCTACGCGGCGGCCGTCCGCCTACGCTCGGTACTTCGACGTTTTCGTCTTTACCGACGATGGAACCCAATGCGCAACCGTGACGAACCTTGATGGCTTCGGCGTCGCTCGGCGGCGTCCCGAAGGCATAGGCGATATCGCTGGTCACCACGTTGCCCGCGTACGGGATCACTTTGGTGTGACGCAGCGCGCCGCCGGTATAGACGGCGATATCCATTGTACCACCACCAATATCCACCACGCAGACGCCCAGCTCACGTTCGTCTTCTGTTAATACGGAATAACTGGCCGCTAAACCGGCGAAAATAAGTTGGTCAACTTTCAGACCACAACGTTCCACCGCTTTAACAATGTTTTTCGCCATATCGTTATGGCAGGTAATCAGATGCACCTTCGCCTGCATGCGCACGCCGGACAGCCCAACCGGGTTTTTAATCCCTTCCTGGTAGTCAATGGCGTATTCCTGCGGAATCACGTGCAGGACGCGATGCTCATCGCGGACGCGAACCGACTTCGCGGTATGGACCACGTTTTCGACGTCGTCCAGCGTCACTTCTTCTTCCGAAATCGGTACCATCCCGATTTCATTCTGACAGCTTATATGTTTACCCGAAAGAGCCAAATAAACTGATGAAATCTGGCAATCCGCCATCAGTTCGGCCTGGTCGATGGCGCGCTGTACGCATTTCACCACCGACTCGAGGTCGTTCACACCGCCTTTATCCATACCACGCGATGGGCAACTGCCCACGCCGATGATATTAATCATGCCGTCGGGCAGAACTTCCCCTACTAAAGCGGCCACCTTGGCGGTGCCAATCTCCAGTCCAACTACCAGTTTTCTGTCCGTCGCCTTGATCATTGTTGTTCTGCCTGTGCCTGATTCTGTTGTTGATTAGTTTCCTCTGCGGGAGCAGGTACCCAGCCCACTGCCGCACCCGAGTCATAACGCAAATCAACGTAGCTAATCCGTTTGCCGTCGGTCTGCGCCTGCTGCTGAAGAACCGGGTAGAGTTCCATAAAGCGCTGAAGCCGTTTCATGGTGTCGCCACGACCAAGGTTGAGCTTAATGTCATTATTAAGCGTCAACTGCCAGGAGCGACGGGCGGTCATCGCCGCCACTTTCAACGTGAATTTATCCTTTGCCAGCACCTGCCCCATGTCACGATACCCTTGCAGCACTTCGTTCTCGCTGCCTTCCGGGCCGTATAACATCGGTAAATTCTGTTTGCTGGTGCGATCCGCCGGCACGCTGAAGGCATTTCCCTCTGCATCCACCATATGTTGATCATTCCAGCGCGCAATCGGCACATATTCAACCAGATGAATCTTCAATTCATCGGGCCACTGCTTTCGGACGCTCGCCTGCTTAATCCACGGCAGACGTTCAATCTGACTCTGAATGATGTTCACGTCCTGAGTCATAAAGGTGCCCGGCGAACCCAGCGCCAGGATCGCCTGGCGGATGTCATCATTGCGCGTATAGTGACGCTCGCCGGTCACCACCATCTTCGACAGCGGTAAACGCTGCGCGTCCTCCATCCAGCCAAGAACCATCCACCCGCTGACCAGCACGGTAAACAGCACCGCCAGCAGGAAAACGATCCCTGCCAGCCGCGTTCCATTACTCCGACGCGAAGAAGAAACGTCCTCTTCATGGTTCCGCGTATTCAGCGCAGCCTGCGACATATCACCCCGCCAGGTCCAGAATTCGTACAACAAGCTGGGAGAAGCTCATTCCTGCCTGACGCGCCGCCATCGGTACAAGGCTATGGCTGGTCATGCCCGGAGAAGTATTCGCTTCCAGCAGATAAAACTGGCCATCGCTGTCCAGCATGACGTCAATACGGCCCCAGCCTTTGCAACCCAGAACATTCCAGGCTTTAAGCACCAGGCTTTGAATGGCTGCCTCACGCGCTGGATCCTCCAATCCTGGGCAGAAATATTGCGTCTCATCAGAGAGATACTTCGCCTCATAATCATAGAAGGTTCCAGCCGTCTGGATACGTATTGACGGTAAAATTTCTTCACCGACGATGGCGACGGTAAATTCCGGCCCACTGAGCCATTTTTCGACTAAAACTTCATCATCATGCTGAAAAGCCAACGCCAGTGCACTTGCTAAATCACAGCTTTCGCTGACTTTCGACATCCCAACGCTGGAGCCTTCGCGGCTGGGCTTGATGATGAGCGGCAGACCCAGCGCCGCAATCTGCTGTTCGACATCAGCAGACAATCCGGCGCTAAACTGGGCGCGGGTCAGCGCCACCCACGGCGCGACCGGTAATCCGGCCCCCTGCCACAGCCATTTGCTGCGCAGTTTATCCATTGAAATCGCCGAAGCCATCACGCCGCTGCCGGTATAAGGCAGCTGGATCAGATCCAGCAGCCCCTGCAGCGTGCCATCTTCCCCGCCGCGGCCGTGGAGGGCAATAAACGCTTTCTTAAAGCCCAGCTTTTTCAACTGGGTAATATCGACATCGCGCGGGTCAACCGGATGGGCATCCACCCCGGCTTCACGCAGCCCGGCCAGCACCGCGGCGCCTGAATTCAGCGACACTTCACGTTCAGCGGAGGTTCCACCGAAAAGCACCGCGATTTTATCAGCCATGGCGCTCCTCCTCCGTTTTTTGCGGGATCAGTTTGATTTCAGCCAGGTGACGGGCGATTTTTCCAATGTTTCCGGCCCCCTGCACCAGCACTAAATCGTTGCCGGTCAGCACCGACGCCAGCATCGCCGCGGCCTGCGTCGGGTCGGACACCAGAATCGGGTCAACTTTACCGCGACCACGGATTGTACGGCACAGCGAGCGGCTGTCGGCACCCGGGATCGGCGCTTCGCCTGCCGGGTAGACATCGAGCATCAGCAGCGCATCGACCTGGGTCAGCACGTTGGCGAAATCATCGTACAGATCGCGAGTACGGGTATAACGGTGCGGCTGGAATACCATCACCAGATTTTTATCCGGCCAGCCGGCACGCGCCGCTTTGATAGTGGCGTCGACTTCCGTCGGGTGGTGGCCATAGTCATCGATCAGCATCGCGCTGCCCGCTTTGCCGTTGACTTCCGTCAGCGGATATTCGCCAAGGAAGTCGAAACGACGGCCGGTACCCTGGAAGCTTTCCAGCGCGCGCAGGATAGCCTGATCGTCAATCCCCTCTTCCGTCGCCACGGCGACCGCCGCCGCCGCGTTCAGCGCGTTATGGCGTCCCGGGGCATTGAGCGTCACCTGCAGCAGTTCTTTATCCTGACGCACCAGGCGGAAATGCCCCTGCGCTCCAACCTGACAGTAGTCTTCTACGCGGACGTCGGCGTCGTCGCTAAAACCGTAGGTGGTGATCTGCCGGCCGACGCGCGGCAGCAGTTCTCGGATCACCGGGTCATCCACACACATCACCGCGCGTCCGTAGAACGGCAGGTTGTGCAGGAAGTTAATAAAGGTCTGCTTCAGATTCTCGAAGTCGCCATGGTAGGTGTCCATGTGGTCGGCTTCGATGTTGGTAACAATGGCCACCATCGGCTGCAGGTGCAGGAACGATGCATCGCTCTCATCCGCTTCCGCAATCAGGTAACGGCTATGGCCGAGGCGCGCATGGACGCCCGCCGCTTTCACCAACCCGCCGTTGACGAAAGTCGGGTCCAGCCCGGCTTCGGCGTAAATACTGGATACCATCGCGGTGGTGGTGGTTTTGCCATGGGTCCCGGCAATGGCGATCCCGTGACGGAAGCGCATCAGCTCCGCCAGCATTTCCGCACGACGGATCACCGGGATACGCGCCTCGTGCGCGGCGACGATTTCCGGGTTATCGGCGGAAATCGCGCTGGAAACTACGACCACGCTGGCATCGCGCACGTTTTCCGGGCGATGGTTGAAATAAATAGTGGCGCCAAGCTGCGACAGCTGCTGGGTCACCGGATTCGGCGCCAGGTCGGAGCCGCTGATCTGATAACCTTCGTTAGCCAACACTTCGGCAATACCGCCCATACCGGCACCGCCGATGCCGACAAAGTGAATGTGCCGGACGCGACGCATCTCGGGCACTATGGAACGCAGTTTTGCCAAATCTTGTGTATTCATTCTTTACGCCATCAACTTCTGTATTCGGGCGGTGAAAATCACCGCAATTAGCGCGCCAAAGCTACGGCGCTGACCTCTTCTGCTACCCGCTCGGTAGCGTCCGGAATCGAAGCGCCACGCGCTCGTTCCGCCATATCCAGCAAGGTTTCCCGATCCCAGCTCGCCAGAGTAGAGGCTACCGCCTCAACCGTGAACGCCGGCTGTTCGAGAATTTTCGCCGCGCCGGCTTTTTCCAGCGGCAGCGCATTCCAGTACTGCTGACGATCTTTGTGCTGGAACGGTACAAACAGCGCCGGTAAGCCCGCAGCCGCGATTTCGCTAACCGTCAGGGCGCCGGAACGGCATACCACAACATCTGCCCAGGCATACGCCGCGGCCATATCATCAATAAATTCCGTCACTTTATGCTGCGGCTGCCCCGCGGCGGCATAGGCCTGCTGTACGGTTTGCTGGCCGCCTTTACCGCTCTGATGCCAGATGGTCACCGTATCGCCGAGCTTCGCCGCCACCTGCGGCATGGTCTGGTTCAGGACGCGCGCGCCCTGAGAGCCACCGACCACCAGCACGCGAATCGGCCCCTGACGGCCTACCAGACGTTGCCCCGGCAGCGGCAGCGCCAGCACATCGGTGCGCACCGGATTCCCGACGACGTCCGCATGCGGAAAGGCGCCGGGAAACGCCTGCATCACTTTCTTCGCAATCTTCGCCAGCCATTTGTTGGTCAGGCCGGCAATGCCGTTTTGTTCGTGGAGGACCACCGGGATCCCCAGCGACCACGCCGCCAGGCCGCCAGGCCCGGACACATAGCCGCCCATACCCAGCACCACGTCCGGCTGGAAACGCTTCATGATCGCCCGCGCCTGACGCCAGGCGTTGAAGATCCGCACCGGCGCCAGCAGCTGTGCTTTAATCCCTTTGCCACGCAGGCCGGAGATACGGATAAAATCAATCTCGATGCCGTTTTTCGGCACTAAATCCGCTTCCATACGATCGGCGGTACCCAGCCAGCGAACCTGCCAGCCCTGGTCCATTAGATAGTGCGCGACCGCCAGTCCCGGGAACACATGCCCGCCGGTACCGCCCGCCATCACCATCAACCGCTTTTCCTGACCGCTCATCGAACACCCCGTGTAAACGCCTGGGCTTTTTCCAGACGCGTTTCATAATCAATTCGCAACAACAACATGATGGCCGTCGACATAATCAGCAGACTGGAACCACCATAACTGATCAGCGGCAGCGTCAAACCTTTCGTCGGCAGCATCCCCGCCGCCGCCCCGACGTTAACTAACGCCTGGAAGCTAAACCAGATACCAATCGCACAGGCGAGGAAGCCGGAGAAGCGATGATCGATCTCCAGCGCTTTTCGGCCAATCGACATGGCGCGGAAAGCGACGAAGAATACCATTAAAAGCGCCAGTACCACACCGATATAACCGAGTTCTTCGCCGATGATGGCGAAGATAAAGTCAGTGTGCGCTTCCGGCAAATACTCCAGTTTTTGCACCGAGTTGCCGAGTCCCTGCCCCCACATCTCGCCGCGGCCAAAGGCCATCAGCGACTGGGTCAGCTGATAGCCGCTGCCGAACGGGTCTTCCCACGGGTTCCAGAAGGAGGTCACGCGGCGAATACGGTACGGTTCGGCGAGGATCAACAGGACCACCGCCGAGATGCCCATGCCGATAATAGCGATGAACTGCCACAGCTTGGCGCCGGCGAGGAAAAGCATCGCCAGCGTGGTGACGAACAGCACCACCACCGTACCGAGGTCAGGCTGCGCCAGCAGCAGGATGGCCAGTACGAAAATCACGCCCATCGGTTTTAAGAAGCCGCGCAGGTTGTTGCGCACTTCGTCGGCTTTGCGCACCAGATAGTTGGCGATGTAGCAGAACAGCGACAGCTTGGTGAACTCCGCCGGCTGGATGCGCAGCGGACCGAGGGCGATCCAGCGCGATGCGCCGTTTACCGAGCTACCCACCACCAGCACGATCAGCAGCATGACGATCGAGGCGATCAGCATCGCGGTACTGTGGCGCTGCCAGAAATCCATCGGCAGGCGCAGCGTCACCAGCGCGAGGACAAAGGCCAGCACAATGTACAAGCCGTCACGTTTGGCGAAGAGGAAAGGATCGTTCGCCAGGCGCTGCCCCACCGGCATTGACGCCGAGGTCACCATAATAAAGCCGATCGCCGCCAGGCCGAAGGTCAGCCACAGCAGCATCCGGTCATACATCACCAGACTGTCGTTATCTTTTGGGCGCGAGCCCATCACCCAGCCTTTCAGCGCGGCGAACAGCCAGGCGAAGATAAACATCCCCGGCAGTCGCGGCAGTCTCAACCGAGGCAAGCTCAGCTGCGGCATTCTCAGGCGTGGGAGAGAGAAACGCATCAACCTAACTCCTTCGCCAGGCGGGCAAACATCTCGCCCCGTTGTTCAAAGTTCTTAAACTGATCCAGGCTGGCGCAGGCTGGCGACAGGAGAACCATATCGCCCGCCTTCACCAGGGGCGCTATCTGACGCATCGCCTGCTCCATGGTTTCAGTTTGTACCGCCACCTCAGGACGCAGCTCGGCGAGCTCGGCGCCGTCGCGACCAAAGCAGTACAGACGGATACGATCGCCGCCAAGGTAGCGCTTCAGCGGAGTGAAATCAGCGGACTTGCCGTCGCCGCCCAGCAGCAGATACAGCGTGCCATCAAGCTGCAGGCCGTTCAGCGCCGCCTCGGTACTGCCGACGTTGGTTGCCTTCGAGTCGTTAATCCAGCGCACGCCGTTGTGATCCAGCACCAGCTGGAAGCGATGCGCCAGGCCGGTAAAGGTGGTCAGCGCCTTCAGGCTGCTGGCACGCGGCAGACCCGCGGCATCGGCCAGCGCCAGCGCCGCCAGGGCGTTGCTGTAGTTATGCTGACCCGTGATAGACATCTCTTTCACATTGAGGACTTTCTCACCTTTTACGCGCAGCCAGGTCTCGCCCTGCTGACGGTTAAGGTGATAGTCACCGACGTCGATACCAAAGCTGATGCAGCGATCGTCCGCGCCGCGTACCGGCATGGTGAGCGCATCGTCCGCGTTGACCACGCAGGTCTTCGCATTCTCGTAAATCCGCAGCTTCGCCGCGCGATACTGCTGCAGCCCCAGCGGGTAGCGGTCCATATGGTCCTCAGTCACGTTGAGGATGGTTGCCGCCACCGCCTGCAGGCTGGAGGTGGTTTCCAGCTGGAAGCTGGAGAGCTCCAGAACATACAGCTCACGATCGGTATCCAGCAGCATCAGCGCCGGCAGGCCGATATTGCCGCCCACGCCGACGTTAATCCCGGCCGCTTTCGCCATCTCGCCCACCAGGGTGGTGACGGTGCTTTTGCCGTTCGAGCCGGTAATGGCGATGATCGGCGCCTGCGCTTCGCGGCAGAACAGTTCGATATCGCCAACGATCTCGACGCCAGCGTCTGCCGCCGCGCTCAACGAAGGATGAGCCAGCGCGATGCCAGGACTGGCGACAATCAGATCCGCCGCCAGCAGCCAGGTATCATTGAGGCCGCCGACATGGCATTCGACCGATTCAGGCAATTTATCCAGCCCAGGAGGCGCGACGCGGGTGTCCATCACGCGCGGGGTTACGCCGCGCGCCATGAAAAAGTCCACGCATGACAGGCCGGTCATGCCCAGCCCAATAATGACGACTTTTTTACCCTGATAATCTGCCATGATTAACGTACCTTCAGCGTCGCCAGGCCAATCAGCACCAGCATCAGCGAAATAATCCAGAAGCGCACGATAACGCGCGGCTCCGGCCAGCCTTTCAGTTCATAGTGGTGGTGGATCGGCGCCATGCGGAAGATACGCTGACCGCGCAGCTTAAAGGAGCCAACCTGCAGGATCACCGACAGGGTCTCCACCACGAAAACGCCGCCCATAATCACCAGCAGGAATTCCTGACGCAGCAGCACGGCGATAATACCCAGCGCGCCACCGAGCGCCAGCGAACCGACGTCGCCCATAAAGACCTGCGCCGGGTAGGTGTTAAACCACAGAAAGCCTAGCCCCGCGCCGACGATCGCCGTACAGACGATCACCAGTTCGCCGGCGTGGCGCAGATAAGGAATGTGCAGGTAGTTGGCGAAATTCATGTTACCGGTCGCCCACGCCACCAGCGCAAAACCCGCCGCGACGAAGACGGTGGGCATGATCGCCAGGCCGTCGAGACCGTCGGTCAGGTTAACCGCGTTGCCGGTGCCGACGATCACGAAGTAGGCCAGCAGGATATAGAACAGCCCCAGCTGCGGCATGACGTCTTTAAAGAACGGCACCACCAGCTCGGTCGCCGGGGTGTCTTTCCCCGCCAGATACAGGGCAAAGGCGACCCCAAGGGCAATCACCGACATCCAGAAGTACTTCCAGCGGGCGATCAGGCCTTTGGTGTCTTTGCGCACCACTTTACGGTAGTCATCAACGAAGCCGATGATGCCGTAGCCGATCAGCACCGTCAGCACGCACCAGACGTACGGGTTGGACGGGTAAGCCCACAGCAGCACCGACACGGTGATCGCGGTGAGGATCATGATCCCCCCCATGGTCGGGGTACCGCGCTTACTGAAATGAGACTCCGGACCGTCGTTACGAACCACCTGGCCGAAGGAGAGTTTTTGCAGACGGGCGATCATGCGCGGGCCCATCCACAGAGAGATGAACAGCGCGGTCAGCAGGCTGACGATGGCGCGAAACGTCAAATACGAAAAGACGTTAAAGCCGGAATAATATTTGACCAAATGTTCGGCCAGCCATACTAACATGTCCCAGTCTCCTGTAATGCGCGTACTACCTCTTCCATGGCGGCACTACGTGAACCCTTCACTAAAATGGTCATTATCTTATGCTCCGCCAGCAGCTCGCGCAGGCGAGCCACCACGGCGGCTTTATCGTTAAAATGTTCGCCCACGCCGCTGGCGCGGCTGATATCCGCGCTCAAGACGCCGACGCTGAGAACGCAATCCAGCCCTGCCGCTTTCGCCGCTTCGCCGACTTCACGGTGGCAAGCCGCGCTTTCCGCGCCAAGTTCGGCCATATCGCCGACCACCATCGTCCGGAAGCCGGGCATCTCTGACAGGACCTGCACCGCTGCGGTCATCGAACCGACGTTAGCGTTATAGGAGTCATCCAGCAGCAGCTGGCTCTCGGTCAGGCGGATCGGGAACAGACGTCCCGGAACGGCCTGCAGCTGCGCCAGACCGGCTTTCACCGCCGCCAGATCGGCGCCTACCGCCATCGCCAGCGAGGTCGCCGCCAGCGCGTTAGCGATGTTGTGGCGTCCCGGCAGCGGCAGCAGTACATCAACGTTACCGGTTGGAGTCTGCAGCGTAAATTCGGTGCCGTGGCTGGTGATCTGCACGTTAGTCGCAGTGAAATCGCTGTTGGCCGCATTCGGTGAGAAGCGCCACACTTTGCGATCGCCAATCACCGCCTGCCAGTTCAGCCAGTCGTTGTTGTCGGCATTGAGAATGGCGATGCCGTTTTCCGGCAGTCCGGTATAAATTTCGCCCTTCGCCTTCGCCACGCCCGCCAGCGAGCCGAAACCTTCAAGGTGCGCGGCGGCAAGGTTGTTGACCAGCGCCGCTTCAGGACGCGTCAGGCTGACGGTCCAGGCGATTTCGCCCTGGTGGTTGGCGCCGAGCTCAATCACCGCGTACTGATGTTCTTCGGTCAGACGCAGCAGAGTCATCGGTACGCCGATATCGTTGTTCAGGTTACCGGCGGTATACAGCGTATTGCCGCACTGGCTGAGGATCGCCGCGGTCATCTCTTTGACCGAGGTTTTACCGGACGAGCCGGTTAGGGCGACGACGCGGGTCGGCACCTGCTGACGGACCCAGGCGGCTAACTCGCCGAAAGCCTGCCGGGTATCTTTCACGATCACCTGCGGGAGATCGCAGGCCAGCGGACGGCTCACCAGCAGCGCGCCGGCGCCTGCCGCTTTCGCCTGTTCGGCAAAATCATGGGCGTCGAAACGCTCGCCTTTTAGCGCCACAAACAGGCAGCCCGCTGTGACTTTACGGGTGTCGGTGGTTACCTCGTCGATAGCGATATCGCTACCCTGCCGTTCGCCATGGGCGATCGCGGCGAGCTGGCTTAACGTAAAGCGAATCATGCTACCGCTCCCAGCAGACGCGCGACGGTGACGCGGTCGGAATAATCCAGACGACGGTTACCGACGATCTGGTAATCTTCATGGCCTTTACCCGCCACCAGCACCACGTCGTTCTCCTGCGCCTGCATCACGGCGTTGGTCACCGCTTCCGCACGGCCTTCCATCACTTTTGCATGACCTGCATCGAGCATGCCGGCCAGAATATCGTTGATAATCGCCCGCGGTTCTTCGGTACGCGGGTTGTCGTCAGTGACGACCACGATATCGGCGAACTCTTCTGCAATCGCCCCCATCAGCGGACGCTTGCCTTTGTCACGGTCGCCGCCGCAGCCGAAGACGCACCACAGCTTGCCGCTGCAGTGCAGGCGCGCGGCCTGCAGTGCTTTTTCCAGTGCGTCAGGGGTATGGGCATAATCCACCACCACCGCCGGTTTACCGGGCGCGCTGAACACTTCCATACGGCCGCATACCGGCTGTAAACGCGCCGCAGTTTTCAGCAGATCGGCCAGCGGATAGCCCAGCGCCAGCAGCGTGGCCAGCGCCAACAGGAGGTTGCTAACGTTAAAGGCGCCCATCAGGCGGCTTTCGATTTCACCGTTGCCCCAGCTGGAGTCAAACTGGATGGTGGCACCGCTGTCGTGATAGTTAACCGCGGTGGCCTTCAGCCAGCGGCCGTGGCAGTTCGGATTGATATGATCTTCCATCGACACCGCCACCGCGTCCGGCAGCTTCGCCAGCCAGCGACGACCGACTTCATCGTCAGCGTTGACGATGGCCTGACCGCAATGGTGGGTGGAGTACAGCAGCCATTTTGCCGCTTCGTAGTGCGCCATGTCGCCATGGTAGTCGAGGTGGTCGCGGCTCAGGTTGGTAAATACCGAGGCGGCAAACTGCAGGGCCGCCACGCGGTGCTGTACCAGCCCGTGGGAAGAGACTTCCATCGCGCCGAAGGTTGCCCCCTGCTCGACCAGGCCGGAAAGCACGTGCTGAACATCGACCGCAGAACCGGTGGTGTTTTCGCTCGGCACCACTTTATCCAGCAGGCCGTTGCCGACGGTCCCCATCACCGCGCTGGTTTCGCCGAGCAGTTTCGCCCATTGCGCCAGAAGCTGGGTGGTGGTGGTTTTGCCGTTGGTACCGGTCACGCCCACCAGACGCAGCTGCTGCGACGGCTGATGATAAAAACGCCCGGCCAGCGCCGATAAGCGTTCGTTAAGCTGGCTCAGGTAGATAACCGGCACGCCGTGCATTTCACGGATCTCACCGTCTTTAGCTTCGCCCTGGGCTTCAGCAATAATGGCAGCCACACCTTGCGCTATCGCCTGCGGGATATAACGACGCCCGTCCGCCTGATGACCCTGTACCGCGATAAAGAGATCGCCGGAAGCAGCCACCCGGCTGTCCAGCGTCATCTCTCGCAGAATGCGCTCCGGTGCGTTTGGCACCCATGGAGCGAGAAGGTCGCGCAAATTACGATCTGCCACCTGTTCCCTCGCCTTGATTAATTACAAATTCACTTTTTTCGCCCGTTGCCAGCGCATCCGGCTCGATGTTCATGGTGCGCAATACACCGCCCATGATGGCACCGAACACCGGCGCGGAAACGGCGCCACCGTAGTATTTACCTGCCTGCGGGTCGTTGATCACCACCACCAGCGCAAAGCGCGGATGGCTGGCGGGCGCAACGCCTGCGGTGTAAGCAATATATTTGTTGATGTAGCGGCCATCCGGCCCCACTTTTTTCGCCGTACCGGTTTTAATCGCGATGCGATAGCCTTTGATCGCTGCTTTCACGCCGCCGCCGCCAGGTAGCGCCACGCTTTCCATCATATGAACGACGGTACGAACGAGTGATTCCGGGAAGACACGTTCGCCCGGAACCGGTGGATCAACTTTGGTAATCGACAGCGGGCGATAGATGCCGTAGCTGCCAATCGTTGCGTAGACTCGCGCTAACTGTAACGGGGTTACCATTAGCCCGTAGCCGAAAGAAAAGGTGGCCCTCTCTATGTCAGACCACCGTTGTTTTTGAGGATATAAGCCACTGCGTTCTCCGACCAACCCCAAATTGGTCGCCTTTCCAAGCCCAAAACGTGAGTAAGTATCTACTAACGCTGAGGACGGCATCGCTAACGCCAGCTTAGAAACACCGACGTTACTCGACTTCTGTAGTACCCCGGTCAGGGTCAATTCGCTGTAGCGCGCCACGTCTTTAATTTCGTGGCCGTTAATTCGATAAGGCACGGTATTGAGCACGGTATTTTCGTTGACGATACCGCGCTGCAGCGCCGTCATCACCACCATCGGCTTCACCGTCGAACCCGGTTCGAACACGTCGGTGATGGCGCGGTTACGCATGGTGTCTTTCGCCGTGCCGGCAAAGTTGTTTGGGTTGTAGGACGGGCTGTTGGCCATCGCCAGCACTTCGCCGGTGTTCACGTCCACTAACACCGCGCTGCCGGACTCGGCTTTGTTAAAGGCCACGGCGTTGTTCAGCTCACGATAGACGAGCGCCTGCAGACGCTCGTCGATGCTCAGCGCCAGGTTGTGCGCCGCCTGGCTGTCGGTGGAAGAGATGTCTTCAATTACCCGGCCATAGCGGTCTTTACGCACGATACGCTCGCCCGGCTGGCCGGTAAGCCATTTATCAAAGCTCTTTTCGACCCCTTCAATCCCCTGGCTGTCGACGTTGGTAAAGCCGATGAGGTGAGCGGTCACTTCCCCGGAAGGGTAGTAACGACGGGATTCTTCACGTAGATGAATGCCCGGCAGCTTCAGTTTTATGATGTAGTCGGCCATGTCAGGGTTAACCTGACGCGCCAGATAGATGAAACGCATCCGCGGATTGGTATTGATGCGCGTCGCCAGCTGATCCAGCGGCATATTGAGGGCATCCGCCAGCGCCTTCCAGCGCGTATCCAGGGTTACCCCGCCGGCATCATGAAGTTCTTTTGGATCGGCCCAGATAGCCTTCACCGGCACGCTGACCGCAAGCGGACGACCGGAGCGGTCGGTAATCATCCCGCGCGCGGTGGATACTTCCTGTACGCGCAGAGAACGCATATCGCCCTGGCGCACCAGCATGTCCGGGCTGACTACCTGTAGCCAGGCAACCCGCCCCAGCAGAAAAGCCAGCGCCAGTAGAATACAGCCGCACAGCAACGCAAAACGCCAACTGATAAAGTTGGCCTGTTCTTCCTGACGTTTTGCTTTAGGCGTTTTTGGCGCTGCTTTCATCCGTCGCAATAATCCTTATTTCTGTACAACGATATTTTCTTGGGATGGATCGACGTGCTGCATCTGCAACTTCTCGGTCGCGATCCGCTCAACCCGACTGTGATCGCCGAGCGCGTTCTCTTCGAGGATCAGGTTGCGCCATTCAATGTCCAGGGCGTCGCGTTCCAGAACCAGTTGTTCACGCTGCGCGGTCAGCAGGCGCGTGTGGTGCGCGGTGGTGACCACGGTAATCGCCGTAATAATGATGCAAATGAACAGGCAGAGTGGCAGTTTCCCAAACCGCAGAAGGTCGTCCCCGATCACGCCAGGCAAAGCATGGCGCTCGTTGCTTCCAATCGACCCTTTAACCTTGCTTAAGGCCTCTGTCACTCTGCCGATCATGCGTTCGTCCTCTCTGCAATACGCAGCACTGAACTACGGGCGCGTGGATTCTCTGCCACCTCTTCTTCGCCCGGCATCAACTTGCCTAGTGCTCGTAACTCACGGCCGCCCAGTTTTTTGAGCTGCGATTCGGTCATCGGTATTCCCGCCGGAACCTGCGGACCGCGGCTTTGCTCGCGCATAAAGCGCTTTACAATGCGATCTTCCAGCGAATGAAAACTAATGATCGACAGCCGCCCGCCTGGGGCCAGCACGCTGAGCGAGCTTTTTAGCGCCTGCTCTATCTCCTCCAGTTCACTGTTTACCCAAATGCGCACCGCCTGGAAGGTACGGGTCGCGGGATGTTTGTGCTTATCTTTTACCGGCATAGCCGCGGCGATGACCTCCGCCAGCTCTTTGGTGCGAGTCATCGGTGCAATGCGATTACGTTCGACGATCGCGCGGGCGATCCGTTTGCCGAAACGCTCTTCGCCGAATGTTTTAATCACCCAGGCGATATCCGCTTCTTCAGCGGTCTGCAACCATTCGGCCGCAGACTGACCGCGCGTCGGATCCATGCGCATATCCAGCGGTCCGTCGCGCATAAAGGAAAAACCGCGTTCCGCATCGTCAAGCTGTGGGGAAGAGACGCCGAGATCGAGCAGAATGCCGTCGATCTTACCGGTAAGATTGCGCTCGCCGACATAATCAGCAAGCTGTGAAAATGGACCATGTACGATGGAAAAGCGGGGATCATCGATGGTTTGCGCGACGGCAATCGCCTGTGGATCGCGATCGATTGCCAGCAAGCGTCCTTCCGCTCCCAGCCGGGAGAGGATCAGGCGCGAGTGACCGCCGCGACCAAAGGTACCATCAATATAGATACCGTCTGGACGAATATTGAGGCCGTTGACGGCTTCATCCAGAAGTACCGTAGTGTGTTTAAAATTTTCCATCATTTTTATAAAGACAAATCCTGCAGGCGCTCCGACAGTTCACCGGTCGCGGACTGCTCAGCGTCGATATCTTCCTTGACCCGTTGATACCAGGTCGTTTCGTCCCACAGTTCAAATTTATTAAACTGCCCGACCAGCATCACTTCTTTTGTCAGCCCGGCATGCTGCCGTAACACCGGCGCAATCAGCAAGCGACCAGCATTATCCATCTGACATTCGCTGGCATGACCCAGAAGCAAACGCTGTACGCGCCGCTCAACGGGATTCATGCTCGATAAACGCGACAATTTCTGCTCGATGACTTCCCATTCAGGCAATGGATAAAGCAGCAGGCACGGGTGATGAATGTCAATGGTGCATACCAATTGACCGG
The DNA here is from genome assembly GCF_046602535.1 of Klebsiella sp. 1SOBk10mer. NCBI lineage: Bacteria > Pseudomonadati > Pseudomonadota > Gammaproteobacteria > Enterobacterales > Enterobacteriaceae > Klebsiella > Klebsiella sp. 1SOBk10mer. Next base: position 147,197 of record NZ_JBKIUP010000005.1, read on the forward strand.
CAGCGTCCTCGATCAGCCCATCGCGATAGCGCGTTGGCACGGCCAGGCGGCCTTTGCTGTCGAGATTGACTAACGTTGCTCCACGGAACATGCCAGCCTCACCCCTTTTCGCCACTTTATCCCACAAATTCCCACCAGAAGGAGTTTACGGAGCGGAGGAAAAGCTTGTCAAGCCAGCACGAATGCCAACGGAGCTCAAAAACCCATTATTTACAGCCGACATTAGCCCTGATGAAAAAATCATCAACAGGCGAGGCAAATTAACGTTATGAATACGTGTAAGAAAATAACCAACAAACTCGTAACAGTTATAAACAACAAAATATCTTCGGCGGGAAAATATAAAGTGTCAGTTTGCGACGCGAGCGGCATTTTAGGCCATTATGCCGGCCGTTAACAGTACCTGTTGCTGCCTGAGGGGTGGACCAGGCGCGGGATAAGGCAGGTGAGAACGGTAGTGGCGAACAAAATGGGTGTTAATTCAGCAATTAACCTGGTGAATGTAACAAAATAATACAATTAAAGCCTGCACCATCATTTTTTGTGTCCTGTTTTGAGTCACAAAACGATTGCCAGGGAATAAAACAAAATAACGCGTAAAGAAGTTTAGGGATTTGTCTGAAATATATTCAGTTTTGCATTCTGGACGTCAGTTGCCTGATTTATCGCCAGCGGCCTGCTCTCTGGCAGGCCTGCCAGGAATAATCCTGGATGCTGACGATATTGCGCCCTTAACGGCGATTCAGGCTGCCGCGGCGATAAAGATTACGACGAATACGGCTGAGGCCTGGTTTCGGCTTGCGCGGTTCATCGAGGCTAGCGAGGACGATCTCGAGCACCCGCTCAGCAACATCGCGATGGCGCTGGGCCACGGCCAGTACCGGACACTGCAGGAAATCGAGCAGCTCATTATCGCCGAAGGTGGCGATCGCCAGCTCGGAAGGCAGTTTACCCTCACGGCGCAGCGTCACATCCATGACGCCCTGCAGCAGCGGGAAAGAGGTGGTAAACAGCGCCTGCGGCATCGGATGAGTTTCAAGCCATTTTTCAAATAGCTGGGCCGCCGCTTCTCGCTCATAGCTGTTGGCATAGAGATAATGCACCTCACGCGGATCGTCCTGCCAGGCTTTACGGAAGCCTTGCTCGCGCAGGAAGCTCACCGACAGTTCCGGCAGCGCGCCAAGATAAAGCACCGTTTCGCCTGGAAAAGTCCGCAGCTCGGCGGCGAGCATCTCGGCGTCATCCTGATCAGCGCCGACGACGCTGGTGAAGTGCTCGCGATCAAGGGCGCGGTCGAGGGCGACAATCGGAAACGGATCGTTAGCCCAGCGCTGGTAGAAAGGGTGCTCCGGCGGCAGCGAGGTGGAAACAATGATGGCGTCCACCTGGCGCTGTAGCAGATGCTCGATACAGCGCATTTCGTTATCGGGCTGATCCTCCGAGCAGGCAATCAGCAGCTGATAGCCGCGCTGGCGCGCCTGCCGCTCCAGATAATTTGCAATGCGGGTATAGCTGGTGTTTTCCAGATCCGGGATCACCAGACCGATAGAGCGTGTGCGTCCTGCACGCAGGCCAGCAGCGACCGCATTCGGATGATAGTTGTGCTCTCGCACGACAGCCATCACCTTTTCGACCGTCTTGTCGCTTACGCGGTACTGCTTCGCTTTGCCATTAATCACATAGCTCGCGGTGGTTCTTGAAACACCGGCCAGCCGGGCGATTTCATCCAGTTTCACAATTGCCCCTTGGGTAAGAAGTGCCAAACATAACCATTATTCAGGTATGGAACCCTTTTTATAACATCTAAACGCAGAATAGTTAGCGCAGCAACCGCTTTCGCTTACAGTTCCTACTGATTTCGCAAAAAAAAAGCCCGACAGTCGCTGCCGGGCTATTTTTGCATCAATTCCCGATCCTCAGCGCATGATTTTATCACCGCGAGACAGGCCGACCACGCCGGAGCGAGCCACTTCCACGATCCGAGCGACATCGCGCAGCGAGGCCAGGAAGGCGTCGAGCTTATCGCTGGTGCCGGCGAGCTGGACGGTATAGATAGAAGGCGTCACGTCGATAATCTGTCCACGAAAGATTTCGGTGTTGCGCTTCACTTCTTCACGGCCGTAACCGCTGGCCTGGACCTTCACCAGCATGATTTCACGTTCGACATGAGCCCCCAGCCCCAGTTCGCTGACCCGCAGGACATCCACCAGCTTGTGCAGTTGCTTTTCAATCTGCTCGATCGCTTTTTCATCGCCCACGGTCTGGATGGTCATCCTGGAGAGGGTCGGATCGTCTGTCGGCGCGACAGTCAGGCTTTCTATATTATAGCCGCGCTGGGAAAAGAGGCCGATAACGCGGGACAATGCGCCCGATTCGTTTTCCAGTAATACCGATAATATCCGGCGCATAATCAGGTCCTCTCCGTTTTGCTCAACCACATTTCATCCATGCCGCCGCCGCGGATCTGCATGGGGTACACATGCTCACTGCCGTCGACGGTGACATCGACAAACACCAGCCGGCGCTGTCGCACCTGCTCCAGGGCTTCAGCAAGCTTCGTCTCCAGTTCCTGTGGCTCACTGATGCGGATGCCAACGTGGCCATAGGCTTCCGCCAGACGCACAAAGTCCGGCAGCGACTCCATATAGGACTGCGAGTGGCGCCCGGAATAGAGCATATCCTGCCACTGCTTCACCATCCCCAGATAGCGGTTGTTGAGGTTAAGCACCAGGACCGGCAGTTCATATTGCAGCGCGGTAGAAAGTTCCTGAATATTCATCTGGATACTGCCGTCACCGGTCACGCAGACGACCATTTCGTCCGGCAGAGCCATTTTGACCCCCAGCGCTGCCGGTAGGCCAAAGCCCATGGTGCCGAGACCACCGGAGTTAATCCAGCGCCGCGGTTTGTCGAAGGGGTAATAAAGGGCGGCGAACATCTGGTGCTGACCCACATCGGAAGTGACATAGGCATCGCCCTGGGTCAGTCGCCAGATCGTTTCAATCACCGCCTGCGGTTTGATCTTATCGCTCTGGTCGTCGTAGCGCAGACAATGGCGGGCGCGCCACTGCTCAATCTGTAGCCACCAGTCGCGAATATCGTCCAGCGGCTGCTGCGCCTCTTCCTGTTCCAGCAGCTCCAGCATCTGTTCCAGCACCAGCCGGGCATCGCCGACGATCGGCACATCTGCCGGCACGGTTTTCGAGATTGAGGTCGGATCGATATCAATATGCAGCACAGTCGCGTTCGGACAGTATTTGGCCAGGTTATTGGTGGTCCGATCGTCAAAGCGAACGCCGACGGCAAAAATCACGTCTGAATGGTGCATGGTCATGTTGGCTTCATAGGTGCCGTGCATGCCCAGCATCCCCAACGCCTGCGAGTGCGTCGCCGGGAAAGCGCCCAGCCCCATCAGGGAGGAGGCCACCGGCAGCTTCAGCTTTTCCACCAGTTCGCGCAGCTGTGGTTCGCATTGCGCATTGATCGCCCCGCCGCCGACGTAGACGACCGGCTTGCTCGCCGCCACCAGGGTCTGCAGGGCGCGTTTAATCTGGCCTTTATGGCCGCTGGTCGTCGGGTTATACGAGCGCATGCTGACCGCGTCTGGCCAGACGTACGGCAGTTTCTTCGCCGGATTGAGTATATCCTTCGGCAGATCGACCACCACCGGCCCGGGGCGACCGCTGGCCGCTAACCAGAAGGCTTTCTTCAGCACGCCGGGAATATCTTCGGTCTGCTTCACCAGGAAACTGTGCTTCACCACCGGGCGGGAAATCCCCACCATGTCGCACTCCTGGAAGGCATCGTAGCCGATAAGCGATGTCGCCACTTGCCCTGAGAGGATCACCAGCGGGATAGAGTCCATATAGGCCGTCGCGATACCGGTGATGGCGTTCGTCGCCCCAGGCCCTGAGGTCACCAGCACCACACCGACCTCCCCGGTCGCTCGCGCCAGACCATCCGCCATATGCACCGCCGCCTGCTCGTGGCGAACCAGCACATGATCGATACCGCCAAGGGTATGTAACGCATCATAGATATCGAGGACTGCGCCTCCGGGATAGCCGAATACTTGCTTGACGCCCTGATCGACAAGCGATTGGACGACCATCTCGGCTCCTGACAACATCTCCATGGTTTGCCTCCAGGCTTATTGTTTTACGACAGCGGAACTCAATTTCCGCGCGCTCGCACGATGCGAAGGGGTACCCCTCCGCACTGAGGTGAATGGACTGCATGCCACTACCATAACTGCTCGCCAGCAGGCAGGCAATTCGCCACGACAGGGGCTTTCTAAGTGGAATAAGAAGAAAAACAAGCGGAGAGAGGAAAATATGGTGGAATGCTTCAGAGATAAGAAAAGAGAATAGTAAATACTCGGAGAAAAGGCGCGATAGCAGGAATTGATCCATTTTTTGTTAACGGGAGGAGAGCAACTGAAAGAGTAAACAGCATAAAATTCTGCATTCTTGTAATTCAATCATATAAAAAAAGGAGCCGAAGCCCCTTTCATGATCATTGCCATCGGCTCAGCGCTGACAAATATCCACCAGCAGCTCTTCCATCCACTGATGGCCTTTATCGCGACCCGCCGCTTCGTGCCAGGAGAGATAGCAGGTCCGGCTATTCACCTTCAGCGGCAGAGGTAATATTTGCAGCGCTAACTTATCGGCAAACTCATTTGCCAACCAGCGCGGCGCAATGGCCACCATCTGTGTTTGTGACACCACGTTTAATACGCTGACCATCGCATTACCTTGATATGCGATGCGCGCTTGTTTATCGGCCGTGTCATACCACGGCAGACTGAATGAGGCATACCGATCGAGAGCCACCGCGGCATGCTCCTCGCGATAAATATCAGCCTCCATCACCGGTCCGGAGATACGCGGATGGTTGCGACTGGCCACCAGAACCATTTCATCTTTGAATAGCGGCACACAGGCAAACTCAGGGCGACGGAACTCTTCATAACCGATCACAAATTCCGTTTCCTGATAACGTAGCTGATGTTCCGTATTTTGATTAAGCGCTGATTTAAAGACTAAATGAATATTGGGCGCGATTTCAGCGACTTTATTAAATATCACCGACGTCAGGATGTTATCCAGCGGGCTACAGACGCACAGATTGAAAACACGCTCACTGCTCAGTGGTTCAAAACCGGATCCTGGCAATTCGTTTTGCACCAGCTGCAGCGCCTGGCGCACTGAGCCAAAGAGCTGATAGGCCCGCGCCGTCGGCTGAATACCGCGGCCATAGCGCACAAACAGTTCATCATTAAACATCACTTTCAGACGTGAAACCGCGTTGCTCACCGCTGGTTGAGACATGCCGAGCGTATGGGCGGCACGGGTAATATTCTGTTCCTGCATAACCGCATCAAAAACGGTAAGCAGATTGAGATCAACCATCCGTAGTTGAGGTTTTACGACTTCCTGTCCGGGGGCTGATTTATATTCTGGACTTTCAATTAACATATCTAGTTCCGCCGTCACGATGAATTCCCTTTACTAAACCGCTATGATTAGCGGCGAAAATATCATTTATCATGCTAATGACATTTGCAAAATAGCAAAGGTGTATTTTAGGAATATATCAAGGCTATGAGTGGCAGTGTAAATCCGGTACCGCCAGAATAGGTGAACTGCTCAAACCATACTAGTTACTTAATGATGATGAGTTTAACCATAATTCAGAAAAATAAAAACAACACCAATGATTAACTGTAACTTAAGCAATAATAAAGCATTTTATTTTCTACCCCATAAAATTAACAACCATTTATCATTGAAAAAAGAGCCGCTAAGGGGTGGAGATATTCACACGAAAAATAAATATAATCTTTTCATTTAGATAGCGATTTTTTGCCGCCTCGCTCGCGGCGCATCGTGAGCGAAGCCTTTAATGCAAAGTACATTGTCAAATGAAACATATCCCAGTGCGCTCCCGCAGGGCCAAAAAAGGATCTTCGGCAAAAAAGGGCAAACATCAGCACAATTAGCTAATTCACGCCGTGGACCAAAAACGCTTTTTCCATGCCAGGGGTTGACTTTGAAACGGCTATCCAGTAACTCTAAAAGCATAACGATTTCATCTGGAGTTTGACGCAATGATTCGCACCACTCGCATCACCAGCCTACTACTACTAAACGCATGCCATTTGCGCGGTAGGCTGTTGGGCGACGTTCAGCGTTAAGTCATCTTCCAGCAAGACTATAAAACCCGCGCCTTGGCGCGGGTTTTTTTATGCTCGTCAACAAGGCGCCAGGACACAGACTAAGGATCCAAACCATGAGCCAGCAAGTCATTATTTTCGATACGACCTTACGTGATGGCGAACAAGCGTTACAGGCAAGCCTGAGTGTCAAAGAGAAGCTGCAGATCGCTCTGGCCCTCGAGCGCATGGGTGTTGACGTGATGGAAGTCGGTTTCCCGGTTTCTTCTCCGGGCGATTTTGAATCCGTGCAGACCATCGCGCGCACCATCAAAAACAGCCGCGTATGCGCTCTGGCGCGTTGCGTTGAGAAAGATATCGACGTGGCGGCGGAATCCTTAAAGGTGGCCGAAGCGTTCCGTATCCACACCTTCATCGCCACCTCGCCGATGCATATCGCCACCAAACTGCGCAGCACCCTGGATGAAGTCATTGAGCGAGCGGTTTATATGGTGAAGCGGGCGCGCAATTACACTAACGATGTCGAATTCTCCTGTGAAGACGCCGGCCGTACGCCAATAGCTGACCTGGCTCGCGTCGTGGAAGCAGCGATTAACGCTGGCGCCACCACCATAAATATTCCGGATACCGTCGGCTACACCATGCCGTTCGAGTACGCCAACATTATCAGCGGCCTGTATGAGCGCGTACCGAATATCGACAAAGCCATTATCTCCGTTCACACCCATGATGACCTGGGCATTGCCGTCGGCAACGCCCTCGCCGCGGTCCACGCCGGAGCTCGCCAGGTAGAAGGCGCGATGAACGGTATCGGCGAGCGCGCCGGCAACTGCGCGCTGGAAGAGGTCATCATGGCGATTAAAGTGCGCAAAGACATCATGAACGTGCACACCAATATCAACCACCATGAAATCTGGCGCACCAGCCAGACCGTCAGCCAGATCTGCAACATGCCGATCCCGGCGAACAAAGCCATCGTCGGCACCGGCGCCTTCGCCCACTCCTCCGGTATCCACCAGGACGGCGTGCTGAAGAACCGCGAAAACTACGAGATCATGACCCCGGAATCCATCGGTCTGAACCAGGTGCAGTTGAACCTGACCTCCCGTTCCGGCCGCGCGGCGGTGAAACACCGGATGGAAGAGATGGGCTACCAGGAGAGCGATTACAACCTGGATCATCTGTATGACGCGTTCCTGAAGCTGGCGGACAAAAAAGGACAGGTCTTCGATTACGATCTGGAAGCGCTGGCCTTTATCAACAAGCAGCAGGAAGAGCCAGAGCATTTCCGCCTGGATTACTTCAACGTTCAGTCCGGCTCCAGCGATATCGCCACCGCCTCGATCAAACTGGTCTGCGGGGATGAGATCAAAACTGAAGCCGCCAACGGCAACGGTCCGGTCGATGCTATCTACCAGGCGATTAACCGCGTCACCAATTACAACATTGAATTAGTGAAATATGGCTTAAGCGCGAAAGGCCACGGCAAAGACGCCCTGGGCCAGGTGGATATCGTCGTTGACTACAACGGCCGCCGTTTCCACGGCGTTGGTCTGGCAACGGATATCGTAGAGTCGTCAGCCAAAGCGATGGTTCATGTGCTGAACAACATCTGGCGCGCCGCCGAAGTCGAAAAAGAATTGCAACGCAAAGCTCAGAATAAAGAGAACAATAAGGAAACCGTGTAATGTCGAAGAATTACCATATTGCCGTTTTGCCGGGTGATGGCATTGGCCCGGAAGTGATGAACCAGGCGATGAAAGTACTGGAAGCCGTGCGCCAACGTTTTGCCATGCACATTACCACCAGCCAGTACGACGTCGGCGGCGCGGCCATCGACCGCCAGGGAACTCCCCTGCCGCAGGCGACGGTCGCCGGATGCGAGCAGGCGGACGCGATCCTGTTCGGCTCCGTTGGCGGCCCGAAGTGGGAACACCTGCCGCCCGCAGAACAGCCAGAGCGCGGCGCCCTGCTGCCGCTGCGTAAACACTTCAAACTGTTCAGCAACCTGCGCCCGGCCAAACTGTATCAGGGGCTGGAAGAGTTCTGCCCGCTGCGCGCCGACATCGCCGCCAACGGCTTCGACATTCTCTGCGTTCGCGAACTGACCGGCGGCATCTACTTCGGCCAGCCGAAAGGCCGCGAAGGCAGCGGTCAGCATGAGAAAGCTTTTGATACCGAGGTGTATCACCGCTTTGAAATCGAACGTATCGCGCGCATCGCTTTTGAATCTGCCCGTAAACGTCGTCACAAAGTGACCTCCATCGATAAAGCCAACGTTCTGCAGTCCTCTATTCTGTGGCGCGAAATCGTCAGTGAGATCGGCAAAGAGTATCCGGACGTTGAGCTGGCGCATATGTATATCGATAACGCCACCATGCAGCTGATTAAAGATCCGTCTCAGTTCGACGTGCTGCTGTGCTCCAACCTGTTCGGCGACATCCTCTCCGACGAGTGCGCAATGATCACCGGCTCGATGGGTATGCTGCCGTCCGCCAGCCTTAACGAACAAGGTTTCGGCCTGTACGAGCCTGCAGGCGGCTCGGCGCCGGATATCGCTGGCAAAAATATCGCTAACCCGATCGCGCAGATCCTCTCCCTGGCGCTGCTGCTGCGCTATAGCCTTGACGCTAACGAGGCGGCGAGCGCAATTGAAAGCGCGATTAACCGCGCTCTGGAGGAAGGGATTCGTACCGGCGACTTAGCGCGCGGCACGGCGGCGGTCAGCACTGATGAAATGGGCGATATCATTGCCCGCTATGTCGCAGAAGGGGTGTAATCATGGCGAAGACGTTATACGAAAAATTGTTTGATGCGCACGTGGTGTATGAGGCGCAAAACGAAACCCCGCTGTTGTATATCGACCGCCATCTGGTGCATGAAGTTACCTCCCCGCAGGCCTTTGACGGCCTGCGCGCCCACGGCCGCCAGGTGCGCCAGCCGGGTAAAACCTTCGCCACCATGGATCACAACGTCTCGACGCAGACCAAAGACATTAACGCGTCCGGCGAGATGGCCCGCATTCAGATGCAGGAGCTGATTAAGAACTGTAAAGAGTTCGGCGTTGAGCTGTACGACCTGAATCACCCGTACCAGGGCATCGTTCACGTAATGGGCCCGGAACAAGGGGTGACCTTGCCGGGGATGACCATTGTATGCGGCGACTCCCATACCGCCACCCACGGCGCGTTCGGCGCGCTGGCCTTCGGCATCGGCACTTCCGAAGTGGAACATGTGCTGGCGACCCAGACCCTGAAACAGGGTCGTGCGAAAACCATGAAAATCGAAGTGCAAGGCAAAGCGGCGCCGGGCATCACCGCCAAAGATATCGTGTTGGCGATCATTGGTAAAACCGGCAGCGCCGGCGGCACCGGCCACGTGGTGGAATTCTGCGGCGAAGCGATCCGCGATCTGAGCATGGAAGGTCGCATGACCCTGTGCAACATGGCGATCGAGATGGGCGCCAAAGCGGGCCTGGTCGCGCCGGATGAAACCACCTTCAATTACGTACGCGGCCGTCTGCACGCGCCGAAAGGCAAAGATTTTGACGATGCGGTGGCGTACTGGAAAACCCTGAAAACCGACGACGGCGCCACATTTGACACCGTGGTGACGCTGCAGGCGGCTGAGATTGCTCCGCAGGTGACCTGGGGCACCAACCCAGGCCAGGTGATTTCGGTCACCGATAATATCCCCGATCCTGCGTCATTCAGCGACCCGGTGGAACGCGCCAGCGCTGAGAAAGCGCTGGCCTATATGGGACTGAAATCCGGCATCCCGCTGACGGAAGTGGCTATCGATAAAGTGTTCATCGGCTCCTGTACCAACTCGCGTATCGAAGATTTGCGCGCCGCGGCGGAAATCGCCAAAGGGCGTAAAGTGGCGCCGGGCGTCCAGGCGTTGGTGGTACCAGGTTCCGGTCCGGTGAAAGCGCAAGCGGAAGCGGAAGGCCTGGATAAGATCTTTATCGAAGCCGGCTTTGAGTGGCGCTTACCGGGCTGCTCGATGTGTCTGGCGATGAACAACGACCGCCTGAACCCGGGCGAGCGCTGCGCCTCCACCAGCAACCGTAATTTTGAAGGCCGTCAGGGCCGCGGCGGACGCACGCACCTGGTGAGCCCGGCAATGGCCGCGGCGGCGGCTGTGACCGGCCATTTCGCCGATATCCGTAATCTGAAGTAAGGAGACCATCATGGCAGAGAAATTTACCCAACATACCGGCCTGGTGGTTCCGCTGGATGCTGCAAACGTCGATACCGACGCGATTATTCCCAAGCAGTTTCTGCAGAAAGTGACCCGCACCGGCTTTGGCGCGCACCTGTTCAACGACTGGCGCTTCCTCGATGATAAAGGTCAACAGCCGAACCCGGAGTTCGTGCTGAACTTTCCTGAGTACAAAGGCGCCTCTATCCTGCTGGCGCGGGAAAACTTCGGCTGCGGCTCCTCCCGCGAGCATGCGCCGTGGGCGCTGACCGATTACGGTTTTAAAGTCGTTATCGCCCCAAGCTTTGCCGATATTTTCTACGGCAACAGCTTCAACAACCAGCTGCTGCCGGTGACGCTGAGCGATGAGCAGGTCGACGAGCTGTTCAGACTGGTGCAGGCCAACCCGGGCATTACGTTTGAAGTGGACCTGGAAGCGCAGGTGGTGAAAGCGGGGGATAAAACCTACAGCTTTAAGATCGACGATTTCCGTCGCCACTGCATGCTTAATGGCCTGGATAGCATCGGCCTGACGCTGCAACATGAAGCGGCGATTTCCGACTATGAGCACAAGCTGCCGGCGTTTATGAATTAAGCTTCGCGCCCGGTCATTTGACCGGGCTTTTTAATTTATTGCGGCAGAAAATTGAGATCTCACGCACAAAAAACAATATTAATTCTTCGAACGTCAGCCCATGACGTTGGCCTGCCCCACGCGATAAAGACGAATGATTTCGCTTTCTTCCCCCTGACCTGCGCGGTTTATGTATTAACCCTTCACTGCAAGTAAAAATAAGGTATGAGTGTTTAATATAAAAATATAACAATGTGAAAGAAGCGTTAATCTCATAGAGAACCCCTATAGCTCACAGCAAAAAAAAACATTATTTTTCAATTTTTCCCCTCGCTATCTTTTTCCACAGAGAAATATTAACTAAGGACACGCCCGGGCCCCCGCATAGCGGCCTCCCGGCCTCCTGTGGAGAGAAGAGATGAGCCACTATCCGCACCTTTTCAGTCCGTTGACCATCAACGGCATGACGCTAAAAAACCGCATTATTATGCCCCCGATGGGCACCAATATGGCTACGCTCAATGGCGAGGTCTCGCAGGAACAGCTGGAATACTACGAACTGCGGGCCAAAGGCGGCACCGGTCTTATCACCATCGAAAATATCTGTATTGATTTCCCTTTCGCTTCCAACGGCACCACCCAGCTGCGCATCGATAACGATCAATATATTCCACGGCTGTTTAAATTAACCGAGGCCCTGCATAAACACGGCGCCTGCGTATCCATTCAGTTAAATCACGCTGGCGCTTCCGCTTATGCCTACCGCCTCGAGGGTCAGACACCGCTCTCCTCCTCGACGACGCCCTCGAAAAAGCACGGTAATATTCCGCGGCCAATGACCCATGAGGAAATTTATCACGCGGTGGAAAAATTCGGGGACGCCGCAGAGCGCGTTCGTCGCGCGGGTTTTGACTGCGTCGAAATTCATGCCGGCCACTCCTATTTAATTAGCCAGTTTTTATCGCCGTTATTTAACAAACGCACCGATGAATTTGGCGGCAGCGTCGAAAACCGCACTCGAATATTAGGTCTGATTGTCGATAAAGTTCGCGCCTGCGTCGGGCCACGTTTTCCGGTCAGCCTGCGCATCAGCGCCGACGACTTCCTCAAAGGCGGCAATACCCTCGAAGATTCCTTGCGCATCCTTGAGCTCTGTCAGGAGAAGGTCGATATCATCAACGTCTCGGCGGCGCAGAACGACAACCTGAATCTGCAAATCGACCAGATGTCGCTGGAGGATGGCTGGAAGCGTTACCTCTCCCGCGCGGTGCGCGATAAATTCCATAAGCCCACGGTCATCGCCGGCAATATCCGTACCCCGCAGGTGGCCGAGGATATCCTCGCCAGCGGCGATGCCGATCTCATTGCCATTGGTCGCGGTCTGATTGCCGAGCCGGAGTGGGTGCAGAAGGTGCAAAGCGGTAAAGAGCGCCTGATGCGCAAATGCATCTCCTGCAACATCGGCTGCGCCGACCATCGCATCGCCCGCTCGCGCCCGCTGCGCTGTTCAATTAACCCGGACATCATTCACGGCGATGCCTACAAAACGCGGCGCGTTAATCGCGAAACGAACGTGGTCGTCATCGGCGCCGGCACTGCCGGGATGGAGGCCGCGTGCACGGCGGCGGAAGTCGGTTGCCACACCTGGCTGCTGGAGGCGAAAAATCACGTCGGCGGTCTCGCCAGCGATATCGCCCGTCTGCCGGAGAAAAAACGCATCGCGGATTTCCCGCAGTTTATGAAAAACCGCATCGCCGCGCTGGACAACCTGATGCTGCAGGTCGGCAAACGGGCAGACGTGGCCTCGGTTTCCGCCCTGCGTCCACATCTGATCGTCAATGCCACCGGCTCAACCCCCCTGCTGCCGCCCATTGCTGGACTGCGGGAGAATATTGACGCCGCGGAAGGCAAAGTCTTCTCCATTACCGGCATGATCGACAATCTGGCGAAATTTACCCATGTCGAGGGCAAACGCATCGCCGTTGTCGGCGCGGGCGCCGTTGGCCTCGACGTCATCGAATACTTTACCGCTCGCGGCGCGCAGGCGGTCTTAATCGAAATGCAGGACGCCGCCGGTCGCGATCTCGACATCATTACCAAGAATGCCATGTTGACCATGCTCGACGAGCACCAGGTCGAACAGCACATGAATACGCAACTGATGGCGGTGGCTGCCGACCATTTCCAGGTGAAAAATACACAGCACACCTTCGATATCCCCTTCGACTACGGCTTTGTCTGTCTGGGGATGCGCGCCAACCGGACGGGTCTCGACGAGATCGAACGCTGGGCCAATGCCAATAACGTCAAAATCATGAATATCGGCGACAGCGTGATGGCGCGACGCATTATCGACGGCATCCGCGAAGGCCGCAACGTGCTGGACACCCTCGAAGACATGGGTGCGCTGGGCAGCCGCGAAGCACAACGAATTCCCTTTCTAACTTATTGAGGATTTTTGTCATGGCAGAACGTATTACTGGACACACTGAGCTGATTGGTCTGATAGCCACCCCGATTCGCCACAGCATGTCGCCCACCATGCACAACGAGGCTTTCGCCCATCTCGGGCTGGACTACGTCTACCTGGCTTTTGAAGTCGGTAATCAGGAGCTGAAAGACGTTGTGCAGGGCTTCCGGGCTTTGAAGCTGCGCGGCTTTAATGTCTCTATGCCGAACAAAACCGAGATTTGCCAGTATCTCGATAAGCTGTCGCCGGCGGCGCAGCTGGTCGGGGCGGTGAATACCGTGGTCAATGACGACGGCGTCCTGACCGGGCATATCACCGACGGCACCGGCTATATGCGCGCCCTTAGCGAAGCGGGTATCGATATCATTGGCAAGAAGATGACCGTGCTCGGTGCCGGCGGCGCGGCGACCGCACTCTGCGTCCAGGCGGCACTGGATGGCGTGAAGGCGATCTCCATCTTCAACCGTCGCGATAAATTCTTCGCCAACGCCGAAGAAACGGTCGCCAAGATCCGCAACAACACGCGCTGTGAGATCCATCTGTTCGATCTTGACGATCATGACAAACTGCGTGCCGAAATCGATAGCAGCGTGATCCTGACCAATGCCACCGGGGTCGGCATGAAGCCGTTCGAAGGCCAGATGCTGCTGCCGGACGACAGCTTCCTGCGTCCGGATCTGATCGTCTCCGACGTCGTATACAACCCGCGCAAAACCCACCTGCTGGAAGTGGCTGAGAAAAAAGGCTGCCGCACGCTAAACGGCCTCGGGATGATGCTGTGGCAAGGCGCGCGCGCGTTCGAAATCTGGACGGGTAAACAGATGCCGGTTGATTACATCAAAAGCATCCTGTTCTAAGGGGCAAGCGATGAAAAATAAATACGTCCCTACCGCGGCAGGGCTGTACCTCAACTACCTGATCCACGGCATGGGGGTGCTGTTAATCACCCTCAACATGGCCCATCTTCAGGAACAGTGGGGAACAGATAAAGCCGGCGTATCGATCGTTATCTCCTCGTTAGGTATTGGTAAGTTAGCGACCATCGTGACCGGATTTCTCTCGGATCGCTTCGGTCGCAAGCCCTTTATCTATCTTGGGATCCTGAGCTACCTGATCTTTTTCGTCGGCATTCTGCTGACCAAAAATATCTATCTGGCCTATGTCTTCGGCATTATGGCGGGCCTGGCGAACAGCTTCCTCGACTCCGGCACCTATCCGGCGCTGATGGAATCTTTCCCGCACTCCGCCAGCCGGGCCAACGTGCTGATCAAAGCCTTCGTTTCCGCCGGGCAGTTCCTGCTGCCGTTCATTATCAGCTTCCTGATCTGGGCGAATCTATGGTTCGGCTGGTCGTTCGTGATTGCGGCGGCGCTCTTTGTACTGAGCGGGATTTACCTGCTTAAAATGCCATTCCCTGACAGCCAGGCAGCGAAAAAAGAGGAATCTCCTGAGCCACAGGCGGAAACGTTCGCCCGTCCGCAGGCCAACAAACTGGATATGATGATCTTCACGCTGTACGGCTATATCGGCATGGCGACGTTCTATCTGGTCAGCCAGTGGCTGGCGCAGTACGGCCAGTTCGTGGTCGGGCTGCCCTATGCCTCGGCGATTAAGCTGCTCAGCATCTATACCGTTGGGTCGTTGGTCTGCGTCTTCGTGACTGCTGCCTTCGTCAAAGAGGTGTTCAGCTCTGCCGTCGCCATGATCATCTATACTGGCCTGTCGATGGTCTCGCTGCTGCTGGTGTGCCTGTTCCCGACGCCGATGATGGTTACCGGCTTCGCCTTTGTCATCGGCTTTGCCGCCGCGGGCGGAGTGCTACAGCTGGGAGCGACGATCATGGCGATGAGCTTCCCGAACGGGAAAGGCAAGGCAACCGGGATCTTCTACACCGCCGGCAGTATCGCCAGCTTCACGATCCCGCTGATCACCGCCAAACTTTCGCAGATCAGTATTGCCAGCATTATGTGGTTTGATTTTGCGATCGCCGTGATCGGCTTTGTGATCGCCCTGTACATCGGCTATCGTCAACTGCAGGCTCGGGCGACGCAAAAAGTATCACGCACCGCAGTCACCGCCTGAGGTTCAACGCGAATAATAATGGATGCCTACATGACAAATGCAGTTACCGTAAAGAACATCACCTTCCAGGAAGGGGAAACCTTAATTTGTGTACCGCTGATCGGCAAAACGCTGGATGAAATACTGGGTAACGCCCACGGCCTGGTCGACGCCGGCGCCGATATCATCGAATGGCGCGTTGATCACTTTACGCAGGTCAGAGAGATGGCCCAGGTGATGGCCGCGCTGGCGGAAATCCGTGGTGCGCTGAAAGCCCTGCCGTTGCTGTTCACCTTCCGCAGCAAGAAAGAAGGCGGCGAGACCGAGCTCAGCGACGATGCCTACTTCGCGCTCAACCGCGAAGCGGCGCGCAGTGGACTGGTTGATGTCATCGATGTCGAGCTGTTCAATGATGAAGCGCAGATCCGCGCGCTGGTTGACGATGCGCATGCCGCGGGCGTCAAAGTGATCATGAGTAACCATGATTTTCATAAAACCCCCGCCCAGGAAGAAATCATCTATCGCCTGCGCCGCATGCAGGATCTGGGTGCCGATCTGCCGAAGATCGCGGTGATGCCGCAATCGCCGCAGGACGTTCTGACCCTGCTCGCCGCCACGCTGACCATGAAAGAGAAGTATGCCACCCGCCCGCTGATCACCATGTCGATGGGAAAATCAGGCGGCGTCAGTCGGGTGACCGGGCGTCTTTTTGGCTCAGCCATGACCTTCGGTACCGTGGGTCAAGCTTCCGCGCCGGGACAGATCGCCATCAATAAGCTGCGTGAAGTGATGGATATTCTCTCCTGATAACCCCTTAGCCCGGAGGACCTCTCCGGGCTATTCGCTAACAGATCTTCTGGCTGTCGTGGATGACCACATTTTTAAACGACTGCAGCGCCGGGGAAAGTCCCCGGTCTTTCATGGTCGCCAGATAGATATAGCGCGGAGGGAGGGTGTTTTTAATCTTCAGGATATGGACGTTGTAATGGGAGAGCGCCGAGATCCGCGGCATGATCGCGATCCCGTAGTCAATGCTGACCAGCCCGGCCATCGCGGTATCCTCTTCCACGTAGCAGGCAATCTCCGGCACCAGCTTTTGCTGCATAAATACATTATCGATAAACGGACGTAAGCCGCTATTTTCTGAAAAATAGATATAGGGATAATGAATCGTCTCCACGAGGTCGACTTCATGTTCATACAGCCGGGCCAGCGGATGATCCCTGGCGGTCACCACCACCAGCTCCTGCTGAATAACCGGAATAAAATCGATATCGGGCTCATCGGCAATATAAGAGCAGATCGCCAGATCGACTTTTCCCGCTTTCAGCTCCTGCAACAGCGTCAGCGAGGTCCCTTGAGTAAAAGAAAAAGTCACATTGTGAAACTCAGGTGAAAGAGAATATTTATTAATTAACTGCGGAACAACATATTCGCCCATCGTGTAAATAAAGGCGATACGAATGTTTTCTTTATTTTCAGCGCCGTTTTTTTGCAAAACTGTGCGGCCATTTTCCAGTGAGGCCAGGGCATCTTCGACATACGGCAGAAAACGCTTGCCGTTTTGCGTAATTTTAACGTTCCGTCCCTGTCTGGCGAACAGTGCGACCCCTAACTCCTTCTCCAACTCTGATATCGCATGGCTTAGCGAAGGCTGAGTGATGCACAGACTGGAGGCCGCTTCGGTATAATGTTCAGTTTCAGACAGACGTTTAAAATAATAAAGTTGCTTTAGGTTCATTATTTTTGCCCGTATAATATAAGAATAAATCCACTGATGCTAATATACCATGCAAGCCACCAATAATGCGCATGAGCGGGTAAATATCGGCGGTGTATCAAATATTATTTTCTGAAGCGTATGAATGTGCCACAAAGCGTTGCCATTCATAGATACTACCTATAGTTCCCGGAGATATTTTTGCATATACAAATATATGCAAAAATATTTTAAACTTTAAAGGATCTCGCTATGAGTATGTCAAACTCTCAGGAAGTCCTCACTTCCTCATCAGGGACGAAAAAAAGAAGCCGCGTTCGGATAGTTATTTTACTGCTGTTGTCCGTCGGAACGATGATCAATTATCTCGACCGCACCATCCTCGGTATCGTTGCCCCACAGTTAACCCAGGAAATTCATATCGATCCGGCGATGATGGGCATCATTTTCTCCGCCTTTGCCTGGACCTATGCCCTGGCGCAGATCCCCGGCGGCATGTTTTTAGACCGCTTCGGCAACAAACTGACCTATGCCCTGTCAATTTTCTTCTGGTCGCTGTTTACCCTGCTGCAAAGTTTCACCCTCGGGCTTAAATCTCTGCTGCTTCTGCGCCTGGGACTTGGCGTCAGTGAAGCGCCCTGCTTCCCGGCCAACAGCCGCATCGTCAGCACCTGGTTCCCGCAGCATGAGCGCGCACGGGCGACGGCAACATATACGGTTGGTGAATATATAGGACTGGCGGCCTTCTCACCGCTGTTATTTTTAATCCTCGAACATCACGGCTGGAGAACGCTTTTTTTCCTCACCGGAGGATTAGGTATTTTATTTACTTTGGTGTGGTGGCGTTTTTATCACGAACCCCATGAATCGCGCACGGCTAATCAAGCGGAGCTGGATTATATCGGCGCAAACGGTATTAACAATAAAATCCAGAACGTTCCATTTAACTGGCGTGACGCCAGGCGCCTGCTGGGCTGTCGCCAGATCCTCGGCGCCAGTCTGGGTCAGTTTGCGGGCAACACCACGTTGGTGTTTTTCCTGACGTGGTTTCCCAGCTATCTGGCCAACGAGCGCCATCTTCCCTGGCTGCACGTTGGCTTCTTCGCCACCTGGCCGTTTCTCGCCGCCGCCATCGGCATCCTCTTCGGCGGCTGGATCTCGGACCGACTGCTGAAGCGAACCGGCTCCGTCAATATCAGTCGGAAGTTACCAATAATTTCCGGATTATTACTCTCCAGCTGTATTATTGCGGCGAACTGGGTGAGCGCCAACAGCACCGTTATTATTATTATGTCAGTGGCATTTTTTGGTCAGGGAATGGTTGGTCTGGGCTGGACGTTAATTTCTGATATTGCCCCGGAAAATATGGCAGGCCTGACCGGCGGGATATTTAATTTCTGCGCTAATATGGCGTCGATTATAGCCCCACTGATAATTGGCGTGATTATCTCCGCAACGGGTAACTTCTTTTACGCACTGATCTACGTCGGCCTGACGGCGCTGATCGGCGTGATTGCCTACATTTTTATCATCGGCGACATCAAGCGAATCGAACTGAAGTAAAGACGGCGGCCCCGGCGAATTGCACGCCGGGGCGAAGAGGACGGTCAGATATCTTTCACCTTGCTGGTTAAAAACAGCGTCACCAGCGAAATCGCGGCGATCGTCCAGTAGACGCTGGCGTGGCCATAGCTCTGCGACAGCGCCCCCTGCATCACGCCGGCGAGGATCACGCCAGTGGAAATACTGTTGGTAAACAGGGTGGTCGCCGCCCCCGCGCGTCCCGGCATTAAATCCTGGAACCACAGCATGCCGATCCCGGCGATTATGCCGATAAAAATGGCGTTGAACAGCTGCAGGGCCAGCAGCGCCGTTCGGGCATGAAACAGGATCAGCCCCAGATAAAACAGCACACCGGCCGCCACCGCCGCTACCATCATTTTACGTTTACCAAAGCGCTTCACGTAGTAGCCGGCGAGGATCATCGCCGGAATCTCCAGGCCGGCGGCGGTGCCCATCAGGATCCCGGCCAGACTGTCGGGAAGCCCGAGATCGCTGCTGATCCACAGCGGCATATCAATGATATACATGGTGTTGCAGGTCCACATCAGGGTGGAGGCGATAAACAGCATCCGCACATTCTTGTCCTGCCAGCCGCCGGCCTGCGCCAGCGCCTCCGCCTCTTCCGAGGGCTGTTCCACGCGCGGAACCGAGGGCAGTTTGACCGCAATCAGCGCCAGGCTGATCGCAAAGATGCCCGCCGCAATAGAGAACATGGTGGTAAAGCCATAGTTGAGCGCCAGCATAAAGGCCAGCGGCGGGCCAATCACCCACGCCAGAGACAGCTGGGCACGCATGACCGAGCTGAACATCACCACTTCCCGCGCCGAGCTGTCGGCATATTCCCGCGCCAGGGCAAAGAGCTGCGGCATGGCGGCGTTAGCGATGGATGCCAGCATCACCCCACAGGTGATCAGCGTCAGATAGTGGCGGTTGAAGGCAAACAGCAGCGCATTGCCTACCGCCATCAGACAGCAGAACATAATTAACCGCCGCCGGTCGCCGCGGCTATCGGAGCGCTTGGCCAGCGCCAGACTCACCAGGATCCCGGCTATCGCATTCACGGTGTAGAACAGGCCCACCCAGAACGGCTGCGCCCCCACTTCGCGGCTGAGAAACAAACTCAACGTCGGCGCCTGCAATGCGCCCGCCACGCCCATCATAAAAGCAACCAGCATAAAGGCGGCATAGACGCCGTTTAGCCGTCGTCCCATCGTCATCAACCACAGCATGAAATGTCCTTAACACACGCGAAGTAAACGAAAAAAGCCAGCAGAGGCTTTCTGCTGGCGGGTGATTCTATACTCTGTGGATTTCACGTTGCAGGACAAACGGTTAACCGTTTTGCGCAGCGCTTACGCTGGCTCCGAAAGGGTGAGTCCCGTAGGGGCGATTCACGCGGCCAGAACATAGGCTCTGGGAGCATCGACAGCGATAGACCCGGGCAAGCGCGCGCACCTGCAGCTTGAAAAACGACGAGTATAACACCAATACTCAGTCACACATGATGTCTGCAAGTCAATGATCAGAGGTCTTTGACGTCACTCCCCACTGCATCAGTTCGCCCAGGATTTCCTGCTGTCGTCCTGCCATCAGGCGGGCCAGCCAGGACGCTTCCTGCGTCGCAGAAAAGTAGCGCTGGTAGAACGATTTTGCGGTAGACCTCATCATATTCACCTCCTCGCTTCATCGGGATTCATTATTGGCTTAATATGGGGAGTAATAAATTGCTGAGTTTTGCGCAGGAGTTCCCCTTTTATGTCTTCCGGCCGTCTGCAACAACAGTTCATCCGTCTATGGCAGTGCTGCGACGGCAAGTCGCAGGAGACCACCCTCAACGAACTGGCGGAAATGCTGAGCTGCTCGCGCCGCCACATGCGCACCTTGCTCAATATGATGGAGTCCCGCGGCTGGCTGACCTGGAAGGCGGAGGCTGGCCGCGGAAAACGCTCGCGGCTGACCTTTCTCTATACCGGCCTCGCCCTGCAGCAGCAGCGTGCCGAAGATCTGCTTGAACAGGATCGCATCGATCAGCTGGTGCAGCTGGTCGGCGATAAAGCCGCCGTCCGTCAGATGCTGGTCTCGCATCTCGGGCGCAGCTTCCGCCAGGGGCGGCACATCCTGCGCGTGCTCTACTACCGGCCGATGAAGAATTTACTGCCCGGCAGCGCGCTGCGACGTTCGGAAACCCATATCGCCCGGCAAATATTCAGCGCGCTGACGCGGGTAAATGAGGAAAATGGGGAACTGGAAGCTGATATTGCCCACCACTGGCAGCAGTTGACGCCCACCCACTGGCGCTTTTTCCTCCGGCCAGGCATCCATTTTCACCACGGCCGTGAGCTGGAGATGAGCGATGTGATCGCTTCTCTGCAGCGCAGCAATGCCCTGCCGCTCTATTCGCATATCGAACGCATCGAGTCGCCCACCGCCTGGACCCTGGATATTCATCTGCGCCAGCCCGACCGCTGGCTGCCCTGGCTGCTGGGCCAGGTGCCAGCGATGGTGCTGCCGCAGGAGTGGCAGACCATGAACCACTTTTCTTCGATGCCGGTCGGCACCGGCCCGTATGCCGTGGTGCGTAACAATCAGAACCAGCTCAAGATCCACGCCTTTGAGGACTATTTTGGCTACCGGGCGCTGATCGATGAGGTGAACGTCTGGGTGCTACCGGAAATTAGCGAAGAGCCCAACGGCGGCCTGACGCTGCAGGGGAATACCGAAAGCGAAAAGGCGGTGGAGAGTCGTCTGGAAGAGGGGTGCTACTATCTGCTGTTCGACTCGCGAAGCCCGCTGGGCGCCAACGACGCGGTGCGTCGCTGGTTAAGCTATCTGTTCCAGCCCGCGAACCTGCTCTACCATGCGGGCGAACACTACCAGGGCAACTGGTTTCCCGCCTACGGCCTGCTGCCGCGCTGGCATCACGCCAGCAACCACGCCAGCGACAAGCCGGCGGGGCTGGAGACGGTCACCCTCACCTATTACCGCGATCACGTCGAACATCGGGTGATCGGCGGGATCATGCGCGACCTGCTGGCCGCGCATCAGGTGAAGCTGGAGATCCAGGAGCTGGAGTACGATGCCTGGCATCGCGGCGAGGTAGTCAGCGATATCTGGCTCAACAGCGTTAACTTCACCTTGCCAATCGAATTCTCGCTATTCGCCTATCTGTACGAAGTCCCGCTGATTCAGCGCTGCATCCCCATCGACTGGCAGGAAGACGCCAGCCGCTGGCGCGCGGGAGAGTTTAATCCGGCCACCTGGAGTCAGCGTCTGCTGGCCAGCCAGCATATCGTGCCGCTGATCCATCACTGGCTGATGATTCAGGGCCAGCGCAGTATGCGCGGCGTGCGGATGAACACCCTCGGCTGGTTCGATTTTAAATCCGCATGGTTTGCGCCGCCGGAGCCGTAAGCCTTTCCGTCATCTGACAAAATCATTACACTAAGGCCGTTCTCAACGGGGTGCTAATAAACATACGCAATATCATTCAAGTTGCATCAAGGCAGCAAGCGGGTGAATCCCCTGGAGCATAGATAACTATGTGACTGGGGTGAACGCGCGAAGCTAACGCAGATGCGGCTTGAAGGATGAAGCGTATGGGCTGAGAAAATACCCGTCGAACCTGATCCGGATAACGCCGGCGAAGGGATTTGAGGCTCACTCAAAATCCTTTGCCCCCCCTTTTTTCTGAGGTGCAAAGTGTTGAAAAAATTACTCCCGCTGCTGGCGCTGGTCGCCATGCCCGCTCTGGCGAAGCCTGTCCTCACTGTCTATACCTATGACTCCTTCTCTGCCGACTGGGGCCCCGGCCCGGCGGTCAAAAAAGCGTTTGAAGCGGACTGCGGCTGCGAGCTGAAGTTCGTCGCGCTGGAAGATGGCGTTTCGCTACTGAATCGCCTGCGCATGGAAGGCAAAAACAGCAAGGCCGACGTCGTGCTTGGCCTTGATAACAACCTGCTGGAAGCCGCGGCGCAGAGTAAACTGTTTGCCAAAAGCAACGTACCCGCCAGCGCGGTCAGCGTGCCGGGCGGCTGGGATAACGACACCTTTGTCCCCTACGACTACGGCTATTTCGCCTTCGTCTATGACAAAAACAAACTGGCCAACCCGCCGAAGAGCCTGAAAGAGCTGGTCGAGAGCCCGCAAAAATGGCGGGTCATCTATGAAGATCCGCGCACCAGTACCCCGGGGCTGGGGCTGCTGCTGTGGATGCAAAAGGTCTATGGCGATAAAGCGCCCGAGGCCTGGCAGAAGCTGGCGGCGAAAACCGTTACCGTCACCAAGGGCTGGAGCGAAGCCTACGGTCTGTTCCTGAAAGGGGAAAGCGACCTGGTCTTGAGCTACACCACCTCGCCGGCCTACCACATGATTGAAGAGAAGAAAGACCACTATGCGGCGGCGAACTTCGCCGAAGGCCACTATCTGCAGGTCGAAGTTGCCGCCCGCACCGCCGCCAGCAAGCAGCCGGAACTGGCGGAAAAATTCCTCAAATTCATGGTCTCGCCTGGCTTCCAGAACGCCATCCCCACCGGCAACTGGATGTATCCGGTGACCCAGGTCGCGCTGCCGGCCGGTTTTGCAAGCCTGGTAAAACCGCAGACCACGCTGACGTTTACCCCGCAGCAGGTCGCCAGCGAGCGTCAGACCTGGATTAGCGCATGGCAACGCGCCGTCAGCCGCTAAACCTGAGCGGGCTGCTGCCGGGCCTGTTCGCCGCTACGCTGCTCTGCGCCGTCGCGCTGGCGGCGTTTCTGGCGCTGTGGTTCAGCGCCCCCGGCGCGGGCTGGCGGACGGTCTTCAGCGATAGCTACCTCTGGCATGTGGTGCGCTTCTCCTTCTGGCAGGCGTCGCTGTCAGCGCTGCTCTCGGTGGGGCCGGCTATCTTTCTCGCCCGCGCGCTTTATCGGCGTCGCTTCCCCGGCCGCACGTTGCTGCTGCGTCTGTGCGCGATGACCCTGATCCTGCCGGTGCTGGTGGCGGTGTTCGGCATCCTCAGCGTCTATGGCCGCCAGGGCTGGCTGGCCTCGCTGTTTCACACTTTTGGCTGGCAGTGGGATTTCTCACCTTACGGCCTGCAGGGCATCCTGTTGGCGCACGTCTTTTTCAATATGCCGATGGCCACCCGCCTGCTGCTGCAGGCGCTGGAGAACATTCCCGGCGAGCAGCGGCAAATTGCCGCCCAGCTTGGCATGCGCGGCTATGCCTTCTTCCGCCTCGTCGAATGGCCATGGATGCGCCGGCACATTCCCGCCGTCGCCGCGCTGATTTTTATGCTCTGCTTTGCCAGCTTCGCCACCGTGCTGTCACTGGGCGGCGGCCCGAAGGCCACCACGATTGAGCTGGCTATCTACCAGGCGCTGAGCTTTGACTACGATCCGGCGCGAGCGGCAATGCTGGCGTTGATTCAGATGCTCTGCTGCCTCGGGCTGGTGCTGCTCAGCCAGCGCCTCAGTAAAGCGGTGGCTATCGGCGTCAGCCATGTCCGCGGCTGGCGTGACCCTGACGATCGCCTGCATAGCCGGCTGAGCGATGGGTTGCTGATCGGCGCCGCCCTGCTGCTGCTGCTGCCGCCGCTGCTGGCGGTCATCGTCGACGGGGTCAACCGCAATATGCTGGACGTGCTGGCGCAGCCCGCCCTCTGGCAGGCATTAACGACTTCCCTGCGCATCGCCATCGCCGCCGGGCTGTTGAGCGTGACCCTGACAATGATGCTGCTATGGAGCAGTCGAGAGCTGCGCGCCCGCCAGCGGCCGCTGGCCGGGCAGGCGATGGAGCTGAGCGGCATGCTGATCCTTGCCATGCCGGGCATCGTGCTGGCTACCGGCTTCTTTCTGCTGCTCAATAACAGCATCGGCCTGCCGGAGTCCGCCGACGGCATCGTCATCTTTACCAACGCTCTGATGGCGATCCCCTACGCGCTTAAAGTGCTGGAAAACCCGATGCGCGACATTGCCGTCCGCTACAATATGCTGTGCCAGTCGCTGGGGATCGAAGGTCTGACGCGACTGCGGGTCATCGAACTTCGCGCGCTCCGGCGCCCCCTAGCCCAGGCGTTAGCCTTCGCCTGCGTGCTGTCGATTGGCGACTTCGGCGTGGTGGCGCTGTTCGGCAACGAGGCGTTCCGCACCCTGCCTTTCTATCTCTACCAGCAGATAGGCGCCTACCGCAGCCAGGACGGCGCCGTCACCGCTCTGCTTCTGCTGCTGCTCTGTTTCTTATTATTTACGCTGATTGAAAAACTTCCGGGGCGTGATGCTAAAACTCAATGATGTGACCTGGCTGTACCAGCATCTGCCGATGCGCTTTACTCTCGACGTCGCGCGCGGCGAGCGCATCGCGGTGCTCGGCCCCAGCGGCGCCGGAAAGAGCACCCTGCTGAATCTGATCGCCGGTTTTCTGCCGCCCGCCAGCGGCAGCCTGCAGATTAACGGCGAGACGCATCACGCGACGCCGCCGGCGCAACGTCCGGTCTCGATGCTGTTCCAGGAGAATAACCTGTTTAACCATCTGACCATTCGGCAGAATATCAGCCTCGGGATCCACCCTGGCCTGAAACTGAGCCGCGAACAGCAGCAGAAAGTCACGGCGATTGCCGTCCAGATGGGAATTGATGCCCTGCTTGACCGCCTGCCGGGAGCGCTCTCCGGCGGTCAACGGCAGCGCGCGGCGCTGGCCCGCTGTCTGGTGCGCCAGCAGCCGGTGCTGCTGCTGGATGAACCTTTCTCGGCGCTCGACCCGGCGCTGCGTCAGGAGATGCTGGCGCTGGTGGCGGATGTCTGTGAACAGCAGCAGCTCACCCTGCTGATGGTTTCGCACAGCGTGGAAGATGCCGCGCGCATCGCGCCGCGCTCGATTGTGGTCGCCGAAGGGCGCATTGTCTGGGATGGCGCTACCGCCGAGCTGTTAAGCGGCCGCAGCAGCGCCTCGCATCTGATGGGGATCAGCGCGCGATAACCTTGTGCAGGATCGCCAGATAGACCGGCATCAGCGGATGGCGGAAGACAAATGTTAACGCCGTTGCCGCCAGCGCGACCATACACGGCGCCAGCCACAGCAGACGCCCGCGCGGCAGCCAGCGGGACAGCCGATCGCCAGACGTTTTCGCGCTCCGCCACAGCCGCCAGCACAGCCACCCCGCCAGCCAGGCCAGCAGCGCCGCCCCCAGCAGCAGCCATTGAAAGCTGGCGCTGTTTTCATCGGCCGGAATATCAATCGCCGCGCCGGCGAGAATCCCCGGCAGGAAATAGAGCGGCGGCCAGAGCAGGCAGCCGATAATATTCGGGAGCACGAATTTGGCCACCGGCAGGTCGAGCATCCCGGCGACCATCGGCACCAGCGGACGCGTCGGCCCGACAAAGCGGCCAATCAGGATGGTGATCATGCTGTGCTGGTGCAGCGCATGCTCGGTTTTTTCCAGCAGGGCGCGGTTTTTCTTCATGAACGACCAGCGGTGCAGCGGCTTTTTAAAGCGCCAGCCGAGCCAGAATGAGATCCAGTCTCCCAGCAGACAGCCCACGATCCCCGCCAGCCACGCCTGCCAGAAATTAACCTCACCGCCGCCAATCAGCGCCCCAAGGCCGGCCATCATCACCGTTCCGGGTAAAATAAGCCCCACCAGCGCCAGCGACTCGAGAAAGGCCACCAGCATCACGGCTAACAACGAGTAGACCGTGGATTGGGTAATAAAGTGTTCGAGCAATGCTTGCATAATGTACCCGGTTAAAAAACGAAGCCCGGATTCTCCGAAGCCATCGCGCCGTCGTCAAGCCAACAATTGTCTTAATAGTTTACTGGCTGTGACATTTAAGCGGGTCATCATTTCACTTTCTTTACTTTTTATTCACATCCCGCGCGGAATTCGCTCGGGCTGGCGCCGGTGCATTTTTTGAATACGCGGGAAAAATAAAGCTGATCTTCAAAGCCGACGTTGCGCCCGACGGTGGCGATCGGCATCCGCGTGGTGCTCAGCAACAGTTTGGCCTGGCTGATGCGCTGATCTTCACGCCAGCCGAGCACGCTGATCCCTAACTGCTGGCGGAACAGGTGCGACAGACGCGAGGGCGACAGGCAGACGTGCTGGGCGACGCTGGCGATATCAAAATGGCTGTCCGCCAGATGGTCGCTGATGTACTGGCAGGCGTCGCGCACCCGGTTATCCAGCGGCGGATGCAGCGATTCGTTGATCGCCTCCATCCGCCGCAGCAGGAGCTGTTCCAGCAGATTAATCGCCAGCAGTTCGGAATAGCGCCCCGCCCCCTGTCCGGCATCGACTATCTGGCCGAACAGCTCGCCAAAGCGCGCCTGCCACTGCTCGTCCGGACGGAAAAAGCCGGTCTGGGCGAAGATGGTCGGCCAGTTGAGCCACTCGTGCCAGTAGGCGCGCGGGCGGAAGTAGACCCACTGGTGATACCACTCGCTGGCGTCGGGATGGCGGCCGTAGTGATGGATCTCCCCCGGCGGGAACAGCAGCATATCGCCCGGCCGGCAGACAAATTGCTCGCCGTGGTTGTTGATCACCCCCTCGCCGCGGATCGTCAGGTTGAGGATATAGCCTTTCATACCCAGCGGGCGGTCGATAAAAAAATCCAGATATCCCTGCGCCTCAATCGGCGTCAGACCGGTGACCAGATGAGCGTTAAAAGAGTAGCCCGGCAGCAGCGGATCGTTTTGCGTTTCGGCCATACGCGTGGTTCTCCCCGAAGGTATTAGTGACACCAATTGTCCATATTCATCATTTTATCGCTCTCGGCCCTGTCACGACTGCGACGGCAGTGGGAATTTCGCTAAAAAGCCGCACAGCAAGCGAAAAAAGCGCCAGCGGCGTGCATTCCACCGTGATATGCCGGGTAACAAAAGTGTCTATAAATACGGCAGGAAAGTCCACATCGAATATTTGCACGGCGTCACACTTTGCGAGGTGACAGCAAAATAATCCATAAGATTAGCGAATCCGGCCTGACGGATTTTGCCGGGGATATCTACTGTTGCTGCATGAATGATTTCTGCATGGAGTAACAAGATGGCAATTGCGATTGGCCTCGACTTTGGTAGTGACTCAGTCCGCGCCCTGGCGGTGGAATGCGCCTCCGGCGCAGAACTGGCGGCAAGCGTGGAGTGGTATCCGCGCTGGCGGGAAGGACAGTATTGCGATGGCGCTAACAACCGGTTCCGCCACCACCCGCGAGATTACATCGAGTCCATGGAAGCGGCGCTGAAAAGCGTACTTGCCTCCCTGAGCGCCGAACAGCGCGCCGACGTCGTGGGCATTGGCGTCGACAGCACCGGCTCAACCCCGGCTCCCGTTGATGCCGAGGGCAACGTGCTGGCGCTGCGCGAAGAATTCGCTGACAACCCTAACGCCATGTTTGTCCTGTGGAAGGATCACACCGCAGTCGAGGAAGCCGAGGCGATCACCCGCCTGTGCCACCAGCCGGGCAAAGAGGATTACTCGCGCTATATTGGCGGGATCTACTCCAGCGAATGGTTCTGGGCCAAAATCCTCCACGTCACCCGGGAAGATAGCGCCGTCGCCCAGGCAGCCGCCTCGTGGGTGGAGCTTTGCGACTGGGTACCCGCCCTGCTCTCCGGCACCACCCGTCCGCAGGATCTGCGCCGCGGCCGCTGCAGCGCCGGGCATAAATCCCTGTGGCATGAGAGCTGGGGCGGTCTGCCGCCGGCCAGCTTCTTCGATGAGCTTGATCCCATCATTAACCAGCATCTGGCCTGGCCGCTGTTCACCGATACCTGGACGGCCGATGTGCCGGTCGGCACGCTGAGCGCAGAGTGGGCCCAGCGCCTGGGCCTGTCGCAGACCGTGGCCATCTCCGGCGGCGCCTTCGACTGCCATATGGGCGCCGTGGGCGCCGGCGCGCAGCCTAACGCGCTGGTGAAAGTCATCGGCACCTCCACCTGCGACATTCTGATTGCCGATAAAGAGAGCGTCGGCGACCGCACGGTCAAAGGCATCTGCGGCCAGGTCGACGGCAGCGTGGTCCCGCACTTTATCGGTATGGAGGCAGGCCAGTCCGCCTTCGGCGATATTTACGCCTGGTTTGGTCGCATTCTCGGCTGGCCGCTGGAGCAGCTAGCCCAGCAGCAGCCAGCGTTGCGGGAGCAAATCAAAGCCAGCCAAAAACAGTTACTGCCGGCGCTCACCGAAGCCTGGGCCAACAATCCATCGCTGGAGCATCTGCCTGTGGTGCTTGACTGGTTCAACGGCCGCCGCACGCCGAATGCCAACCAGCGCCTGAAAGGGGTGATCACCGACCTTAACCTGGCCACCGACGCGCCGGCGCTGTTCGGCGGTCTGATCGCCGCCACCGCCTTCGGCGCCCGCGCCATTATGGAGTGCTTCACCGAGCAGGGTATCCCGGTTAACAACGTCATGGCGCTTGGCGGTATCGCGCGGAAAAACCAGGTCATCATGCAGGCCTGCTGCGACGTGCTGAACCGTCCGCTGCAGATTGTCGCCTCCGATCAGTGCTGCGCGCTGGGGGCGGCTATCTTCGCCGCCGTCGCCGCCGGCGTCTATGAGGATATTCCAGCCGCCCAGCAGCGGATGGCAAGCCGGGTGGAAACCACCCTGCAGCCGCGCCCGGCGCAGGCACAGCGTTTCGAACAACTCTATCAGCGCTACCAACAGTGGTCGGTCAGCGCCGAACAACACTATCTCCCTTCGGCTGCAAAGGCGGAAAAAGCCCCGCAATCTCAGGCAGCGCTCACCCATTAAGGATACGAAAATGACGATTTTTGATAACTATGAAATATGGTTCGTTATTGGCAGCCAACATCTGTACGGCCCGGAAGCCCTGCGCCAGGTGACGAAGCATGCCGAACATGTGGTGAACAGCCTGAATGCGGAAGCCAAACTGCCGTGCAAACTGGTCCTTAAGCCGCTGGGCACCACCCCGGACGAGATCACCCACATCTGCCGCGACGCTAACTACGATGACAAATGCGCCGGGTTAGTGGTCTGGCTGCACACCTTCTCGCCGGCAAAAATGTGGATCAACGGCCTGACCATTCTCAACAAGCCGCTGCTACAGTTCCATACGCAGTACAATGCCGCGCTGCCCTGGGACAGCATCGATATGGACTTTATGAACCTGAACCAGACCGCGCATGGCGGCCGCGAGTTCGGCTTCATCGGCGCCCGTATGCGCCAGCAGCACAGCGTGGTGACCGGCCACTGGCAGGATAAAGAGGCCCACCAGCGCATCGGCGGCTGGATGCGCCAGGCGGTCTCCAGACAGGATACCCGTCATCTTAAAGTGTGCCGTTTCGGCGATAACATGCGCGAAGTGGCGGTGACCGACGGCGATAAAGTCGCGGCGCAGATCAAGTTTGGCTTCTCGGTGAACACCTGGGCGGTCGGCGATCTGGTGCAAGTGGTCAACAGCGTCAGTGACGGCGATATCAGCGCCCTGGTCGATGAATACGAGAGCAGCTATCGTCTGACCCCGGCGGCGCAGGTTCACGGCGACAAGCGTCAGAACGTGCTGGACGCCGCGCGCATTGAGCTGGGGATGAAACGCTTCCTCGAACAGGGCGGTTTCCACGCCTTTACCACCACCTTTGAAGATCTCCA
Organism: Klebsiella sp. 1SOBk10mer; assembly: GCF_046602535.1. Classification (NCBI taxonomy): domain Bacteria; kingdom Pseudomonadati; phylum Pseudomonadota; class Gammaproteobacteria; order Enterobacterales; family Enterobacteriaceae; genus Klebsiella; species Klebsiella sp. 1SOBk10mer. The sequence goes on from NZ_JBKIUP010000005.1 coordinate 177,553, forward strand.
CGGCCTGAAACAGCTCCCGGGGCTCGCCGTACAGCGCCTGATGCAGCAGGGCTACGGCTTTGCCGGCGAGGGCGACTGGAAAACCGCCGCTCTGCTTCGCATCATGAAGGTGATGTCAACTGGTCTGCAGGGCGGCACCTCCTTTATGGAGGATTACACCTACCACTTCGACAACGGCAACGATCTGGTGCTCGGCTCGCACATGCTGGAAGTGTGCCCGACGATCGCCACCGCCGAGAAACCGATCCTCGACGTCCAGCCGCTGGGCATCGGCGGCAAAGCGGATCCGGCGCGCCTGATCTTCAATACTCAGACCGGCCCGGCGATTGTCGCCAGCCTGATCGACCTGGGAGACCGCTTCCGTCTTCTGGTCAATACCATCGAAACCGTCCCGACCCCGCACGACCTGCCGAAGCTGCCTGTGGCCAACGCCCTGTGGAAAGCGCAGCCGGATCTGCGTACCGCTTCGGAAGCCTGGATCATCGCCGGCGGCGCGCACCATACCGTCTTCAGCCATGCGCTGAACCTCGACGATATGCGCCAGTTCGCCGAACTGAATGATATCGAGCTGACGGTCATCGACAACGACACCCGTCTGCCGGCCTTCAAAGACGCGCTGCGCTGGAATGAAGTCTATTACGGTTCAAAACGCTAAGAGGTCGCCCCCTCACCCTCCCCCTCTCCCCGCCGGGGAGAGGGTACCGGCCTGGCGCGATGCCGCCTTTCTCCCTCTCCCGACGGGAGAGGGTCGGGGTGAGGGATACCCGACTCGCCTGCTATTCGGAGCACACTATGTTAGAAGATCTTAAACGCCAGGTGCTGGAAGCCAATTTAGCGCTGCCGCAGCATAATCTGGTGACCTTAACCTGGGGCAACGTCAGCGCCGTCGACCGCGACCAGGGCGTTCTGGTTATCAAACCCTCCGGCGTGGATTACCGCGTGATGACCGCCGACGATATGGTGGTGGTCAGTCTGGAGAGCGGCGAAGTGGTGGAGGGTAAGAAGAAACCCTCGTCGGATACCCCGACCCATCGCCTGCTGTATCAGGCCTTCCCGACGCTGGGCGGCATTGTGCATACCCATTCGCGCCACGCCACCATCTGGGCGCAGGCCGGGCAAGCTATTCCGGCGACCGGCACCACCCACGCCGACTATTTCTATGGTCCGGTGCCCTGCACCCGGCTGATGACCGATGCGGAGATCAACGGCGAATACGAATGGGAAACCGGCAAGGTGATTGTCGAAACCTTCCGCCAGCGCGAGATCGACCCGGCGCAGATGCCCGGCGTGCTGGTTCATTCCCACGGCCCGTTCGCGTGGGGTAAAAACGCCGAAGACGCGGTGCATAACGCCATCGTGCTGGAAGAGATCGCCTATATGGGCATCTTCTGCCGCCAGCTGGCGCCGCAGCTGCCGGATATGCAGCAGACGCTGCTGGATAAACACTATCTGCGTAAGCATGGAGCCAAAGCCTACTACGGCCAATAATCACCCTGCTCGCGCTGCGTTTAGCAGGGCTACGGCTCTGCACCGTCTGGCAGACCGGATAAGGCGCAAGCCGAAATCCGGGGGCCACCTCAGCGCCGAATACCTGTATAAAATCCCAGCACTCATTGAGAAACCAGGCTATAATCAGGCCTGGTTTTTTATCATCGAGAGCACCCGTGACCCAGCCACGAGCAGGTTTTCTACTCACCCGTCACTGGCGGGACACTCCGCAAGGCACCGAGCTTTCCTTCTGGCTGGCCACCGACGACGGCCCGCTGCAGGTCACGCTGCCGCCGCAGGAGTCCGTCGCCTTTATCCCCGAAGCGCAGCGGGCGCAGGCTGAGCGACTGTTGCAGGGTGAGAAAGGCTTCCGCTTCGCCCCGCTGGCCCTGAAAGATTTCCACCGCCAGCCGGTTGTCGGCCTCTACTGCCGCGCCCATCGTCAACTGATGCGTCTGGAGAAGATGCTCCGCGACAGCGGCGTCACCCTCTATGAGGGCGATATCCGTCCGCCGGAGCGCTACCTGATGGAGCGCTTTATTACCGCCCCGGTGTGGGTGGAAGGCGAAACGCGCGGCCCACAGCTGGTTAACGCGCGCATGAAACCTAATCCTGACTATCGCCCGCCGCTGAAATGGGTGTCGCTGGATATCGAAACCAGCCGCCACGGCGAGCTGTACTGCATCGGCCTGCAAGGCTGCGGTCAGCGGGTGGTCTACATGCTGGGCCCCGAACCGGAAACGCCGCCAGGCGTCGATTTCGATCTGGTCTACGTCGCCAGTCGCCCCCTGCTGCTGGAAAAACTCAACGCCTGGTTTGCCGATCACGACCCCGACGTGCTGATCGGCTGGAACGTGGTGCAGTTCGATCTGCGCGTCCTGCAAAAGCATGCCGAACGCTACCGCATCCCGCTAAGGCTCGGCCGCGGCAACAGCGAGCTGGAGTGGCGCGAGCACGGTTTTAAGAACGGTGTCTTCTTCGCCCAGGCCCACGGCCGGCTGATTATTGACGGCATCGACGCGCTGAAATCGGCGTTCTGGAATTTCTCCTCCTTTTCGCTGGAGGCGGTGGCCCGCGAGCTGCTGGGCGAAGGCAAAGCCATCGACAACCCATGGGATCGGATGGACGAGATCGATCGCCGCTTCCATGAAGATAAACCGGCGCTGGCCATCTATAACCTACAGGACTGCGAGCTGGTGACGCGGATCTTCCACAAAACGGAGATCATGCCATTTCTGCTCGAGCGGGCGACGGTCAACGGCCTGCCCGCCGATCGCCACGGCGGCTCGGTCGCCGCCTTCAGTCACCTCTATTTTCCGCGCATGCACCGCCTGGGCTACGTGGCGCCGAACCTCGGCGACGTGCCGCCCCAGGCGAGCCCCGGCGGCTATGTGATGGACTCCCGCCCCGGCCTGTATGACTCGGTGCTGGTGCTGGACTACAAGAGCCTGTATCCGTCGATCATTCGCACCTTTTTAATCGATCCGGTCGGCCTGGTGGAGGGCCTGGCGCAGCCCGATGACCAGCACAGCATTGAGGGCTTCCTCGGCGCCCGCTTCTCGCGAGACAAGCACTGCCTGCCGGGGATTGTCAGCCAGATCTGGCACGGCCGTGATGAAGCCAAGCGCCAGCACAATAAGCCGCTCTCCCAGGCGCTGAAGATCATCATGAACGCTTTTTACGGCGTGCTGGGCACCAGCGCCTGCCGCTTCTTCGACCCACGTCTCGCCTCGTCGATCACCATGCGCGGCCACGCGATCATGCGTCAGACTAAAGCGTTAATTGAAGCCAATGGTTATGACGTCATCTACGGCGATACCGACTCCACCTTCGTCTGGCTTAAGCGCCCGCACAGCGAAGCGCAGGCGGCGGAGATCGGCCGGACGCTGGTGAACGACGTCAACGCCTGGTGGGCGCAGGAGCTTGGCAAACTCCAGCTAACCAGCGCCCTGGAGCTGGAATACGAAACCCACTTCTGCCGCTTTTTGATGCCGACGATCCGCGGCGCCGATACCGGCAGCAAGAAGCGTTACGCCGGAATGATTCAGGAGGGCGACGGCCAGCGCATGGTTTTCAAGGGTCTGGAAACCGTGCGCACCGACTGGACGCCGCTGGCCCAGCAGTTTCAGCAGGAGCTGTACCTGCGCATCTTTCGCAACCAGCCCTATCAGGATTATGTGCGGGAGACTATCGCCAGGCTGATGAACGGCGAGCTCGATGAGCAGCTGGTTTATCGCAAACGCCTGCGTCGGCCGCTGGCGGAGTATCAGCGCAACGTGCCGCCGCACGTGCGCGCCGCGAGGCTTGCCGATGAGCACAACCTGAAGCGGGGTCGGGCGCAGCAGTATCAGCAACGCGGCACCATCAAATACGTCTGGACCACCGGCGGTCCGGAACCGGTGGATTATCAGCAGTCGCCACTCGATTACGACCACTATTTGTCAAAGCAGCTGCAGCCGGTAGCGGAAGGGATCCTGCCCTTCGTCAACGACGACTTTGCTACAATAGTGACAGGACAGCTGGGGCTATTTTGATTTTTTCTCACCCATTCCGCGGGCGCAGAAGCCTGAAAATGAACCGTGAGGAGGACGTGACGAACGTTCTGCCATCCAGTAATATAGCGCCCTTTCCATTCCTGGCCCCAATTTTGACGCATCTCCGGTTGTACATGGAGATGATCAACTATTGCCTGCAATTAAAGAACTAAAGAGCCGAACATATATGCCTTTTACACTTGGTCAACGCTGGATTAGCGACACAGAGAGCGAACTAGGATTAGGGACGGTGGTAGCGCTGGATGCGCGCATGGTCACTCTCCTTTTCCCCGCCATCGGCGAAAACCGTCTGTACTCACGCAACGATTCCCCGATCACTCGCGTGATGTTTAACCCGGGCGACACCATTACCAGCCACGAAGGCTGGCAGCTCCACGTTGACAAAGTGCATGAAGAGAACGGGCTGCTGTCCTACACCGGCACCCGCCTCGATACCCAGGAAGCGAACGTCACCCTGCGTGAAGTGCTGCTCGACAGCAAACTGGTGTTCAGCAAGCCGCAGGACCGTCTGTTCGCCGGCCAAATCGACCGCATGGACCGCTTTGCCCTGCGCTACCGCGCGCGCAAGTTCCAGAGCGAGCAGTACCGCATGCCGTGGAGCGGCCTGCGCGGCCAGCGCACCAGCCTGATCCCGCATCAGCTGAACATCGCCCACGACGTGGGCCGTCGTCACGCGCCACGCGTCCTGCTGGCCGATGAAGTGGGCTTAGGTAAAACCATCGAAGCCGGGATGATCCTGCACCAGCAGCTGCTCTCCGGCGCCGCCGAGCGCGTACTGATCGTGGTCCCGGAAACCCTTCAGCACCAGTGGCTGGTGGAGATGCTGCGCCGCTTCAACCTGCGCTTCTCGCTGTTTGACGACGAGCGCTACGCCGAAGCGCAGCATGACGCCTACAACCCGTTCGAAACCGAACAGCTGGTGATCTGCTCTTTAGACTTCGTGCGCCGCAGCAAGCAGCGCCTGGAGCACCTGTGCGACGCCGAGTGGGACCTGATGGTGGTCGATGAAGCGCACCACCTGGTGTGGAGCGAAGAGGCGCCGAGCCGCGAATATCAAGCCATTGAACAGCTGGCCGAGCGCGTGCCGGGCATTCTGCTGCTGACCGCGACGCCGGAACAGCTGGGGATGGAGAGCCACTTTGCGCGCCTGCGCCTGCTGGATCCGAACCGCTTCCACGATTTCGCGCAGTTTGTCGAAGAACAGCAGAACTACCGTCCGGTGGCCGACGCTGTCGCTCTGCTGCTGGCGGGCAACAAGCTAAGCGATAGCGAGCTCAATACCCTCGGCGATCTAATCGGCGAGCAGGATATCGAGCCGCTGCTGCAGGCCGCCAACAGCGATCGCGAAGACGCTCAGGCCGCGCGCCAGGAGCTGGTCTCGATGCTGATGGACCGCCACGGCACCAGCCGCGTGCTGTTCCGTAACACCCGTAACGGCGTCAAAGGTTTCCCGAAACGCGAGCTGCACACCATTCGCCTGCCGCTGCCGACCCAGTACCAGACCGCCATCAAAGTATCCGGCATCATGGGCGCCCGCAAAACCGCGGAAGAGCGCGCGCGCGACATGCTCTACCCGGAGCAGATCTATCAGGAATTTGAAGGCGATACCGGCACCTGGTGGAACTTTGACCCGCGCGTCGAGTGGCTGATGGGCTACCTGACCAGCCATCGCTCGCAGAAGGTACTGGTGATTTGCGCCAAAGCCGCCACCGCGCTCCAGCTGGAGCAGGTGCTGCGCGAGCGCGAAGGTATCCGCGCCGCCGTGTTCCATGAAGGGATGTCGATTATCGAACGCGACCGCGCCGCGGCGTGGTTTGCTGAAGAAGACACCGGCGCCCAGGTGCTGCTGTGCTCCGAGATCGGCTCCGAAGGACGCAACTTCCAGTTCGCCAGCAACCTGGTGATGTTCGATCTGCCGTTTAACCCGGATCTGCTGGAGCAGCGTATCGGCCGTCTCGACCGTATCGGCCAGGCGCACGATATCCAGATCCACGTCCCGTACCTGGAAAAGACCGCGCAGTCGGTGCTGGTGCGCTGGTATCACGAAGGCCTCGACGCCTTTGAACATACCTGCCCGACCGGACGGACCGTCTACGACAGCGTCCATGACGAGCTGATCAACTACCTTGCGGCGCCGGAATCCACCGACGGCTTTGACGATCTGATCAAATCCTGCCGCCAGCAGCATGACGCTCTGAAAGCGCAGCTGGAGCAGGGCCGCGACCGTCTGCTGGAGATCCACTCCAACGGCGGCGAGAAAGCCCAGGCCCTGGCGGAGAGCATCGAAGAGCAGGATGACGACACCAGCCTGATCGCCTTCTCGATGAACCTGTTCGATATCGTCGGCATCAACCAGGACGACCGCGGGGAAAACCTGATCGTCCTCACCCCTTCCGACCATATGCTGGTGCCGGATTTCCCGGGCCTGCCGGAGGACGGTTGCACCATCACCTTCGAGCGTGACGTGGCGCTGTCCCGTGAAGACGCGCAGTTCATCACCTGGGAACACCCGCTGATCCGCAACGGCCTCGACCTGATCCTCTCCGGCGATACCGGCAGCAGTACTATTTCCCTGCTGAAGAACAAGGCGCTGCCGGTCGGCACTCTGCTGCTGGAGCTGATCTACGTGGTCGAAGCGCAGGCGCCGAAGCAGCTGCAGCTCAACCGCTTCCTGCCGGCGACCCCGGTTCGCATGCTGCTGGATAAAAACGGCAACAACCTCGCCGGCCAGGTGGAGTTTGAAAGCTTCAACCGCCAGCTGAGCGCGGTCAATCGCCACACCGGCAGCAAGCTGGTCAACGCGGTGCAGCAGGACGTTCATGCCATTCTGCAGCAGGGCGAAGCGCAGATCGCCAAGGCGGCGCAGGGGCTGATCGACGCGGCGCGTAGTGAAGCCGACGATAAGCTGACGGCGGAGCTCTCCCGTCTGGAAGCGCTGAAGGCGGTCAACCCGAACATCCGTGACGACGAACTGGCGGCGATTGAAAGCAACCGCCAGCAGGTGCTGGAGGCGCTGGGACAGGCCGGATGGCGTCTGGACGCGCTGCGTCTGATCGTCGTCACTCACCAGTAACGGAACGCGAAATGGCGATGGAAAACTACAATCCGCCGCAGGATCCCTGGCTGGTGATCCTGTATCAGGATGAGCACATCATGGTGGTCAACAAGCCGAGCGGCTTGTTGTCCGTGCCGGGTCGTCTTGATGAGCATAAAGACAGCGTGATGACGCGCATTCAGCGCGACTTCCCGCAGGCCGAATCGGTGCATCGCCTTGATATGGCCACCAGCGGCGTGATTGTGGTGGCGCTGAATAAGGCGGCCGAGCGCGAACTGAAGCGCCAGTTCCGCGAGCGCGAGCCGAAGAAGCAGTACATCGCCCGCGTCTGGGGCCATCCGCAGCCGGCGGAGGGCCTGGTGGATTTACCGCTGATTTGCGACTGGCCGAACCGGCCAAAGCAGAAGGTGTGTTATGAAACCGGCAAAGCGGCGCAGACCGAGTATGAGGTGCTGGAGTACGCGGAAGATAATACCGCCCGCGTGCGCCTGAAGCCAATTACCGGACGGTCACACCAGCTGCGCGTGCATATGCTGGCGCTGGGACATCCGATCCTTGGCGACCGCTTTTACGCCACGCCGGAGGCGCTGGCGATGGCCCCGCGCCTGCTGCTTCACGCCGAGACGCTCACCATCACCCACCCCGCCTACGGCAACGCGATGACCTTCCGCGCGCCGCTCGACTTTTAGGACCTCCCCGGCAGCGCTCTGCTGCCGGGGAATGCTAACCCGTTAATCGCGGGCAAACCACGCGTCAATCATCTGCTCAACGCGGGCAACGACGAGATCGGTGTCGTGACGACGGCTACGCGCGCAGGCGTGCGCCGGCTCATCGCACAGCAGGCAACGGCGCTGCGACTCGCCCAGCGACTGGCGTCCCACCTGCCCGCTCTGCGGACAGATCACATCGATATCCCACAAGCGTCCCAGCGGATGGTTCTGCTCCAGCGTACTGCACATCGCTTTGATTTCGCTGGCCGGATGCGCCACGCACCACAGCGCTTCAGGCCCGGTCGGCAGCCACAGCACCTGACGATCCAGCGTTTGCCAGCGGTGCTTCCAAAGCAGCTGATCGCAGGCCTGGAGGGCTACGCCCATCATGTTGCGATAGCGAATGCTGTCCTTCACCGCCCCGGGGGTCACCAGGGTCAGGGAAATAACAGGCTGCTGATAATGGGCCAACCAGTCGGCCTGGCGGGCTGCACGCTGCTCTTTCGCCGCCAGCAATGCGTCGATGCTGACGCCCACCTGGGCGGGAGTATCCACTGACATTAATTCCTCTCCTACATATGATAAATGCGACAGCGCCTGGACTGTCATAATGATGGTTGCGATAGCCGATCGCGCGCTGATTGTATCGCTAAATGCGGAGCATTTAGGATACAGAACGCAGATATTTTCGGCGTTCTGTAGCGGAAAATAGCAGTTTTATTGCTGAGCGTAGCGTTATATCACGCCAGATAGTGGCTGAGGAACAGCAACCCCAGAGAGACATTTATCGCCCCGCCAATCCGGGTAGCGATCTGCGCGAACGGCATCAGGCTCATGCGGTTACCAGCGGTCAGGATCGCCACATCGCCGGTGCCGCCCTGCCCGCTCTGGCAACAGGAGACAATCGCCACATCGATCGGGTGCATCCCTATCTTTTTACCGACCAGGAAACCGGTCGCCACCAGCGCGGAGACGGTGCTGACGATCACCAGCAGATTGGTGAAAGTGAAGGCGTTCACCAGCTCCTGCCACGGGGTGATCGCCACACCGACGGCAAAGAGGATCGGGTAGGTGACCGCGGTGCGGAAGAATTTATACACCATCTGCGATCCCTCCTGCAGGCGCGGAGACACCACATTAGCCAGCTTTAACAGCACAGCGAGAAACAGCATGCCCACCGGCGCCGGCAGACCAATCAGTTTGTGGCCGAGCATTCCCATCATATACAGCAGTACCGCCAGCAGCGCGCCGGAGGCCAGCGTCCCGACGTCGGTTTTACCGCTCATGCCTTCACTCTCGCCGAGGCTGCGGGTTTCATGGCTGCGGTTCGGCATCAGTTGCCCTTCGCCGGTCAGATGCGGGAAGCGCTTGCCGAGCTGGTTGAGGCAGCCGGAGATGACGATCGCCGTCAGGCTGCCGAGCATCACCATCGGCAACACCCGGCCCAGGGCCACCCCCTGCTCCATATGCATCAGCGCGGCATAGCCCATCGACAGCGGGATCGCCCCTTCCCCCACGCCGCCGGCCATGATCGGCAGCACGATAAAGAAGAACACCTGAAACGGCTCCATGCCCAGCAGCGTGCCAACGCCGATGCCCACCAGCATGCCGACCACCTCGCCGCACAGCATTGGGAAGAAGATCTTCAGGAAGCCCTGAATCAGGGTGGTACGGTTCATACTCATGATGCTGCCGACGATAATGCAGCAGATATAGAGATAGAGGATGTTGGTGGATTTATAGAATTTGGTGGTGGATTCCACGACCACGTCCGGCAGCAGGCCGTAATGGACCAGCGCGGAAGGAATAAAAGTGGCGCAGATCGCCGCCGCGCCGAGTTTCCCCAGCACCGGCAGGCGTTTACCAAACTCGCCGCAGGCGAAGCCAAAGAAAGCCAGAGTGGCCACCATCACCACGATATCGCTCGGCAGTTTACCGCCAAGGCAGTCGAGGGCAATCAGCCCCCCGGCCAGCAAAAACAGCGGCAGCGGGACGATCCCTACCTTCCAGTTATCCATGATGTGCCACCAGCGCTGCCTGAGCGTGGCTTTCGGCGTATTGATCGGTTCAAGGGTTGCAGAGAATGCATTGTCTGTCGTGCTCATAAATTCAGCCCTGTCGTTATTATTCATTTTCAGCGTAAAGGGACAGCGGCGTCGTTAATGTGAAGCTCCCCGAATTAAAAAAGAAGTTTTAATGGTCACTATGGTTTTTATGGTTTCTATTCGCTGTTCCGCGCAGGGGTGATATATCTCTGATTTATTATCGTGGTTTTTATGGTTTTTATTTCCCATCACGCCTTATATCCACTGCAACCGCTGGCGGCAGCCCGCGCCTGCGCCGCTGATCACAACTTTTCTTTAACATTTACGTCACGTGACAGAAAAATGATAGAGTGCCGGTATGGTGAATACATCGTCCGGGACCTATGAAATTATCTTTTCAATATAAGCTGTTTATTTCGCTGGTCGCTTTTTTCTCAGTCCTCTTTATCGCACTGGGTATTTATTATTACTTTGATGCCAGCCGCCAGCTTTATCAGGAAATGAGCGCCCGGGCCAAAATTCAGGCCGAAGAGATAGCCCTGATGCCAAATTTACGTCAGCAGGTCAGCCGGCATGACCCACAGGCGATTCAGGCGTTTATGCAGCAAATCGCCGCCCATAGCGACGCCAGCTTTATCGTCATCGGCGACCGCCAGGGGGTGCATCTGTTTCATTCGGTCCATCCGGAGTGGGTCGGCACGCGGCTGGTTGGCGGCGACAACCAGGCGGTACTGGAGGGAAAATCCATTACCACCATTCGCAAAGGCGGACTTGGGGTCTCGCTGCGCAGCAAAACGCCGATCGTCGATGACGAGGGGCGGGTGATCGGCATTGTCTCCGTCGGCTACCTCACCAGCTATCTCGACAGCATTACCCTGACCAAAGTGATCAATATTTTTATCGCCGCCGTTCTGCTGCTCATCGCCCTGTTTATCTTCTCCTGGTACTTTACCCGCAGCATCAAAAAGCAGATTTTTTCGCTCGAGCCGCGGGAGATAGGCCTGCTGGTGCGACAGCAAAAAGCGATGATGGAGTCGATCTTTGAGGGGGTGATCGTCATCGATCGCCAGCGGCGCATTGAGGTGATAAACCATGCCGCCCGCAGCCTGCTGGGACTCAGCCAGCCCGCCAGTCAGCTGCGCGGTCAGTCGATTGACAGCGTGATTTCCCCGCAGCCCTTTTTCGCCAGCGGCGACATGCTTGAGCGCGACACCCACGATGAGCTGTGCCGCTTCAACCAGTTGACCGTGCTCGCCAGTCGGGTGCGCATTATGCTGGAGAATACCCTGCAGGGCTGGGTGATCACATTCCGTGACCGCAATGAAATCAATGCCCTCACCGCCCAGCTGAGCCAGGTGAAGCGCTATGTCGACAATCTGCGCATCATGCGCCACGAGCAGCTCAACCGGATGACTACCCTCTCCGGCCTGCTGCATATGGGCCATTATGACGAAGCGATCCGCTATATTCAGGCCCAGTCGGAACATGCTCAGGAGCTATTGGACTTTATCTCCTCGCACTTCCACTCGCCGACGCTGTGCGGTCTGCTGCTCGGCAAAGCCACCCGCGCCCGCGAAAAAGGCGTGGCGCTGAGCTTCGACCCGGCCTGCCGCATCGACCGTCCCCTGCCGTCGCTGATGGAATCCGAGCTGATCTCCATCATCGGCAACCTGCTGGATAACGCCATCGAAGCCACGCAGCGCGCCGAGCTTCCGCATGAGCCGGTGGAAGTCCTGATCCAGCTCAACGCCCGGGAGCTGATTATCGAAGTGGCCGACCGCGGCGTCGGCATCCGCCCCGATATCCGCGAGCGCATTTTTGAACGCGGCGTCACCACCAAAACCCGTGGCGATCACGGCATTGGTCTGTATCTTATTGAACATTATGTCACTCAGGCGGGCGGCACCATCGAAGTCGCCGATAACGCGCCGCGGGGAACGATCTTCACCCTGTTTATCCCGGCCGACGCACCTGCCCGTCCGCACCCGGAGGCCCACGATGCATCATGACCTGGTCGATGTGCTAATCATTGAAGATGAGAGCGAGCTGGCGCGCCTGCACGCCGAGCTTGTGCAGAAACACCCGCGTCTGCGGCTGGCGGGCATGGCGGCCTCCCTCGCCCAGGCCCGCCAGTTGCTCCACGCCACCCCGCCGCAGCTGGTACTGCTGGATAACTATTTGCCGGACGGCAAAGGGGTGACGCTGATGACCGATCCGGCGCTGGCGACCAGCCAATGCTCGGTGATCTTTATCACCGCCGCCAGCGATATGGAAACCTGCAGCCAGGCTATCCGCAACGGCGCCTTCGACTATATTCTTAAGCCGGTATCATGGAAGCGGCTGAGTCAGTCGCTGGAGCGTTTTATCCAGTTCTACGATCAGCAGCGGGAGTGGAAAATCGTCGATCAGCAGAACGTCGATTCCCTCTATCAACTGCAGGCGAAGAACTATCGCGTAGATAGTGGCAGCAAGGGGATTGAAGAGAAGACCCTGGCGCTGGTGCAGGGTCTGTTTAGCGGCCGGGAAGCACACTGCTTTTCCGTTGATGAGGTGGTCAGCGCCGCCGGACTCAGCAAAACCACCGCCCGCCGCTATCTTGAACACGGCGTTGAGACCGGGTTTCTGGAGGTGGAGATGCTGTATGGAAAAATCGGCCATCCGCGGCGGCTGTATCGCCGCGCACAGGCCAAACGCTAACCCCCCTCGCCGGGCGAGGGGCTGAAAAACTCAGAAGCCGCGCTGTTCTTTGATCAGCTCCCAGGCCTTCTGGATCTCCTGGGCTTTCTGTTTGGCCATCTCCATCATCTCCGGCGGCAGCCCTTTCGCCACCAGCTTGTCCGGATGGTGCTCGTTCATCAGCTTACGATAGGCGCGCTTCACCGTCGCCGCGTCGTCAGTCGGTTTCACCCCCAGCACGTTGCAGGCGTCCTCCAGCGTTGGCCCGCGCTGCGCCTGCTGCCAGCCGGCGTTGCCGCCGTGCTGACCATAAGATTGCTGCTGCGAACCGCCGCCAAACTGGGCGCCGCCCTGCATCATTCGCAGGAATTGATCGAACTGGGCGCGAGAGATGCCAAGCTCATCGGCGATGACGAACAGCACTTCACGTTCGTTAGGGTGCAGTTCGCCGTCAGCGAACGCCGCCTGCAGCTGAATTTCCAGAAACATCCGAATCAGATCGAAGCGGCCAAAGCAGACGCTGCGCAGCTGGCGCATCTTCTCGCGCAGCGGATAATTGTCGGCTTTGCCGTCGCGAAACGCCTGCTGCGCCGCGGTACGCGAAGCGCCGTGCAGATTCATGCGATCCATCAGCACATTGGCGACATGAATATCCGCCTCGGTAACGCGGCCCTTGGATTTGGTCAGATGCCCCATCACTTCAAAGGTGGTGGAAAAGAAGAGCGACTGACGCTCCTGCTGATTGGCGAAGAGATTCAACCGGCGGCTGCGCGCCCGGTCAAACATATGGCCGACCAGGAAGCCGAGCACCACGCCCCAGAACCCACCGCCCATCAGCAAAGCTACTGCCACGCCAATCACTTTACCCAAATACTGCATAGACTCCCCAACTGTTTGTCGCCGTTAAGCACGAATATGACCGCACGTTACCCGGCACTCGCGCCTCGGTCAATTGTGGGACATAGCCTATAATTTGCTTTATCATACTCGTCATTCAACAGGGTGCCTAACGCTCGGGCTCGAAACGGGCAGGATTAACACTAGCGTGATAAAGTTGAGTAAGTTAGGCTCTGACCGTTTGCAAGCCGCTGCCACAAGATGATGGAACAATAAATACAACGTATGAAAAAACGTATTCCCAGCCTCCTGGCTACGATGATTGCCAGCGCCTTGTATAGCCAACAAGGCCTCGCTGCCGATCTCGCAACGCAATGTATGCTTGGCGTGCCAAGCTTTGATCGTCCGCTCGTGGAAGGGCGGCCTGGCGATCTGCCGGTGACGATTAACGCCGATCATGCGAAGGGCAATTACCCGGACAACGCCGTCTTTACCGGCAACGTCGATATCAACCAGGGGAATAGCCGCCTCCGCGCCGACGAAGTTCAGCTGCATCAGCAGCAGGCCGCGGGCCAGGCGCAGCCGGTGCGCACGGTGGACGCGCTGGGCAACGTGCATTACGACGATAACCAGGTGATCCTCAAAGGACCAAAAGCCTGGTCGAATCTGAATACCAAAGATACCAACGTCTGGCAGGGCGATTATCAGATGGTCGGACGCCAGGGACGCGGCACTGCTGACCTGATGAAACAGCGCGGTGAAAACCGCTATACCATTCTGGAAAACGGCAGCTTTACCTCCTGTCTGCCGGGCTCCGACACCTGGAGCGTCGTGGGCAGCGAAGTTATCCACGATCGCGAAGAGCAGGTCGCCGAGATCTGGAACGCCCGCTTCAAGCTTGGCTCCGTGCCGATTTTCTACAGCCCCTACCTGCAGCTGCCGGTGGGCGATAAGCGTCGTTCAGGCTTCCTGATCCCGAACGCGAAATACAGCACCAAAAACGGCGTGGAATTCTCCCTGCCGTACTACTGGAACATCGCGCCAAACTTCGATGCCACCATCACCCCGCACTATATGAACAAGCGCGGCGGCGTGATGTGGGAAAACGAATTCCGCTACCTGACCCAGCTCGGCAGCGGCTTAACGGAGTTCGACTACCTGCCGTCGGATAAAGTCTACGAAGATGACCACTCCAGCGACAGCAACAGCCGACGCTGGCTGTTCTACTGGAACCACTCCGGGGTTATCGATCAGGTGTGGCGTCTGAACGCTGACTACACCAAGGTCAGCGATCCTGACTACTTCAACGATTTCAGCTCGAAGTATGGTTCCAGTACCGACGGCTATGCGACGCAGAAATTCAGCGCCGGGTATGTCAATCAGAACTTTGACGCCACGGTCTCAACCAAGCAGTTCCAGGTCTTCGATCGGGAGTCGAGCAACTCCTACTCGGCTGAGCCGCAGCTCGACATTAACTACTACCAGAACGATGTCGGTCCGTTCGATACCCATCTGTACGGCCAGGTCGCCCATTTTGTTAACTCGAATAACAACATGCCGGAAGCGACCCGCGTTCACTTCGAACCGACGATCAACCTGCCGCTGTCGAACGGCTGGGGCAGTCTGAATACCGAAGCCAAGCTGCTGGCGACCCACTACCAGCAGAGCAACCTCGATAAGTACAACGCCGCCAACGGCACGGACTACAAAGAGTCCGTTAGCCGCGTGATGCCGCAGTTTAAAGTCGATGGCAAAATGGTCTTCGAGCGCGACCTGCAGGAGGGATTCACCCAAACGCTGGAACCGCGCATGCAGTATCTGTATGTGCCGTACCGCGATCAGAGTGAAATCGGCAGCTACGACTCCACGCTGTTGCAGTCAGACTACTCCGGCCTGTTCCGCGACCGTACCTATAGCGGTCTCGACCGCATCGCGTCGGCCAATCAGGTCACTACCGGTATCACCTCGCGCGTGTATGACGCCGCCGCGGTGGAACGTTTTAACATTTCCGTTGGTCAAATCTACTATTTCACCGAGTCACGCACCGGTGATGACAACATCAACTGGGAGAACAACGACACCACGGGTTCACTGGTATGGGCCGGCGACACCTACTGGCGCATTGCCGATAACTGGGGTCTGCGCGGCGGGATCCAGTACGATACGCGTCTGGATAACGTCGCAACCGGTAACGGCACCATTGAATACCGTCGCGATGAAAACCGCTTAGTCCAGCTTAACTATCGTTACGCCAGCCCGGAATATATTCAGGCCACACTGCCGTCATATTCCACCGCGGCGCAATATAAAGAGGGTATCTCGCAGGTGGGGATGACCGCCAGCTGGCCGATCGTCGATCGCTGGTCCGTGGTCGGTGCCTACTACTACGATACCAATACCCGGAAAGCAGCAAACCAGATGTTGGGTGTCCAGTATAACTCCTGCTGCTACGCCATCCGTCTTGGCTACGAACGCAAAGTCAACGGCTGGGATAGCAACAACAACGGCGGCGAGAGCAAATACGACAACACCTTCGGAATCAATATCGAATTGCGCGGTCTGAGCTCTAACTACGGCCTCGGCACCCAGCAGATGCTGCGTTCGAACATTTTACCGTACCAGAGCTCCCTGTGATGCGGCTGGTTTACAACATCATCCGCATTTGCGGTTAATCGAAATGGAAAAAGTATGAAGAACTGGAAAACGCTGCTTCTCGGTATCGCCATGATCGCGAATACCAGTTTCGCTGCCCCCCAGGTGGTCGATAAAGTAGCGGCCGTCGTCAATAATGGCGTCGTGCTGGAAAGCGACGTCGATGGTTTGATGCAATCGGTTAAGCTCAATGCTGGTCAGGCTGGCCAACAGCTGCCGGATGACGCGACCCTGCGCCATCAGATCCTCGAAAGACTGATCATGGACCAGATCGTGTTACAGATGGGGCAGAAGATGGGCGTGAAGGTCTCTGACGATCAGCTCGATCAGGCCATCGCCAACATCGCTAAACAAAACAACATGACCATGGATCAGATGCGCAGCCGTCTGGCCTATGAAGGCATCAACTACAACACCTACCGTAACCAGATCCGTAAAGAGATGCTGATTTCGGAAGTGCGTAACAATGAGGTGCGTCGTCGCATCACCGTGCTGCCGCAGGAAGTGGAAGCGCTGGCCAAACAGATCGGCGACCAGAACGACGCCAGCACCGAGCTCAACCTGAGCCACATCCTGATCCCGCTGCCGGAGAACCCGACCTCCGATCAAGTCGCCGCGGCCCAGGAGCAAGCGAATGCTATCGTTGAGCAAGCGCGCAACGGCGCCAACTTCGGTAAACTGGCGATCACCTACTCCGCCGACCAGCAGGCGCTGAAGGGCGGCCAGATGGGCTGGGGTCGTATCCAGGAGCTGCCGGGCATTTTCGCTCAGGCGTTAAGCACCGCGAAGAAAGGGGATATCGTCGGTCCGATCCGTTCCGGCGTCGGCTTCCACATTCTGAAAGTGAACGATCTGCGCGGCGGGACCCAGAACATCTCCGTCACTGAAGTACATGCCCGTCATATTCTGTTGAAGCCATCGCCAATCATGAACGATGCGCAGGCTCAGGCGAAGCTGGAGCAAATTGCCGCCGACATTAAGAGCGGGAAAACCACCTTCGCTAAAGCGGCGAAAGCGTATTCTGAAGATCCGGGCTCGGCGAACCAGGGCGGTGATTTAGGCTGGGCCACGCCGGATATCTTCGACCCGGCGTTCCGCGATGCGCTGATGCGTCTGAACAAAGGGCAGACCAGCGGACCGGTACACTCCTCCTTCGGCTGGCACCTGATCGAACTGCTGGATAGCCGTCAGGTCGACAGAACCGACGCCGCGCAGAAAGATCGTGCTTACCGTATGCTGATGAACCGCAAATTCTCTGAAGAAGCGGCAACCTGGATGCAGGAACAGCGCGCCAGTGCGTATGTTAAAATTCTGAGCAACTAATATCGATGCCTGATACCCATAAAGTTGTTATCACTCCCGGCGAACCCGCCGGGATTGGCCCTGACCTGGTCGTGCAGCTTGCCCAGCGCGACTGGCCAGTTGAGCTGGTGATCTGCGCCGACGGCGCCCTGTTAACTGACCGAGCCCAAAGGCTCGGTCTTCCTTTATCTCTCCTGCCATACGATCCTGCGCAACCGCCCGTTCCGCAGCGTGCCGGTACGTTGACGCTGCTTAACGTCCCGCTGAGCGTCCCGGCGGAGCCCGGCGTGCTGAACGTACAGAACGGCGCCTACGTGGTCGAGACGCTGGCGCGCGCCTGCGACGGCTGCCTGAGCGGCGAATTCGCGGCGTTAGTGACCGGCCCGGTGCACAAAGGCAACATCAACGACGCCGGCATCGCCTTCACCGGTCATACCGAGTTCTTCGAAGAGCGCGCGCAGGCCAGCAAAGTGGTGATGATGCTGGCGACCGAGGAGCTGCGGGTGGCGCTGGTGACGACCCATCTGCCGTTGAAAGCCATCAGCGAGGCGATAACGCCCGACCTGCTGCGCGAGATCATCACGATTCTCGATCACGACCTGCGCACGAAATTTGGTATTGCCCAGCCGCACGTGCTGGTTTGCGGGCTTAACCCGCATGCTGGCGAAGGCGGTCATATGGGAACGGAAGAGATAGATACCATCATTCCGGTGCTGGAAGAGATGCGCGGGAAGGGGATGAACCTCAGCGGTCCGCTGCCAGCTGACACCCTTTTCCAGCCCAAATACCTTGACCATGCCGATGCAGTACTCGCGATGTACCACGATCAGGGCCTGCCCGTGCTAAAATACCAGGGCTTTGGCCGCGGCGTGAACATTACGCTCGGTTTACCTTTTATTCGTACCTCCGTCGACCACGGCACCGCACTGGAATTAGCGGGCCAGGGAACAGCGGACGTCGGCAGTTTTATCACGGCGCTTAATCTCGCCATCAAAATGATTGTTAATACCCAATGAATAATCGAGTCCATCAGGGCCATTTAGCCCGTAAACGCTTCGGGCAGAACTTCCTCAACGATCAGTTTGTGATCGACAGCATCGTCTCGGCGATTAATCCGCAGAAAGGCCAGGCGATGGTTGAAATCGGCCCCGGTCTCGCCGCGCTGACCGAGCCGGTCGGCGAACGCCTTGACCAGTTGACCGTCATTGAGCTGGACCGCGATCTGGCGGCACGCCTGCAGACGCATCCGTTTCTCGGGCCGAAGCTGACCATCTATCAGCAGGATGCGATGACCATGAACTTCGGCGAACTGGCGGAGAAAATGGGTCAGCCGCTGCGCGTCTTCGGCAATCTGCCGTACAATATTTCGACCCCGCTGATGTTCCATCTGTTCAGCTATACTGATGCCATTGCCGATATGCACTTTATGCTGCAGAAGGAAGTGGTGAATCGTCTGGTTGCCGGACCGAACAGTAAGGCGTATGGTCGGTTAAGCGTGATGGCGCAATATTATTGCCAGGTGATCCCGGTACTCGAAGTGCCGCCGAGCGCGTTCACCCCGCCGCCTAAGGTCGATTCCGCGGTGGTCCGTCTGGTGCCGCACAGCACGATGCCGTATCCGGTCAAAGAGATCCGGGTACTGAGCCGCATCACCACCGAAGCGTTCAACCAGCGCCGCAAGACCATCCGCAACAGTCTCGGCAACCTGTTTAGTGTGGAAGTGCTGACCGAGCTGGGCATTGACCCGGCCATGCGTGCAGAAAATATTTCCGTGGCGCAGTACTGCCAGATGGCCAACTGGCTGTCTGACAATCTGCCATCGAAGGAGAGCTAACCATGATCAATTCGCCTCGTGTTTGCGTCCAGGTGCAAAGCGTCTATATCGAATCGCAATCTTCTCCGGAAGAAGAGCGCTACGTCTTCGCTTATACCGTCACCATTCGCAATCTGGGGCGGAGTCAGGTTCAGCTGCTTGGCCGCTACTGGCTCATCACTAACGGCCACGGTCGTGAGACTGAAGTTCAGGGTGAAGGGGTGGTCGGCGAGCAACCGCATATTCCCGCCGGCGGTGAATATCAATATACCAGCGGCGCGGTCATTGAAACGCCGCTGGGAACCATGCAGGGTCATTATGAGATGATCGATATCGACGGCGCGCCGTTCCGTATCGAGATCCCTGTTTTCCGTCTCGCAGTTCCAACGCTCATTCATTAAAACAATGTCAACATACCTTATTGGCGACGTTCACGGTTGCTACGATGAACTGATCGCATTATTAGCGCAGGTTGAATTCGACCCGCGGAGCGATACGCTGTGGCTGACCGGCGATCTGGTAGCCCGTGGCCCGGGGTCGCTGGAGGTTCTGCGCTATGTCAAATCTCTGGGCGACAGCGTGCGACTGGTGCTGGGCAATCACGATTTACACTTGCTGGCGGTCTTCGCCGGCATCAGCCGCAACAAGCCGAAGGATCGTCTGAAATCACTGCTGGAAGCGCCGGATGCCGATGAGCTGCTTAACTGGCTGCGTCGTCAGCCGCTGCTCCAGGTGGACGAAGAGAAAAAGCTGGTGATGGCCCACGCCGGCATCACGCCCCAATGGGATCTGGAGACCGCCCAGCAGTGCGCGCGCGATGTTGAAGCGGTGCTCTCCAGCGACTCCTACCCTTTCTTCCTCGATGCCATGTACGGCGACATGCCGAATCACTGGAGCAACGAGCTGAGCGGCCTGGCGCGCCTGCGCTTTATCTCTAACGCTTTTACCCGCATGCGCTACTGCTTCCCGAACGGCCAGCTGGATATGTACTCGAAAGAAGCGCCCGAGGACGCCCCGGCGCCGCTGAAGCCGTGGTTTGCTATTCCTGGTCCGGTCAGCAGTGCCTACAGCATTGCCTTTGGTCACTGGGCGTCGCTGGAGGGACGCGGTACGCCGGAGGGCATTTACGCGCTGGATACCGGCTGCTGCTGGGGCGGTGAACTCACCTGCCTGCGCTGGGAGGATAAGCAGTACTTTACCCAGCCGTCGAACCGGCAGAAAAGCCTCGACGAAGGCGAAGCCGTCGCGTCCTGAAGAAACAGGCGCACTCCCCCGGGCCCGCGCAAGCGCAGCGCCGCCGGGCAAGAACAGCGGACGCGAAGCCACTTTTGTGTCGGGTGGCGGCTAACGCCTTACCCGACCTACGTTTAGGTGCCATTTGTCAGCCGGGCAGCGCTGCAGAAAAACGCCTCCCGCGACGGGAAACATGACGCAGTCCCGTAGGCCCGCGCAAGCGCAGCGCCGCCGGGCAAGAACTGCGGACGCGGAGCCGCTTTTGTGTCGGGTGGCGGCTAACGCCTTACCCGACCTACGTTTACGTGCCATTTGTCAGCCGGGCAGCACTCTGGAAAGACGCATCCCGCGACGGGTAACATGGCGCAGAAAAGTAGTGGCAGCGTCATCCGCGCTGAATTCACGCCAAAGAAAACCCCGGTCACGCCAGACGCGACCGGGGTTTTTTCATTGCTATCCTTCCCGCTTAACGGCGTTCGAGGATCTCAAAGCAGTAGCTGTGGGAATTCTGCGCGTCGGCGTCATGAAACTCGCTGAACACCGATTCCCACTGGTCCGGATCGTAATCCGGGAAATGGGTATCGCCTTCCACTTCCGCATCGATATGGGTCAGATAGAGCTTCTGCGCCTTTGGCAGGAACTGCTCATACACCCGACCGCCGCCGATCACCATGATCTCTTCCACATCGCCGCAGGCGGCAATCGCTTCGTCAACGGAGGAGACCCACTGCACGCGATCGTCGCTGCCTGGCTTGCTGCTGATCACGATATTTTTACGCCCCGGCAACGGGCGCCCAATGGATTCCCAGGTCAGACGCCCCATCACTACCGGCTTATTTAATGTGTTGCGTTTGAACCAGGCGAGATCGGCAGGCAGGTTCCATGGCATGGCGTTTTCCATACCAATGACGCGATCTACCGCTAACGCCGCAATCAGACTGATCATTCATTCATTCCTGAGTACAAAAAATTGTCGCCACTATACGGAAAGCGTACAACTTCGTCGACTGGCCGGAGGGTAAAGAATAAGAAAATTTTCTGATTTGCTGGCAAGCCCACGTTCACACCGTGGGCCGCCAGAACAGGATCCAAACGAAAACAGAATGTTACTGATTAGCGTCAGGCGGAGGGCTTATTTTCCGGCTCATCGGCGATATCGCCGGTGTGCCTGCCCTCTTCCGTCCCCTGCCAACCGTGCCGCTGCACCAGCGACAGATGATGACGATCTTCGTTGATGATGCCGGTCAGCATATCGCTGGTCCGCTTGAAGACCGCCACCCGCGACGCCGCGTCGTTTTCCGCCATCGCCACCATCTCTTCGACCATCTGCAGGTTGAAACGACGGAACAGATCGGCCCGCTCGCGCGCTTCATACGCGCCGAGCCCCAGCGCCTCCAGGGTCATTCGGCCGGATTTCAGTGCCGCCTCGAAGGTTTCACGCTCCGGGGCATCAACGCCAGCCTGACGCAGCTGGATATAGTGATCGACATCGCGGGCGCGGGAGATAATCTGCAGATGCGGAAAATGCTCTTTTACCCTCGCCACCAGCTCCAGGCTGACGTGCGGATCGTCAATGGCATTGATCAGTACCTCCGCCTTTTCGGCGCCGGCCGACTCCAGCAGATCGACCCGGGTGGCGTCGCCGTAGAAGACCTTCATATCAAATTTGCGCAGAGTATCGACATGGTCCGGGTCGTGATCGAGGATCACCATCTTCACCCCGCTGGAGAGCAGTAGTCGCCCGGCGATCTGCCCGAAGCGGCCAAAGCCGGCGACAATCACCCGCGGCTGCTCTTCATCAATCTCGTCCGCATCCCGCGCCTGGCCGCTGGACGATTTCTCCAGACGGGTCAACAGCACCAGCAGAATGGGGGTTGCCGCCATCGACAGTGCCACCGCCAGGGTCAGCGCCTTTGCCCATTCGCCGTCCAGCACCTCCGCCATCCGCGCGGCGCCAAAGACCACAAACGCGAATTCACTCCCCTGCCCCAGCAGCACCGCAAACCAGCGGCGCTGAGCGCGAGGCACGCCAAGCGGTCTGGCGATAAGCCACAGCATCAGCATTTTTATCGCCAGGAAACCCACCAGCAAAATCACGATACGCAGCGGATGGGTGACCAGGGTGCCGAAATCAATCGACATCCCGACGCCGATAAAAAACAGCCCCAGCAGCAGGCCTTTAAACGGCTCAATATCGCTTTCCAGCGCATGGCGATACTCGGAGCTGGCCAGCAACACCCCGGCGAGAAACGCCCCCATCGCCATCGACAGCCCCACCTCCTCCAGCAACAGCCCAAAGCCGAAGACCAGGAACAGGGCCACGGCGCTGAATACTTCGCGCAGACCGGAACGGGCAACAAAACGCAGCAGCGGACGGGTCAGATAGCGCCCCAGCACCACCACCAGCGCCAGCGCCGCGGCCACCTTCAGCGCGGAAAGGGCAAAAGCCATCAGCGAAGTGGCGCCGCCGCTGGCCGCCAGCAGCGGGATCATCGCCACCAGCGGGATCGCCGCGATATCCTGGAACAGCAGCACCGCGAAGGCGCTGCGCCCCATCTGCGATACCGTCAGATTGCGCTCATTCATCGCCTGCATGGCGATCGCGGTTGAGGAGAGCGCCAGGGTCATACCGATCAGCTCGGCCACCTGCCAGCGCAACCCCAGCAGCATGCAGAAGAGGCCGATCAATACCCCACAGGCCACCATCTGCAGCGCACCGCCGCCAAACACCGAAGCGCGCAGCTTCCACAGACGCTGCGGATCCAGCTCCAGACCAATGACGAACAGCATCAGCACCACGCCAATCTCGGCAAAGTGCAGAATCGCCTCGGCGTCGGTCACCAGCCGCAGCCCCCACGGCCCAATAATACAGCCGGCGATGAGATAGCCCAGCACCGACCCAAGCCCAAGGCGGACGGCGATGGGCACAATCAGCGCCGCGGCGCCCAGGTAAATCAGCGCCTGTATCAGCGTATGGCTATCCATTTTGATGTGCCTCCTGCCAGTCGATTAAGCGTTGACGATAATGGCGGGCCTGCGCCTGCAGCGTTTCGTCATCGCAGATAAAGGTGCAGTGCATGGCGAACGGCGGCAGCCATTTCATCCCGCAGTAGAGCGCCGTGGCCTGCAGCGGCTGCGCCAGCACCGGGAAACCGGGAAACGAACCGATATCAAAGTGGCTTTCACCGCCGCCGGTGGTCACCGCCCACATCAGCGATTTACCGCGCAGCGCAATACCGTTATGGCCATAGGCCCAGCCGTGCGACAGCACTTTGTCCATCCACAGCTTCAGCAGCGGCGGCACGCTATACCACTGCATCGGGTGCTGCCAGATAACCAGATCGGCACGGGCGAGCGCCGCCTGCTCGGCGGCGACATCGATATTAAAGTCGGGATAGAGTTGATAGAGGGAGCGTATCTCTACGCCTTCAAGCGTCCCTGCTTGTTCAAGCATTCGCTTATTCGCATGCGAATGCTGCGGATAAGGATGCGCATAAATTATCAGAATCATTGATTGGCCTGCGTTAGCTCTTGTCGTAATCAGCAAGAGTGTAGACAGTTAAATGAACCGCTTACAATGATAACTGTGATTTATGTCGCGGTGGTGGACACAACGCGCGCCTGAATGGCAAACGTCAGGCCTTAATTATCCAGCTCATCCATAGATTTCACCTGATCGCGGTTAATCTGCTCCACGCGTCCGGTTTCGGCATTTTTGTAAGAGACCAGACCGGTATCATCATCCACCTGCGGTTTACCGCTGGTGACAATGGTCTTGCCGTCGGTGGTTTTGATCGACTGATTCGATGAGCAGCCGGCCACGAACATGATTGCCGTCGCTGCCAGTGCGGATGCCACCAGAATAATGTTCCGCATTGTATCCTCCTGTCTTTTCATCAATAGGTATCGTTATGGTGCTAACTATAGTTAGCCTGACCCGACAGGGGGTTAAAAGCAGAACTCTCTGAAGATGGCCGCAGCCAAAAAAATGGGCTGACGAAGTCGTCAGCCCAGGTGTGTTGCTATCCGGCCAGGCCGGAGCGCTTATTTGGTGATTTGAGCGTGCATTTCCTGAACCGAAATCACCTTGTCGGTGGCGTCAGCGTTCAGCGCCATCGCGGTGGCAAAGCCGCCGTTCAGGGTGGTGTCATAGTGCACCTTGTACTGCAGCGCGCTGCGGCGAATCAGCTTGGAGTCTTCAATCGCCTGACGACCTGCGGTGGTGTTGATGATGTAGGTATATTCGCCATTCTTGATACGGTCCTGAATGTGCGGACGACCTTCATGCACCTTGTTCACCAGACGCGGGTTGATGCCCGCTTCACCCAGCACAATCGCCGTGCCGTGAGTCGCATCCAGCTCGAAGCCAAACTTCAGCAGCTTCGCTGCCAGGTCAACCACGCGCTCTTTGTCGCCTTCGCGGACGGAGAGCAGCGCGCGACCTTGTTTCTTCATGGTCGAGTTGCTGCCCAGCTGCGCTTTGGCGAACGCTTCGGCAAAGGTGCGGCCAACGCCCATCACTTCACCGGTGGAACGCATTTCTGGCCCTAACAGCGGGTCAACGCCCGGGAATTTGTTGAACGGCAGGACCACCTCTTTCACCGAGTAGTACGGCGGGATGATCTCTTTGGTCACGCCCTGCTGCGCCAGCGTCTTACCGGCCATCACGCGCGCCGCCACTTTCGCCAGCGGTACGCCGGTGGCTTTGGAGACGAACGGCACGGTGCGCGCCGCACGCGGGTTGACTTCAATCAGATAGACTTCGTTATCTTTCACCGCGAACTGGACGTTCATCAGACCGCGAACCTGCAGCTCGAAGGCCAGCTTCTGCACCTGCTCGCGCATCACATCCTGAATCTCTTTGCTCAGGGTATAGGCTGGCAGGGAACAGGCGGAGTCGCCGGAGTGGACGCCTGCCTGTTCGATATGCTCCATGATGCCGCCAATCAGCACCATTTCGCCATCGCAGATGGCATCGACATCCACTTCAATCGCGTCGTCGAGGAAGCGGTCCAGCAGCACTGGCGCGTCGTTGGAGACGCTGACCGCAGTCTGGAAGTAGCGGCGCAGATCCTGCTCGTCATAGACGATCTCCATCGCCCGACCGCCGAGCACGTAAGACGGACGCACCACCAGCGGGTAGCCAATCTCTTTCGCTTTCTCTACCGCCTGCTCAATGGCGGTAACGGTGGCGTTCGCCGGCTGCTTCAGCTTCAGACGGTCAACCGCGTGCTGGAAGCGCTCACGATCTTCCGCCCGGTCGATAGCGTCCGGGCTGGTACCGATAACCGGTACGCCTGCGGCTTCCAGGGCGCGCGCCAGCTTCAGCGGAGTCTGCCCGCCGTACTGCACGATAACGCCTTTTGGCTTCTCGATGCGCACGATTTCCAGCACGTCTTCCAGGGTAACCGGCTCGAAGTACAGACGGTCGGAAGTGTCGTAGTCGGTAGAGACGGTTTCCGGGTTACAGTTGACCATGATGGTCTCGTAACCGTCTTCGCGCAGCGCCAGCGAGGCGTGTACGCAGCAGTAGTCAAATTCGATACCCTGACCGATACGGTTCGGGCCGCCGCCGAGGACCATGATTTTATCGCGGTCAACGGACGGGTTGGACTCGCACTCTTCTTCATAGGTGGAGTACATGTAGGCGGTATCGGTGGCGAATTCCGCGGCGCAGGTGTCCACGCGCTTGTAGACAGGGTGCAGGTCATACTGGTCGCGCAGTTTACGGATTTCCGCTTCCCGCACGCCAGCCAGCTTCGCCAGACGCGCATCGGCAAAGCCTTTACGTTTCAGGGTGCGCAGGAAGTCAGCGTCGAGGCCGTTGATGCCCACTTCCGCCACTTTCTCTTCCAGACGGACCAGCTCTTCAATCTGCACCAGGAACCAGCGGTCGATGTTGGTCAGGTTGAAGACGCCGTCAACCGAGAGGCCCGCGCGGAACGCGTCGGCGATGTACCAGATACGCTCAGCGCCGGCGTCTTTCAGCTCGCGGCGGATTTTGGTCAGCGCTTCCGGATCGTCGAGGCTCACTTTCGGATCGAAGCCGGTGGCGCCCACTTCCAGACCGCGCAGCGCTTTCTGCAAGGATTCCTGCTGGGTACGGCCAATCGCCATCACTTCGCCGACGGACTTCATCTGGGTGGTCAGACGGTCATTGGCGCCGGCGAATTTTTCGAAGTTAAAGCGTGGGATTTTAGTGACCACGTAGTCGATGGACGGCTCGAAGGAAGCCGGGGTACGGCCGCCGGTGATGTCGTTCATCAGCTCGTCGAGGGTGTAACCTACTGCCAGCTTGGCTGCCACTTTGGCAATCGGGAAACCGGTGGCTTTGGAGGCCAGCGCCGAGGAGCGGGAAACGCGCGGGTTCATTTCAATAACGATCAGGCGACCGTTTTTCGGGTTGACCGCGAACTGAACGTTAGAGCCGCCGGTTTCGACGCCGATTTCACGCAGCACCGCCATCGAGGCGTTACGCATGATTTGGTATTCTTTGTCGGTCAGGGTCTGCGCCGGCGCAACGGTGATGGAATCACCGGTGTGGATCCCCATGGCGTCGAAGTTTTCGATAGAGCAGACGATGATGCAGTTGTCGTTCTTATCGCGCACCACTTCCATCTCATACTCTTTCCAGCCGATCAGCGATTCATCAATCAGCAGCTCGTTGGTAGGAGAGAGATCCAGGCCGCGGGTACAAATCTCTTCAAACTCTTCGCGGTTATAGGCGATGCCGCCGCCGGTGCCACCCATGGTGAACGACGGACGGATGATGCACGGATAGCCGACGTCAGCCGCTACCGCCAGCGCCTCTTCCATCGTATGGGCGATACCTGAACGCGCGGTGTCGAGACCGATTTTTTTCATCGCGATATCGAAACGGCGACGGTCTTCGGCCTTGTCAATCGCATCGGCGGTGGCGCCAATCATGGTCACACCGAATTCAGCCAGCACTCCCTGACGCTCCAGCTCCAGCGCGCAGTTCAGCGCCGTCTGGCCGCCCATGGTCGGCAGCACCGCGTCCGGGCGCTCTTTTTCGATGATTTTGCGCACCACTTCCCAGTGAATCGGCTCGATGTAGGTGGCATCGGCCATTTCCGGGTCGGTCATGATGGTCGCTGGGTTAGAGTTCACCAGGATAACGCGGTAGCCCTCTTCGCGCAGGGCTTTACAGGCCTGGGCGCCGGAGTAGTCAAACTCGCACGCCTGACCGATAACAATCGGGCCCGCGCCCAGAATCAGGATACTTTGTATGTCTGTACGTTTTGGCATGGCTCTTTTACTCCTGATTATTTCGCGGACTGACGGTATTGCTCAATTAACTCGATAAAGTGGTCGAACAGCGGCGCGGCATCGTGCGGCCCCGGGCTCGCTTCAGGGTGCCCCTGGAAGCTGAACGCCGGCTTGTCGGTGCGATGGATCCCCTGCAGGGTGCCGTCGAACAGCGACTTGTGGGTCACGCGCAGGTTGGCCGGCAGCGTCGCCTCATCCACGGCGAAGCCGTGGTTCTGGGCGGTGATCATCACCACGTTGTTATCAATATCTTTCACCGGGTGGTTGCCGCCGTGGTGGCCGAACTTCATCTTAATGGTCCTGGCGCCGCTCGCCAGCGCCAGCAGCTGATGGCCGAGGCAGATGCCGAACACCGGAATATCGGTCTCGAGGAATTTTTCAATCGCCTCGATAGCGTAATCACACGGCGCCGGGTCGCCAGGGCCGTTGGAGAGGAAAATGCCGTCCGGATTCAGCGCCAGCACATCCGCCGCCGACGTCTTCGCCGGCACCACCGTCAGGCGGCAGCCGCGGTCAACCAGCATGCGCAGGATGTTGCGTTTCGCGCCGAAGTCATACGCCACGACGTGGAACGGCAGCTCGCTTTCCGCTTTCGCTTCCGGCAGGTCGCCCGCCAGGGTCCAGCTGCCTTGCGTCCAGCTGTAGGTTTCTGCGGTGGTCACTTCCTTCGCCAGGTCCATGCCGTTCAGGCCCGGGAATGCTTTCGCTTTTTCCAGCGCCAGCTGGGCATCCGGGCTGTCGCCCGCGATGATGCAGCCATTCTGCGCCCCTTTCTCACGCAGCAGACGCGTCAGCTTGCGGGTATCGATATCGGCAATCGCCACGATGTTATGGCGCTTCAGATAGGAAGAGAGGTCTTCGGTACTGCGGAAGTTGCTGGCAATCAGCGGCAGGTCGCGAATAACCAGACCCTGAGCATGTACCTGAGAAGATTCTTCATCGGCGGCGTTGGTGCCGACATTACCAATATGAGGATAAGTAAGAGTGACGATTTGGCGGGAATAGGAAGGATCAGTGAGGATTTCTTGATAACCGGTCATTGAAGTATTGAAAACGACTTCCCCAACCGCCGTGCCGGTTGCCCCGATGGCCCGACCGTGAAACTGGGTTCCGTCTTCCAGAACCAATAGCGCTGACTTAATCAAAACATCCTCCAGAGAATATCCACTCACTTTATTTGCATATTAATTCATAAACACGATCTGAATCAATGCAAATCTGTTGCCCGCAGATTTTTGGCAAACGGCGGCATTCTGGAGAGATGTCGGATAAAAGTCAACTTAAAGCGGAGATTTTTAATGTCATTTTACGCCACTGGCGCATAACATGTGATTTTTACGCCAAAAAGATCAACAAACCTGGCTGAGAAAACGCTTGCGGACGGCGAAGAGTGTAAAATCTGGCGCTGGACGGCAAAAAAGTGGACCAGATGGTCAAAATTTACATTTCATTCACTTAAAAACCGAACAACACCCTAACTTATAGCCCATTCAGAAAAATAACAACCTAAAGCGGCCAAAAATAAAAAAGGGCAACAAAATATTGCCCCTTGCATCAATAACTTATTGATAGCAATAACCACATCACGATGGGTAATAATCGTTATAAACTATTCAGATCCAGCACATCACGCATATCAAAGAGTCCGCTTTTCTTGCCTTTCAGCCACAATGCAGAGCGAACCGCGCCATTAGCAAAGGTCATTCGACTGGAGGCTTTATGGGTGATCTCGATACGTTCGCCAATATCAGCAAACATCGCCGTATGCTCCCCGACGATATCCCCCGCGCGGACGGTGGCGAAGCCAATGGTGCCCGGGACGCGTTCGCCAGTGTGGCCTTCACGACTGTAGACCGCGCAGTCCTTGAGATCTTTGTTCAATGCTCCGGCGATCGCTTCGCCCATCGCCAGCGCGGTGCCTGACGGCGCATCCACTTTATGCCGATGGTGCGCTTCGATAATTTCGATGTCGGTGTAGTCGCCCATCACCTTCGCCGCCTTCTCCAGCAGCTTTAACAGGACATTGACGCCGACGCTAAAGTTCGCGGCGAAGACAATGGCAATCTCCTGCGCGGCGTCGCGAATCGCCTGCTTGCCGGCGTCGTCAAAACCGGTGGTGCCGATGACCATCCCTTTGCCGTGGTCGCGGCAAAACGCCAGATGGTTCAGCGTGCCTTCCGGGCGGGTAAAATCGATCAACACGTCGAAATCATCTTTTACCGCCGTCAGGCTGCTCTGCACCGTGACGCCCGCTTTGCCGGCGCCCGCCAGCTCGCCGGCGTCGCTGCCCACCAGGCTGGACCCTTCGCGCTCCAGCGCCGCGCCCAGCGCCACTCCATCCATCTGCAGCGCAGCCTGAATTAACTGGCGTCCCATCCGGCCGCCCGCGCCGGCGATGGCCACGCGGATTTGTGCATCATGCATAGCTATTCTCTTTTGTTAACATTACGTAAATTGTTTTCAGAGTAACCAGCCCGTCAGCGGGCCGCTACTCAAAAACGCCGATAATTAGAAATTTATGACAAACGGCGGACGATATCAGTAAAAACTATACGATTGTGCCGCAATTCCTCGTTTACGCAGTGATAACCAGGATGGCGAATGATGATGCCCCGCCCGCACGGTGCGGGCGAAGGCCATGTTGCAGAGGGTTACAGCGGGAAAAGCGCGCCGGCGGGAAACGCGGATAAAAACCAGGTCACCGCCAGCAGATCGGCGCTACCGCCGGGGCTGAGATGGCGGGCAATCAGATCGTCATCAAACTGGCGCAGCGCCTCCAGGCCACCGTCAGCCAGTACGCCGCCCTGCCACAGCAGCCGCTGCGCCTCCTGCTGGACATAGTTCAGCCCGGCCAGCCCGCCGCGAGACACCAGATTGGTGTCATCATTCCATGCCATCAGATGCAGCAGGGTTTGCAGCAGCGCCAGATTGCTGTCGCCAGTCTCCTCCATCATGCGGTTAAAGACCGGTAACGCCTGGGTACGCACGGTCAGGAATCCGCTCTCCGCCTCGCCGCGGGCGCCGGAGAAACCGTAGCGCAGAAAATGAATCTCGCCTTTGCTCAGCCGTTCCCCGCTGGCGGAGGACAATTCCTGCATAACCATGCCGCGACAGAAGCGCGCCACCTGGTCGCAAAGCCGGTGCTGCTCTACCGGCTCGCCTTTCGAGACCAGCCTGCCCGCCGCCGCGCTGAGCAGGCCAAAAGCGAAGATCGCCCCTCGATGGGTATTCACCCCGCCGGTGACCTCCAGCATATCGTTCTCGCAGGCCATTCCCACCGGACGCAGCATCATCAATACCTGCTCCGGCGCGACTGCCGCGGTATCGTGGCCCATGATAAAAAACTTCTCCATCCACGGCGCCACCACCGCGGTACTGGCCTCAAACGAGGCCAGATCCATATCCCGGTGCGCGCCAGCGTTACGAATATCCACCAGCCCGGGCTTTGGGGTCAGGCGAACTTCGGTCAACAGCGCGCGCTCTACCGCGCTGACCACCTCTTCGGCGCTCAGTGGTTTCCCGCGTAGCACACGCGGAGGTTGAATTAACACGTCGCTCATAGCCTTTCCCCTCTGCGCTTAGTCGCTGTTTTTCACCTGATGGATCACATCGATGACCGAACCGTCGCGATAGCGGACTACCGCCACCACCCGATCGGTAAATTCGATCGCTTTCGGTTTGCCCGTCAGCAGCTCCGCGCGCTGCTGCAGTTCCTCAATGGTCATCAGCGGAATACCGGCGTTGCGTAAATTGTCGATCAGGTCCTGGCGCGCCGGGTTTACCGCAATGCCATGGTCGGTGACCAGCACATCCACGCTGGCTCCCGGCGTCACGCGGGTCAGCACTTTTTCCACGACGCAGGGAATGCGACCGCGAACTAACGGTGCGGTAATGATGGTCAGATCCGCGCCGGCGGCGGTATCGCTATGTCCGCCTGACGCGCCGCGCAGCACGCCGTTGGAGCCGGTCATCACGTTGACGTTAAAGTCGGTGTCAATTTCCAGCGCGCTGAGCATCACTACGTTTAAGCGCTCGCAGGAGGCCCCTTTGGAACCCGGGCTGGCATACTGATTAGTAGAGATTTCGACGTGGTTCGGGTTCTGCGCCAGCGAGCGCGCCGCATCGCCATCGAACGATTGGGTGTCGAGCAGCGTTTTAATCAGCCCTTTCTCATGCAGGTCGACCATCGTCCCGGTGATGCCGCCAAGGCCGAAACTGGCGGTAATGCCGTTGCGGCGCATTTTGTCTTCCAGGAAGCGGCTCACCGCCAGCGAGGCGCCGCCGGTGCCGGTCTGCAGCGAGAAACCATCTTTAAAGTAACCGGAATGTTCAACCACTTTCGCCGCCTGGCGGGCGATCAGCAGCTCGCGCGGGTTGCTGGTCAAACGAATGGCGCCCGCGGTGATTTTTTGCGGATCGCCCACTTCGTCCACCTGAACGATCAGATCCACCTGATCCTGGGCGATACTGGCCGGATAGTTAGGGTAATCCACCCACTCTTCGGTCAACAGCACGACGCATTTGGCATGTTCCGCATCAACGCGCGCGTAGCCCAGCGAGCCGCAGCGCGACTTACCGCTAAAGCCGTTGGCGTTGCCAAACTCATCGCAGCAGGGAACGCCGAGGAACGCCACGTCAATGGACAGCTCACCGCTTTGGATCAGCTGTACGCGACCACCGTGAGAGTGGATCTGCACCGGATTTTCCATCAGGCCGGCGGAGATCTCCTCGCCAAGCTTGCCGCGCAGACCGGAGGTGTAGATCTGACGGATCACGCCGTTTTTAATATGCTCAATCAGCGGCCAGTGGGCGTCGATCAGCGAACTGGACGCCAGGGTCAGATCGCGAAATCCCATCTCCGCTAGCTTCGCCACCACCATATTGACCACTTTGTCACCGCCGCGAAACGCGTGGTGGAACGAGATGGTCATGCCGTTTTGCAGGCCGGAGCGACGGATTGCCGTTTCCAGCGAGTCGCAGATTTTACGCTGACGCTTTTCCGTCTCACTAGCCAGCCACGGACTTTTCGCCGTCACGCCGTTGTAAGGGGTCAATCCTTCCGGCATCACGTACTGCTGATTAAGCATTGCTACTGTCTCTTTCATCTTATTCCCCTTAATCACGAATACCGGAAGCCGAAAGCGCCACCACTTTGTGCGCGTGGTCGATAATCGGTCCATCGATCATCTTACCGTTCAGCGACACCACGCCCAGACCGCGCGACTCTGCCTCTTCCGCCGCGGCAATCACCTCCAGCGCATGGTCGACCTCTTTTCGCGTCGGGGCATAGACCTGGTGCAGCAGTTCGATCTGGCGCGGGTTGACCAGTGATTTCCCGTTGAAGCCGAGGTTCTTCGCCAGATTCGCTTCCGCAAGAAATCCCTCTTCATTATTAATATCCGACCACACCACGTCATAGGCGGCGATGCCGGCAACCCGCGCAGCATGTAGCACGGCGCAGCGGGCATAGAACAGCTCAGTGCCGTCGCCGCGGGAGGTGCCCATATCCATCACGTAATCGAAAGCCGCCAGCGCGATGGCCGACAGACGCGGGCTGGCGCGGGCGATCTCGACCGCGTTTACCACCCCCAACGCCGACTCGATGGCCGCCATGAGCCTGGTGCTGCCCACTTCGCGGCCGCACGCACGCTCAATACGCTCAACGTGAGCTTCCAGCTCATGGATATCTTCTTTGCTGTCGGTTTTCGGCAGGCGCACCATATCCACGCCCGCACGAACCACGGCTTCCAGATCGGCCAGTCCAAACGGGGTATTTAGTGGGTTAATGCGCACCACCGTTTCGATATCCTGATACAGCGGGTGCTGCAGCGCCTGATACACCAGCAGACGAGCGGTATCTTTCTCGCGCAGCGAAACGGCATCTTCAAGGTCGAACATCACCGCATCGGCGCCGTAGACGAATGAAGTACTTAACATGGCGGCATTGGCGCCGGGGATAAACAGCATACTGCGACGTGGTTTCATAGCTGGCTCCATTGCAATTGAGACTGTTGCGCCGCACGCAGGGCCGCAGCCTGAACTCGGGCGCGCAGAACGCACTCCAGCGCCCCTTTATCATCCACCACCACGTTGGCCTGGCTAACACCGAGCTGCGTCAGGGTTTCTCTGACCACTCGCTCAATCGCATCGCCAAACTGCTGCTTCTCAATGCTGTCGATCTCCAGTTGAATGCCCGGCTGCGTCGCCGGCCCAATCCTGACCATCACATCGCTGGACTCCAGCGTGCCGGCCAGGGCGTCAATCTTCATTTCCATAGAGGCAAATCCTTTGTTATGGCGTAAAAATCAGGCGGTTTGATGTTCGCTTTCCGCCAGTTGCATCAGAAAAGAGAGGGTTCCCGGCGGCACCAGCGCCGCCACCGCCTGCCAGTTGCGCTGCCGGTACAGTTCGCGCACCCTTGAAGCCGATATCGGCCCGCCGTTTTTTTCGATCCGCGCCAGCTCAACGACCTCAACAGGCGGTGCGTCGCCCGGCGCTGCCAGCAACGCTTTCATACGCTGGTTGTAATGGCGGGTCAGCGAACACAGCGGCTCGGTGCCGACAAAACGATGGGTTATCTTCAGCGCCGGGGCTAAATGTTCGCGGAACAGCTGGAGATCGATCTGGTTGTGGCAGTCATCCACCACCCCCTGTTCTTTGAGGAAGTAGCCGGGGAAGGTGGCCCGCGAGATGAGGTATGCCGAACCGGGATGCAGCGTCACTTTGTCGATGCCGGCAATCCCTTTTTCGATTAGCGTGTAGCGATCCTGATACGTGAAACGGGAGGCATCCTCTTTCACCACAAACAGGTGTAGCCAGTCGCATTGACGGGCCGCCTGCTCCACCAGCCAGCGGTGGCCGAGCGTGAACGGGTTGGCGTTCATCACGATAGCGCCGATTTTGCGTCCCGGCTGACGGTACATCGCCAGCTGGCGGCAGTAGCGGGTCAGCCGTTCGCGGCTATTTTCCAGTAACACGGCGAGATTGCCGGCCTGCGCAATTGGCCAGAAGCCGGCGCCGGCAAAGAGCGCGGCGTTACAGGGCTTAGTGAATAAAAACAGTTCGCTGCGCCCCAGTTCGTAAGCCAGGGTGAGTAATTCTGTCAGTAGCTTAAGGCTCAGCCCCTCCCCCTGCAGCGAGGGGTCGATAGCGATGCACTTCAGCACGTTGCCGGCGATGGCGCCGCAGCCGACCAGCCGCTGCCGGTACTCGGCGATAATGGCCATTTCGCAATCAGCCTCTAATGAGAGCTGATGCTGACGGAGAAAGAGGTCAATCGCCTCTCGCCGCGATTTATCCTTCCGTAGCTGAACGCGTTTTAATATCAGAGTCATTTTTTAGCGCTTCGTTATTCCAAAACGACCTGTATTTCGCCAGCGTTCGGCTATCGATTCTTGTATTTAAATCACAGTTTTTCTCGTCGCTTAATTGGCTTTATGGTTTTTATGTTGTTAATTCATTCAGCATAATAAAAATAATTAAATTAATTAAAAACACGAGTATTCAGTGAAGGTTATCACACCTTAACACTGAGTCTATTTATTACTATGCGCCGGTCTTATTACTTCATTGATAAACAGGATAACGTTTATGACTAACATGAGCCAGGCTCCGGCGACGGAGAAAAAAGGCGTGAGCGACCTGCTGGGATTTAAAATCTTCGGCATGCCGTTACCCCTTTATGCGTTTGCGTTAATTACGCTATTACTTTCCCACTTCTTTAATGCGTTACCCACCGACCTGGTTGGCGGCTTTGCCATTATGTTTATTATCGGCGCCCTGTTTGGCGAAATAGGTAAACGCCTGCCGATATTCAACAAATATATCGGTGGTGCGCCAGTGATGATCTTTCTGGTGGCAGCATATTTCGTTTATGCCGGTATTTTCACGCAGAAAGAGATCGATGCCATCAGTAACGTCATGGATGAGAGTAACTTCCTTAACTTATTCATCGCCGTATTAATTACCGGCGCGATCCTGTCGGTAAACCGTCGTCTGCTGCTGAAATCGCTGCTCGGCTACATCCCGACCATTCTGATGGGCATTGTCGGCGCGTCGATTTTCGGTATCGTCATCGGCCTGGTGTTCGGCATCCCGATGGATCGCATTATGATGCTGTACGTCCTGCCGATCATGGGCGGCGGCAACGGCGCGGGCGCGGTACCGCTGTCGGAAATTTATCACTCCGTTACCGGTCGGTCTCGCGAAGAGTACTATTCAACCGCTATCGCTATTCTGACCATCGCCAATATCTTTGCCATCGTCTTTGCCGCCGTACTCGATATCATCGGTAAAAAACACACCTGGCTGAGCGGCGAGGGCGAGCTGGTGCGCAAAGCCTCGTTTAAAGTCGAAGAAGACGAAAAAGCGGGCCAGATCACTCATCGCGAAACCGCCGTCGGCATGGTGCTGGCCACCACCTGCTTCCTGCTGGCCTACGTGATGGCGAAGAAAATCCTGCCCAGCATTGGCGGCGTATCGATTCACTATTTTGCCTGGATGGTGCTGATCGTCGCGGCGCTGAACGCCTCTGGCCTCTGCACACCCGAAATCAAAGCTGGCGCCAAACGCCTGTCGGATTTCTTTTCCAAACAGCTGTTGTGGGTGCTGATGGTCGGCGTCGGCGTCTGCTACACCGACCTGCAGGAAATCATCAACGCTATTACCTTCGCTAACGTCGTCATCGCCGCGGTTATCGTCGTTGGCGCGGTGGTTGGCGCGGCCCTGGGCGGCTGGATGATTGGCTTCTTCCCGATTGAATCAGCGATCACCGCGGGTCTGTGCATGGCCAACCGCGGCGGTTCCGGTGACCTGGAAGTGCTCTCTGCCTGTAACCGTATGAACCTTATCTCTTATGCGCAAATCTCCTCCCGCTTGGGTGGCGGTATTGTGCTGGTCATCGCCAGCATCGTGTTCGGCATGATGATTTAACCCATTTGCACGATGGCGCCGTTGAACGGACGACGACTAGCATCGCCAGGGTCCAATGCCGGGAGCGGCAGAGGGAAATCCACCCTGCTCCTTAGCCGGGAATGCCAGAAACGTCGCCAGGCAGCGCGCCATCGTGCCCCTATTTTGAGAGGTATACATGACTGATGCTGCGCTGCTAGGCGAAGGCTTCACCCTGATGTTTCTCGGCATGGGCTTTGTGCTGGTGTTCCTGCTGCTGCTCATCTTCGCCATCCAGGGGATGTCCCTCGCCGTTAACCGTCTGTTTCCCGAGCCGCTTCCGGCGTCAAAACCGGCACCGGCCGCCGTCGCGCCCGCCGACGACTTCGCCCGCTTAAAGCCGGCGATTGTCGCCGCCATTCACCACCATCGCCGTTTGCACCCTTAATTCACGGAGGAATTCATGACCGTTGCCATTACCGATGTCGTCCTGCGCGACGCCCACCAGTCCCTGTTCGCCACCCGCCTGCGCCTCGACGATATGCTCCCCGTCGCCGCTCAGCTTGACGACGTCGGCTACCGCTCCCTCGAGTGCTGGGGCGGGGCCACCTTTGATGCCTGCATCCGCTTTCTCGGCGAGGACCCGTGGGTCCGCCTGCGCGAGCTAAAAAAAGCGATGCCGAAAACCCCGCTGCAGATGCTGCTCCGCGGCCAGAACCTGCTCGGCTACCGCCACTACGCCGATGACGTGGTGGCGCGCTTCGTGGAGCGCGCCGTCAAAAACGGCATGGACGTCTTCCGTGTCTTCGACGCCATGAACGACCCGCGCAACATGCAGGCCGCCCTGCAGGCGGTGCGCAGCCACGGCGCCCACGCCCAGGGCACGCTTTCGTACACCACCAGCCCGGCGCACATCCTGCAGACCTGGCTCGACCTCACCGAACAGCTGCTGGAGACCGGCGTCGACTCCATCGCCATCAAGGACATGTCCGGCATTCTGACGCCGCATGCCGCCTTTGAGCTGGTCAGCGAAATCAAAAAACGCTACGACGTCACCCTGCACCTGCACTGCCACGCCACCACCGGCATGGCGGAGATGGCCCTGCTGAAGGCCATTGAAGCCGGGGTCGACGGCGTGGATACGGCGATTTCGTCCATGAGCGCCACCTACGGCCATCCGGCAACCGAAGCGCTGGTGGCCACCCTCGCCGGCACGCCGTACGACACCGGCCTCAATATCCACAAGCTGGAGAGCATCGCGGCCTACTTCCGCGAGGTGCGTAAGAAGTACCACGCCTTCGAAGGGCAGCTGAAAGGCACCGACAGCCGTATCCTCGTCGCCCAGGTGCCGGGCGGGATGCTCACCAACCTCGAAGGCCAGCTGAAGCAACAGAGCGCCGCCCACCGTCTGGATGAAGTGCTGGCGGAAATCCCTCGCGTGCGCGAGGACCTCGGTTTCATCCCGCTGGTCACCCCGACCTCGCAGATTGTCGGCACCCAGGCGGTGCTCAACGTCCTCACCGGCGAGCGCTACAAAACCATCGCGAAGGAGACCGCCGGCATTCTGAAAGGTGAATACGGCCACACTCCGGCGCCGGTGAACGCCGCCCTGCAGGCGCGGGTACTCGAGGGCGCAGAGGCCATCACTTGCCGCCCGGCGGACCTGCTGAAGCCGGAGCTGGCGCAGCTGGAAGCCGACGTCAGACGCCAGGCGCAGGAGAAGGGCATCACGCTTGCCGAAAACGCCATCGACGACGTGCTCACCGTGGCGCTGTTCCCGCAAATAGGCCTCAAGTTCCTCGAAAACCGCCACAATCCGGCAGCCTTTGAACCGCTGCCGCAGCTGGAAGAAGCCAGACCTGCCGCGAAGGCTGAGAAACCAGCCGCCTCCGGCGTCTACACCGTGGAAGTGGAAGGCAAGGCCTTTGTGGTGAAGGTCAGCGACGGCGGCGACGTCAGCCAGCTCAGCGCCGCGCCGGTGGCCGCTACGCCTGCTGCCGCCCCGGCCCCGGCCGGCGCCGGCACCCCGGTGACCGCCCCGCTGGCGGGCAATATCTGGAAGGTGCTGGCCGCGGAAGGCCAGGCGGTGGCCGAAGGCGAGGTGCTGCTGATTCTGGAAGCCATGAAGATGGAGACCGAAATCCGCGCCGCGCAGGCCGGCACCGTGCGCGGTATCGCGGTGAAGTCCGGCGACGCGGTGGCGGTCGGCGACACCCTGATGACCCTGGCGTAAGGACGAGGAGCGGAAATGGAAAGTCTGAACGCCCTGATTCAGGGGATGGGGCTGATGCACCTGGGGTTCGGCCAGGCGGTGATGCTGCTGGTCAGCCTGCTGCTGCTCTGGCTGGCGATTGCCAGGAAGTTCGAGCCGTTACTGCTGCTGCCGATTGGCTTCGGCGGCCTGCTCTCCAATATTCCGGAGGCCGGGCTAGCGCTCACCGCCCTGGAGAGCCTGCTGGCCCACCACGACCCGGCGCAGCTGGCGGTGATTGCCGCGAAGCTCCACTGCGCGCCGGACGTCCACGCCATTAAGGACGCGCTGGCCCTGGCCCTGCCGTCGGTGCAGGGGCAGATGGAGAGCCTGGCGGTGGACATGGGCTACTCCGCCGGGGTGCTGGCCATCTTCTATAAGGTGGCGATTGGCTCGGGCATCGCGCCGCTGGTAATTTTCATGGGCGTCGGGGCGATGACCGATTTCGGCCCGCTGCTGGCCAACCCGCGCACCCTGCTGCTGGGGGCGGCGGCGCAGTTCGGTATCTTCGCCACCGTGCTCGGGGCGCTGACGCTGAACTACTTCGGCATCATCAGCTTCACCCTGCCGCAGGCGGCGGCCATCGGCATCATCGGCGGCGCCGACGGCCCGACGGCTATCTACCTGTCGGGCAAGCTGGCGCCGGAGCTGCTGGGGGCCATCGCGGTGGCGGCCTACTCCTACATGGCGCTGGTGCCGCTGATCCAGCCGCCGATCATGAAGGCGCTGACCACGAATAAGGAGCGGAAGATCCGCATGGTGCAGCTGCGTACGGTGAGTAAGCGGGAGAAGATCCTCTTCCCGGCGGTGCTGTTGCTGCTGGTGGCGCTCCTGCTGCCGGACGCCGCGCCGCTGCTGGGGATGTTCTGCTTCGGCAACCTGATGCGCGAGAGCGGGGTGGTGGAGCGGCTGAGCGACACGGTGCAGAACGCGCTAATCAACATCGTGACCATCTTCCTCGGGCTGTCGGTGGGAGCCAAGCTGGTGGCGGACAAGTTCCTGCAGCCGCAGACCCTGGGGATCCTGCTGCTGGGGGTGATCGCCTTCTGCGTGGGCACCGCGGCCGGGGTGCTGATGGCGAAGCTGCTGAACAGGTTCAGTAAGAACCCGATCAACCCGCTGATCGGTTCAGCCGGGGTGTCGGCGGTGCCGATGGCGGCGCGGGTGTCGAACAAGGTGGGTCTGGAAGCGGACGGGCAGAACTTCCTGCTGATGCACGCCATGGGCCCGAACGTGGCCGGGGTGATCGGCTCGGCGATCGCCGCCGGGGTGATGCTCAAGTACGTGCTGGCGATGTAGGCCGGCATCCTCTCCGGAGGCGTGGCCGTTACCTCGCCTCCGGGTCAGGATTAACAGCGCCCCCTTGCCATCGATCACTTTTCTGAAATTAGCGGTTCTGTGCGCCATCTGCGGGTTCTCGGGCCGCGAAACGGGGAAACTAATCATTTAATGTCTATTGGCGCTATGTATACCCGAAAAATCACCCACTGGTTTGCCAGGCGATCGTTTCAGAATCGCATCTTCCTGCTGATCTTATTCACCTCGACGATCGTTATGCTGGCGATGTCATGGTATCTGACCGACATTACCGAAGAGCGTCTGCATTACCAGGTCGGGCAGCGGGCGCTGATTCAGGCAATGCAGATTTCGGCGATGCCGGAGCTGGTCGAAGCGGTTCAGAAACGCGATCTCGCCAGAATCAAAGCGCTTATCGATCCCATGCGTTCGTTCTCCGACGCTACCTATATCACCGTCGGTGATGCCAACGGCCAGCGCCTCTATCATGTTAATCCTGATGAAATCGGCAAATCGATGGAGGGCGGCGATAGCGATGAAGCATTGTTAAACGCGAAAAGCTACGTGTCAGTGCGCAAAGGCTCGCTGGGCTCCTCGCTGCGCGGTAAATCACCGATTCAGGACGAGACCGGCAAGGTGATTGGCATTGTGTCGGTAGGCTATACCATTGAACAGTTAGAGAACTGGCTCAGCCTGCAGATAAGCTCGCTGCTGATCCCGATGGCGATCATGTTACTGCTCCTGCTCTACTGCGCCCGCCGCTTCTCGTTGCATATCAAAAAGCAGATGCTGAATATGGAACCTCAACAGCTGTCGCAGCTGTTGATCCAGCAAAGCGTGTTGTTTGAATCCGTGTTCGAAGGGCTCATCGCCATCGACTCCCGTTACAAGATCACCGCGATTAATCAGACTGCCCGCCGGCTGCTCAACCTGAGCCAACCGGAACCGACGCTTATCGGTAAAGGGATCAGCAGCGTTATTTCTCAGGAGGCTTTCTTCTACGATGCGCCGCAGACCAATAAAAAAGACGAGATCGTCACCTTCAATCATATCAAAGTGATCGCCAGCCGGATGGCGGTGATCTTAAATAATGAGCCACAGGGCTGGGTGATCAGCTTTCGTAGTAAAGACGATATCAACACCCTCAGCCTGCAGCTCAGTCAGGTGCAACAGTATGCCGATAACCTGCGCGCCGTGCAGCATGAGCATCGCAATCTGATCTCCACCATCGCCGGCCTGCTGTTTCTTAAACGCTACGATCATGCGCTGGATCTGATCCAACAGCAGTCGGAAAGCCACCAGAAAGTGATCGATTTTATCGCGCGGAATTTCCAGGATAACCATCTGGCCGGGCTGTTGATCGGCAAGTATTACCGCGCCAAAGAGCTCGGTCTGGAACTGGTTTTCGATCCGGCCTGCTTCGTCGACAGATTACCCACCGCCCTTTCTCACAACGAATGGATCTCGATCGTGGGGAATCTGCTTGATAACGCCTACAATGCCAGCCTGCAACAGCCGCAGGGCTCAAAGCAGATAGAGTGCCTGATCAACAGCGACGGCCACGAGGTGATTATCGAGGTCGCCGATCAGGGATGCGGCATTGACGAGACGCTGCGCGATCGGATCTTCGAGCGCGGCGTCACCAGCAGCGTCAGCAAAGATCATGGCATCGGACTCTGGCTGGTTCGCAGCTACGTGGAACAGGCAGGCGGCAGCATCGTCGTCGAAAATAACCTTCCCTTTGGCACCATCTTTACTCTTTATATTCCCCTGACCCGAGATGAACATCATGGATAGCATCACCACTCTTATCGTTGAAGACGAACCTATGCTGGCGGAGATCCTGGTGGATAACATCAAACAGTTTCCCCAGTTCGACGTCATTGGCATTGCGGATAAACTCGAGAGCGCCAGGAAACAACTCAGACTGTATCAACCGCAGCTGATCCTGTTGGATAATTTCTTACCTGATGGCAAAGGTATCGATCTGATCCGCCATGCGGTCAGTACCCATTACAAGGGGCGGATCATCTTTATTACCGCTGATAATCATATGGATACCATCAGCGAAGCGCTGCGCCTGGGGGTGTTCGACTATCTAATTAAGCCGGTGCATTATCAGCGCCTGCAGCACACCCTGGAGCGCTTCGCCCGCTATCGCAGCTCGCTGCGTTCCAGCGAACAGGCCAGCCAGATCCACGTCGATGCGCTGTTTAATATTCAGGCTCGGGAACAGACGGAACCGGCCAGCGCACCGCTACGCGGGATCGATGAAAGCACCTTTCAGCGCGTACTCCAGCTGTTTGCCGACCCGGCGGTGGTACATACCGCCGACTCGCTGGCGCGTATCCTTGGCAGCAGCAAAACCACCGCTCGCCGTTATCTGGAACAGGGAGTGAAGAACGACTTTCTGGAAGCGGAAATCAGCTACGGCAAGGTTGGCCGACCGGAGCGTATTTATCGCGGCAAACAGACCTACCCTGAGCAGAACTGAAACGTTTACGTCAGGGAATAGCTGATCACCAACTGCCCCTTCTTCATCTTAATCTGACTAATGACAATGTCGCCCAGCTCCGCCAGACGGGCGACGTGGGTGCCACCGCAGGGATAGGCGGGCAGCTCGCCGAATCCCACTTTGCGCATGCCGTCAGCGAACGTCACCTGACGCGGTAAATCCTGCGCCTGCCATGCCTTTACTAGCGCCAGTAGCGCACTGGCGTCCGGCAGCGCGGCGCTATTCCTGCTGGCAAAGGTTATCCGCCCTTCGCCGGGCCAGTGGTGCGCTTTCACCGGTTGCAAGCCAAGCTGTTCGCCCGCCAGGCCAAGCAGGTGGCCGGCAGAATGCAGACGAGCATGCAGCTGTCTCGCGGAGGCATCAATTTTCATCTCCACTTCACCGAGGGGAAGGAGTTGCGACAGAATATGCAGCACCCTGTCGCCGCGCACAACCACCGTCTCAACGGCCTGTCCGGCAATCCAGCCGCAATCCGCCGGTTGACCGCCCCCTTGCGGGTGAAACAGCGTCCGATCCAGTTCGATGGCGTAACGGCCATCCGCT
Organism: Klebsiella sp. 1SOBk10mer; assembly: GCF_046602535.1. Taxonomy (NCBI): domain Bacteria; kingdom Pseudomonadati; phylum Pseudomonadota; class Gammaproteobacteria; order Enterobacterales; family Enterobacteriaceae; genus Klebsiella; species Klebsiella sp. 1SOBk10mer. The sequence goes on from NZ_JBKIUP010000005.1 coordinate 220,703, forward strand.
TCTGCAGTGCAGGCGATGATCTGGGCGCGCCCGTCGGTAGCATCGCTGGTGTAATAAACCCGTTCAGTCATAGTGATTCTCCTCTCTGTTCGCCCAGTATATTATTAATACCGACAGCGATAATCCCATCATCCGCCAATGCACTCTTGCTCCAGGGGCACAAATGAATCTGAACCTCCTGCCCGACCTTGCCCTCTTCGTACAGATCGTCGACCAGGGCAGCTTCTCCGCCGTCGCCCGCCAGAGCGGCATTACCCCTTCCGCGGTTAGCCGTAGCGTGTCGCGGCTGGAGCGAGAGATGGGCTGCAAACTGCTGCAGCGTACCACTCGCAAGCTGCGTCTGAGCGATGCCGGGGAAACGGTTTACCAGCATGCCCAGCAGATGCTGGAAGCGGCGCGACAGGCGATGGATTCCGCCGGCAGTCGCCAAACGGTCGCCCAGGGAAAGCTGACGCTCAGCGTACCGAAAGCTATCGGCCGCTTTGTGATCCATCCGCTGATGATGGCGTTTTTTCACCGTTACCCGCAGGTTGACGTCTGCCTGCGGCTGGAAGATCGCCCTCTGGATTTTATCGATGACGGTATCGATCTGGCGCTACGCATCACCGATACCCCCTCGCCCGGCCTGCATGGCAAACCGCTGATGCCGGTCACGCACGTTATCTGCGCCACTGAAGCCTATTTACAGCGCCACGGTATGCCGCACACGCCGCAGGAACTGCGGGCGCACAGTTGCATCAGTCTTGGCGAAACGCCTGCCGACGCGCGCTGGAAGTTCCGTCGGGAAGGGAAAACCGAAACGGTGCAAACATACGGGCGGTACGCCGCCAACCATACCGCCGTGCGCCTCGACGCGGTTAAGCAGCATCTGGGGATCGGCAGCCTGCCGCTGTTCACCGCCCGCGAGGCGCTGGCGAATGGCGACATTGTGCAGGTGCTGCCCGAGTGGGAATTTATCAGCAGCTATTCCGGCGATCTGTGGCTGCTGTGGGCGGGAGATAAGCATATGCCCGCCAGAATGCGGGCGATGATTGATTATCTCAGCGAGACGGTGCCTACGCTGAACGCAGGCAGCACAGAGCCAGCGAAATAACCGCAAACCACGGAATGATAACCCCCAGCACGAACCAGATCCCGGAGCGGCCGATGTCATGCATCCGCCGGCAGCCAACTGCCAGCAGGGGGATCGCCATCAATAGCAGCCACAGCGCCGCAAAGGGTATGACCACAAAACTGAGGATGCCGTAGCGAGGGTTTAGGCGGGTTGCCAGACACCAGACGGCCAGCGGCGCGCTGGCGATCAGTAGATTGATAAGAAAAAACGTCCAGAACTGCTGTCGGCTGGCCCGGCCGCTAAAATTAAAGGTCTCTTTCCAGCCGCTCAAATACGCCTGTCCATAGGTCATTGCTTCTCTCCTTGAAGATTGGGTGGGTATTACGGCGCCAGGGCAATCACCTCCGCCGCCCAGCGCTGAAACCCTTCCACGTCGATATCCAGCGCCACCTGGGCGTTCGCCGGCTGACCCAGTCGTCCTTCAATATCCACCACCGTGGTGCCGGCGGTCCAGGTGCCCTGCGTCTCCACCGCCACAAAACATGGCTGCAGAGTGAACAGTTCCGGGCGGGCCAGCCATGCGATAGCGCAGAGATCGTGCATTCGCAGACCACTGCTCATGCTGCCGCTGCGATAGTGGCTAAACAGCGCATGGAGCATTTTACCGGTCTGGTTCAGCGTCGGCAGGGTTGCCAGATAATCCGCCGTCAACAGCGCCCGATTGGTGACGTCCAGCCCGCACATCACAATCTCCAGCCCGCTGTGGAAGACTTTCGCGGCAGCTTCCGGGTCGATGGCAATATTGAATTCGGCATTCGGTGTAAAGTTGCCGCGGCCCGCCGAGCCGCCCATGATCACCAGCCGGCGAATGTTGAACACGCATTCCGGATACTGGGTCAGCAGCAGCGCAATATTGGTCAGCGGGCCAATCGCCACCAGAGTGATCGGCTCGGCAGCGTGCATAAGCGCATCACGGATCGCCTGGAAGGCCGGCTTCGCCAGCGGTTGACGTTGATGCTCAACAAAGTCATACCCTTCCATACCGGATTCGCCATGCACCGAAGCGGCATCGCGCAGGGGACGCACCAGCGGCATCGAAGCGCCCTGCGCCAGCGGCACATCGGCATGCCAGAAGTGCAGCAGCTGCAGCGCGTTACGGGTCGTCTTCTCCACCGAGACATTACCTGCCACGGTGGTCATCAGCTGCAGATCCAGCTCGGGAGCGAACAGCGCCGCAGCAATGGCGGCAGCGTCGTCGATGCCCGGGTCAGTATCAAGAATGATCGGTAAGCGCATGGTTTCTCCCTAAAAAAATGCCAGACGTTAAGTCTGGCATCTTCTCATATTGCAGGCGGAAAGAACTTACTCTACTTCACGGACATCCACACGCAGCTCTTTCGGCACTTCAAAAACGATATTCTCTTCTCGGCCTTCCAGCGGCACCGCTTCGCCACCGCCCAGCTCCTGCAGCCGGGTGATAACGTTCTGCACCAGAATATCCGGCGCCGATGCGCCCGCCGTCACGCCAACGCAGGCCGCATCCTTGACCCAGGCTTCCTGAATATCGGAGGCATCGTCAATCAGGTAGGCTGCCTTACCCATCCGCTGCGCCAGTTCGGCGAGGCGGTTAGAGTTGGAGGAGTTTTTCGAACCGACCACCAGCACCACGTCAGCCTGCTCCGCCAGCGCGCGCACCGCTTCCTGACGGTTAGTGGTGGCATAGCAAATGTCGTCTTTGCGCGGGCCGACGATTTTCGGGAAACGCGCGCGCAGCGCGTCAATCACATCAGAGGTATCGTCCACCGAGAGGGTGGTCTGGGTCATAAACGACAGCCGGGCGTCGTTTTTGACTTCCAGCTTGAGAACATCTTCCGGCGACTCGACCAGGTACATGCCCCCTTGCGGGTTATTGTACTGCCCCATAGTGCCTTCGACTTCCGGGTGTCCGGCATGGCCGATCAGAATCGACTCTTCGCCACGGCGGCTGGCGCGGGCGACTTCCATATGCACTTTCGTCACCAGCGGACAGGTGGCGTCGAACACCGTCAGGTCGCGGCTCTTCGCTTCATTCCGTACCGCCTGCGATACGCCGTGAGCGGAGAAAATCAGGATCGCGCCGTCCGGTACTTCGCTGATCTGTTCGATAAATATGGCGCCGCGCTTGCGCAGGCTATCCACCACATAGCGGTTATGCACCACTTCATGACGAACATAGATCGGCGCGCCGTACAGCGTCAGCGCGTTTTCTACAATGCTGATAGCGCGGTCAACGCCAGCGCAAAAGCCGCGCGGGTTAGCCAACAGGATCTGCATGTTACTCCTCCAGCGCCGGATCGATCTCCAGCACTTCAATATCAAAATGAACGGTGCGCCCGGCCAGCGGATGGTTGAAGTCGACGGTGATGGAATCGCCGTTCACTTCACGGATCACGCCAGGCATTTCGCTGCCATCCATTGCGGTAAAGAGCATAATCGCGCCGATCTCCGGCTCGCCGGCGTCGATAAACTCGCGGCGAGAGAAATACTGAATCAGGTCCGGGCTCGGGACGCCAAAAGCGGCGTCAGGCTCCAGCGAAAAGGCCTTTTTCTCGCCCTCTTTCAGACCAAGAAGCTGTTGCTCCAGCCCTTCAGACAGGGAGGTGTCGCCGAGGCGAAACAGCGCCGGTTTGCCATTGTTACGGGTGGACTCGGCGGTGGATCCATCGTCCAGCTTCAGCGTGAAGTGAACGAGAACCGCGCTGTTGCTCTGTACGGATTTAGACATGCAAATTGCTCGCTTGTTTTAGGTCACCTGTTGCCCGGAGGCGCTACGCTTACCGGGCGACGGGAGACCACACATTCTGTAGGCCGGGCAGGCGTGGCGCCACCCGGCATTAACATTTACACCTGCTCTTTTGCGGTCGGTTTCGGCAAGAAGCCTTCCAGCACAATCATCGCCGCGCCGATGCAGATAGCGCTATCGGCGAGGTTGAAAGTGGCGAAGTGCCAGTCGCCGACGTAGAAGTCGATCATATCGACCACAAAGCCGTGCCACAGGCGATCGAACAAGTTGCCCAGCGCGCCGCCAATAATCAGGGCGTAGGCAATATTGTTCAGCTTTTGCGTCGCCTTCGAACGGTACATCAGCACCGTCAGCACCACGCAAATGCCGATTGCGATCCCGGAAAAGAACCAGCGCTGCCAGCCGCCGCTGTCGGCGAGGAAGCTAAAGGCCGCGCCATAGTTGCGGGCATAATGCAGATTAAGCGACGGGAACAGCGGAACCGTCTCCCCCAGAGCGAAGTTCTGGAGGATCAGGAATTTGCTGCCCAGATCGATAATCAGCACGGCTACGACCACCCACAGCCAGCGTAGCCCCGTTGAACAGATCGATTTACTCATCAGGCGAATTTACGTTGCTCGCCGTCACCGGCGACGTTGCTCACACAGCGTCCGCAGATTTCCGCGTGTTCCGCCACCTTGCCGATATCGGTGGTGTAATGCCAGCAGCGCGGGCATTTCTCACCTTCAGCTTTACTCAATGCGACTTTCAGCCCTTTGAGCAGTTCGCTCTGCTGCGCATCAGCAGATGCGCTCGCATAATCTGCGACGTTCGCCCCGGAGGTCAACAGGACAAATCGCAATTCATCCCCCAGTGCGTTGAGCTTAGCGGCCAGGTCGGCATCAGCATACAGCGTCACCGCAGCTTCCAGCGAACCACCGACTTTCTTATCCGCACGCGCCTGCTCGATCACTTTGTTGACTTCGCCACGGACTTTCAGCAGCTCATCCCAGAAGCCGTCATTCATCGCTTCGTCGTCGGCCAGGCCGAAGAGACCCTGATACCATTCGCCGGTAAAGACGTATTTCTCACGCTCGCCCGGCAGGTAACCCCAGATTTCGTCCGCAGTGAAGGACATGATCGGCGCCATCCAGCGCACCAGCGCTTCCACGATGTGGAACAGCGCGGTCTGGCAGCTGCGACGCGCCACGCTGTCCGCCTTAGCGGTGTACTGGCGGTCTTTGATGATGTCGAGGTAGAACGAGCCCATCTCAATGGAGCAGAAGCGCATCAGGCGCTGCACCACTTCGTGGAAGTCGTAGGATTCGTAGGCTTTCAGGATATCTTCCTGTGCCGCCTGCGCGCAGCCGACCGCCCAGCGATCCAGCACCACCATCTCTTCCGGTTTGACCATGTCTTTTGCCGGATCGAAACCGTTCAGGTTCGCCAGCAGGAAGCGCGCGGTGTTACGGATACGACGATAGCTGTCCGCGGCGCGTTTGAGGATCTCGTCAGAGACCGCCATTTCGCCGGTGTAGTCGGTGGAAGCCACCCACAGTCGCAGGATGTCGGCGCCCAACTTGTTCATCACGTCCTGCGGGCTAACGGTGTTGCCGATAGACTTGGACATTTTGCGCCCCTGACCATCGACGGTGAAGCCGTGGGTCAGTACCTGACGATAGGGCGCTTTGCCTTTCATCGCCGTGGAAATCATCAGCGAGGACATGAACCAGCCACGATGCTGGTCGGAGCCTTCCAGATACATATCGGCGGCGTGACCGGCGAATTCCGGACGCACGTCAACCACGGAAGAGTGGGTCGATCCGGAGTCAAACCAGACGTCGAGGGTATCCGGCACTTTCTCGTAGCTGTCAGCGTCATCGCCAAGGATGTCGCGGGAATCGAGATCCCACCACGCCTGGATGCCGTCGACTTCAACACGCTTCGCGACTTCTTCCATCAACTCAAGGGTACGCGGGTGCAGTTCGTGGGTTTCTTTATGCACGAACAGCGACATCGGCACGCCCCAGGTACGCTGACGGGAGATACACCAGTCAGGACGGTTGGCGACCATCGATTCGATACGCGCCTGGCCCCAGTCCGGGATCCACTGCACGCCTTTGATCTCTTTCAGCGACTGCGCGCGCAGACCTTTCTGATCCATGCTCACGAACCACTGCGGGGTGGCGCGGAAGATGATCGGCGACTTGTGGCGCCAGCAGCACGGATAGCTGTGCTGCATTTTTTCCACATGCAGCAGCGCGCCGCGCTCACGCAGCATCTCAACGATGATATCGTTGGCTTTGAAGACGTTGATACCGTCCAGGGACGGATAGGTGCCTGGCAGATAAGCTCCGTCCGGGCCAACCGGGTTAGCGATTTCCAGACCGTATTTCTGGCTGATCGTGTAGTCGTCCGGACCGTGGCCGCCGGCGGTATGCACCGCGCCGGTACCGGCATCCAGCGTCACGTGGTCGCCAAGGATCGCCGGCACGTCGAAATCCAGGAACGGATGCTGGAAACGCATCAGTTCAAGCTCGGCGCCGTTCACCGCCGCCAGGATGGTGTAATCGGCCGCGCCAACGCGCTTCATCACGCTCTCGACCAGGTCTTTCGCCAGGATCAGCGCCTGACCGTCAACCTGCACCAGCGCATAGTCGAACTCCGGCGACAGGGAGATGGCACGGTTAGCCGGCAGGGTCCACGGAGTGGTGGTCCAGATAACCAGCGACACCGGGCCGTTGACGTCGGCGACGCCGAATTTCGCCAGCACCGCGGCTTTATCTACCGCGTGGAACGCCACGTCGATGGATGGGGAAGTCTTGTCGTAATACTCCACTTCCGCTTCCGCCAGCGCGGAACGGCAGTCTACGCACCAGTGCACCGGCTTGGCGCCTTTATGCAGATGGCCGTTGCCGATGATTTTGCCCAGCGCGCGAATGATATTGGCTTCGGTTTTGAAGTCCATGGTCAGGTACGGATGCGACCAGTCGCCCAGCACGCCGAGGCGAATAAAGTCTTTACGCTGGCCGTCGATCTGCTCGGCGGCATATTCGCGGCACTTGGCGCGGAATTCTGCTGCGGTGAACTTCTCACCCGGCTTGCCGTATTCCTGCTCTACTTTCAGCTCGATCGGCAGACCGTGGCAGTCCCAGCCCGGAACGTAAGGCGAGTCATAGCCCGTCAGTCCTTTGGACTTAACGATAATGTCTTTCAGAATCTTGTTTACCGAGTGACCAATATGAATGCTGCCATTCGCATAAGGAGGGCCATCATGCAGAATGAAGGTTTTTTTGCCTTTTTTGGCTGCACGAATGATGCCGTACAGGTCATCATCGGTCCAACGCGCCAGCATTCCCGGTTCGCGTTTGGCGAGGTCGCCACGCATAGGGAACCCTGTTTCCGGCAAATTCAGGGTCGATTTATAGTCACTCATCAGATTCTCGGTTCCGTATTTCGGTTTGATAAACACCAGTGGCTCAGGCCTGGCTGGTCAGCCCAAATAATTCGCGGGCCGTTAACTCATCACGTGCGATTTGCGCCTTCAGCTCGTCCAGCGACGCAAACCGCTGCTCATTACGTATCTTTTTACGCAGTACTACATTGATATGGCGACCGTAGAGGTCCATTACAACGTCCAACAGATGCACTTCGAGCTGCTGACGCACGCCCGCTACCGTTGGACGGGTGCCAATATTGGCGACACCGGCGATCGGTTTGTCGCCCAGACCTGTCACTTCTACCGCATAGACCCCTTTAACCGGGGAAACCTGACGACGCAGCGGTAAGTTCGCCGTCGGAAAACCTATGGTACGGCCCAGTTCGTCGCCATGCACGACGCGTCCGGAAATGCTAAACGGATGGCCGAGCAGCGTCTCCGCAAGAAGAAGATCGTCATCGGCCAGCGCCTGACGCACCGCCGTGCTGCTGATCCGTACCCCGCCTTCGCAGAAGGTTTGGGTGCTGGTGACGTCGAAGCCGTATTCCGCCCCCGCCTTTTGTAATAACAAGAAATCCCCCTGGCGACCAGCGCCAAAGCGGAAATCGTCACCGACGGCAAGGAACTGCACGCCCAGGCGGCGCACCAGCAGTTCACTGATAAAATCCTGCGCCGTCAGCGCGGCGAACCGGCGGTCGAAGCGAACGCACAGCACATAGTCGACCCCGCTTTCAGCCAGATAGCTCAGCTTTTCACGCAGGCGGGTCAACCGCGCCGGGGCTTTATCGGCGGCAAAAAGCTCGAGCGGCTGGGGTTCGAAAATCATCACCACCACCGGTAAACCGCGCTGGCGGCCCTCTTCGCGCAATCGCTGCAGCAGCGCCTGATGCCCACGATGCACGCCGTCAAAATTGCCAATGGTCAGCACGCACCCGTGCGGGGCCTGACTGAGATTATGTATGCCGCGTATCAGCTTCATGTCTGGCTCAAAACAGTGAAAATCGTCCGAGTATACCTTGTACAACTGTCAACGTTAACCAGCGATTGCTCCTCGGCAACGAAAGTTCTCAGGAATTCATTCACTCAGCGCGGGTAAGCGGGAAAACCGCCCGCCCCCGGCGATTTTTATGGTGGAAAAGCTGTATTCGCCTGCAACAAGCTGGTAGAATCTTGCGCCATCACTACGTAATGAAGCGCTGTGGTGTTAAACGGCGCTTATTTGCACAAATCCATTGACAAAAGAAGGCTAAACGGGCATATTCCTCGGCCTTTGAATTGTCCATATAGAACACATTTGGGAGTTGGACCTTGGCTAATATCAAATCAGCTAAGAAGCGCGCCGTTCAGTCTGAAAAGGCTCGCAAGCACAACGCTAGCCGTCGCTCTATGATGCGTACTTTCATCAAGAAAGTATACGCAGCTATCGAAGCTGGCGACAAAGCTGCTGCACAAAAAGCATTTAACGAAATGCAACCGATCGTGGACCGTCAGGCTGCTAAAGGTCTGATCCACAAAAACAAAGCTGCGCGTCATAAGGCTAACCTGACCGCTCAGATCAACAAACTGGCTTAATCGCTGCTTGTTGTCGCTTTGTGAAAAAACCCGCGAAAGCGGGTTTTTTTATGCCTGTCATCTTCCCCGCCCTGGCGCGACCTGAGCCACGCCAGCCACGCTTTCCGGCTATCTCGGTTCAGTAAACAGCGACGAATAATCGCGATTGCAGATGCGCTGTACCGCCGGATGCTGAATCATCCGTTCGGCGAAAATAGCGTGATACTCCTCCATCACACTATCCATGCGGCCAATTTCGACAATCGATTCGTCATGATAGAAATCATGCGCGTAGAGCGTCGGCGCGACAAATATCGCATTATGCGCAGCGCCAAAGGCTTTCATGAGCGCCGCGTCGTCAAACTCGCCGAGAATCTCCACCTTCAGACCCTGCACATTAATCCAGTTCAGCAGCTTACGTCCCAGCATCGATCGTCGGCCGGGGATTAGCAGCCGTCGCTCTTCGAGACAAGCCGGGAACGGCTTCGTCGGCGCCGGGTTCATACACCAGAAGCTGACGCTACACTCGCCAATCTTCACCGAAAACAGCCCTTCCTGCTGCGTCGAGTCGATCGGGCAGTCAGAGATAATCATATCGAGCTTATGCTGGCTCAACTGCTCCAGCAGCAGCTCATGGGTGGATTCAAAACAGCGCAGATGAATCTGCTCGCTTTCGACAACGGCGGCATCCAGCACGCCGCTGACCAGCCGCTTCGAGAGCGCATCGGCCACGCCGACGTCAAACAGCAGATTAGACTCTTTGCGATAGTTGACGATGTCGAGCATCTCCTGGCTCAGGGTAAACATCCGGTCGGCATAGCGGAAGACCAACTCCCCGAGCTCGCTCGGCTCCAGCCCTCTTCCCTTGCGCTTGAATAATTTACCCTGCAGACGCTCCTCCAGCGCTTTGATCTGCCCGGTAATGGTCTGCGGCGTCAGAAACAGCGCCTCCGCCGCGCCCACGACAGATCCTTCTTTATAGACGTGCCAGAAGTAGTACAGATGGTTGTAGTTGATATGTGACATGCTTCTCTCCCTGATAATGTCCTGGAGGGCCGGAGAGGCCCTCCGCAGAAAGGTTATACCGCGAGGCGAGTATCCGTCGCGCGCTGACGCAGTATGAGGTATCCGGTGACGGCCGATAACACTGAGCCGATCAAGATGCCAAGCTTGGCCCAGTTGATCAACGCGGGATCCACGTTGCCAAAGGCGAGACTGGCGATAAAAATCGACATCGTAAAGCCAATCCCGCACAGGATACCCACCGCCATAATCTGCCCGCAGGTGGTCCCCTCCGGCAGCGAGGCCCACTTCAGCTTCAGGGCCAGCCAGCAGAACAGGCTGATCCCCAGCGGCTTACCGATAAACAGGCCGGCCATGATGCCCAGAGGCAGCAGCGACGTCAGTCCATCAAGTGTGACCCCCTGCAACGAGACACCCGCGTTGGCAAAGGCAAACAGCGGTAGGATCATAAACGCGACCCACGGGTGCAGGACATGCTCAAGCGCTTTGGCCGGGGATTTACCCTGCTTTTCCTGTAACGGAATCATAAAGCCGACGATGACCCCGGCAAGCGTCGCGTGAACGCCGGACTTCAGCACCGCCGTCCACAGTACCGCGCCGACCAGAATATAGATCCCAGTGCGCCGCACGCCGCTCAGATTCAGGGCCACCAGCACCGCAATCGCCGCCGCCGCCACGCCCAGCGAGAGCATTGACAGGTCGTGGGTATAAAACAGCGCGATAATCACGATAGCCCCCAGGTCATCAATGATCGCCAGCGCCATCAGGAAAATCTTTAGCGCCGTCGGGACGCGGCTGCCTAACAGCGCCAGCACGCCAAGGGCAAAGGCAATATCCGTCGCTGCCGGGATCGCCCATCCCTCTCTGGCGACAGGATCCTGAGCGTTAAAGGCCAGATAGACCAGCGCCGGGACGATCATCCCGCCGAGCGCGGCAATCACTGGAAAGACCGCCTGACGACGACTCGCCAGCGAGCCCTGAATCAGCTCGCGTTTGACCTCGAGGCCAATCAGCAAGAAGAACACCGCCATCAGGGCATCATTGATCCAGAGCAGCATATTCTTGTTGATCTCCAGCGCCCCCACCCGCAGCTGTACAGGCGTATCAAGGAAGGAGTGATACAGACCGCTGGTCACGCTGGTATTGGCCATGACCATCGCCAGCACCGCGGCGATGATTAAGACAATGCCGCCGGAAGCATCGCTACTGAAGAATCGTTGCAGATGTTTCACTTTTACTTTCATCCTGTTGGTGAATAACTCGATAAAAGCATAATACACAAACTGATAACTCGAAAAAATCAGATTTAAGTTGAGTAAACATTCGATTTTTACGAATCAAAGAGGAGCGATAAGACAAAAAAAGCCCGGGCAGCAAAGGCCCGGGCCAGGAGTCAGCGAAAGCGGAATTAGCGGGTCAAATCGTCGAAGAACTTCTTCACACCGTCGAAGAAGCTTTTCGAACGCGGGCTGTTGTTTTCCCCGGTCGGGCCGCCGAAGCTTTCCTGCAGCTCTTTCAGCAGCTGCTTCTGCTTCTCGTTCAGCCCCACCGGCGTCTCCACCACCACCCGGCACAGCAGATCGCCCTGCGCGCCGCCGCGAACGGATTTCACGCCTTTGCCGCGCATGCGGAACAGTTTGCCGGTCTGGGTTTCGCCCGGAATCTTGAGATTGACGCGGCCGTCGAGCGTCGGGACCTCAATCTCGCCGCCCAGCGCTGCCATGGTGAAGTTGATCGGCACTTCGCAGTACAGGTTATTGCCTTCACGCTCAAAGATAGCGTGCTGCTTCACCTGGACCTGAACGTACAGATCGCCTGCCGGTGCGCCATGCTCGCCGGCTTCACCTTCGCCCGCCAGACGGATCCGGTCGCCGGTATCCACGCCTGCCGGGATTTTAACCGACAGGGTTTTGGTCTTCTCAACGCGGCCGTGACCATGACATTTATTGCACGGATCTTTAATCAGCGTACCGCGTCCCTGACAGTGCGGACAGGTCTGCTGTACCGCAAAGAAGCCCTGACGCATCTGGACCTGGCCTGCGCCATGACAGGTCGGACAGGTTTGCGGTTTGCTGCCAGCTTTGGCGCCGCTGCCGTGGCAGACGTCGCACTCTTCCAGCGTCGGAATACGGATCTCTTTGGTGACGCCACGTACCGCTTCTTCCAGCGTCAGCTCCATGTTGTAACGGAGATCGGCGCCGCGCGCCGCGCGCTGCCGGCCACGTCCGCCGCCAAAGATATCGCCGAAAACATCGCCAAAGATATCGCTGAAGTCCGCACCGCCGCCAAAACCGCCGCCGCCGCCCATGCCGCCCTGCTCAAAGGCCGCGTGGCCGTACTGATCGTAGGCCGCACGCTTCTGGGCATCAGTCAGGATTTCATACGCTTCTTTGATTTCTTTAAATTTGGCTTCGGCCTCTTTATCACCCTGATTGCGGTCCGGGTGATACTTCATGGCCAGGCGCTTATAAGCCTTTTTGATTTCACGCTCTTCCGCTGTTTTGGAGACGCCTAAAATCTCGTAGTAATCTTGCTTTGCCATCGGTGTTTTTCAGCCCCTTAACATGCGTGCACGGGCGGAGAGGAAACCTCTTCGCCCGTGCCAGTGTTTTACCCGTTCAAAGGGCGATTATTTTTTATCTTTCACTTCTTCGAACTCAGCGTCGACAACATCGTCGTCTTTCGCGTTGCTCGCCTGAGCGTCAGCGGAACCCGCCTGCTGCTGAGCATGCTGCTGCTGGGCGATTTCCATCAGCTTCTGGGAAGCCTGCGCCAGCGCCTGCATTTTCGCTTCGATGTCCGCTTTGTCTTCACCTTTCAGCGAAGTTTCCAGCGCGGTCAGCGCAGACTCAATGGCAGTTTTGTCGTCAGCCGGCAGTTTATCGCCTGCTTCTTCAACCTGCTTGCGAGTGCTGTGCAGCAGATGGTCGCCCTGGTTGCGGGTCTGTACCAGCTCTTCGAACTTACGGTCAGATTCGGCGTTAGCTTCCGCTTCGCGAACCATTTTCTGAATTTCTTCTTCATTCAGACCGGAAGACGCTTTGATGGTGATCTTCTGCTCTTTACCGCTGTTTTTGTCTTTCGCGGAGACGTGCAGGATACCGTCAGCATCGATGTCAAAGGTCACTTCGATCTGCGGCATGCCGCGCGGCGCCGGGTTGATACCATCCAGGTTGAACTGACCCAGAGATTTGTTATCAGACGCGCGTTTACGCTCACCCTGCAGCACATGGATGGTGACCGCAGACTGGTTGTCTTCAGCGGTAGAGAACACCTGGCTGTGCTTGGTCGGGATGGTGGTGTTTTTGCTGATCAGCGCAGTCATCACGCCGCCCATGGTTTCGATACCCAGCGACAGCGGGGTCACGTCGAGCAGCAGAACGTCTTTCACATCACCAGTCAGTACACCGCCCTGAACGGCAGCACCGATCGCCACGGCTTCATCCGGGTTAACGTCTTTACGCGGTTCTTTACCAAAGAACTCGGCCACTTTCTTCTGCACCATCGGCATACGAGTCTGACCACCAACGAGGATCACGTCGTTGATATCGGAAACGGACAGACCGGCATCCTGCAGGGCTACTTTCAGCGGCTCGATGGAACGGTTAACCAGGTCTTCTACCAGGCTTTCCAGTTTCGCGCGAGTCACTTTGATGTTCATATGTTTCGGACCGGTCGCATCTGCAGTGATGTACGGCAGGTTAACGTCGGTCTGCTGAGCAGAAGACAGTTCAATCTTCGCTTTCTCAGCGGCTTCTTTCAGACGCTGCATCGCCAGCGGGTCGTTACGCAGGTCAATGCCCTGATCTTTCTTAAATTCATCAACGAGGTAGTTGATCAGACGGGTATCGAAGTCCTCGCCGCCCAGGTGGGTGTCACCGTTGGTCGCCAGTACTTCGAAGGTTTTTTCGCCATCCACTTCGTCGATTTCGATAATAGAGATATCGAAAGTACCACCACCGAGGTCGTAAACCGCGATAGTACGGTTGCCCACTTCTTTATCCAGACCGTACGCCAGCGCGGCCGCGGTCGGTTCGTTGATGATACGTTTGACTTCCAGACCGGCGATACGGCCAGCATCTTTGGTGGCCTGACGTTGCGCATCGTTGAAGTAAGCCGGTACGGTGATAACCGCTTCAGTTACCGGTTCACCCAGGTAATCTTCAGCCGTTTTCTTCATTTTTTTCAGCACTTCAGCAGAGATCTGCGGCGGTGCAGTTTTGGTGCCTTTCACATCCAGCCATGCGTCGCCATTGTCTGCGGCAACAATTTTGTATGGCATGATAGAAACGTCACGCTGAACTTCTTCGTCCTGGAAGCGGCGGCCAATCAGGCGTTTAATCGCAAACAGGGTGTTTTGCGGGTTTGTCACTGCCTGACGTTTAGCCGGCTGACCAACCAGAGTTTCACCATCCTGGGTATAGGCAATGATAGAAGGCGTGGTGCGATCGCCTTCGGCGTTCTCCAGCACGCGTGCAGTAGTGCCATCCATAATCGCTACACAAGAGTTGGTAGTACCCAGGTCGATACCAATAATTTTACCCATCTAAACGTCTCCACTAAAAATTCGATCAACATGTGGTTGTGAACCTGTAATAAGGGCGAAACCTGCGGTTTCAACTGCCCAGACATCATTTTTTTTCAGGTTCTTCACTGCGGTTGACTACAAGATGGGGTCGCCCACCCCGGCATCAAGGGGCAAGTAGAAAAATTTTTTGCCGGGGACCAGCCGACGCCCTCGCCCCCTGTCGCCGATGGCTCAGCAAAGGATATTGCCGGGCGGCCAAAAAGATGGCGAAACATCCATATAAATAACGAATAAAATAACCAAATATATTCATAATATCATTGACATAAAACGCAATACTTGTGCGCTAAAAGCCCCGTTTTCGCAGTGATAAGATCCCCGCCCTCGCACTTTATTTATTCAGGGGACAGATTAATGAAATCACTATTCCGGCTTTCAGCGGGGCTTATCCTTAGCGTGTCAATTATCACCTCGGCGACCGCCAACGACCATAAGATCCTCGGCGTGATCGCCATGCCGCGCAATGAGACCAACGATCTGACGCTGAAGCTCCCCGTCTGCCGGGTGGTCAAACGTATTCAGCTCAGCGCCGAGCGCGGCGATATACAGCTCTCCGGAGCAACCGTCTACTTTAAGGCCAGCCACGGCGCCAGCCACACGCTGAACGTGCCCGCCGGGATCAAAGAGGGCAACACCACCGGCTGGATCACCCTCAACAGCGATAACGACAACAAGCGCTGTGTGAAAAAAATCGCCTTCTCAGGCCACACGGTCAATTCCTCAGATATGGCCTCACTGAAAATTATCGGCGACGACTAACGTCGTCCCCTGCCCGAGAGAAAACGTTATGCGTATTAATTATCTGGATGATGACGATCTCGCCTTTCTGCCTGAGTGCAGCGAGGCGCATCTGGAAGCGTTTACCCGTATTCTGACCCACGGGGAAAATGGCAAACCCCGTCTCTCCAGTACGCTGCTGCGCAACGAAACCTTTCTGTCTATGGAGGGCCACCCGGATCGCTATCGCCGCAACTGGCAGTTGATCGCCGGCGAGCTACAGCATTTCGGCGGCGACAGCATCGCCAATACGCTGCGCCGCCATGGCAAATTTTATCGCGCCATCCTGCTGGATGTGTGTAAGAGGCTGAAGGCAAAGGTCGATAAACAGATGACGACGCCGCAGATCGAGCAACAGTTGTTGACGCATTTTCTGCAGCACAGCTGGAATAAGCTGGATGCGGAACAAAAAACGCAGTTTCTCGCCGCGGTGGAGTGCCGGAGTCTTGAGCTGGAAAGCCTGCTGCCCCATCTGTTGAGACGCCGCAAGCTGAGTGAAGGCGTTGCCCTGCTACTGGATGAGCGGTTAACCGCCATCCTGCGCACGCACGCCGCCGTGAGCGTCATCGGTCATGGCCTGGTACGCGGCGCCGGGCTGGGGGGGCCGCTTGGCGCCGCGCTGAACAGCGTGAAAGCGGTGAGCGGCAGCGCTTATCGGGTCACCATCCCCGCGGTCCTGCAAATTGCCTGTTTACGACAAATGCTCCACTCGTCGTCGGGCGCAACTGAAATTGGTGAAAAATACCCCGCCAGATCATAGACAGCCTTTACGCGCCTCATTATTATGCCGCGCCCCGCCGCCAAGTCGCGGGGTAATGCTTCCCTTTTAATGATAATTTTGAGGAATTATGGGCAACACTAAGTTGGCTAATCCGGCACCGCTGGGCCTTATGGGCTTCGGCATGACCACTATTCTGCTTAATCTGGCGAATAGCGGCCTCTTCGCATTCGATGTAGCTATCCTGGCGATGGGCATTTTTTACGGTGGCATTGCGCAAATTTTTGCCGGCCTGCTGGAATACAAAAAAGGCAACACCTTTGGCTTGACCGCTTTTACCTCCTACGGCAGCTTCTGGCTGACGCTGGTTGCTATCCTTCTGATGCCGAAAATGGGCCTGGCTGATGCGCCGAACGCGCACTTCCTCGGCATGTATCTCGGCCTGTGGGGTATTTTTACGTTGTTCATGTTCTTCGGCACACTGAAAGCCGCACGTATGCTGCAGTTCGTGTTCCTGAGCCTGACGGTGCTGTTCGCGCTGCTGGCGATTGGGCATCTGGTAGATAACGAAGGCATCGTGAAAGTAGCCGGCTGGATCGGCCTGATCTGCGGCGCCAGCGCCATTTACCTGGCGATGGGCGAAGTGCTGAACGAGCAGTTCGGCCGCACCGTGTTGCCGATCGGCGAACCGCGTTAATCTTCCGCCGCCGCCCTATGACAGGGCGGCGGCTGGTCATCATCGGCAAACCTGCTTAGCGCTGCAGCTCCCCTTCCGGCAACCTCGCCGCCGTCAGCCCCTGACGCAGCCAGATACCTAATCCCAAGCCCATCAGCGACAAGGCCAGCACATACCAGGCCGGGGCCATCGGCGACACCCCCATCAGCATCGTGACGGCAATCGGCGTCAGGCCGCCAAAAATCGCGTACGACAGATTGTAGGAAAAGGAAATGCCGGTGAAGCGCACTTCCGCCGGGAAGGCCCGCACCATGACATAAGGCACCGCCCCCACCACGCCCACGCAGAGTCCCACCGTACCGTACAGCAGAAACAGCCGCTGCGGGCTGGCGCCGGACAGGTGATAAAATGCCCAGCTGGCAACCGCCAGCAGCAGGCTGCCGACGATAAAGGTGCGGCTGGCGCCGAAGCGGTCCGCCGCCAGCCCGGCGAGCAGACAGCCGATGCACAACATAATCGTGGCAATGCTGTTGGCCTGCAGGGTCATCGCCGGGGCGAAGCCATAGTGTTTCTGTAGCCAGACCGGCGACATCAGGATCACCACCACCACGCCTGCCGACAGCAGCCAGGTCAGCAGCATAGAGACCGCCACCGCCTTCTGGTGCTTGAGGACGACCGCCTTTACCGGCAGTTCCTGCGCCAGCGCTTTGCGCTGCTGCATCTCAAGAAAAATCGGCGTCTCCTGCAGCCAGCGGCGCAGATACATCGCCACCAGGCCAAATACGCCCCCCAGCAGGAAGGGGATCCGCCAGCCGCCGTCGTGGATCCCCTGCGGCGTCAGGCTGGTGTTGATAAGCGTCGCCACCACCGATCCCAGCAGGATGCCTACGGTCAGGCCGGCCGTCAGCGTGCCGCAGGCGATACCAATGCGTTTTTCCGGAACATGCTCGGCGACAAACACCCAGGCGCCAGGCACCTCGCCGCCGATCGCCGCCCCCTGCAGAATACGCATCAGCAGCAACAGCAGCGGCGCGACGATACCCACCGAGCTGTAGGTCGGCAGCAGACCAATCGCCAGGGTCGGCACCGCCATCAGCAGAATGCTGAGGGTAAACATTTTTTTACGCCCTACCAGATCGCCAAAGTGGGCCATGATGATCCCCCCCAGCGGACGCGCCAGGTAACCGGCGGCGAAAATGCCAAAGGTCTGTACCTGGCGCAGCCATTCCGGAATATCCGCGGGGAAGAAGAGCTCGCCGACGACGGCGGCGAAGAAAACGAAGATGATAAAGTCATAAAACTCCAGCGCGCCGCCAAGGGCGGCCAGCGTTAGCGTTTTATAATCCTGGCGGTTGAGCGGTCGGTTTGCATATGACATAACGCGATTTCATCCTGAGGTGTGCAGCGTATTTTATAGTGTGTAAAGTAAACAGCACTATATCGTAAATAAAACGGCACACCATCAGCGATGCAGGTTATGTCACAAATGCATCAAATTCAGGATAAAGTTTCGCGTCTGGCGCTTTTTGGACGAAATGCTTCTACCACACGGCCATCGGTTTCCACATAAGGCCCCTCCAGCAACTGTACACAATAAGGTACACTTGCGAAAATACCGTGCACCAGCACGTTGCCGTCAGCATCTTTCACCCCTTCCAGGGTCTCCTGAATCGCTTTCGGTTGTCCGGGTAGATTGAGGATCAGCGCCTGCTTGCGGATCACCCCGACCTGCCGGGAAAGGATCGCCGTCGGCACAAAGTGTAGGCTAACCTGGCGCATTTGCTCGCCGAAGCCCGGCATCTCGCGATCGGCAATCGCCAGCGTGGCGTCGGGCGTCACATCGCGACGCGCAGGGCCGGTTCCGCCGGTGGTCAGCACCAGGTGGCACCCCATCTCGTCAACCAGTTCGCACAGCGTTTGCTCAATAATGACCTGCTCATCCGGAATCAGGCGAGTCTGCAGTTCAAAAGGGGTAGTGAGGGCACGCGCCAGCCACTCTTCCAGTGCCGGGATGCCTTTGTCCTGATAGACGCCGCTGGAGGCGCGATCGGAAATGGAAACTAAGCCGATTCGTAAGGTATTCATGGTTATTCCGTTCAAACTGTAGCGTTAAACGAAATGATACACTGCTGCTGGCGGGACAGACAGTGTAATGTGGCCGACGGGCGTCGGCCACCTGCAGGATTACAGCAGTTCGCCGATCATTTTTTCCAGTTTTTCCTGGTCGATCGCAAACTTACGGATACCTTCCGCCAGTTTGTCTACCGCCATCGGATCCTGGTTATGCTGCCACAGGAACTCAGATTCGGTAATACGCTCCGGACGCGCTTTCACTTCACCGGTGTACACCAGTTTACGCTCAACGGCCCCTTCGCTTTCGGACAGCTCTTTCAGCAGCGCTGGCGCGATGGTCAGGCGGTCACAGCCAGCCAGTTCGAGAATTTCACCAACGTTACGGAAGCTGGCGCCCATCACTACGGTTTCATAACCGTGCTGCTTGTAGTACTCGTAGATTTCGCTGACGGAAACCACGCCCGGATCTTCTGCCGGCGCATACTCTTTCTTATCGGTGTTGGCTTTGTACCAGTCGAGGATACGACCAACGAACGGCGAAATCAGGAAGACGCCTGCTTCGGCGCAAGCACGAGCCTGAGCGAAGGAGAACAGCAGGGTCAGGTTGCAGTTGATG
Organism: Klebsiella sp. 1SOBk10mer; assembly: GCF_046602535.1. Taxonomy (NCBI): domain Bacteria; kingdom Pseudomonadati; phylum Pseudomonadota; class Gammaproteobacteria; order Enterobacterales; family Enterobacteriaceae; genus Klebsiella; species Klebsiella sp. 1SOBk10mer. The sequence continues at coordinate 239,979 of NZ_JBKIUP010000005.1, forward strand.
CCTTCTTTTTCCAGCTGCTCAGCGGCGCGAATGCCCTGCCAGGTGGAAGCCAGCTTGATCAGAATACGATCGTTGCTGATGCCCGCGTCGTTATACAGCTTGATAATGCGCTTAGCTTTGGCGATAGACGCTTCGGTGTCGTAGGAGAGACGTGCATCCACTTCGGTGGAGATACGGCCCGGGATCAGTTTCAGAATTTCGAGACCGATGTTCACCGCCAGCTTATCGGAAGCATCAAGGATCTGCTGTGCGCGATCGCTGCTCTGGCTACGAGCCCAGGCCACAGCGTCGTCAATCAGCTTACGGTACTCAGGGATCTGAGCCGCGCCGAGGATCAGGGAAGGGTTGGTGGTGGCATCCTGAGGCTGATACAGCTTCATTGCCGCAATATCTCCGGTGTCAGCGACGACAGTGGTGTACTGACGCAGAGAAGTTAATTTATCCGTCATGATATATTTCTCTTAAACAGCAGTTAAGGGGATGTAACCGGTCTGCCCAGATGATAACACGCTGCCGGGTCAGCGCAACCGCCGACGAGAGAAGAGCGCAGAGTGTGATAAACTATGCAGATTAATTTGCTGAAAGCGCAAGGATTGTCACTTAATTGGTAACGCTTACACTGGCGTGCCGGCATGGACAAGAGGATGTTTAATGCCTGATTTTCTCTCATTTATCAATGAAATACTCTGGGGCTCAGTGATGATTTATCTGCTACTGGGCGCAGGGATCTGGTTTAGCTGGCAAACCCGGGGTATTCAGTTCCGTTACGTGCGCAAATTTAGCCGCAGTCTGAAAAAAAGCCTGCACCCGCAGCCGGGCGGTTTAACCTCTTTTCAGGCGTTATGTACCAGTCTTGCCGCCAGGGTTGGCAGCGGTAATCTTGCCGGCGTCACGCTGGCCATCGCCGCCGGCGGACCCGGAGCGGTATTCTGGATGTGGGTCTCCGCCCTGCTCGGCATGGCCAGCAGCTTCGCCGAATGTTCCCTTGCCCAGTTGTATAAAGAACGCGATAGCCGCGGTCAGTTCCGCGGCGGCCCGGCCTGGTATATGGCGCGCGGGCTCGGCATGCGCTGGATGGGCGTGCTGTTTTCGATCCTCCTGCTGCTGGCCTATGGCTTTATCTTCAATACCGTGCAGGCCAACTCCGTGGCTCATGCCCTGCGCTATGCGTTCGATCTACCGGCGGCGGTCAGCGGCGGCGTGCTGGCGGTTGTCGTTCTGCTGGCCATCCTCCGCGGTTTACGCGGCGTGGCGCGCCTGATGCAGTGGATAGTGCCCATCATGGCGCTGCTGTGGATCGCCACCAGCCTGCTTATCGGCCTGTGGCATATCACCGCCCTGCCGACGATTTTCGCCACCATCTTTCGCTGCGCCTTCGGCTGGCAGGAAGCCGCCGCCGGCGCGGTGGGCTACACCATCAGCCAGGCGCTGACCAGCGGCTTTCAGCGCGGCATGTTCTCCAATGAAGCAGGGATGGGCTCTTCGCCTAACGCCGCCGCAGCCGCCGCCTCATGGCCGCCACACCCGGCGGCGCAGGGTATCGTGCAGATGATTGGCGTGTTTATCGATACCATCGTGATCTGTACCGCCAGCGCGATTATCGTCATGCTGGCGCCGCGGCCCGACAATGAATATACGCTCAATGGTATTCAGGACTTGCAACACGCGATGAGCGTGCTGGTCGGCGGCTGGGGAGCGGATTTTATCGCCCTCATCGTGCTACTGTTCGCTTTTAGCTCTATCGTGGCCAACTACGTGTATGCGGAAAATAATCTGATCTTTCTGCATCTGGATAAGCCGCGTTATATCTGGGGTCTGCGGATACTCACCGTCCTGATGGTGCTGTTGGGGACCCTGGTTAGCCTGCCGGTCGTCTGGCAGAGCGCGGATATCATTATGGCGCTGATGGCGATGACCAACCTGACGGCCATCCTGCTGCTCTCCCCGACGGTGCGAATTATCGCCAGTGATTATCTGCGTCAGCGCCAGCTGGGCATCCAGCCCACTTTTGATGCATCGCGCTATCCCGAGATTCACCAGCAGCTGGCCCCGGGCGCGTGGAATGAACTGCCGCGCGAATAACGCGGCAATCGCAGCTATCGATCCCACCATGCACTTTTTTTGTTAAAATTCGTCGAAATTACCTGCAAGGACTGGATATGCTGATTCTGATTTCACCTGCTAAAACGCTCGATTATCAAAGCCCGCTGGCAACGACTCGCTATACCCAGCCCGAACTCCTCGAGTATTCTCAAGAGCTTATCAGCATCGCCCGTCAGCTGACCGCGCCGCAAATCGGCAAGCTGATGAGCATCAGCGACAAGCTGGCGGATCTGAACGCCACCCGTTTCCACGACTGGCACCCTGACTTTACGCCGCAAAATGCCCGCCAGGCGATCCTCGCCTTTAAGGGCGATGTCTACACCGGCCTGCAGGCAGAGACGCTCACTGAGGACGACTTTGACTTCGCCCAGCGACACCTGCGCATGCTCTCCGGCCTGTATGGCGTGCTGCGCCCGCTGGACCTGATGCAGCCCTACCGCCTGGAGATGGGGATCCGTCTGGAAAACCCGCGCGGTAAAGATCTGTACCAGTTCTGGGGCGATACCATTACCGAGAAGCTGAATCAGGCGCTGCAGGCTCAGGGCGACGATATCGTCATCAACCTGGCTTCCGATGAGTATTTTAAATCGGTGAAAACGCAAAAATTGCAGGGCCAGCTGATCAAGCCGGTCTTCCTCGATGAGAAGAACGGCAAATTCAAAGTGATCAGCTTCTATGCCAAGAAAGCCCGTGGCCTGATGAGCCGCTACATTATTGAAAATCGCTTAACCCAGCCGGAGCAGCTGAAATCCTTTAATAGCGAAGGCTATTTCTTTGATGCGGAGGCATCGGAGAAAGGCGAACTGGTGTTTAAACGCCACGAGCAGTAAGTAAGCGTCCCCCTGCGGCGTTCGACGCGACAGGGGGACGGTAAGGATTTAGCCCATCATCAGCTTACGCAGCGCGGCGAAATCCGCCGGCAGGTTGTGAGACAGCAGCGGCAGGTCGGCGCGGTCGGCCAGCTCTTTCGGCAGCGGCAGGGTCTCCTGCAGGATCTCCTCCACGCTCTCTTTGAACTTCGCCGGATGGGCGGTGCCGAGGAACAGACCGTACTCTCCCGGCTGCAGCTGATCGCGCAGCGCGCGCCAGGCAATCGCCGCGTGCGGCTCAGAGATGTAGCCGATGGCCTTCAGCTCGCGCATTGCCGCTTTGGTGGTCTCATCATCGACCGCGGCATAGCCCAGCTCGCTGAGACGCCAGATTTTACGGCGGAACAGCTCTTCGACACGCGGCCAGTTGTTCGGCTGGCTGACGTCCATGGCGTTGGACAGCGTCGCCTGGGTGGCTTTTGGCGCCCACTCGCCGCCCTGCAGATAGCGCGGAACAGTGTCGTTGGCGTTGGTGGCTGCGATAAAGCGTTTGATCGGCAGACCCAGCGACTTCGCCAGCAGACCGGCGGTCAGATCGCCGAAGTTGCCGCTCGGCACAGAAATCACCAGCTGATTGCGGGCTTCCTGCGGCAGCTGCGCCGCCGCTTCGAAGTAGTAGCAGATCTGCGCCAGCAGGCGGCTGATGTTAATGGAGTTAGCCGAGTTCAGCCCCAGCGTCGCCTTCAGTTCTTCATCGTCAAACGCCTGCTTCACCAGCGCCTGGCAGGCGTCGAAGTCGCCGTCAATCGCCACGGTTTCGATGTTGCCGCCGAGAGTACAGAACAGCTTCTCCTGCAGCGGGCTGATCTTGCCGCGCGGATAGAGGATCACCACCTTAACGTTCGGCAGACCATAGAAAGCATGCGCCACCGCCGCACCAGTATCGCCAGAGGTCGCCGTGAGGATGGTGACCGGCTTGTCGCCCGCAATGTGGGTCAGCATCTGCGCCATAAAGCGGCCGCCGAAATCCTTGAACGCCAGCGTGGGGCCATGGAACAGTTCCAGACAGCCGACATCCTCCTGAACCTTGCTCACCGGCGCCGGAAACGCAAACGCCGCGCGGACCCGCTGCTGCAGGACATCCTGCGGGATCTCATCGCCGATAAAGGCGGATAAAATTTTGGCGCTGCGGGTGACAAAGTCCTGCGCCAGCATATCGTCGATTTCAGTCAGGCTGAATTCCGGCAGAACGTGCGGAAAGAACAGGCCCTGATGCTTGCCAAGTCCCTGGGTAACGGCCTGCGCAAAGCTGACCTGCTCATTGTGATCTTTTAAGTTATACAGTTTCATTGGTTATCCCACTACGCGTGCGCCCGCCGTATCCAGCCGGCAAATATGAACAAAGCCTTCCTGATTCTGTAGATAGTGCGCGCCAAGCCAGTCGGCGACGCGCTGTGCGGTGTCCGGCTTATCGCACAACGCGAATAGCGTTGGGCCAGAGCCGGAGATGCCGCAAGCCTGGGCGCCCATCTCCATGGCCGCCTGACGCGCTTCGCTAAAGCCCGGCAGCAGTTTGGTTCGGTACGGTTCGGCAATCACATCTTTCATCAATTTTGCCGCCAGCTGCGGCTGGCGGGTGTAGCAGGCATGAATAAAGCCCGCGAGGTGGCGACCATGGGCGATACAATCCTGACGGCGGTACTGCGCCGGCAGAATCGCCCGCGCTTCGGCGGTGGAGACTTTAATCCCCGGATAGGCCAGCACCCACAGCCACTCATCAAACCCGGGCACCTGCTGGCTGATAATCCCATTCTCTTCGATCATCAACTGCATGCCGCCAAGATAGCACGGCGCCACGTTGTCGTAGTGAATGCTGCCGGAGATACGCCCTTCCATCTCCCCCATCAGCGCCAGCATGCGCGTCTCGTTCAGCGGCTTACCGCAAAACTCGTTCATCGCCACCAGCGCGGCGACCACCGAGCAGGCGCTGGAACCCAGCCCGGAACCAATCGGCATGTTTTTTTCCAGCGTCATAGCCACCGGCACCGTCTTACCGATCTCCCGGCAAAAGCTTTCCCAGCACTGGTAAACAATGTTCTCCTGCGGCGCCGTCGGCAGTTTGCTGGCGAAGCGTCCCAGATTCTGCAGGCTGAATTGCTCCGCCGCTTCGACAGTGACGTTGTCGCCAAGCAGCGTGCCATCGACCGGCGTGACCGCCGCGCCCAACACATCAAACCCGACGCTCATATTGGCACTGGAAGCCGGGGCATATACTTTGACCATCTTAAACTCCTAACTTCCAGGAAAGGGTGCGCAGCAGGTCGGCGAATACGCCGGCCGCCGTGACGTCGTTCCCGGCACCATAGCCGCGCAGCACCAGCGGCAATGGCTGATAATAGTGGCTGTAAAAGGCCAGCGCGTTCTCGCCATTTTTGACTTTGTACAGCGGATCGTTACCGTCAACGGCGGCAATTTTCACCCGGCAGGTACCATCCTCTTCGATGTTACCGACATAGCGCAAGACTTTACCTTCATCGCGCGCCTTAGCAATCCGCGAGGCGAACTCATCATCCAGCGACGGCAGGCGAGCCATAAAGGTCTCGACATCACCGCTGGCGTCGAAGTCCGCCGGCAGCGCCGACTCGACGATAATGTCCGACAGCTCCAGTTCACGTCCGGTCTCACGGGCCAGAATCAGCAGCTTACGCGCGACGTCCACCCCGGATAAATCGTCGCGCGGATCCGGCTCGGTATACCCCATCTCACGGGCCATTGCCGTCGCCGCCGAGAAACTCACCCCCTCATCCAGCTTGCCGAAGATAAACGACAGGGAGCCGGAAAGGATCCCGGAGAAATGGCGCAGTTCATCGCCGGCGTTGAGCAGGTTCTGCAGGTTCTCAATCACCGGCAGGCCAGCGCCAACGTTCGTGTCATAGAGGAACTTGCGGCGCGAGCTGCTCGCCGCGTGGCGCAGCTGATGATAGTAATCCAGTGAAGAGGTATTGGCCTTTTTATTCGGCGTGACCACATGGAACCCTTCGCGCAGGAAGTCGGCGTACTGATCGGCGACCGCCTGGCTGGAGGTACAGTCGACGATCACCGGATTCAGCAGGTGGTACTCTTTTACCAGGCGGATCAGGCGACCAAGATTAAAGGGTTCTTTCGCCTCCGCCAGCGCTTCACTCCAGTTTTCCAGATTCAGACCATGCACGCTGGTCAGCAGCGCCTGAGAGTTGGCCACGCCGCAAACGCGCAGATCGATATGTTTGCTCTTCAGCCAACCCTGCTGGCGTTTGATCTGCTCCAGCAGCGCGCCGCCGACGCCGCCGACGCCGATGACGAACACTTCGATCACCTGATCGGTGTTGAACAGCATCTGATGGGTCACGCGCACGCCGGTGGTAGCATCGTCATTGCTAACCACCACCGAAATGGAGCGCTCGGAGGAGCCCTGAGCAATCGCCACGATATTGATATTGGCGCGAGCCAGCGCGGCAAAAAACTTTGCCGAGATACCGCGCAGGGTGCGCATCCCGTCGCCCACCACCGAGATAATAGCCAGACGCTCCATAATGGCCAGCGGCTCCAGCAGTCCCTCTTTCAGCTCGAGGTAAAACTCATCTTCCATCGCCCGTTTGGCTCGCGCGCAGTCGCTCTGCGGCACGCAGAAACTGATGCTGTACTCGGAGGAGGATTGGGTGATCAGCACGACCGAGATGCCGGCGCGGGACATGGTGGCGAAGACGCGGGCGGCCATGCCGACCATGCCTTTCATCCCCGGCCCGGAAACGTTGAACATCGCCATGTTGTTGAGGTTAGAGATGCCTTTAACCGGCAGATCGTCCTCGTCGCGGCTGGCGCCGATGAGCGTTCCCGGCGCCTGCGGGTTGCCAGTATTTTTAATCAGACATGGGATTTGGAATTGGGCGATAGGGGCGATGGTGCGCGGGTGCAGCACTTTCGCGCCAAAATAGGAGAGCTCCATCGCCTCCTGATAAGACATCGATTTCAGCAGACGCGCATCCGGCACCTGGCGCGGGTCGCAAGTGTACACTCCGTCGACATCGGTCCAGATTTCGCAGCAATCGGCGCGCAGGCAGGCGGCCAGCACCGCAGCCGAATAGTCGGAGCCGTTGCGCCCCAGCACCACCAGCTCCCCCTTCTCATTGCCAGCGGTAAACCCGGCCATCAGGATCATATGGTCTGCCGGGATCTGGCTGGCGGCGATGCGGCGGGTGGATTCGGCGATATCGACCGTGGACTCCATGTAGTGACCAACGGCAAGCAGTTTTTCCACCGGGTTAATGACACTGACTTTATGACCACGGGCTTCCAGCAGACCCGCCATGATGGCGATGGAGAGCTTTTCGCCTCGGCAGATCAGCGCGGCATTGACGCTATCCGGGCACTGACCCAGCAGGCTAATACCGTGCAGGACATGCTTAATCTGAGCAAACTCCTGCTCAACAAAGGCTTTCAACTGGGCGAGCGGGAAAGCGGGCTGGGCGTCGGCAAGGCCCTGAAGAAGTTCGGCAAAAATGCGTTCAGCGTCGGCAATATTGGGGAGGGCATCCTGGCCGCCAATGGTCTTTTCAATCATCGCTACCAGATGGTTAGTGATCTTCGCCGGGGCAGACAGGACGGTCGCTACCTGCCCCTGCCTGGCATTACTCTCCAGAATATCGGCAACCCGCAGAAACCGTTCCGCATTTGCCACTGATGTACCGCCGAACTTCAACACTCGCATGGTTCTTACCCCTTGATCTCTTGTCAAAAAAAAAGCCCGCACTGTTCAGGTGCGGGCTTTTTTCTGTGTTTCCTGTACGCGTCAGCCCGCACCGTTACCTGTGGTAATGGTGGTGGTGATAATGGTGGTAATCATGCCGATGCGATTCATGGATGTTGTGTACTCTGTATTTTTATCTGTCTGTGTGTCCTGCCTATATTGGTTAAAGTATCTGCCGTCTTAAGTCAATGAATTTCTCAATTAACCCCATTTCAGCCGGCTTACGTATTGCGCCACCCCGACAAGAAAAAACACCCAGATTGGCGGAACACCTCCCGCAAAAACAGTACATACAACCATAAATAAAAAATATGACAGAACTTTATTCTGGTAGGTTTTTTTCAATATCATGCAGCAAACGATGCAACATTGCCGTGTCTCGCTGCTGCAGCAGCCCCAATCGTTGCGACAGCCAGTCGGCCAGTTTGGCATCGTCCTCCACGCCCAGACGCGAAAGCAAGGCCATGGTGCGGAGGCGCAACGCCTGCAGCTGATGATGGTCTGCCGCGGCAGCGGCGGGAGCCGATTGTTGCATAAGCGATGCTAATTGATAGCAGTAAACCATCACCGACTGACCGAGGTTCAGCGACGGATAATCCGCGACCATCGGCACGCCGGTCAGCACATCGGCCAGGGCCAGCTCCTCATTGGTCAATCCGGCGTCTTCACGGCCAAATACCAGCGCGGTATGGGTCATCCAGTTCGCCTTCTCCTCCAGCAGCGGCAACAACTGCTGCGGCGTGGCGTAATAGTGAAACCGCGCGCGACTGCGGGCGGTGGTGGCGACGGTAAAATCGACGTCGTGCAGCGCCTCAGCAAGGGTGGAATAGGTGGTGATGCCATCGAGGATGTCGCCTGAGCCGTGCGCCACCCAGCGTGCCGCCGGCGCCAGATGGGCTTCACTGTCCACGATCCGCAGATCGCGAAATCCCATGGTTTTCATCGCCCTGGCGGCGGCACCGACGTTCTCGGCCCGGGCAGGACCGACCAAAATAATCGTTAAACGCATTGCGGTTTCATTCTCTCTCTCAGGCGTTGTCTGAGGCGCGGAGCCCCCCATTTTACGCGGTGAAAATTTACAAATTTGCAACAAAAATCACTAAAATTGCGTTTTCTTACCCATAAAAAAATCTAAACTGTTCTCAGGAGGCCATGACAAGGAGTATGTTAACAGAACCCATTTATCCATATGATGGGCAATGAAATTTCATCTGACGCATCGTTCCAGACATTGGATTCACTGTATTTATTAATTTATCCACGCAACTAGTTGAGCCGGGTAAAGATTGTGACTATAAAGAGCATGGCGATGCAATGATTTCACAAGACTGTTAACGTGCTACAATTGAACTTGATATATGTCAACGAAGCGTAGTTTTATTGGGTGTTCGGCCTCTCTTAGCCTGTTATGTTGCTGTTAAAATGGTTAGGATGTCAGCCGTTTTTGACACCGTCGGGTCCAGAGGGAAAGTACCCACGACCAAGCTAATGATGTTGTTGACGTTGATGGAAAGTGCATCAAGAACGCAATTACGTACTTTAGTCATGTTACGCCGCGCATGTTAATTTGCGACATGCACCAGGCAGGTCAGGGACTTTGGTACTTCCTGTTTCGATTTAGTTGGCAATTTAGGTAGCAAACATGCAGACCCCGCACATTCTTATCGTTGAAGACGAGTTGGTAACACGCAACACGTTAAAAAGTATTTTCGAAGCAGAAGGTTACGATGTATTCGAAGCGACCGATGGCGCGGAAATGCATCAGATCCTGTCTGAAAATGATATCAACCTGGTGATCATGGATATCAACCTGCCGGGTAAAAATGGTCTTCTGCTGGCGCGCGAGCTGCGCGAGCAGGCCGACGTCGCGCTGATGTTCTTAACCGGCCGCGACAACGAAGTGGATAAGATCCTTGGCCTCGAAATCGGCGCTGACGACTATATCACTAAACCGTTTAACCCGCGTGAACTGACTATCCGCGCGCGCAACCTGCTCTCCCGTACCATGAACCTCGGTACCGTGAGCGAAGAGCGTCGCAGCGTGGAAAGCTACAAGTTCAACGGCTGGGAACTCGATATCAACAGCCGTTCCCTGGTTAGCCCGAACGGCGAACAGTACAAGCTGCCGCGCAGTGAATTCCGCGCGATGCTGCACTTCTGCGAAAACCCGGGCAAAATTCAGTCTCGTGCCGAGCTGCTGAAGAAAATGACCGGTCGCGAGCTGAAGCCGCATGACCGTACCGTTGACGTGACCATTCGTCGGATTCGTAAACACTTCGAATCCACTCCGGATACTCCGGAAATCATCGCTACCATTCACGGTGAAGGTTACCGTTTCTGTGGCGATCTGCAGGAATAATGCGAGTTATTCCGCAGCTATGATGTGAAAACGGCGCCCCGAGGGCGCCGTTTTTTTATGCCGTCACTCTTTCCACAGGCGCAGTTTGTCGTCATCGGCAGACGGCGGCGGAGGCGCACTGCCTTTCGGTAACGATAACGCATACCAGTCCACTCGCCGGGTCAAAAACATCAGAATGCTCAGCGCCAGCGCCAGCACACCGGTCCCTAACAGCAGCGCGCTGTCCTCGGAGTGCAGCAGAAACCACATCACCCCATCCAGCAGCAGCAGCGCGGCGACAAACAGCAGGCTGTTGCGCCATCCCCTGAGCACCGCCTGGAGGTAGATCCCATTCATCACCGCGCCGCACAGACTGGCGGCCAGCCAGGCGGCGGTAAATCCAATGTGCTCCGAAAGCGCCAGCAGCACCAGGTAAAACAGCACCAGCGATAAGCCCACCAGCAAATATTGCATCGGATGCAGGGGTCGATGGGTCAGGCTCTCGAAAGCGAAAAAGGCCATAAACGTCAGCCCGATTAACAGGATGGCATATTTTGTCGCCCGATCGGTTAGCTGGTACTGGTCGGCAAGCGACATGACATCGGCACTGAACGCCGGTAAGCGCGACCACGGGATCTCCATATCATCCTTGAAATAGCTGCCCATATCATTGGCGAACCAGCTGCTTTGCCAGTGGGCGCGATAGCCGGCAGCATTCACTTCGCGTTTCGTTGGCAGGAAGCTGCCGAGAAAGCCGGGATGCGGCCAGTTACTGGTCAGCTGCAGCTCGCTGTTGCGCCCGAGCGGCGCCAGTGAAAATGCGCCCGTTCCGTTCAGATCGAGCGAAAAAGCAATCTCAAGCGGTTTGTTGTCCTCCGCTAGCGCAGGCATCGGCATATGGATGCCCGCCCCATCGCCGCTGATCCCCAGCCCTGGTTCCACGCTTAATACGCTGCCGTTAACCTTCGGGGCGTGGATGGCGCCAATGCCGCGGGCATCGCCGACGCTCACCACCAGCCGCGGCAGGCCCAGGGTGATATGCGTTTTTCGCAGCGACGCCAGACGCAGCGGATCGAAGGTGGCCTTAATCTGCAGGACGTTATGCCATACCTGCCCGCTGTAGATGCCCACCCTTCTCGACTCCACGGTCTGTTTGCCGGTGACCGCCAGCGACTCCGGCAGCCAGTAGTACACCCAGCTACGCTGATAGGCGACCTCTTTTTGGTTTTCCCTGCGGGTCAGCGTCTCGGTTACCGGAATAGCGATCAGCGGCCCGGCGAGTTTTTGCGAACCGCTGGTGCTCTGCTCAATGGCGTCCACTACCTCGCTGCGATAATCAGCCCGCTCATTGATGAGCTCCCTGACCATCATTAAAGGTAGAGATAACAGCACAATACAGCCTATTAGCGTGGTGATTTTCCAGAATAACGGTGATTTCAACATAGCTTTCTCCCTATCGTGATGGCCTCACCATAGGGCGGCTGTGTGGGGAGAATTTGAAGCTATGTGAAGGGACGGTGAAGTCTCAGCGTAGCGACCACGCCGCCTTCGGGCCGATTGCGCAGACGGATATCGCCATGATGCAGGCGCGCCACTTCACGAACGAAGGCCAGCCCAAGGCCGCTGCTCTTGTGGCCGTCTTCACGCGGTAGCGAGTAGAACCGCTCAAAGATCCGCGTCAGGGCATAGTCCGGAATACCGCATCCGTTATCCGTTACGCTCAGTTGCACCTCTGCATTTCGTTTCTCTACCCCCAGGGCGATCTCGCCGCCCTGGGGGGTAAAATCAATCGCGTTGTCGAGCAGATTACCCAGCGCCTGGGCCAGCAGTTCGCCATCGCCATTGACCAGCATCCCACTCGCCTGCCAGCGCAGAGTAATGGCTTTCGCCGCCAGGGCGATGTCGCGCTCCTCCGCCAGGCGTTGGTATAGCGCATCTATCGACACCGGCTGTAGCTTTATCTCCAGCCGGCTTTCCAGTCGCGCCTGCTGGAGTAACCGCTCCACCAGCAGCTGCATGCGGGTGTTCTGCGCAAGGATATTCTCAGTAAACCGCGCCGCCACCGCAGGCGGCGGCCCTTCGCGCAGAATCTCCGCCGCACCGCGAATAGCCGCCAGCGGACTTTTCAGCTCGTGCGTCAGGTCATAGACATAGTTTTCGATGGCGTTTTTGCCTTCGAGCTTCACCCGCATGCTCTCCAGCGCCTGGGCCAGCTTACGCAGTTCGCTGCTGCCGACCTCCGGCAACGGCAGCGGGCGGTCAGCGGTCACGGAGTCCGCATAGCGCACCAGCTTACCGATAGAGAAATTGATCCACCAGACGACGCCGCAGCCGATCAACAGCGCAATGCCCAGCAGGGCGCCGCCGGCCCAGAGGATCCGCCGCTCGCTGCGCTTAATGACCGGCGTCATCGCCAGGTTGGGTTTACCGACGCTCAGCACGCCGATAATCCGCCCCTTATCCATCACCGGCGCGGCGATATACATCACCGAGCTGGCTTCATCATGCGGATCGCTGCGCGAACTGCGCGCGCCATACTGCCCGCGCAGGGTGAGCCAGACGTCGTTCCAGCGTGAATAGTCCTGCCCTGTCGCCTCTCCACTGGAGTCAAACACGACCTTGCCCCGGGCATCGGTCAGATAGACGCGGTACTCATTACGCACCTTTTTAATTCCGCCAATGTTGGCGTTTAGCCGCTGCTGGTTGAGCTGTTGAAAGGCCTGCGCCAGCCTGCCCTGCTGCGGGTTTGCCGCCAGCAGGTCCTCACGCGCCAGCGCCGCCAGCAGGGTGGCGGTATCGTTGAGGGTCCCCTCCGTCGCCCGGCGCACGCCCGGCTTCACTTCCTGGACAAAGATCGACAGTACAAACCACGCGGCGATCGCGACGATAAGGAAATAGCCCAGCAGCAGGCGCATGCCGATGCGCATCAGCTGCGCCCCAGGCTGTAGCCCATCCCGCGATGGGTATTGATTGGCGACAAATCAGGATTCACGGCCCGCAGTTTAGCGCGCAGGGTTTTGATGTGGGTGTCGACGGTGCGGTCGAGGCTTTCCCAGGCATCGCTCCATACCCGCTCCATCAGCTGCTGACGGGAGAAAACGCGACCGGGCGCGTGAAGCAAAGTTTTCAACAGCAGAAATTCATAGCGCGTCAGGTTCAGGGGCTGGCCGAACCAGCTTATCGACGCCGCCTGCTCGTCAAGCACAAACTCGCCGACGCGAACTACCGACGAAGGTGCGGCAAATTTTTGCAGCCGTCGCAGCACGCTGCGCACCCGCGCGCAAACTTCGCGCGGCGAAAACGGCTTGGCGATGTAATCGTCAGCGCCGATTTCCAGCCCCAGCAGCTTATCGACCTCATCGCTCCGCGCCGTGAGAAACAGCACCGGCAGCGCCGGAAAGCGCGTCAGCAGGCGCCGACAGAGCTCGAAGCCGCTGATATCCGGCAAGCCAACGTCGAGGATGGCGACATCGGGTGCCTGATACGCCGCAGCCTCCAGCGCGGGCAACCCGCGGTCGAAGACGGTGACCTGGAAGCCCTCCTGCTGGAGCATATAAACCAGGGTATCGGCAATACTCTGTTCATCCTCAACTAACCAAATCCGTGGCTGCTGCATGCGCGCTCCCGTTTATTTATTCCAGGGCATAATCGGCACGGCGCTGATGGCGTTCTTCGGCGAACCATCAACTACTTTATCCGAATAGGTCAGGTAGACCAGCGCATTGCGTTTCGCATCATAGAAGCGAACGACCTGTAGCTTTTTAAATACTAACGAGGTGCGCTTCTGGAACACCACGTCACCCTGGCTTTTGCCATTTTTGATTTTGTCCGTCAGCTCAATCGGCCCGACCTGCTGGCAGGAGATGGCCGCGTCGGAGGTATCCTCCGCCAGCCCCAGGCCGCCTTTGATCCCGCCGGTTTTCGCCCGGCTGATATAGCAGGTCACGTTCTGTACATCCGGATCGTCAAAGGCTTCGACGACAATTTTGTGATCCGGTCCTAACCATTTGAAGACCGTATCCACGGAACCAATCTGCTCCGCCTGAGCAATCTGACAGCCGGCCAGCAACAGCAGGCCCATCGCAAACTTCTTGTATTTCATATTGTTACCATTATTAAAAAATATAGCTAAGTGATTATCACGGACCTAGCAGAAAAGGTTTATAGATCACAGCTTTACAAAATTATCGTTCAGATCCACTGACCTACCGCATTTAAAAGCAAAAAAAACACTGAATGCTAAAACATCAAAAAATGCTATTATCCGCTACTTTAATATCAGGCACCTGTGTTTAAGGATGGGGACATTTTATGGATCAAGCAGGGATTATTCGCGATCTCCTTAGCTGGCTGGAAGGTCACCTGGATCAGCCGCTTTCTCTGGACAATGTGGCGGCGAAGGCAGGTTATTCCAAGTGGCATCTGCAGCGAATGTTTAAGGATGTCACCGGCCACGCTATCGGTGCCTATATTCGCGCGCGCCGGTTGTCGAAATCAGCTGTCGCATTACGCCTTACCGCCCGTCCAATCCTTGATATTGCGCTGCAGTACCGTTTCGACTCCCAGCAGACCTTCACCCGTGCGTTCAAGAAGCAATTCTCGCTGACGCCGGCTCTCTACCGCCGCTCGCCGGACTGGAGCTCGTTCGGTATGCGTCCGCCGCTACGTCTTGGCGAGTTTACCCTGCCGAAACATGAATTTGTCGCCCTACCCACGACTCAACTGCTCGGTGTGACTCAGAGCTATACCTGTAAGCTGGAGGAAATCTCCGACTTCCGCAACCAGATGCGGGTCCAGTTCTGGCGAGATTTCCTCGGCAACTCGCCGTCGATCCCCCCGGTGCTCTACGGGCTGCATGAACCGCGTCCGAGCCTGGAGAAAGACGATGAGCAGGAAGTGTTCTATACCACCGCGCTGACGCCGGAGATGGCTAACGGCCACCTGCAGAACGCCCATCCGGTGACGCTGGAGGGCGGCGAGTATGTCATGTTTACGTATGAAGGGCTGGGTACCGGCCTGCAGGAATTCATCCTGACGGTCTACGGCACCTGCATGCCGATGCTGAACCTGACGCGCCGCAAGGGGCTGGATATTGAACGCTTCTATCCTGAAGATGAAAGCCGGGATCAGGCCACGCCGATTCAGTTGCGCTGCGAGTATCTGATCCCGATCCGCCGTTAACGCTGCAGCTCGTCCATCGCGGGGGCGTCAAGATGCGAGACGTCGCCCGCCGTTTCTACCACCCAGCCGGAAGCCAGCCACGGGCTTTGCTGATAATCGACGCGCGAGATCGAGCAGTTGCGCAGGCGCAGACGACGCTCTGCGTATGCCGGCAGCCCTAAAATCGTACTCACCAGGCAGCCCAGCGCGATACCATGACTCACCAGCAGCGGTCGACTACCGGCCGGTAATTCCAGACAGGCGGCCAGCGCCGCATGCATACGTTCGCTAAGCTCCTGCATCGATTCGCCCTGCGGAATGCGACCATCCGGCGTGCCGTTGACCAACTGGCGGCGCCAGCCCTCTTCTTCTTCGCTGAGCGAGTCAATATGGCGCTTCTCCAGCACCCCCATATCCAGCTCGCGCAGGCGCGCATCAGCGATCACGCTGCAGCCGCAGGCTTCGGCGATAATCTCTGCTGTGCGACGGGTTCGCCCCAGATCGCTGGTAATGATATGGGTGATCCCCAGCGTTCTGGCGCGCTCGCCAACCTGCCAGGCCTGGCGCTCACCGTGTGCGGTCAGCGGGCTGTCGGACTGACCCTGAATACGTCGCTCGGCGTTCCACTGCGTTTCACCGTGGCGAACAAGGTATACCTGTAACATGCTTTTTTTCCGTTCTGAACTCGTTATCGACCGCTTGCGGGCATTACCGACTGCCCTGAGGGTGATTTAGAGTATACTGCGATGACGTTAGTTTATTCTGAGTTGTTTTGATTATGCACCATGTTGTCTCAGCGACCACTAATCCCGCCAAAATTCAGGCAATTCTGCAGGCTTTTGACGAGATTTTCGGCGAAGGATCCTGCCACATTGAGTCCGTCTCCGTCGAGAGCGGCGTGCCGGAACAGCCCTTCGGCAGCGAGGAAACGCGCGCTGGCGCACGAAATCGCGTCGCCAATGCGCGCCTTGCCCAGCCCCATGCCGATTTCTGGGTCGCCATCGAAGCCGGAATTGACGATGACAGTACCTTTAGCTGGGTGGTCATCGAAAGCGCCAGCCAGCGCGGAGAAGCGCGCTCAGCCACGCTGCCGTTGCCTGACGTTATTCTTGAGCAGGTTCGCGCTGGCGAAGCCCTCGGGCCGGTCATGTCGCAGTATACCGGCATCGTTCAGATTGGTCGTAAAGAGGGAGCGATTGGGGTTTTCACCGGCGGCAAATTAACCCGCAGCAGCGTTTACCATCAGGCGGTCGTGCTGGCGTTAAGCCCGTTCCACAACGCTATTTATCGCTAGCCAACAGCGTCTGCTCCAGCCACTGGCGCAGCTCAACCGGCGCCGACTTCAGGCTGTTGGACCCGCGGGTAATGGTCGCAATGCCGGCACCGAGCTCATTTTTCAGCTCGCGCTGGCTCATCTCACCGCGCAGCAGCTCTTCGATAATGCGCACCCGAGTCCCCAGCGCTTCACGCTCATCAGGGGTCAGCATGAGCTGCAGCAACGGTAGATGCAGATCCTGCGCATAGGCCTGCTGTAGCAGCGCCACAAAGCGCAGCCACTCCTGATGACGTTGTTCGGCAACGGCCGCGGAATAGGGAGATTGTTGGGTCATATCGCGCCACCATATTGAGACGGGCAGCTTACGCTGCCCGTCGAATGTACTCATCAACGAGTACAAAGCATAACATACTTCCCGGCGATCAGTAACGCTGCCGCCACTCCGCATCGCTGAAGAGCTTATCCTGCTGTCCCATAAAGTAGCGATAGTAGGCGTCATAGGAGAGGACATTCTTCACGTAGCCGCGTGTTTCCGAGAACGGAATACTCTCGACAAACGCCACGGCGTCGATCCGTCCGGCGCTGTTCCCCTGCCAGGTGCGTACCCGACCCGGCCCGGCGTTATAGGCCGCCGAGGCGTAGATGCGGTTATTACCGAACTGCTGGTAAACGTACTGCAGATAGCTGGTGCCGATGTTGATGTTGGTTTCCGGATCCAACAGCTGCGACGGGCCGCTGTAGCCGGGAATGCTGAACATGCTGACGGTATGCGTCGCGGTGCCCGGCATAATCTGCATCAGCCCGCTGGCGCCGACCGGCGAGCGCACTTTCGGGTTCCAGGCGCTCTCCTGGCGGGCAATCGCCATCGCGTAGCTCTGCGGAATATCTTTACCGCTGATATAGCGGGCAAACAGATCGTTATAGGCCAGCGGGAAGCGCTCCTCCAGCTGATCCCACAGTTTGCCGGCGATCGTCGCCTGTACGCTCAGATCCCACCAGTGTTGATCAAAAGCGTAACGCGCCAGCTGCGCCTGCTGGGATTTACTACGGCTGGTGACCAGGTTCGCCCATTCAGTGCGCGCGGTGTTATCCATATTCCAGTACATTAGCTCGCGCACCCGGGCCATCTCCGGACCGGAGGCCAGCGCCGGATCGAGCGTGCCAATCGCTTTATCAATGCGGAGGGTATACTCCTCGCCGAGACGCTGCGCAGCGACCATCGGGTAGAAACCCCGCTGCTGCATCAACGACCGGAGGATCGCCTGCGCTTCCTCGTCCCTGCCGCGCTCCAGCAACAGATCCGCCTGCCAGTAGCGCCATTCGTCTTTCTCTTTCGCCTCCATCGGCAGGCGCGCCAGCCAGGTATTCAGACCATGGCGATCGCCCGTCCCCAGCGCCATCCGTACCCGCCGCTCCACCAGCGGCGTGGACTGCGAGCGCATAATCGCATCGTCGCGCCAGATGGCCTGCTCTTCGGTCACATCGTTCCCCATCAGGCGCCAGGCGACAATATCGCTTAGCTCCTGGGTCTGATCCTCATTGAGCTGCTGGGCCTGCACCAGCGAAGGGATCATCAAACGGGCATTTTCCACATCCTGACGGGCGACGCTGGCGAAAGCGACGGCGGCCATCTGGCGGGTAAAGTCCGTCGCCCCGGTGGTGCGGGCAAAGGTCAGAACGCTGTTAGGATCGTTAGCCAGGGCGACCACGGCGCTGGCGATGCTCTGGTAGTTGGCAGGCATCTGCTGGGCCAGCGATTTCACCAACCCAATATTGCCGGCCTTCATCGCCAGGCGGATCCGTTCGAGATAGGCCAGCGGATCCTGTTGGCCGGAGTCGCGCCAGGCGCTGAACAGCGGTTCACAGGCGCCGGGCTGGTTCTTGCCCGTCAGCCAGAGCGCTTTCGCTCCGCTCCAGGCCTCCTGCGACTGACCCACGCTCAGTTTGGCGTAGTAGTAGTTGCACTGCGCCTCGGTGCTGGTCGGCTTATCGGGGCTAAACGCCAGCAAGCCGCGCCAGTCGCTGCGACGGGCCAGTTCATTCACGAAGCGCGAACGTAATGAACGCGCCGGGGGCAGCGTCGGGTTGGCGTCAATAAAGTTTTTCACCACCAGCGCCGGCTGGTTCATCAGATCGTCGGTAATCTGCCGGTACTGCAAATAGGGATACAGGGGATAGGTGCTTAACGTGGGCATCAGCTGGTCAACCACATCCATCTGCCGGTTATCCCACGCCTGCTTAATTTGTGCGTAGCGGCTGCGCTGTTCATCCAGTGAATCCGCATGCGCCAGCTGACTCAACGCCAACAGACCAACGCTGGCAGCCAAAAGATGCCACGCCATTTTTTTGGCTTTTTCCACAAGCTCTTCCTCTTTCAGGTGCATTTTCGCAGCATCGTGCCGCTTAAAAGCCCCTGCCGGTTCGGCAGGCGGCTTTACTTATGCTAATCAGACAACGCTAAACGCGCCATGTCCTGAACATTTTTTTACGCTTCTGTGAATCCTGTCGCCTCGCTGGGATTAGCGCGCGAAAAAGGCTACACTTCGGCTTTGAACTATCTATCAAAATAGAAAGAGGCGAAGTCCAACGTGGCTCAATTCGTTTATACCATGCATCGTGTCGGCAAAGTGGTTCCGCCGAAACGTCATATTTTGAAAAATATCTCCCTCAGCTTTTTCCCTGGCGCGAAAATCGGTGTGCTCGGTCTGAACGGCGCCGGTAAATCTACCCTGCTGCGCATCATGGCCGGTATCGACACCGAGATCGAAGGTGAAGCGCGTCCGCAGCCCGGCATTAAAATTGGCTACCTGCCGCAGGAGCCGCAGCTCAACCCGGAGCACACCGTGCGCGAGTCCGTGGAAGAAGCGGTCGCCGAAGTGGTTAACGCGCTGAAGGGTCTGGACGAAGTCTATGCCAAATACGCCGAGCCGGATGCGGACTTCGATAAGCTTGCCGCACAGCAAGGCAAGTTCGAAGAGATTATCCAGGCGCACGACGGCCACAACCTGAACGTGCAGCTGGAGCGCGCGGCCGACGCCCTGCGCCTGCCGGACTGGGATGCGAAAATCGCTAATCTTTCCGGTGGTGAACGCCGCCGCGTCGCGCTGTGCCGCCTGCTGCTGGAAAAACCGGATATGCTGCTGCTCGACGAACCGACTAACCACCTCGACGCCGAGTCCGTCGCCTGGCTGGAACGCTTCCTGCACGATTTCGAAGGCACCGTGGTGGCGATTACCCACGACCGTTACTTCCTCGATAACGTCGCCGGCTGGATCCTCGAACTTGACCGCGGCGAAGGTATTCCGTGGGAAGGCAACTACTCCTCCTGGCTGGAGCAGAAAGATCAGCGTCTGGCGCAGGAAGCTTCTCAGGAAGCCGCACGTCGCAAATCCATCGAGAAAGAGCTCGAGTGGGTACGCCAGGGCGCGAAAGGCCGTCAGTCTAAGGGCAAAGCCCGTCTGGCGCGCTTTGAAGAGCTTAACAACGTTGAATACCAGAAACGTAACGAGACCAACGAACTGTTCATTCCGCCAGGCCCGCGTCTGGGCGATAAAGTTCTGGAAGTCAGCCATCTGCGCAAATCCTACGGCGACCGCGTGCTGATCGACGATCTGAGCTTCTCGGTACCGAAAGGCGCTATCGTCGGCATCATCGGTCCGAACGGCGCGGGTAAATCCACCCTCTTCCGCATGATGTCTGGCCAGGAACAGCCAGATTCCGGCACCATCACCCTGGGTGAAACCGTTAAGCTGGCTTCCGTCGATCAGTTCCGCGACGCGATGGACAACAGCAAAACCGTGTGGGAAGAAGTGTCCGGCGGCCTGGATATCATGAAGATCGGCAACACCGAGATGCCGAGCCGCGCCTACGTGGGCCGCTTTAACTTCAAAGGCGTCGACCAGGGTAAACGCGTTGGCGAGCTGTCCGGCGGTGAACGCGGTCGTCTGCACCTGGCGAAGCTGCTGCAGGTCGGCGGTAACGTCCTGCTGCTCGATGAACCGACCAACGACCTGGATATCGAAACCCTGCGCGCCCTGGAAAACGCCCTGCTGGAGTTCCCGGGCTGCGCGATGGTTATCTCGCACGACCGCTGGTTCCTTGACCGTATTGCCACCCACATTCTGGATTACCAGGATGAAGGTAAGGTGGAGTTCTTCGAAGGTAACTTTACCGAGTACGAAGAGTACAAGAAACGCACTCTCGGCGCCGACGCGCTGGAGCCCAAGCGAATCAAGTACAAACGTATCTCAAAATAAAATGCAAAAAGGCAACGCAAGTTGCCTTTTTTAGGGTTTGCTCCCTCTCCCACCGGGAGAGGGCCGGGGTGAGGGCAACAGCCTGCAGAGGACCTACCCCTGCTCCCCCATCAGCTGCTTCACCAGCTCGACGCAGCGCAGAAAGCGCGTATCGTAGTCCGACTCCTTCACATGGACGAACTCGATCTCGTTCTCTTTCAGCAGCGACACCAGCAGCGACTGAAACTCTTTACGATCCACCGAACTCCCAAGACTGCGTAACCCATCAGCCACCCACGGGGTGTTGTTCTCCAGCAGGATCACCAGGTCAAAGCGGTATTCATCAATCAGCGCCTGCACGAACGGGTGCTCACGCCCCTCGTACTTCAGACAGAACGCCTGAGTGCTGACGAAGTCGGTATCGATAAATGCCACCTTGTTGGCATATTTCACTGCGAAATCAATATACTGGGCATGCCCGAGGGCAATTTTATCGTAATCAGAATACTGGAGCGCCATCTCATCGCCGCCGAGATGCGAAAAGACATAATCCCGGCCATATTCCCAGGCGCTGGTAGTATTGAAGATATTGGCGAGCTTATTGACCAGCGTTGATTTACCGCTCGACTCGCCGCCGAGGATCGCCACCGTCCGCACAAAGAACGGTTTCACTTCCGTCGGAATATATTCCCAGTAGCGGAACGGGTTCTCGCGGATCTGGCCGCCGCTAATATTCATAAAGGTCCGCTTAGGATCGATAAGCACCGTCTCGATCCCCAGATGCTCAAGGTACTGCGGCGCATCGGCCTCTTCCGAGGTATAGATCCGGTTCGGCTCGATCCCTTTTTCGCTCATAAAAGCGCGGATCCCATGACTCCACACATCCCAGCCGTGCGGATAGGGCTCCATCCCCTCTTCATTGAACGCATGGATGCGAATATTCTTCTGATATTTAAAGGTCTGCAGCAGCCAGCGCAGGCGGTCAGGCACCGTTGGCTGCTGCGACATGGCGCTCTCTTCAAACAGCTCGCGGTCGCGGGTATCGTCATAACCCATGATGATATGCAGCTCATCGACCTGGCTACAGGCGCGTTGAATCAAATAGATGTGCCCGGTATGCAGCGGGTAAAACTTACCAAACACCACGCCGACGCTTTTCTGTCGGCGGGGAAACTCCAGCCCGAGGAAGCGATGCAGCGCTTCAAGCTTCTGCGCGCTCGGGCTTTTGATTTTGGCGTTCAACAGCTGGCTGAGATACCCCTTGGTCATCCCGCTGGCTTCCGCCACCTGCTGCAGGGTACAGCCTTTCTGCTTTATGGCGCTTTTTAAATAGTCAAATGACGACATCGCTAATCTCCTTTTAACTTATTATAAGTCGTCAAAAACGCTTAGCGCGTCTGAAAGCTTTTTCACACCAAAGATTTGCATGCCTTCCGGCACTTTTTTCGGCACATTGGCCGCCGGGACGATGGCGCGGCGGAAGCCATGCTTCGCTGCTTCGGAGATACGCTCCTGACCGCTCGGCACCGGGCGAATTTCGCCGGCCAGCCCCACTTCGCCAAAGACCACCAGGTCCTGCGGCAGCGGGCGATCGCGCAGGCTGGAGACCATCGCCAGCAGTAGCGCCAGATCGGCGCTGGTTTCCGTGACCTTCACCCCGCCGACCACGTTGACGAAAACGTCCTGATCGGCCATCTGCAGGCCGCCGTGGCGATGCAGCACCGCCAGCAGGATCGCCAGACGGTTCTGTTCCAGCCCCACCGCCACGCGGCGCGGGTTGGACATCATCGAGTGATCCACCAGCGCCTGGATCTCCACCAGCAGCGGGCGGGTCCCTTCCCAGACCACCATCACCGAGCTGCCGGAGGTGATTTCATCTCCCCGGCTGAGGAAGATAGCGGACGGGTTGCTCACTTCGCGCAGCCCCTGCTCGGTCATGGCGAAAACGCCCAGCTCATTCACCGCGCCAAAGCGGTTTTTGTGGCTGCGCAGAGTGCGGAAGCGGGAGTCGGCATCGCCGTCCAGCAGCACCGAGCAGTCAATACAGTGCTCCAGCACCTTCGGGCCGGCCAGCGAACCGTCTTTGGTGACGTGGCCGACCATAACGATCGCCACGCCGCGAGTTTTGGCAAAGCGCGTCAGATAGGCCGCCGTTTCACGTACCTGGGCGACGCTGCCCGGCGACGACTGAACGTCGGCCATATGCATCACCTGGATTGAGTCGATCACCATCAGCTGCGGTTTTTCTTCATCGGCAATCTGACAGATCTGCTCAATGCTGGTTTCCGAGAGCATGTTCAGGTTCGCCGTCGGCAGCCCAAGGCGATGGGCGCGCATCGCCACCTGCTGAAGGGACTCCTCCCCGGTGACGTACAGCGTTTTCATCCCTTCCGCCAGCTTGCACAAAGTCTGCAGCAGCAGGGTCGATTTCCCCGCGCCGGGGTTGCCGCCAATCAGGATCGCGCTGCCCGGCACCACGCCGCCGCCGAGTACGCGATCGAACTCTTTAAACCCGGTGGAGAAACGCGGCAGCGCTTCCAGGCTGATGTCTGACAGCTTCTGCACCTTCGAGACGCCGGCGTTACCGGCGTAGCCTGACAAACGCTCGTTTCTCGCCACCTGCGGCGACGCGGCGATGCGCATCTCGGTGATGGTATTCCAGGCATGGCAGGCGCTGCATTGCCCCTGCCACCGCGGATAATCCGCACCACATTCATTACAGACAAATGCGCGTTTTGGAGCTTTCGCCACGTTTACCTCTTACTTTTGGTTCATGCTGCCCGAGAGAATACAGAATACCCCCATCAGGTCAGCGTGGCGGATAGTCACTTCCGCCTGTTCATTCACTTTAGGCTTCGCATGATATGCGATGCCAAGCCCGGCAGCTTTAATCATCGGCAGGTCGTTGGCGCCATCGCCGATGGCCACGGTCTGCGCCGTTGGGATCTCATACTTTTCCGCCAGCTTGCGCAGCGTATTGGCTTTGTATTTGGCATCGACGATATCGCCGAGTACGTTGCCGGTAAGCTTACCGTCGCGGATCTCCAGTTCGTTGGCGAACACCGCGTCGAGATGCAGTTTGTCGCGCAGATACTCCGCAAAGAAGGTAAAGCCGCCGGAGGCGATCGCCACCTTCCAGCCCAGCGTTTCCAGCTTGAGCACCAGCTGCGCCAGGCCCGGCATCAGCGGCAGCGCGTCGCGAACCTGCAGCAGAATGTTGGCATCGGCGTCTTTTAGCGTCGCCACGCGCTGGCGCAGGCTGGCGGTGAAGTCCAGCTCGCCACGCATCGCCCGCTCGGTCACTTCCGACACCAGCTCGCCGGTGCCGGCCAGTTTCGCGATCTCATCGATGCATTCAATTTGGATCGCCGTGGAGTCCATATCCATCACCAGCAGCCCTGGGGTGCGCAGATGGGGGATTTTACCCAATGGCGCGACGTCCAGCCCCGCCTCATGCGCCAGTCGCGTCGCACGCGGGGTAAGCGAGCCCGCCAGGCGGATCACCTGGTAATCCTCGACCACCCAGGAGGCGACGATCACTAACGCGGCGCCCAGCTCGCGCTGCCACGCCGTCAGACGGCGTTTATCCAGCCCACGTCCGTACAGCAGCCAACCGCTGCGCCCGGCGTGATAATCCAGCGGCATGACCTCGTCACCGCTCAGGGAAAGCGGCAACCCAGGCCACAGGGAAACGTCTTCAGGCAGGTCGCACCAGGTCAAACTGTTAGGCATTACGGCTCCACATCTCTTCATTCAGGCGAGGAAAATAACGCATGAGGCTACCTTGTAACCAGCGCTTCTGGCAACATTAAGCTGCAAATTTTCAAAGGTGGAATATGGTTCGCGCAAAACTGAAATTCCGGCTGCATCGTGCGGTCATTGTCCTTATCTGTCTCGCCCTGCTCGTCGCGCTGATGCAGGGCGCCTCGTGGTTCAGTCAGAACAGTCAGAAACAACGCAATCCGCAGCTGGAAGAGCTGGCCCGCACGCTGGCGCAGCAGGTGGTGCTGAATCTCGCGCCGCTGATGCGCAGCGAGACGCCGGACGAGAAGCGCATCCATCAGCTGTTGACGCAGCTCACCCACAACAGCCGCGTACTTGACGCCGGGGTATATGACGAACAGGGCGACCTGGTGGCGCGCTCTGGCGAAAGCGTCGAGGTTCGCGACCGGCTGGCGCTGGATGGTAAGAAAGCCGGCGGCTACTTCAACCAGCAGATTGTCGAACCGGTGCCGGGAAAAAATGGCCCGCTGGGCTATCTGCGTCTGACCCTCGATACCCATACTCTGGCGACCGAGGCGAAGCAGGTGGATAATACCACCAATATCTTACGCCTGATGCTGTTGCTGTCCCTGGCCATCGGCGTGGTACTGACCCGCACGCTGCTGCAGGGCAAACGCACCCGCTGGCAGCAATCGCCCTTCCTGCTCACCGCCAACAAGCCGGTTGAGGATGAAGACGATGAAAAGAAAGGAAATCTATAATGTCCACACTGCGCCTCCTGCTTTCTGACTCTTACGACCCGTGGTTCAACCTGGCGGTCGAGGAGTGCATTTTCCGCCAGATGCCCGCCACCCAGCGGGTGCTGTTCCTGTGGCGCAATGCCGATACCGTGGTCATCGGCCGCGCGCAGAACCCGTGGAAGGAGTGTAATACCCGCCGAATGGAAGAAGATCATGTGCGGCTGGCCCGTCGCAGCAGCGGCGGCGGCGCGGTGTTCCACGACCTCGGCAATACCTGCTTTACCTTTATGGCTGGCAAACCGGAGTACGACAAAACCGTCTCCACCGCTATTGTGCTGGCGGCGCTCAATTCACTCGGCGTAACCGCCGAAGCCTCCGGGCGCAACGATCTGGTGGTCAAAACCGACAGCGGCGACCGCAAAGTCTCCGGCTCCGCCTATCGTGAAACCATGGACCGCGGTTTTCACCACGGCACCCTGCTGCTCAACGCCGATTTAAGCCGTCTTGCCAACTACCTCAACCCGGACCAGAAAAAGCTGCAGGCTAAAGGCATTACCTCGGTGCGCGGGCGAGTGGCGAATCTGGTTGAGCTACTGCCGGGCATTACCCATCAGCAAGTTTGCGAGGCGATCCAGGAGGCGTTCTTCAGCCATTACGGCGAACGGGTAGACGCCGAGGTGATCTCCCCGGACAACACGCCGGACCTGCCGAACTTTGCCGACACTTTCGCTCGCCAGAGCAGCTGGGAGTGGAACTTCGGCCAGGCGCCCGCCTTTTCCCACCTGCTGGACGAGCGCTTCCCCTGGGGCGGCGTCGAGCTGCATTTTGACGTTGAGAAAGGACATATCACCCGCGCGCAGGCCTTTACCGATAGCCTGAATCCGGCGCCGCTGGAGGCGCTGGCGGCACGCTTAGTCGGCTGTCAGTATCGGGCTGAGGTTTTGCAGCAGCAGTGTGAGGCGCTGGTCGGCGATTTCCCGGAGCAAGAAGCGGAACTGAAAGAACTGTCGGCATGGATTGCCGGCGCGGTGCGCTGATAAAAAAAGCCGGATGGCGGTTACGCCTTATCCGGCCTACAGATTTGACTCAAGCCCGGTAAACAAAGCGCTACCGGGCTATACCACGCTTACTCCTGGTCGCCCAGCAGTACCGATTCCAGCGCGATTTTAATCATGTCGTTGAACGTGGTCTGACGCTCCGCGGCAGTGGTCTGCTCGTGGGTACGAATATGGTCAGACACGGTGCAGATGGTCAGCGCTTTCGCCCCGAACTCCGCCGCCACGCCGTAGATACCCGCCGCTTCCATTTCCACGCCCAGGATGCCGTATTTTTCCATCACGTCGAACATGGACGGGTCCGGGGTATAGAACAGGTCTGCGGAGAAGATGTTGCCGACGCGCGCGTCAACGCCCAACGCTTTCGCCGCGTCTACCGCGTTACGCACCATGCCGAAATCGGCAATCGCCGCGAAGTCATGGTCTTTAAAACGCAGACGGTTCACTTTGGAGTCGGTGCAAGCGCCCATGCCGATCACCACGTCGCGCAGTTTGACGTCTTCGCGCACTGCGCCGCAGGAGCCAACGCGGATGATTTTCTTAACGCCGAAATCGGTGATCAGCTCTTTGGTGTAGATAGAGCAGGACGGGATACCCATCCCGTGGCCCATTACGGAGATTTTGCGGCCTTTATAGGTGCCGGTGAAGCCCAGCATGCCGCGCACGTTATTCACTTCACGCACGTCTTCGAGGAAGGTTTCGGCAATGTGCTTGGCGCGCAGCGGGTCGCCCGGCATCAAAACTACGTCAGCGAAATCGCCCATTTCTGCGTTAATGTGAGGAGTTGCCATCTTCAGTTCCTTTTATATTGTTGTTTTTGCCGGGTGGCGGCTACGCCTTACCCGGCCTACAAAATAGTAGGCCCGGATCGCTGTGCGCCACCGGGCAATGACCTCAGAACATGGCTTTGCCATATTCCATGTCAGACGTACCAAAGTATTTCGCGATAGTCTGGCCGATGTCCGCGAAGGTTTCACGGTGACCGAGCGAACCTGGTTTCACTTTCGGGCCGTACACCAGCACCGGAATATGCTCGCGGGTGTGGTCGGTACCGGTCCAGGTCGGGTCGCAGCCGTGGTCGGCGGTGAGGATCAGAATGTCGTCTTCCCCTACCAGCTCCATCAGCTCCGGCAGACGACGGTCGAACAGTTCCAGACCCGCCGCGTAGCCGGCGACATCGCGACGGTGGCCCCAGGAGGAGTCAAAGTCGACGAAGTTGGTGAAGACGATAGTCTCGTCGCCAGCTTCCTTCATCTCTTTAATGGTTGCGTCGAACAGCGCGTCCAGCCCGGTGGCTTTCACTTTTTTGGTGATGCCGCAGTTGGCGTAGATATCCGCTATCTTACCGACAGACACCACGTGGCCGTTCTTCTCGTCAACCAGCTTCTGCAGCACGGTCGGCGCCGGCGGTTCGACCGCCAGATCGTGACGGTTGCCAGTACGCTGGAAGTTGCCGGCTTTATCGCCGATAAACGGACGGGCGATGACGCGGCCAATGTTGTAGCCGCCTTCGGTCAGCTCTTCACGGGCGATTTCGCACAGCTCATACAGTTTGTCGAGGCCAAAGGTCTCTTCATGACAGGCGATCTGGAATACGGAGTCAGCGGAGGTATAGAAAATCGGTTTCCCGGTTTTCATATGCTCTTCGCCGAGCTGATCGAGAATCACCGTCCCGGAAGAGTGGCAATTGCCGAGGTAGCCCGGCAGGTTGGCGCGTTTCACCAGCTTATCCAGCAGCTCCTGCGGGAAGCTGTTTTCGTGATCGCTGAAGTAGCCCCAGTCAAACAGTACCGGCACGCCAGCGATTTCCCAGTGGCCGGACGGCGTATCTTTACCAGAAGAGAGTTCATGCGCCCAGGCATAGGCGCCAATCACTTCGGCATTGCCATCCATTCCGGCGGCAATTTTACCGGTGGAGCCTTCATGCGCTTTCACCAGCCCCAGACGGGTCAGGTTCGGTAAATTCAGCGGGCCTTTGCGGCCGTGGTCAGCTTCGCCTTTGGCGCAGGCTTCCGCAATGTGGCCCAGCGTATCGGCGCCGACGTCGCCAAAGCGGTCTGCGTCTTCCGTTGCGCCAATCCCAAAGGAGTCCAGCACCATGATAAATGCACGTTTCATCTTGTTCTCCATACATCTTGCGCTGCAAAAAAGCGATCAGATCAGTATATCGCTATTCAGTGATACGGCGATAGACTGTCGGTGTAATTTCCGGAGCTTTATCGTCCAGTTTAATGGCCGCTTTGACCGCTTTCGCGGCCTCCTGCCAGCTGTTCTCGTCTTTGGCATGGATCACCGCCAGCGGACGCTGTCCGTCCACGCGGTCACCCAGACGCGCCATCTCGGTAAAGCCAACGCTATAGTCAATGGTGTCTGATGCCTGACGGCGGCCGCCGCCCATAGAAACCACTGCCATGCCCAGCGCGCGAGTGTCCATCGCGCTGATAAAACCTTCGGTATCAGCATAGACTGCTTTGCTCAGCATCGCCGTCGGCAGATAATGATCATAATTCTCGACAAAGTCGCTCGGTCCTTTCTGCGCCGCGACCATGCGACCAAAGACTTCCGCTGCTTTACCGTTATCCAGCACCGCCTGCAGTTTCGCCCGGGCTTCGGCGTCATCTTTCGCCAGATTGCCGGAAATCAGCATCTCCACACACAGCGCCATCGTCACGTCGAACAGGCGTGGGTTGCGGTATTCGCCGGTCAGGAACTGAACCGCTTCGCGAACTTCAACGGCGTTCCCGGCGCTGGAGGCCAGCACCTGGTTCATATCGGTCAGCAGCGCGGTGGTGCGCACGCCGGCGCCGTTGGCGACCCCGACGATCGCTTCCGCCAGCGCGGCGGAAAGCTCATAAGTCGGCATAAACGCGCCGCTGCCGACTTTAACGTCCATCACCAGCGCATCCAGCCCTTCCGCCAGCTTTTTGGCAAGGATCGAGGCGGTGATCAGCGGGATGGAGTCCACCGTCGCGGTAATATCGCGGGTGGCATAGAAACGTTTGTCCGCCGGAGCGAGGGAGATGGTCTGCCCGATAATCGCCACGCCGACATCTTTAATAATCTCGCGGAAGCGGTTGTCGTCCGGGAAAATATCGAAGCCCGGGATGGCTTCCAGTTTATCCAGGGTACCGCCGGTATGGCCGAGGCCGCGGCCGGAAATCATCGGCACATAGCCGCCGCAGGCGGCCACCATCGGCCCCAGCATCAGCGAAGTGACATCCCCGACGCCGCCGGTGGAGTGTTTATCGACGATCGGACCGTTAAGGTTTAGGCTTTTCCAGTCCAGAACGGTACCGGAATCCCGCATCGCCATGGTCAGCGAAACGCGCTCCGGCATAGACATATCATGGAAGAAGATGGTCATCGCCAGCGCGGCGATCTGCCCTTCTGAGATAGTATTGTCGCGGATGCCGTTGATGAAAAAGCGGATCTCTTCATCGCTTAATGCCTGACCATCACGTTTTTTACGAATAATTTCTTGTGCGAGAAACACGGTAACCCCCATGAGGAATCGGGTGAATGGTGGCGGGTGGCGCTACGCTTACCCGCCCTACGATCCTGTAGGCCGGATAAGTGAAGCCTCATCCGGCAATGTCTGACAATCAGTAGCTGCTGGCGCTCTTGCCGTCGCCGTGACCCAAGGCTTTCAACAGGCTGGCCAGCAGGCTGGAGGCGCCAAAGCGGTAGTGACGAGCATCGGCCCAGTCGGCGCCAAACAGCTCATCGGCGATCGCCAGGAACTGCTGCGCATCTTCCGCGCTGCGCACGCCGCCCGCCGGTTTGAAGCCAACGGTTTTCTCAACGCCCATATCACGAATGACTTCCATCATGATGCGCGCGCTTTCTGGCGTGGCATTCACCGGCACTTTACCGGTCGAGGTTTTGATGAAATCGGCCCCGGCTTTGATAGAGATTTCAGACGCTTTACGGATCAGCGCTTCTTCTTTCAGCTCACCGGTTTCGATGATCACTTTCAGCAGCACGTTGGCCGCCGCGCAGGCCTCTTTACAGGCTTTCACCAGCTCGAAGCCGACCTGTTCGTTACCGGCAATCAGCGCGCGGTACGGGAAAACCACGTCCACTTCATCAGCACCGTAAGCGATCGCCGCGCGGGTTTCCGCCAGAGCAATATCGATATCGTCATTACCGTGCGGGAAGTTGGTGACCGTGGCGATGCGGATATCCGGCGTTCCCTGCTCGTTCAGCGTCTTACGGGCAATCGGGATGAAGCGCGGATAGATACAGACCGCCGCGGTGTTACCCACCGGGGTTTTCGCCTGATGACACAGGGCAATCACCTTCTCATTGGTGTCGTCGTCGTTCAGGGTGGTCAGGTCCATCAGTTTTAACGCGCGCAGGCTGCTTGCTTTTAAATCAGTCATTTCATACTCCGCCGGCGCAGTGCCGGTTCAATAGTTTGTTCACCTTGCAAGTCTGTTACTATTGTAACATTCACTCGCTGTTACACTTCGACATTCATCACAGTTAATGAAAACTACTTACTAATTTGCATTACTGTAATGTGATTTTAATCACGAAACATCGGTGCATACCGCGACAATTATCATCACGCCCCTCTTAAGCATAATCAAAACTCTGCAACCAATGGGGATGTGACAATTCTAACACATAATAACAGCGCCACTCGACAACGTGGCGCACATTTTGTCCGCACTGCCGGTGATAAAATGATTATCATTTGAAATGTAAATGGTTTTTCTGAAAACCAGAAATGATGGAATTTTCACAAACTCAATAAAACCAGCGACGCGACGGCCGCTGGTTCAGGTAACAGGTTTAGAGGGCGAGGAAAACCCCGGCGATGGTGGCGCTCATCAGGTTAGACAGCGTCCCCGCCGCCACCGCACGCAGCCCAAGCTGGGCGATATCCTGACGCCGGTTGGGTGCCATCCCCCCGAGGCCGCCAATCAGGATGGCGATCGATGACAGATTGGCGAATCCGCATAGCGCGAAAGAGATAATGGCTTTGGTGTGATCTGAAATGACCTGCAGCCCGGCCGCCGCCACCTCAGCGTCCGCCTTCAGATACTCGCCAAAGTTCATATAGGCCACGAACTCGTTAATGATCAGCTTCTGGCCGATAAACGACCCCGCTACCGTCGCTTCGTGCCACGGCACGCCGATCACCCACGCCAGCGGTGAGAAGACCCAGCCGAGGATCATCTGCAGCGACAGCTCCGGATGGTTAAACCAGCCGCCGACGCCGGACAGAATGCCGTTCAGCAGAGCGATCAGCGCAATAAACGCCAGCAGCATTGCGCCGACGTTGAGCGCCAGCTGCATACCAGACGCGGCGCCGGAGGCGGCGGCGTCCAGCACGTTGGCCGGTTTATCCGCATCCGCGCTCTGGCGGTCATGAGCTGGGTTATCGTCCGGTTTCTCCGTTTCCGGTACGATAATTTTGGCAAACAGCAGTCCACCCGGCGCCGCCATAAACGACGCGGCAATCAGGTACTCCAGCGGAACGCCCATCTGCGCATAGCCCGCCAGCACGGAACCCGCCACCGAGGCCAGGCCGCCGCACATGACCGCAAACAGCTCCGAGCGGGTCATGGTGGCGATATAAGGACGCACCACCAGCGGCGCTTCGGTCTGACCAACGAAGATGTTCGCCGTGGCCGACAGCGACTCGGTACGCGAGGTCTTCAGAACCGCCCGCAGCGCGCCGCCGAGAATGCGAATGACCAGCTGCATAATGCCCAGGTAGTAAAGCACGGCAATCAGCGACGAGAAGAAAACGATCACCGGCAGCACGCGCAGGGCAAAGACGAAGCCGCCGCCGCCAAATACCTCGAACATTTTATCGGAAACCAGCCCGCCGAAGATGAAACTAATCCCTTCATTGCCGTAGGCAATAACGCTGGCGACGCCGTTCGACATCGCTAACAGCGCCGAGCGCCCGGCCGGTACATACAATATTAACGCGCCGATACCCACCTGGATTATCCAGGCGCCGAGCACGGTACGCAGGTTAATGGCTTTTCGATTATTGGAGAGCAGCACAGCAATGGCCAACAGCGCCACCATGCCGATAAGTCCCATGAGGATTTGCATACAGATTCCCTGTGTTTTGATAGTCCAGCACTAACGGCGTGATTATATCGGCCCGAAACTATCCTGCCCGCCTGGCTTCACACATTTTAAGCAAATCAATGATATGGATGGACAATTATGAGAATTCGATCACCATACAGTGGCTGAGGGTAAGGAAAACAAGGCGAGTGTGTTGCGCATTATCCCTTCGGCTATAGCTGCCGGAGGCTCAGGGCGCAGTTCGCACAGGGCCTCAAATACCCGCGCAGCTTGCTCCGGGCGATTGGGCAGTCCCTGAAAGCCATTGAGCGGCATATCCGGGGCATCGGTCTCCAGCAGCAGGGCTGAAAGCGGCAGACGCGCCATCACCTCGCGGGTTTTGCTGGCGCGGGGATAGGTAATGGTGCCGCCAACGCCGATCTTATAGCCAAGCTGCACAAAGCGCTCGGCCTGCTGCAGACTGCCGGCGAAGCCATGTACCACCCCGGTACGCGGCAGGGCATGTTTTTTCAGCAGCATCGCCAGCTTATCGTGGGTGCGTCGGGAGTGGAGAATCACCGGCAGATCGTAACGCTTCGCCAGACGCAGCTGCGCTTCCAGCAGCGCCTGCTGACGATCGAACTGCGGCTCGTCGCGATAGAGATCGAGACCAATCTCCCCCACCGCCACCAGTTTTGGCGGGCGCTGCGCCAGCGACGCCTCCAGTTGCGCCAGCCCCTCATCGGTATGCTGCTCAATGACAATCGGATGCAGGCCCAGCGCGGCATACAGCGCCTCGTGCTGCGCCGCCAGCGCCAGCACGCGGCTAAAACGCTCAGCGGAGATGGCCGGAACGATAATTCGTCCGACGCCGGCCTGCGCCGCACGCGCCAGGCTGGCGACCTCATCTTCCGCGAAGGGGGGAAAATCGAAGTGGCAGTGGGTATCGATAAAACGGTGCGTCACGCCAGATCCTCATGATTAAAGCTTGCGTCATTGGCCTGCGGCGCAGCGATGATGGTCGCCTGCGGCGCTTCATTGGCCACCGGCACCGGCGGCACCACCACCGGCGAGGGCCGGGCAACACGCGGCGCGTGGCGCAACAGCGGCGGCCGGTCAGCCAGCAGTTTACCCACGGTGGCCAGGAAATAACGGCCGCACTGGCGTCCGGTTTTGTAGTCCTCCAGCAGCGCCGGCAGTCGGCTGCCAAGCGCCATGCTGCGCAGCGGCCGCTGGGGATAGATTTCGAAGATCCGCAGCTTACCGGGCGGTTTCTCGATGAACTGCTGGATGGCGCGATAGGTGGTTTCGTGGTGATGCACCAGATTGACCAGCGGCTGCAGGCTGCTCTCCCCCAGCCAGCGCTCCATCCGCTTAAACCACTCCGGGGTATAAAACATCTGCGAGGGGACGGTGCGGATCACCACGATGGTCTGAGCGCCGCGGCGGGCCGCCTCCTGAACCGGGATCGCATCGCTGACGCCGCCGTCAAGGTAGCTGACGCCGTCAAGCAATACGCCGCTGCGATAAAATCCAGGGATGGCGCTGGAGGCGCGGATCAGATCCAGCCAGGTTTGCGGCGTTGGTGAAAAATAGCTGGCGGAGTAATCGTCGCCGCGACAGGCGCACATCCACAGCTCTTTTCCCTGCGCGAACTGCGTTTCAGCATAGTTCATGGCCAGCGGCATCTGCTGCGAGGTGGCCTCGACCAGCCAGTCGAGATCGATAAGGTTGCCGCCGCGCACAAAGCGCATCGGATCGAAAAATTGGCGTGAGGTGGTGTAGCGGGTGATGACTTTGCGGGCATAGCCTTGCTGATTACACATGTAGGCGGAGAGGTTTTGCGCCCCCGCGGAAGTCCCCAGCATCAGGTCAAAGGGGTTAAATCCGGCGCGCATGAATTCGTCCAGAACCCCGGCGGTGAAAATCCCTCGCTGTCCCCCGCCTTCACACACCAGCGCCAGCTTGCCTGGTCGGAAGGGTTTAACCGCCAGCGGGGCGATATTGCCCAGCGTGACGGGAATGCGTTGCCCCACCCTGCTTTCCTGTTCGATTGGTCTTCTCCTGACAAGGTAACGCAATTTGCCCGCCGCTTAAACCGCGAAAGCCAGTCCGCAGGACTGGCTTTGTGTAAGACGACGTGTCAGTAAAAATGCTCAGGCTTCAGCATCGCCCGCATCGCGGGCCACCTAAGGACGTCTGCGTCCAGTAAACAGGCTCACCAGGAACAGGATAATCCCGACGACAAAGACGATTTTCGCGGCGCCAGCGGCAGTACCCGCCAGACCACCGAAGCCCAGGGCCGCAGCAATTAATGCAATGACCAGAAAAATAATTCCCCATCGAAACATACTTTTCTCCTTACCATAATGGACGGTGAACAGCGGTTTGCGCACCCTTTCTGTCTAGCTCATCGCTCAGTGGATGCTGCTATTCGTTCGGCAACCTTGGCCAGACAACACTTTTGTTAATAACTCGATTTACTTCACGCTAAGATCGTTGCGGACGCTTTTCACACCGGAGACCGCTTTCGCAATCTCTGCGGCGCGCTCAGCCTGCGCAGCGGAAGCCACCGTACCGGTCAGATGCACGGCGCCGGCGTTAGTTTCTACTTTCACATTGCGCGAAGGGACAATGTCATCCGCCAGCAGCTTGGCTTTCACTTCGCTGGTAATAGCGGTATCCCCGGCATAGCCTTTCAGCGTCGCCGTCTCGCTCGACGATTTGTGCTGCACCGTCAGTTTGTCGTTAACCTGAGAGACGCCTTCGACCGCTTTTGCCACGCTCAGCGCCTGACTTTTCTGTTCAGCACTGGTGACGTCGCCGCTGAGGGTGACCACTTTGTTTTCCGTTTTCACCGAAATATCGCCGGAGTTAATATCCTTATGGTCGATCAGCGCCGCCTTTACCCGCGCGGTAATGGTGCTGTCGTCCATAAAATCGCCGACTTTATTAATCGAATTGTCTACCGCCTCTCCCGCATTGCTGGCAGCTGACTTCGCACTGTCTACCGTTGTTTTTTCCGTCTCTGCCGAGGCGTTCAACGCGGCTAAGCCTAAGAAGAGCGCCAGCAACATATTGGCATTCTTTAGTCTGGTCATCGTGATGTCCTCGTTTTTTCACCAGCGCTGGCGTCTTATCGCAGTGAATTACGCCAGCATTTTTAAAAACACGAATTAAATATAGTAGACAGGCGAAGGGGTTGCGGAGGATATGGATAAAAAACAGACGAATTAGCGGCGTTTTAAGAACTTTCCAGAAGGAAGGAAGCGCGGGCAGAAGAAGAAAAAAGCGCGGCCTGCGCCGCGCTTCGTCAGGGATTAGTGCTCGCGCGTTTTGCGGAACACCACGTCAGGATAACGCTCCTGCGTCAGGTTCAGGTTGACCATCGTCGGAGCGATGTAGGTCAGGTTATCGCCGCCATCCAGTGCCAGCTGAACTTCGTTTTTACGCTTGAACTCTTCGAATTTCTTCACGTCAGTGGATTCAACCCAGCGCGCGGTGGCCACGTTGACGGATTCGTAAATCGCTTCCACGTTGTATTCGCTTTTCAGGCGCGCCACGACGACGTCAAACTGCAGCACCCCCACGGCGCCGACGATCAGATCGTTATTGGCGATCGGACGGAAGACCTGCACCGCGCCCTCTTCAGAGAGCTGAACCAGCCCTTTCAGCAGCTGTTTCTGCTTCAGCGGATCCTTCAGGCGAATACGACGGAACAGTTCCGGTGCGAAGTTCGGAATACCGGTGAACTTCATCATCTCGCCCTGGGTGAAGGTATCGCCAATCTGAATGGTGCCGTGGTTATGCAGGCCGATAATATCCCCAGGATAGGCTTCCTCGACGTGTGAACGGTCGCCGGCCATAAAGGTCAGCGCGTCGGAGATCACCACGTCTTTACCGATGCGCACCTGACGCAGCTTCATGCCTTTCTCATATTTACCGGACACCACGCGCATGAAAGCCACGCGGTCGCGGTGTTTCGGGTCCATATTGGCCTGAATTTTAAACACGAAGCCAGTGAACTTCTCTTCCGTGGCGTTGACTTCACGGGTGTCGGTGTTACGCGGCATCGGCGCCGGCGCCCACTCCACCAGGCCATCCAGCATATGGTCAACGCCGAAGTTACCTAATGCGGTCCCGAAGAACACTGGGGTGATTTCCCCGGCCAGGAACAGATCTTTATCGAACTCGTTCGACGCGCCCTGCACCAGCTCCAGCTCGTCACGCAGCTGCTGCGCGAGATCTTCCCCCACCGCCGCGTCAAGATCCGGGTTGTTGAGCCCCTTCACGATGCGCACTTCCTGGATGGTATGGCCTTTACCGGTCTGATACAGGTAGGTTTCATCTTTGTAGAGATGATAGACGCCCTTGAACAACTTACCGCAGCCGATAGGCCAGGTAATCGGCGCGCAGCCAATTTTCAGCTCGTTCTCGACTTCATCCAGCAGCTCCATCGGATCGCGGATATCACGGTCGAGTTTGTTCATAAAAGTGAGGATCGGCGTATCGCGCAGACGGGTGACTTCCATCAGCTTACGGGTCCGATCTTCGACGCCTTTTGCCGCGTCAATCACCATCAGGCAGCAGTCCACCGCCGTCAGGGTACGGTAGGTATCTTCGGAGAAGTCTTCGTGCCCCGGGGTATCCAGCAGGTTCACCAGGCAGTCATGATACGGGAACTGCATTACCGAGGTGGTGATCGAGATACCACGCTGCTTTTCCATCTCCATCCAGTCGGATTTCGCGTGCTGGCTGGAGCCACGGCCTTTTACGGTACCGGCGGTCTGAATCGCCTGTCCGAACAGCAGCACCTTTTCGGTGATGGTGGTCTTACCGGCATCCGGGTGAGAGATAATGGCAAAAGTGCGGCGTTTGGCCACCTCTTGCAGATAAGGAGACAACGTCATAATTAATCTTCTAAGTAAACGCGGCCATGGGCCACGCATGTGGAATACGAAAAATTGCGGCTATTTTACCCATCAACGGGGGGGAGGCAATCAGTGTTTACACAGGAGCTGCTCCAGTTCGCTTAACGAGGTCACCGTCCAGTCCGGCTCGAGGTCCGCCGGCAGCTCGCGCTGATGCGCATTGAGCCAGCAGGTCGCCAGTCCGGCGTTCACGCCGCCGCGAATATCCGACTCGGCGGTATCGCC
This sequence comes from Klebsiella sp. 1SOBk10mer, assembly GCF_046602535.1. Lineage (NCBI taxonomy): Bacteria > Pseudomonadati > Pseudomonadota > Gammaproteobacteria > Enterobacterales > Enterobacteriaceae > Klebsiella > Klebsiella sp. 1SOBk10mer. The sequence continues at coordinate 277,393 of NZ_JBKIUP010000005.1, forward strand.
GACCATCAGCACCCGCGAGCGCGGTGGGTTACCCGCCTTCGCCAGCGCGTAATCGAAAATGCGCGCGTCCGGTTTAGCGACGCCCACTTCTTCAGAAATAATTAGCAAATCAAAGTGATCGCGTAAACCGGTCCGCTCCAGACGAGTCTGCTGCAGCGAGGTAAAGCCGTTGGTGATGATGCCCATTTTGACCTTGCCCTGCAGCGCGTTGAGCAGAGAGACCGCACCCGGCAGCGGCGCACAGATTTCCGCCATCGCATTCATAAACGCGTCGTTGAGCTCCCCCGGCGGCACATTCAAACGTTGCGCCCAGTTGTCAAAACGCTGGTGCTGCAGCTGCAGCGAGGTGATGGCGCCGTTTTGGTAATCCACCCATAGCGGCTTATTCACGGCCTGATAGTCCTGAAAATCTTCGGCGGTAAAGGTCACGCTGTAGTCGAGAAACATCCGCTGTAAGCCGCTGAAAGAATCAAACGTAAACAGCGTTTCATCGGCATCAAAGAAAATCCAGTCCCATTTCATCGTATCACCTTGTCTTACATACTGATTGGCAGAGCCATAACAATGGCGTCTTCGCGCCCGTCGGCCGTCGGGTAGTAGTTGCGGCGAATCGTCGCTTCATTGAAGCCTAAGCTTTCATACAGCGCGAGGGCGGCAACGTTGGAGGCGCGCACCTCCAGCCATAGCGTGACGACGCCGAGCTTTTCGACTTCATCAATGACATGTTCCAGCAGCGCTCGCCCCAGGCCACGGCGCTGGTAAGCGGGATCGACAGCGATATTGAACAGCGTCGCCTCATCCAGCACCACTTGCGTAATGGCGAAAGCCGCCATTTCGCCATCCACCGACAGCTGATAGTTGCGATAGCGTTCCCCCTGGTTACTGGCCAGGGTCTGTTCGCTCCACGGGAAAGCGTGGGCGCGGGTTTCGATTTGCCAGGCTCGGGTTAAATCAGCCGTGCTGAGGATAGAAATCGTGTTCATGTGCGCAGATTTGTTGCCAGAGCGCCCTGCGAGCCGGCGCGCTGGTCTGGAGTTCATCAAAAGCGGGGGTGGACACCTGGGCGCCCGCCAGCGGCAGCGACGCCTCTGTGCCCAACCGCCAGCTGTTACAGCGGCTGTCCTGCGGCAGCATCGCCACCCGCTCCGGGGTCAGCTGCAGGACCTGATCTGGCGTTACGGCCAGCGCGCGCAATACGTCGCCAATCAGCGGCTCTGTCAGCGACGGCGGGGTTTCCGCCACCATCACCAAACGAATATGTTCAGGAAGCGAGATAGCGATTTCGCCCTGTAACGCCCCCGGTCGGCGCAGCGACCACTGGGTAATGCCCAGCTGCTGTAGTTGCCAGTCTCGTCGGGATGTCATAGCGAAACACTCCTGTTAAACAAGCGCGCAATATAGCAAATCCGTCGTATCTGCGCCAACAAACTACTATAATCGGCGCCAGTCTTAATGAAGGAGTGTTTCATGTCCGCTTTTACCCCGGCAAGTGAAGTCTTGCTGCGCCACAGTGATGATTTCGAGTCCGCCCGCGTTCTGTTTGCCGGTGACCTGCAGGATGACCTGCCTGCGCGTCTGGATACCGCGGCCAGCCGCGCCCACACCCAGCAGTTCCACCACTGGCAGGTCCTCAGCCGCCAGATGGGTGACACCGTCCGTTTTAGCTTAGTGGCTGAGGCGGCTGACGTCGCCGAGTGCGACACCCTGATCTACTACTGGCCAAAGAACAAACCAGAGGCGCAGTTCCAGCTGATGAACCTGCTCTCTCTGCTGCCGGTGGGAAGCGACATTTTCGTCGTCGGTGAAAACCGCAGCGGCGTCCGCAGCGCGGAGCAGATGCTGACTGAATACGCGCCATTAAACAAAGTGGATAGCGCTCGCCGCTGTGGCCTCTATCATGGCCGTCTGGAAAAGCAGCCCGCCTTCGACGCCGAAGCTTTCTGGGGCGAATACACACTGGATAATCTGACGATTAAAACCCTACCGGGCGTCTTCAGCCGCGACGGTCTGGACGTCGGCAGCCAGCTGCTGCTCTCCACCCTCGAGCCGCATACCAAAGGGAAAGTGCTGGACGTCGGCTGCGGCGCGGGTGTGCTGGCCGCCGCGCTGGCCAGCCATTCGCCGAAAGTGCGCCTCACCCTGTGCGACGTCAGCGCCCCGGCGGTTGAAGCCAGCCGCGCGACGCTTGCCGCCAACGGCCTGGCTGGCGATGTGTTTGCCAGCAACGTCTTCTCCGAGGTCAATGGTCGCTTCGACATGATCATCTCCAACCCGCCATTCCATGACGGCCTGCAGACCAGCCTCGAAGCTGCCCAGGCGCTGATCCGCGGCGCGGTTCGCCATCTCAACAGCGGCGGCGAGCTGCGCATTGTCGCCAACGCCTTCCTGCCGTATCCGCAGGTGCTGGATGAGACGTTCGGCTTCCATGAGGTGATCGCCCAGACCGGACGTTTTAAGGTCTATCGCACCATCATGACCCGTCAGGCGAAAAAATAATCGTCTTTTCACGCCGGCGGCCCGCTCCTGGTGCCGCTGGCGCTTCCCGCGGGCAAATCCGCCCATTTTTGCAGCAATCGATACAACCTGCATAATTAACTATTGACGTGTCGCCGAAAACCACTAGAATGCGCCTCCGTGGTAACGATACTTTCATAGTGTCGATGGTATGCGAAGGTGGCGGAATTGGTAGACGCGCTAGCTTCAGGTGTTAGTGTCCTTACGGACGTGGGGGTTCAAGTCCCCCCCCTCGCACCATAATCCACGAAGATATTGCTCGCACTGGGCGAAGGTGGCGGAATTGGTAGACGCGCTAGCTTCAGGTGTTAGTGTCCTTACGGACGTGGGGGTTCAAGTCCCCCCCCTCGCACCAACGAGGCAATATCCAAAGAAAGAATACTGTGCGAAGGTGGCGGAATTGGTAGACGCGCTAGCTTCAGGTGTTAGTGTCCTTACGGACGTGGGGGTTCAAGTCCCCCCCCTCGCACCAATATTCTTCCCTCTCCCGACGTTATCCTCTCAGCTTGATATCCACCATCATCAGCATTATCCCACCAATCAATGCAACGCACGATGGCAGCAGGATAAAATGGCGCAGTTGACGATGCCATATCATCACCGCGGACATCAGCATGCCCACCGCGACCAGCGTCCGCCATACGTCAGCCGACACCCCGGCATACCCGAGAGCGACAATCAGCGCGCCGGGAACGACGACTGCCCAACCGCTTCCTAATGCTCGCAGCAGCATGGTTTTACCTCTCACAACGATAATGATAACCAATATCATATGATAATTTTTATCATTTGTCATTTGCAAAGTGCTCTGTGCCTTATTCTTTACGTTCGCGGTAATGACATACATTCATGAAGGTGATAAATTAAGCGGATTATCGATATATATTAAATATTTTTCTTATTTTGCAAATAACCTTTTTTTGCACATTGTTATCAGACTCTTCATTTTTGGCTTTCATCATTTTGAAATTTAACGACTAATAATGATTCTTCCGATATGACTGCACAAACCTGGCGAGCACATTACGCACAAAAATATCAATATTCCTTACGGCTTTTTTTACTGCTTAATTTCATTTCTTCCTCTCTGTCGCTGGTCACCCCCCTATTTACGGTAGTTCGTTTCACGCTGCCCTGCGCCCTGATCGTGGCCTGCAGCGGGTTGCTGCTACTCTGGCACTGGAAATGGCCGCAATCGAAAATAAATATTTCCGCTATCTCGTTGTTATTTGGCATGCTATGGGCATGGCACGTAGTGACAAAGGCGATGCTATTGACACCGCCGCATTTTAACTATCTGGTGATCGCCCTATTAAGCATTCTGTTTATCGGCACCATCGCTTTTTCCAATAATATCACTGCCTTTACCCTCCACTCTTTACCGACTTTCCTTGCCTGCCTGATAATGGCGGAGGGAGAACAATGGTTGCGCATGACTTACTGTTTTATGCTGCCTATTGCCGGTATTACCCTGCAAAATATTATCCAGAAGCGCAGCGATGCCTTTACACAAGGATTGATGGATAAACTGATGCAGGAACGCAACACCCTCAACGATCTCAGTATGCTGGATCCCCTGACCGGTTTGTATAATCGCCGCGGACTGCAGAATCGCCTCGATACCCTGCTGGCGCTGGACGGCGATAACCACTTCGTGCTGCTCCTCGATATCGATCATTTCAAAGCCTATAACGATCACTACGGTCATATGATGGGCGATCAGGCGCTCATTCGCGTCTCTGCTGCCATTCGTAACGCCGTACGCTCGCGCGATATTGTCGCCCGCTTTGGTGGAGAGGAGTTTATGGTGCTGCTGACCAATAGCAGCGAAGAAACGGCCTGGCAGGCTGCCGAACGAATTCGACAGCGGGTCTATGACCTGAAAATCCCGCATATGTTTAATGAGAGCGTCGCCACCAACGTGACCATCAGTATTGGTCTGACGCCGCTCATTGATGACAATATTGAGCAAGCGCTGGCGCGAGCCGATGGCGCACTCTATGAAGCTAAAAATAAAGGCCGCAACATTATTTTGGCCAGTTAACCCGCGCGCTGCGGCATCGTGGCGCCGACAAAATTCTTGCCATGCCGCCTGCAAACAACTAATATCAGGAATCATTATCATTTAGATTTGTATCTGGAAATCGAATGGCCTGGCGTTCCCTTCCTCTCAGCGATGAACTTATCTGGCGGGCCCCTTTGCCGACGGCTGAGCGCGCCCTGGCGGAGAGTATTCGGGAAAAAATCGCCACCCTGCGCCCCCATCTGCTCGATTTCCTGCGCCTGGATGAATCCGCTCCCGGTCACGCGTTGACGCTCGCCGAGTGGTCGCAACCCACCGCCTTACGCTCCCTGTTGGCCACTTATTCCGATCATATCTATCGTCATCAGCCAACGCTGACACGGGAACAGAAACCTCTGCTCTCGCTCTGGGCGCAATGGTATATCGGTCTGCTGGTGCCGCCGCTGATGCTGGCGTTGCTCAATGAACCACAGGGTCTCAGCCTGGCGCCGGAACATTTCCACGTCGAATTTCACGAAAGCGGCCGGGCGGCCTGTTTCTGGATTGATGTCCATAGTGATGCCGGCATCGAGAGACTGTCACCGCTGTCGCGGATGGATGCCCTGGTGACGCGCACCCTGCAGCCGGTTATTGAGGCGCTGGAAGCGACGGGCGAAATCAATGGCAAGCTTATCTGGAGCAATACAGGCTATCTGATTAACTGGTATCTTGGGGAAATGCGCGCGCTGCTGGGGGATGAGCAGCTTGCCGCCCTGCGCCAGCACTGTTTCTTTGAAAAACAACTCGCCGATGGTCAGGATAACCCACTATGGCGAACGGTCGTGCTGCGTGAAGGGCAGTTAGTCCGACGCACCTGTTGTCAGCGCTATCGCCTGCCGGACGTCCAACAGTGCGGCGACTGCACGTTAAAATAACGCCCTGTTCCCAATAAGCTACGGGCAGCCTGTGGCCGCCCGGTCACTATTTATGCGGTCTGCTGACTCTCCTGTTCCGCCCGTTCGGCCTCTTCCGCTTCCTGAGCAAGCAGCTGTTTCTCATACACCTTAAAGAACGGGAAGTAGATAATCGCCGACACGCAGGCCAGAACGATGACCAGAATTGCCGCCCGGAAATCCCAGCCCAGCGCCCAGGCACCGCCAATCGGCGCCGGCGCCGTCCACGGCACCACGGAGATGACGCGGCCGATCAGATCCAGCTTCATTGCCGCCCAGGCCAGTACCGCATTCACCATCGGCGCCAGCAGGAACGGAATAAAGAACACCGGATTCATGACAATAGGCGTCCCAAAGATGACCGGCTCGTTAATGTTAAACAGGCTTGGCACCACGCTCAAACGACCAATGGAGCGCAAATGCGCTGAACGACTGCGCAGATAGCAGAACACCAGCCCCATGGTGGCACCAGAACCTCCGACCACGATAAAGAAGGTCCAGAACGCCTCCATAAAGATATGCGGCAGAGGTGCGCCCTGGGCCAGCGCCTGCTGGTTCATACCGAGGTTGGTCAGCCAGAACATCTGCAGCATCCCGGAAACGATCGCCGCACCGTGGATCCCGGCAAACCACAGCAGGTGGCCGATGAGAACCGCCAACAGGATCGCCGGCAGGGAATCGGCCGCCGAAACCAGCGGTTTGAAAATCGCCATAATGGCCTGCGGGATCAGCATGTCAAAATGGTGTTGAATAAACAGGCTCAGCGGATAGAGCGTTAGCACAACCACCAGCACCGGGATCAACAGATCAAAGGAATTTTTGATCATCGGAGGGACCTGATCCGGCAGACGGATACCGATGTTATGTGCCTTGAGAAAACGCATCATCTCCACACAGTAGATCGCCACCAGAATGGCGGTAAAGATCCCTGTTCCGCCGAGGCTATCCACCGGCAGCGTGCCATTCGTCTTCGGCGCGGCAATCAGTAAAAAGGCCATGATCGACAGCATCGCGCACATAAAGGGATCGAGCTGATTGGATTTCTCGTAGTGCTTACCGAGGTTGTAAGAGATTGCCGCGCAGATGTAGATCGACATGATCCCCATTGTCATATCAAAAGGGGTCAGAATGCGCCCCTCGAACTCTTTTGCCAGATCCAGCCAGGCGCGGGCGAAACCCCAGGTGGTATCCGGGGAAAAAGGAGGATAAGCAAACACCAGCAGAAACGATCCGACGATCATAAACGGCATCGCGGAGATAAAACCGTCACGGATAGCCATGACGTGACGCTGCGATGAGATCCGCCCTGCTATGGGGCTTATGTAATTTTCTACAAAGCGAAATATCAAATTAAACGCAGCATGGTTAGCAGACATAGTAGCCCTCCTGACAGGCTATTGATACTGGCCCAACAACGATTACCCTGCCGTTACGATGACCGCTTTTTGATGCAGCAGGCCGCGGGTGGATCACCGGCTATACTGCTCATAACACAACGATTCATACACGGCTCTTTTGTTATAAATAAAAGGAGAAGTGACTGTTCCAGTATTCATCTCAATGCAGATAACCGCAACCGGTTACAGTAACCGGTTACGGTGAATGTGAAGGAGATCGACAAAATAGAAAGAATCTGGATTGTCCGCGCCGATATTTACACTCCGCCAGGCTTGTGACAGATTTAACCAGGCTTAAATCAGGAGAATCCAATGAGTCTGCAGTCTGTACGGCAGTTCTTTGCCGAACACGCCCCCGATATCGAAATTATTGAGTTAAACCAGAGTACCGCCACCGTGGCGCTCGCCGCTGCCGCGCACAACGTTGAGCCGGGACAAATAGCCAAAACGCTGTCGCTCAAGATCAAAGATAAAATTGTACTGATCGTCGCCAGGGGCGATGCGCGGCTGGATAATAAAAAGCTGAAAGAAACCTTTGGCGCAAAAGCGCGTATGTTGAGCAGCGATGAGGTGGTGACCTGGACCGGCCATCCGGTCGGCGGCGTGTGCCCGTTTGGTCTGGAAAATCCGCTGGACGTCTTTTGTGACGTCTCGCTCAGGCACTATCAGGAGGTACTACCCGCAGCGGGGGCTATTCACAGCGCCGTTCGCATCGAACCAGAACGAATGGCGCAGCTCACCGACGCAACATGGGTAGACGTATGCATATAGCCGCGTTATGCCACCTGTTTAACGGCGCTGGTCGGGCCGTTTATCGGTAAATGCAGCAAGATATCCGCCGCGTTTAATAAACCAATGTCAGAGCGAACCCCGAGCTTGGTCATGGCGTTGAACTTATGCGCGCGGATGGTTTTAATGTTCCGGTTCAGCTGCACCGCAATTTCCGAAAGCGAATATCCCCACGACATATACCGAAGAATAGCGTGCTCCGTCGGACTTAGCGGATCGTTGCATGCCTCTCTGCCGCAAAAATGCTCTTTGCCGGCGAGGGAATGATTATCCAGCAGCTGTAATAAATGCTCCTGCAACCCGCGTCGCGGCGCAGATTTATTTAATATACCGTGCAGGCAGGACGGCATTAAATGGCCGATCAGGCGCATTTCGCTTTCATTATTAGCCAGAATAATCGTTTGGACTTCCGGTCGGATCCTCGCCATCTCGTGAAGAAAAAGCAGGCTCTCGGCTCTGGACGAACGACTCCCTGAAAGTGAAAAGATCATTGCTGACCATGGGAACGACGCTTCCACCGCCCTGAGCAAATTGATATTTTTAAAAAAATGAATGCGGTATTGGCTGTTATCTTCACGGCTAAAGATATAGCGCCAGGCCATTTCCGTCATCACACATTTTTCTACGATGGCGACATGACGGGTTGTGCTATTTTTTTCCATTCCATTTGCTCCCCGTAAGCTGAATTGATATTCAGCTCTTGCATTCCCTGCGCGCTGTTGATCCAGGCATACATTTCAGCGTTGCTGCGTAGCGATAAGCGACGCATTGCGCTATTTTTCTGCGCGCTGATCGTCTTATTGCTCTTTTTCAACAGCGCGGCGATCTGGTTAATTCCCCATCCCTTCGCCAGAAGGCGCAGAACTTTTCGCTCTGACAGGGTCAGCATCGCCGCAGAGTGGTAGCTTGCGAAATCGCTGTCCTCATTCCCGGTAAACAGCGTACGGCTAATCTGCTCAGCCGCACGGCTACCGGCACAAATCACCTCAATCAGCCGGTTTACCGGCTCGCTCTCGGAGATGAGCGAGCTTTCGGGACGAATTAATAGCTCAACGGCTAATGGATAGAGGCTGTCGCTGACCATAAAAACCCAGTGAATATCACGATACTGGGTCATGAGGGCGTAATAACGCTCGCAGACGGCCCGGGGTTGCGCAATCTCGCCGGAGATATCCGCAACGACCAGCACCGCCCGCCGCAGTTGTAAAAGGGTGAGCTCATCATGAGAGCGACAAAAACTGAGTTCGTAATCCGGGAGGTTCTCATTGAAGATCACCTTTAACCCTGACTGCATGACGGGGATTTTACTAATAACGACGCCAAACTTACCTTGTCCTGGTAACATAACACCTCCGCTTCCTGTCGAAGTTCCTTCGCTTGCCCGTAAACGTTCGGCGAGTGACTCGATCGCCATACCATTTACTGGATGAATATTAAAAACATATTCATGGCCCGCGTACACGATATACTGAATGACCGAACCGTGGTCATACCGTGTAAATATTATTCCTGTGTATACTTGCGATGAATATTAGCACAGACGCCTCTGCGCTAATAAATTAGAAAAGATAAAACTATTATTTAGCAAAAATAATTTCAGGCTTGAAAATTATGAAGCATTCTCTTTAATTGCTTCTCTAAATGCTTTAGGCGACATGCCACTGTAGCGGCGGAAAAAGCGAGAAAAATAGGCGGCGTCGCTAAAACCCAAATAATCAGAGAGTTGCGTTACCGTCATGCGAGTGTACTGCAGGTTACGCCGCGCCTCAAGCATCAGTCGCTGATGCAGTACCCCGAGAGCGCTACAGCCATAGAACTCGCGACATAAATAGTTTAAATGCGTGACCGACAGCCCAATCAACTTCGCATACTCCGCCAGCGGGAGATGCTGCCGGTAGTGGCTCTCAATAAGCCGGGAAAAATGACGCATCATACTGCGCTTTCGCTCCGCTTTGTCTTCCGCGGGCGGTGCGGGGCGGCACTGCCGGTTCAGCCAGACCAGCAGCGTCCCCAGCAGCGAATAAAGCATCATTTCCCGTGCGTCATGATCGGCACTGTACTCCTCGCGAAGCGCTGAAAACAGCGTATGCATACGCCCCCGGGAACGCCCCACCGGCAGACACTGCGCTACGCTAAGCACATCCAGCGGCCGGCCGAACTGATTTTCAAAGCGGCTCAGCAGCGGCAGCGCCAGGGAGAGCACAAATCCGTGCGTCCCGGGTGAAAAATGAAAGCCATGAATGCAGAGGGCGGGCACCACCTGGATGCAGGATTCCGTCATCACCGCAGTGGTGCCTTCAATTTCGATCTCCGCCCGACCTTTGTGCAGATAGAGGAGCTGGACCATTTCGGCGTGCTGGTGGACACGAATATGCCACTGATACAGGCTGCTGCGCTGCAAAATCGATTCGCAGTGCAGCAGGTCCGGCGTCGGCCAGCCGCGCTCCTCGCCATAGAGCTTAAATACCGGAACAGTTTGGACGGGCGACATAGTTACTCCTGTTCAGTCAGACGACGCGCTCCATGGGCAGGCCCACGTAGTTTTCCGCGATGGTGGTCAGCCCGGCGCGCGAGCCCAGATAGTAGCGGCGATCGGCCGCCTGCATTTTGGCGTCGAATTCGTTCTGCTGCGGGAAATCGTGCAGCAGGCGGGTCATGAACCAGCTAAAGCGTTCCCCTTTCCAGACCCGATCCAGCGCCAGTCGCGAATAGGTCGCGAGCAGATCGCTCCGGCCATGATGGTAGTATTCGCGAAGGATCCGCCACAGATAGTTCACGTCCGATGCCGCCAGGTTCAACCCTTTAGCGCCGGTCGGCGGTACGATATGCGCGGCATCCCCCACCAGAAACAATCGCCCATATTGCATCGGCTCTACGACGAAGCTGCGCAAGGGAGCGATGCTTTTCTCAAGTGAGTGACCAGTCACTAACTTTGATGACAGATCCGCCGGCAATCGGCATTTCAACTCCTGCCAGAAGCGTTCGTCCGACCAGTCTTCCACTTTATCGCTCAGCGGAACCTGCAGATAGTAGCGGCTGCGAGTAAGTGAGCGCTGACTACATAAAACGAATCCCCGCTGATGATGCGCATAGATCAGCTCCGGATTGACCGGCGGCGTATCCGCCAGCAGGCCTAACCAGCCGAACGGCCAGACGCTCTCGTAAGTCTTGAGGATGTCAGCGGGAATACTTTGCCGCGACACGCCATGGAACCCGTCGCAACCGGCGATAAAGTCACACTCCAGGCGACAGAATTCTCCTTCGCTAAGATAGGTGATCGTCGGCCGGTCGCTTTTCGCGTCATGGATAGTCACTTCGCTCACGCCGTACACGATCGGCGCGTCGCTGGCGGCCCGGGCAGCCATCAGATCGCGGGTCACTTCAGTCTGGCCGTAAACCATCACGCTCTTGCCGTCGGTCAGCTCGCTCAGTGAGACGGGCACCCGCTGGCCGTCAAAGAGAAACTCCACCCCATGATGCACCAGGCCTTCGACGTCCATTCGCTGCGCCACGCCCGCTTCGCGAAGCAGATCGACGGTACCGCTTTCCAGAATTCCCGCGCGGATGCGCCCCAGCACATACTGCGGCGTTTGACGCTCAAGAATGACCGTGTGGATGCCGGCGTTGTGCAGGAGCTGCCCCAGCAGCAGCCCGGAAGGGCCAGCGCCAATAATCGCGACCTGTGTTTTCATAGGATTGTCTCACTTTTGCAGGGTTAATTATTTGTATATTTTTTGTTTAATAAAAGTGCTTTCCTGCATTTTTGATAAGTCAGACGGGAAAAAGAAGGGATGAATGGCGACAAAAATTGCACTTTTCACCAAACTGGCAAAAGTGTGGGAAGCTTCAAATTCTGCCCCTCCGGCGGGCGGGAAATTTTTGCACATTATTTGATCCCACCCCCCTCAGCCGCCCAGGCGCTTCAGGTTAAAGTATCGGCAGATACCAGGCGTCGCGGACAGCAGAGGAAATATGCAGGTTGATCGGGCACAGCAGCGGGCAATCACACGATTATGCATCCAGTGTGGTCTTTTTTTGTTACAGCACGGCGCCGAAAGCGCGTTGGTGGAAGAGCTTTCAACGCGTCTTGGGCTGGCGCTGGGGATGGACAGCGTCGAAAGCGCCATCTCCTCCAACGCTATCGTCCTGACCACCATTAAGAATGGCGAATGTCTTACCTCAACGCGTAAGAATGTCGACCGCGGCATTAATATGCATGTGGTGACGGAAGTGCAGCATATCGTGATCCTCGCCGAGCATAAGCTGCTGGACTATCGCGACGTCGAGAAGCGCTTCGCGCAGATTAGGCCCCTGCGCTATCCCCGCTGGTTGCTGGTGATCATGGTGGGCCTCTCCTGCGCTTGTTTCTGTAAACTGAATAACGGCGGCTGGGATGGAGCGCTGGTCAGCTTCTGCGCCAGCACGGTGGCCATGTACATTCGCCAGGTGCTGACCCACCGTTCCATGCATCCGCAGATCAACTTCTGCATCACTGCCTTTGTGGCCACCACGATCTCCGGGCTGCTGCTGCGCCTCCCTACCTTTGCCAGCACCCCGACCATTGCCATGGCCGCCAGCGTCCTGCTGCTGGTCCCGGGCTTTCCGCTGATCAACGCCGTCGCCGATATGTTTAAAGGGCATATTAATACCGGCCTCGCCCGCTGGGCGATCGCCAGCCTGTTAACCCTTGCCACCTGCATTGGCGTAGTGATGGCAATGACCGTATGGGGGCTGCGGGGATGGGCATAATTTCGTTTATTTTCGCGCTGGCGGAAGACATGCTGCTGGCGGCGATCCCTGCCGTCGGGTTTGCGATGGTCTTTAATGTCCCGCGGCGCGCCCTGCGCTGGTGCGCGCTGCTGGGGGCCATCGGCCACGGTTCGCGCATGGTCATGATGAGCGCCGGTTTTAACATTGAATGGGCCACGTTTCTCGCCGCCCTGCTGGTGGGTTGCATCGGCATCCAGTGGTCGCGCTGGTATCTGGCGCATCCGAAGATTTTTACCGTTGCCGCCGTGATCCCGATGTTTCCCGGTATTTCCGCTTACACCGCGATGATCTCCGCGGTAAAAATCAGTCATTTTGGCTATTCTGAAGAGATGATGATTTTGCTGCTGAGCAATTTTTTAAAGGCCTCTTCAATCGTGGGCGCCCTCTCCATCGGCCTGTCGATACCCGGTCTGTGGCTGTATCGTAAGCGCCCTCGCGTCTAACCCCGGCGTCGCGGTAAAGCCGCGACGCTCCTTCCGCGACGGGCTCTGTGCTACTATGTGCAGATCACCCCACTCTTTGCAGTTCAGAGTTGAGATAGAGTTATGTCTTCGCGAATTTTAACCTCCCATTTTAGCGGCCTGGAAGAGTTCCTCCAGCAGCACGCGGCGCTGCTGGCGAAATCGACTGACGGCACTGTCGCCGTTTTTGCCAACAACGCCCCGGCGTTCTATGCGCTGACCCCAGACCGGCTGGCGCAGCTGCTGGAACTGGAAGCCAGGCTGGCGCGCCCCGGCAGCGACATCGCGCTTGACCCGCAGTTTTTCGACGAGCCCGCGGCGGCGCCGGTTGCGGTGCCGATGGGCAAATTTGCCATGTATGCGGCCTGGCAGCCGGACGCCGACTTTCAGCGTCTGGCCGCGCTGTGGGGCATCGCCCTGAGCCAGCCGGTCACCCCGGAAGAGCTGGCCGCTTTTGTCGCTTACTGGCAGGCGGAAGGTAAAGTGTTTCACCACGTGCAGTGGCAGCAGAAACTGGCTCGCAGCGTGCAAATCAGCCGCGCCAGCAACGGCGGGCAGCCGAAGCGCGATGTGAACAGCGTGAGCGAACCCGACAGTCATATTCCGCGAGGTTTCCGAGGATGAGCATGAAAAACGTTGGCGATCTGATGAAGCGCCTGCAGAAAATGATGCCGGCTCATATCGAACCGGCGTTTAAAACCGGCGAAGAGCTGCTGGCCTGGCAAAAAGAGCAAGGCAAGCTGCGTTCCGAAGCGCTGGAGCGGGAGAACCGCGCGATGAAAATGCAGCGCACCTTTAACCGCTCGGGGATCCGCCCGCTGCATCAGAACTGCTCCTTTGATAACTATCGCGTCGAGTGCGAGGGGCAGATGAACGCCCTCGCCCGGGCGCGTCAGTACGTGGAGGAGTTTGATGGCAATATCGCCAGCTTTATCTTCTCCGGCAAACCGGGCACCGGTAAAAACCACCTCGCGGCTGCTATCTGCAACGAACTGCTGCTGCGCGGGAAATCGGTCTTAATTATCACCGTGGCTGATATTATGTCAGCCATGAAAGATACCTTCGGCAATCGGGAGACGAGCGAAGAGCAATTACTGAGCGATCTCAGCAAGGTCGATCTTCTGGTGATTGATGAAATTGGTATGCAGACGGAGTCTCGCTATGAAAAGGTCATTATCAATCAGATAGTTGACCGCCGCTCTTCCTCCAAACGGCCTACCGGTATGCTAACCAACAGTAATATGGAAGAGATGAATAAGCTGCTCGGCGAACGGGTGATGGACCGTATGCGCCTGGGCAACAGCCTGTGGGTTATCTTCAACTGGGAAAGTTACCGGCACCGCGTCACCGGCAAGGAGTATTAAGAGATTTCCGGACAACGGCGGCGTTATACTAAAGTGATTCTTCAGTCACGCTTATGAGTCCGTCTATGAAATCGTTAAAAAATGGCTTACTTGCCGCGCTTACCCTCAGCGCATTTACCCTCTCCGGGGCCCACGCTGCCTCCTGGCAGGATTCTCTCAACAGCGCCGCCAGCCAGCTCAGCGGCGGCAGCACCCAGGCTGGCAGCGGCGGCATGTCCGTCTCCTCGCTAACCAGCCTGCTCAGTGGCAGCAGCCAGTCGCTGACCGCCAGCAGCATGAATAATGCGGCCGGGATCTTGTCATATTGCGCGCAACAGAAGCTGGCCTCCGTGACCAGCGCCGATAACGTCAAAAACCAGGTGCTGGATAAACTAGGACTCAGCACGCCGGAAAAACAGAAACAAGACACCAACTATCTCGATGGCCTGCAGGGGTTGCTCAACAGTAATAACGGCCAGCAGCTGGACCTGAATACGCTTGGCAACAGCTCGCTGGCGAAACAGGTGAAAACCAAAGCCTGCGATCTGGTCTTAAAACAGGGCGTTAACTTCCTCTCCTGATACGTACTGCTAATGCCGCGTTTGTCGCCTTCGCGACGGCAGCGCGGCCTGAAACGGCTTTTTTCTCCTTTTTCTCCTTGCGCTTCCCCGCCACGCCGGCTGCGACGCCGATCAAAAAAAGCAACTTCTAAACCAATTCTGAATAACTGCACACTTTCATGACGCTAGAATTGCAGCAAGATGGCGCTGCAATTACAGTGTGGCTTGAAAAGTAATCTGTTCTGCCAGCCGATAACTGGCGTTAATGAGGATGAGCTGTGTCAGAGTTGTTATCCATCGCCTTATTTTTAGCTTCGGTGGCGCTTTATGCCTGGAAAGCGGGTCGTAACACCTGGTGGTTTGCCGCCACGCTCACGGTGTTAGGCCTGTTCGTGGTGCTGAATATCACCCTCTACGCCAGCGACTACTTTACCGGCGACGGCATCAACGACGCGGTACTCTACACTCTGACCAACAGCCTGACCGGCGCCGGGATCGGCAAATACATTCTGCCGGGCGTCGGCGTGGCCGTCGCGCTGGTTGCCGTTTTTGGCGCCCTGGGGTGGGTGCTGCGCCGCCGTCGGCATCATCCTCATCACGTCGGCTACAGCCTGGCGGCGCTGCTGCTGGCGCTGGCCTCGGTCGACGCCAGCCCGGCCTTCCATCAAATCAGCGAGCTGGTGAAATCGCAATCACGGGAAGGAGACCCGGACTTTGCCGCGTACTACAAAGAACCGTCGAAGCGTATCGACAATCCGCAGCTGAATCTGGTCTATATCTATGGCGAAAGCCTTGAGCGCACCTATTTTGATAACGATGCGTTCCCCAACCTCACCCCTGAGCTTGGCAGAATTAAAGATGAGGGCATTGATTTCAGCAATACCATGCAGCTGCCGGGGACCGATTACACCATCGCCGGCATGGTCGCGTCACAGTGCGGCATTCCGCTGTTTGCGCCGTTTGAAGGCAACGCTTCGGCCTCCGTATCCAGCTTCTTTCCGCAGAATATCTGCCTTGGCGATATCCTGAAAAACTCCGGTTACGAAAACTATTTTGTGCAGGGAGCTAACCTGCGCTTTGCTGGCAAAGACGTCTTTCTCAAGTCCCACGGCTTCGATCACCTGTTCGGGGCGGAAGAGCTCAAAACCACGGTAGCGGATCCCGCCTACCGCAACGACTGGGGCTTCTATGACGACACGGTACTTGAGGAGACGTGGAAAAAATTCGAAGAGCTGTCGCAGTCCGGAAAACGCTTTTCGCTGTTCGCCCTGACGGTGGACACCCACCATCCCGACGGCTTTATTTCGCGCACCTGCGAGCGTAAACGCTATGACGTGGACGGTAAGAAAAACCTCTCCTTTAGCGCCGTTAGCTGCAGCCAGGAACATATCGCCGCGCTAATCGAGAAGATCAAAGCCTCTCCCTATTTCAAAAACACGGTCATCGTGGTCTCTTCCGACCACCTGGCCATGAAGAACAGCGCCTGGGATTACCTCAACAAGCACGATCGCAGCAATTTGTTCTTTGTCCTGCGCGGCGATCGGCCGCAGCAGGAGACCCTGGCAGTGAAACGCAACACCATGGATAACGGTGCGACGGTGCTGGATATTCTCGGTGGCGATAACTATATCGGCCTCGGGCGCAGCAGTCTCTCCGGCCAGTCGCTCTCCGGTATTTTCATCAATATGAAAGAGAAGATCCTGGCCTGGAAACCCGACGTGATCCGCCTGTGGAACTTCCCGAAAGAGATTAAAAACTTCACCATCGACTCGCAGAAGAACATGATCGCCTTCTCCGGCAGCCATTTCCGTCTGCCGCTGCTGCTCCGGGTGTCGGACCAGCGCGTTGAACCGCTGCCGGAGAGCGAATACTCGGCGCCGCTGCGCTTCCAGCTGGCCGATTTCGCACCGCGGGATAATTTCGTGTGGGTCGATCGCTGCTATAAAATGGGCCAGCTGTGGTCTCCTGAGCTGGCGCTCTCCACCGACTGGTGCGTCTCGCAGGGCCAGCTCGGGGGTGAGCAGAAGGTTCAGCACGTTGATAAGCCACAGTGGAAAGGCAAGACCGCCTTCAGGGACACCCTTATCGATATGGAGCGCTATAAGGGCAACGTCGATACGCTGAAAGTTGTCGACAACGATATTCGCTATAAAGCCGACAGCTTCGTGTTTAACGTTGCCGGCGCGCCGGAAGAGGTGAAACAATTTAGCGGCATTTCGCGCCCCGAGTCCTGGGGTCGGTGGTCCAATGCCCAGCTGGGCAGCGACGTGAAGATTGAATATAAAGAGCCGCTGCCGGAGAAATTTGATCTGGTGATCACCGCCAAAGCCTACGGTCCCAATGCCAATAAGCCGATCCCGGTGCGGGTTGGCCAAAGTGAGCAAGTGCTTACTCTGGTCAATGATGTGACCACTACGACGCTGCATTTCGACAACCCGACGCGCAGCAACACGCTGACCATCACTCCGCCGGACCCGCAGTCCACCAACGAGGGCAATATCCTCGGCCACTCCCCGCGTCAGCTGGGGATCGGTATGGTGGAGATCAAAGTGGTGAAAAGCGAAGGTTAAAGCCACCTTGCCCGGCGGGTTTTGGCGCCGGGCAACGGTTTGGGTGGCGGGGTGTTAGCAATACAGCGGCTTGAGCTCGTCAGCCGACAGTCCGGTAATCTTCTGTACCGTCTCTTTGTCGAGGCCATTCTGTAACATGCTGCCGGCAATGCGCAGCGCCTCACGCCGGCTCCCTTCCTGTAAGCCCTCAAGGCGCCCTTCCTGTCGGCCCTCATGCCGACCTTCCTGTCGACCTTCCTGCTTAAGCTTTTGCGCGATAGACATCAATGTCTCCTCATACTGTGGCAGACGGCGGGCCAGCCGGCGGAGAAACACGCCCGGCTCGGCCGTGTTACCGTACTGCAGCATATAGTGAAACAGCATTCTCAACTGCCGGGGGCTAGTGTATCCCAGCATCACCACGGCCGCCAACGACTCCGTTATGTCGCTGAGATCGCGCTGGCGAATATGCTTTTGCATCAGCTCCAGCAGGGCGACCCGCCGATGCTGCACGATTTCATCGTCCGGCATGACCGTGACGTCGATCAATGGAAACTGACTGCCGTACAGCCTCTTCGCCAGCTGCGGGTCGGCAAATTCATCCAGCCAGTTGAGGGAAAAAGGATACGGACTGGTTGCGCCGTGATAAAACAGCATCGGCACCACCAGCGGCAGCGTTTTGTGCCCGGCGTCGAGGTGTCGCTGCATCGCGGCAATCGCATAGCGCATCAGACGAAAAGCCATATGGTTGTCCGGCGAGCTCTGATGCTCTATCACCACGTAAATATATCCCGCCCCGCAGGTGGTCCGCACCGACCACAGCACGTCCGAATACCAGGCGCGCAGATCCTCATCGATAAAACTCGCCGATTGCAGCCTCAGGGTAGCGAAATCGCACCGCTGGCGGATCGCTTCGGGAAGATAGAGCATGAGGAAATCATTCGCTGTCTCCGGGTGGCGAAGAAATCGTTTAAAGACCGCATCATGCGGCGTTGAGGTCATCCGTTTTTTCATGGCCATCCGCTTGCCTGAAAGAGAAGGAAAGCCGGACTCTACCACCGGTTTTTACCCGGCTGGATTTGACGATGATTTTCTGGGAAGCGCCTCGGAGAATAGCGGAGCGGCCAGTCTGACTGGCCGCCATGGGCAAGATTTAGTAATCAAACTGCCGGTAATAACGGCGGATATTCAGGTCGTGGCCGGTATGGTGCTCAAAGTGGGCCGCCAGCCGGTCCACCAGCAGAGTGGACACCACGCACGGCGCCATAATCCAGCGGAACGCATCATCAATGCCGTTCAGCGGATAGTCGCGTGGGTCGATCACCACCAGATGGTCAGTTATCTTTTCGGCAAAGCGTTCGACGCGCTCGTCCAGCGCCCGGCATTTCCCCTCGCCCTTCACCAGAAACAACGGGACCTCTTTTTCCAGCAGCTCCAGGGTACCGTGGAAAAATTCAGCCGAGCTTACCGACTTCGTCCGCTTCCACTGCATCTCTTCGAGAATACACATCGAGAACAGATAGACTTCCCCCCACATTTCCGCCCCGCCAATCCACATCATGTAGTCGCTATTATGGTATTGCGCGGCAATTTTATCCGCCTGCGGATCGAACTGGCGCTTGGCCTCTAGCAGATTTTCCGGCAGCAATTCCAGCTGGCTGGCAAAACGCTCATATTC
This sequence comes from Klebsiella sp. 1SOBk10mer, assembly GCF_046602535.1. NCBI lineage: Bacteria > Pseudomonadati > Pseudomonadota > Gammaproteobacteria > Enterobacterales > Enterobacteriaceae > Klebsiella > Klebsiella sp. 1SOBk10mer. The sequence goes on from NZ_JBKIUP010000005.1 coordinate 296,409, forward strand.
AGCAAACTCGCCGTGACGATAAATCACGCGGAAGAATAACCAGTACAGCAGCATATACTCATATTCCACGCCATTCTTATGGCACATCGGAATATGCCATCTGGCGGCGGCAGCCAATGGCGAATCGGCATGACGGGTAATGGCTACCACGCGTATCCCCTGCGCCTTGCACCATTCGGCAATGGCCACCGACTCTTTGGTATCGCCGGATTTAGAGAGCGTGACGACAACCGCCTCTTTATTTAATTTTTTATGCCCGCGATGGATTAATTCCGCCGCCTGCTCAAGATAAACCGGTACGCTGGTTAATTCTTTGGAAAACTCATTAATAGCCATCATCGGGGCCAGGGAACCGCCAACCGAGGCAAAAAATAATGCGCTGCAGCCGCTGTCATAAATAGCGTCGGCCACGGTTTCAGCCTGTTTACGCGCAGCGATGATCTCGCGAGCACTGGTCAGGTACTCGTCCTGATTAAAACCCAACATAGTTTTCTCCTGAATAATCAGATTTTACTTTTTAAGACGCGGTCAAAATCGTCGAAAATACGTTTAGCCAGATCGATGCCTTTCAGTCCTGCGGTATGCCAGGCGAGCATCTGCACTGGGACAATCAGCAACAGCGGCGCCAGGTGATGCTCGCACGGGCAGTTTAGCGCCAGCGTTTGTTCATCCTCTTCGTCGCTCAACGTCAGGGTAAAGGCCCGGGCAATGGACGGCGCCATATAGTCGCGCAGCGCCCGGGTTCGCCCGTCCGGCGTATCTTCAATAAACAGCATCACATGGCGGGCATTGGCTTCCAGATAGGGGCCGTGCATATAGGCTTCCAGCTCAAAGCCGCTGGAAGGCACGCGCACCGTTTCGGTAAATTTGGTTTCGAACTCCTTCGCCACGCCAACCAGCGCGCCGTAGCCGGTAGCGACAAAGCGCTCACCTCCCCGCAGCGCTTCGCTATGCTTGTCGATAAAACATGCGGTGCGGGCGGTAACTTCCGGGATCGCCGCCGCCAGCCGCTGGAATTCGGCAAGATAGTGCTGCTCCTCGACTTCGCTGGCCTTCCCCTGGCTGCGGGCAATCATCAGCGCCATCAGCAGCAGATTCAGCACTGTCGCGCTAAAGCCGCGGGTGACAAACCCTACGCTCTCGATCCCGGTATTGATATCGAGAACGCCATCGCAAGCGCGGGCTATCGGGCTTTGCGGGTCGGAGGTCAGGGAAAATACCGGCAGTCCTGAGGCCTGTACCTTACGCATCGCCTCCAGCGTCGACGCGCTTTTTCCGCTCTGTGAAATCGCCACCACCAGATCGGTATGCGGGTCGATAGCTTCGTAATGGGTAAAGTTGTACGGCTCTTTAATGTCAACCAGCACGCCGAAGCGTTGTTCAAAGAAATAGCGCGCGCACAGCGCGGCGTTCAGCGACGATCCGGTCGCCAGCAGCAAAATACGGCGTACCGGGTGCTGGCGGGCAAAGGTCTCAATCGCCGCCAGCTTTTGCCGGTAGTCGCGCAGGATCTGCGCCAGACAGGCCGGCTCTTCGCTGATATAGGTCATCATTGTTGGTTGCATAGCTCACTCCCGTTAAAACAATCCGATCCACGAACCCAGAATGCCCACCACCGCCATTCCGCCGATAATAGAGAGCGGTTTAACCTTGCGCCCAAGTAGCCAGTAGACGATGCCGAAACTCACCAGCGGCAGCATGCAGGGCAGAATGTCGTTGATGATGTCCTGCACCTGGGTTTTGGCCTCCCCGGCGCCAAAGGAGACAGGGATGGTGATATCGATCATTGAGGCGGTCATCGCCCCGACCACCATCAGGCCGATAATCGATGCCCCGTAGGTCAGGCTCTCCATCATTCCGCTCTTCTGGATCCGCTGCAGGACGCCGGTGCCCAGCACGTAGCCCCAGCGGGTAAAGCACCAGCGCGCCAGAATGTGCGGAACGTTAAATACCAGCAGAAACAGGATTGGCCCGAGAATATTGCCTTTTAGCGCCAGGCTGGTGCCGATACCGGTGGCGATCAGGCGCAGCGTCCCCCAGAAAAAGGAATCTCCCAGCCCGGCCAGCGGCCCCATCAGCGAAGCTTTGACGTTATCAATCGCATTGGCATCCATATTTTTCTGCTGGCTATTTTTCTCCTCCATCGCCGTCGTGATCCCCAGCAGCAGGGTGACGATATGCGGCGTGGTATTGAAGAACACCAGATGGCGTTTCAATGCCCCGGCCAGCTCCTCTTTGCGCGGATAGAGCTTCTTCAGCACCGGGATCAGCGCGTAAACAAAGGCAAGATTCATCTGTCGCTCATAGTTCCACGAGAACTCCATCTGGAAGGAGCGCCAGAACACCCGGCGTAAATCACGCGGCGTAATTCGCGTTTCTTCCTGCTCCTGCGGCTGCAGGGTCTCTTCAGAAATCATCTTCGTCGTCATCGCTGACTCCTTGTTCTGTCGTGGTACGAGGTGCGCTAAATGCGGTGACGTTAACCATCACCACCGCCACGATGGCGCCGAGAATGGCGATACCGGTCACCGGGATTTTCAAATAGGCCATCAATACAAAGCCGAGGAAAAAGTACGGCGCCACTTTCTTGTTAATCAGCAACCTGGCGAGCATCGCGAAGCCGAGAGCCGGAATGATCCCGGTGGCTACGCTAAGCCCGTGTTTGATAAATTCCGGGATCGCATCGAGCAGAGATTTCACCGCGTTGCTGCCCACCAGGAATGAGACGGTCACCACCGTGGCAAGCATTAGCGACAGGCCGAATCCGGCGATCAAATGCATCCGCTCAATGCCGCGCGTATCCGCCCGTTCCGCATAGCCGTCCGCTTTCTGGCTGAGCAACGGAATGAACATCCCCAGATAAACGTTTTTCAGGATCAGGGTCAGGGTGGCGATAGGCAGGCCGAGCAACAGCGCCGTTTCCGTGCCCGCGCCGGAGGTGATAGCGAACGCCACGCCGAGAATACCGCCGGTCACCACGTCGGGCGGGATCGAGGCGCCAACGGAGAACGAGCCGATAAACGCCAGCTCTAGCGTCGCGCCCATGATGACGCCGGTCTGCACATCCCCCAGCACCAGACCGGTCAGCAGCCCGGTGACGATTGGCCGGGAAATCAGCGACGTCCCTAAGGCATATTCCGATTGCGCGATAAACGCCACCAGACCCAGTAAGAGAGCCTCTACCATAATCTGTCCTCCGGAATTACACGCATTCCGTAAAAAGCTGTTTGCGATCGTTCGGGACCTGGCGAATTTCCACCTCGACGCCTTTGCCCACCAGTTGTTGCAACTGCTCTATTTCCTCCGGCAGTAAATTAATCGCCTTAGAAATATTTTTACTGCCCTCTTTGGCCTTAATCCCACCGAGATTAATACTTTTTATTTCCTCAACGGCGCTGGCAATACGCCAGGCGTCATTGACCGATTCCACAACAATAAATAAATTATATTTATCGGTAACCCCACTTGTTATCGCTTCAATAGAATCATTTATATTTTTAATCACCAGCTTTACCGAGGGTGGTTTAGCAAGCTTAATGGTGGTTTTCCGCAGTTCATCCTCAGGGACACTGTCGTTGGCGATTAAAATACAATCGGCACCGACATATTGGGTCCAGGAAAAGGCTACCTGGCCGTGAAGTAATCGATGGTCAACCCTTAATAACGTAATCATCATGCATCCTCATTTCAGAAGTCTTTATCCATAGTCATCGCCCCGGCAATACTCTGATTGCAGTACTGAATGCTCTCTTTGGCGTTGATTAATGCTTCAGAAATTAATTTTTCGGTATTCTCTTCCGCTGCAGAAATAAGCAGGTCAATAATTAACGGTAGATTTAACCCAGATAATAAATGAAAGTGCGGGCGCGATAAAAAACGCACAAACTCATTATTGACGCTACCGGCGAAAATATCCGTAATCACTATCAGCTCATCCTGCGCCGGGAAACGCGCCAGCAGCGCCTCCACCTGCTGCGTCAGATCGACCTCCTCTTCTACATAGGCGCACAGAGTATGAATATCCGGCTGTTTACCGAGGATCAGCTCCACAGAGTTCAACAAACCGTTAGCAAAGGTGCCGTGGCTGGCAAAAATATAGTGTCGTTTCATCCTTACCTCGAAAGCGCATTCCACTGCTTTCTTAATTGCAACCGACGTGCCAGAAACAGTGGCGCGTCGGCTAACGTAAGGATAAAAGGGGGAGAAGCGTTAAAACTCTTGATCTTCCTGAATAAATTCCGTTTCCCGCGTCAGGATGTCGTGAATGTAATAGAGCTCGACAACGGGAATTTTGACACTATATCCGCTCTCTATGACACTAAAGGCCTCGCGCAGCGTAGCCAGCTCGCGCTCCGGACACTGCCTTCCCGAATAATGGGTTGGGGAAGCGTGGCGAATTAACCGCTCTATCAGACAGCTGATGTGCACATACAGCGCTACCTTACGTTCGTTGGGCACCTCGTACCCGGCCAGATGCTCATAGCGCAGCAAAAACTGCTCAACCTGGTTGATCACCTTCGCGGTATCAAGGATCGTCACCGACTCAATCACTCGCCGCAGCGAGAAGTTTTTCAGGATCAGGTTGTTGATCTCGCTAACCTGCTCCGCCGTCGCCAGTTCGCCGAAGATACGCATCAGCGGGCGACTTCCTTCGCCGGAAATCAGCGAATCCAGCGAGATCCACGGGAGATCGGCAAGATGCGGATCGAGGGTGCCGACGATCGCCAGCACCTCGTAGCGGCTGAGCATCGGCTCCCGCCGCGCGGGATCGGCAAGGGTCTCCACATCACAGGCCACAATATCAATGCCAAGCGCTTCAGGGATGCTGGCTTTTAACAGCGCCGACAGGTTCGCCGCCGCGCCCAGTCCGGTGGCGCAGGTGGTCAAAATCGCCCGCGGTTTATCGATCTGCGGGTAATAGAGTTGGTGCTCAACCGCCAGATCATCGCCGATCTCGCGGACGATATCTTCCAGCATATCGCCGTGCAAAATCCGCTCCCCGACGTACATCGCCATGCCGGTGGAGACATTGTTAATAATCGCCACCGGCGTGTTCAGACGACGATTAAAATGGCTGTGAATTGCGTTCAGGGATCCCATATCGACCAAAATGATCAGCCCTGACGCCAGCGCGTGGCGCTCAATGTAGGCCATCACCTGATTAGCGATAGCCTCCGGCGTCACATCGAGCGGCATGTCGAATGACTCAAACAGCGGGCTTTTCAGCAAGCGGTTCGCCACGCTGGCGATGCTGCTGGCGGTGGCGTAACCGTGAGCGAGAATAATCGCCCGGGTCACCTGCTGCTGGCTAATAGCGCCATTTTTCTGGAACCACAGCACCAGCAACAGCAGGTCAATACGTTGGGGCTCAATATCCAGCTTCAGCGCCAGCGCGTCGAGGATCGCTTCGCAAAAGCGATACAGCAGCGGGAATTTGTTTGCCAGAAAATCCGCCAGCAGACGGATTTTCTCATTGCTCATCGTGGACGGCGCCTGACGGGAACGATGGATCAGGTAGTGGCTCAGGGCGTAAAGACAGTTACCGTTAAACTGGATATTGAAGCGTTTTTCCAGGCGATAATACTCCTCCCGCACCTGATGGGCGATCAGCAGCAACATCTGCGAGCTACTGGCATCCTGGTTATCAAAGATCAGCCGATCGAAGAGGGTTTCAATCTCCTCCCCCATGCTTCTTTGCGCCTCTTCCCAGACCGTTTTTTTATTCAGCACCGCTTCATGCAGCGCCAAAATCCGACACTGAACGTCATAGATCAGCCCCTGAACCGGGTCGCGCGCCCGCAGCAACCAGACCAGGCTGGTCTGCGGCTCGATTAGCAGCGGCTCCTGCTGGCCCATCGCTTCACTGAGCGCCGGCGTCGCCGCCATGATCGTTTCCGGCAGATCGTGCAGCGTCACGGTCAGCATCTCGCTGCCCGGAGACCTGGCCCAGGCTGATGCCACGGCGTACTTCACCACATTCTTCAGTTCGCCGACGTTGCCCCGATAAACGTACTGCGTCAGGACCTGCAAAAGCCGCGGCGTTAGCTGCAGCCGGGCGGCCAGCGTCCGGGCCTCCTGCCAGAAAAACTGCAGCGTTAGCGCCTCCTTCTCCTCGCGGCTGCGGTGTTGAAGATCGGGCAAGCTGACCAGGATCGGAATACGACGAAGAAAGGTGGTCAGAAAAGTGCTGTGAATCTCTTCGGTGGTGGCAAACACCAACCGCAGCGAAATCGGCAGGCCTTGAGCGGTCTCCCCCACCCGGTAGATCTCCTTGCGATCCAGCCAGGTGAACAGCTTCTCCTGCCCCTGAGCATCCAGGCGGTGGACCTCGTCGAGAAACAGCATCCCGCCGTTTGCCGCCTCGAACGCCCCGGCTTTATCGCTCTGCGCGCCGGTAAACGCGCCTTTGACGTAGCCGAAGAGGTTGGCGGCCAGCAGCTCCGGATTACTGGCATACTGCGCGCAGTTGAAGCTCACGAAGGGCGCATCGGGCGCCAGCAGGCCCTGGGCGATCGCGAACTCGTGCATCAGCTCCGCCATATAGCTTTTACCGGTCCCGCTGTCACCGGTGATAAGCAGCGGTAGCCCGCCGTTGGGATAAAACAGCGCGGTTTTCATCTGCTCAATCGGTTTACGCAGGCTGCCATCATGGCCAGTCAGCAACGAAAAATGGTCCGCCTGTTCCGGCTGGCGGTCACTCTCCGCGAGCAGCTCCGCCATGCTGGCGTACTCGCTGCGGGAAAGGGGGAAGAACTGCTGGCAGAAGGCTTTTTTATGCAGAAAATAGACCGGCCGGGTGTTGATCTTCACCAGCACGTCCTGGGCGACCAGCTGATTGAGATAATGGCTGGCGGTATTTCTTTGCATCGCGAAACGCTGAGCCAGCCAGCTGGCGGTGAACACTTCGTTCAGGTTATCCGGATCGAAAAAATCGGTCTGATTTTGCAAAAAAGCCAACAGTTCCGTTTTACGCATTACATCCCCCTCGTCGCCATTACGAAGAGATATGATGCGGCAAAAGAGAGGCTTATCGGCGCCCCGTGCTGTTTTTTGCGGCCCAGCGCACACTCCCGCTTAAGCGAACTTCGCTGCGGTCAGCTCCATCGTCATTTCATACTGCTGTAGCGATAGCGGTGAATATCCCGCCGCGGCAAACAGCGGCGTAAAGGTTTCCGGGACCGTCACCGAAGTGCCGATACCCGGGAACTGCTGCGCCAGCGCCATCAGCAGCGCCCGTGCCAGCCCCTGGCGACGGGCGGCGGGTTCAACCCATAAAAACTGCAGTACAGGCCGTGAACCCGAGGTGCCCAGTACCGCGAAGGCGCGCTGTTCCAGCGTCACGACGCGGCATGGCAGGGTGGCGAAGGTAAGCGGATCCATCAGCCAGGGGAGCTGACTGTTACTCTCCTCAACGGCGCGTCTAAGCAGCGCCAGGGTGGGATAAGGCTGTAACACGCCTGGCGCCGCAGCCTGAGGCTCTGCGCTCAGGTAGCCGTAGAGCCCATAGCGCCGCGTAAAGCCTAACGACTGATACAGCGCGACGGCCACATGGTTATCGCGGATCACCTCCAGGAAAACCGTCTCGATCCCCTGCTGCTGCAGAAGCATCAGCAGCTCCTGCATCAATTTCCGCGCAAGACCTTTGCCGCGCCAGGCCGGACGCAGTGCAAAGGCCGCCAGGCGAGCCATATTCCCCCGACGCGCGACGATCGCAATCGCCGCCGGTTCATCTCCGGCCAGCCAGACGCGGGAATCGATCAGGCTCATCCCCTCGGCGCTAAAGCGCTGAACAAATCCCTCCACCGACTGGGTCACCGGTACCAGATAGTCTGCAAAACAGGCGTTAAGAATATCCGTTAACTGCACGCTGCTGAACTGCGTGGCGGGAACGGCGGTCAGCTCCATACTTTTCTCCCGAAGGCTGCTATGCTGAGGTGATGAAAACTAACACTATAACTGCCGGCGCCGGATTACGCCTGACCGAGGAGAGTGATATCGCCCTTCTGCCGGCCATTGAACGTTCCGCCGCTCAGGCTTTTCGTCAGATCCCCGCTCTCGCCTGGCTGGCGGACAGCGAGGTGATTAGCGTTGCGCGCCATCATGATTATCTGGAAACGGAACATAGTCTGCTGGCGGTGGCCGCCGGGCAACCGGTGGGTTTTATTCTGACCGAACCGCTCGACGATGCCTTATTTATCGTCGAAATCGCCGTCCACCAGGCCTGGCAGCATCAGGGCATCGGGCGGATGCTGCTGGAGCAGGTTATCGACGGCGCCCGGCAAATGGCTTACCCGGCGGTGACCCTCACCACCTTCCGCGACGTGCCGTGGAATGCGCCGTTTTATACCCGTCTGGGATTCGCCATGCTCGATGAACTGACCCTGCCCGCCGGGCTGGCGGCGAAAAGAGAACAGGAGACCCGGCACGGCCTGCCGCCGGAGATGCGCTGCGCCATGCGCCTGGCGTTGTAGACGCCAGCGCTGAATTTAGCGGCGATATATGGTACAAAGTACCAATCAAAACTTACCTGTTGCTACCCGTATGTCCTGGTCAATCGATATTATTTCCTGTATTACCGATCGCTTTGTGGAACTCACGGCGACCGAAAAACGCATCGCGCAGTTTATTCTCGATGATGTCGCGGCGGCGGCGGAGCTACCCATCGCCGAGATAGCGCGTCTGACTCAGACCAGCCAGGCGTCGGTCACCCGTTTTGCCCGGGCGCTCGGCTGTAAAGACGTCCGTGAGCTGAAGATGAAGCTTGCGCAATCCCTTGCGGTCGGCCAACGGTTTATCCTCGATGTTCCGGACCTCGAAGGCGTACAGGGGATCTATGAGTCAATCATCAGCGTGCTGGAGACCAATCGGCGGGCGCTGGATATCGAGGCGTTGAAACGTGCGGTGAGCTGGTTGAGTGAAGCGCGGCAGATCCTCGCCCTTGGAATGGGCGGCGGGTCAACTATCTGCGCTCAGGAGATTCAATATCGCCTGTTTCGTCTCGGTCTTCCGGTCGTCAGCCAGAGCGATGGTCTGCTGGTACGCATGATGAGCTCGGCGGTGACGCCGCAGGATGTGGTGATTGTGCTGTCTCTGGGCGGCTATACCCAGGAGATCATCGAGAGCGCGGCGATTGCCAGCCAGTACGGCGCGAAGGTCATTGCGATTACCCCCGCCGGGACGCCGCTGGCGGAGCAGGCGGATCTGGTGCTGCCGCTGCTGGTGCGCGAAAACGACTATATCTTCAAGCCCAGCACTTCGCGTTATGCGATGCTGGCGATGGTCGATGTGCTGGCCACCGAACTGGCGATGGCCAACAAAACGCAGGCAAAAGGCAAATTACGGCGTATTAAGCTGGCCCTCGACAGCCACCGCGGCGGCGTCGATCGCCAGCCTCTTGGCGACTAGCCACCGGCAGCGGCGATAAACCTCTCCGCCTGCAGGCGGGTACATTCCACGGCCTGTCCGGCGCGATAAAGATCGCTGCCCAGGCCGGCTCCGGCGCACCCAGCCCGCATCCAGGTTGCCAGATTTTCCGGCGTCACGCCGCCCACCGCCAGAACCGGCACCTCCGACGGCAGCACCGCTTTCAACGCCCGAATGTAGTCCGGACCGAAAGCAGAAGACGGAAATATCTTCAGCCACTGCGCCCCGGCATCCAGCGCGTTAAACGCCTCAGTCGCGGTGGCGCATCCGGCACAAACCTGCATTCCGTGCGCCACTGCCTGACGGATCACCGCAGGCTGGGTATTCGGCGTCACGATAAGCTTCGCCCCGGCCTCAGCGAGAAAATCGACCTGTTCCACGCGCAGTACCGTTCCCGCGCCTATCATCGCCTGCTCGCCAAACCGCGCAACCATCTGCGGAATACTCTGCTGCCAGTCTGGCGAATTGAGCGGGATTTCGATATAGCGAAAGCCTGCATTGATTAGCGTCTCAATATGATCTGCCGCCTCAGCGGGTTGAATGCCGCGTAAAATCGCCACCAGCTTAATCTTGTTCATGCATTATCCTCGCCATGCCAGCCAGCAATGCCTCATCGCCACTGCAGCTGTTAACCGTCATTCCGCGCGCCTTCATCGCCCGACCGTAGCGGGCATTCAGCGCCGGTTCGCCAACCAGCGTGATGACAGAAGTACGGAAACGCTGCCCCAGGGTCGCCACCTCCGCACCAATCAGCAGCCCGGAGAGGTAATCGCTGACCGAGCTCGCCGCCAGACCTCCCAGCACCCGGGCGGCCCTGGCGACAAACAGTTCGCTAATCAGCGACGGCTGCGCCAGCCCTTTTTCCAGCCCCCGTTCAAACACCGCATCGTCCGGCTGCTGGGCAGGCAGCCCTTTGCCAATCAGCGATTGCGTCATCAGCAGATGATGCAGTTCGCCGGTCATCGCCGTGGCAAAATAACGCACCGCGCCGCCCGCCACCTGTACCCATTTGCAGTGGGTGCCCGGCAGCACGTAACACTCCGCCGGCGCCAGCTGGCAGGCCCCCAGCAGCTGCGTCTCTTCGCCGCGCATCACGTTGAAATCCCCGTCCTGTTCAATCTTGAGGCCGGGAATAATCCACACGCCTTCAGCAACGGCGCATAGCTGCCGCAAAGGCTCGTCGATCGCCGCCGGACAGTCCAGATACGGCACCGCCTGCCAGCCCGCGTCGCTGCCGATCATCCCGGCCATCAGCACCGGCAGCGCCTGTGCGCCGCGCCAGGGGGCCAAATGCTCCGCGAATACATCGGCAGGCGATCGTCCGTTCAGGCGGGTAATACCCAGCGGCAGCTGCTTCGTTTCGACGCACTGGCCGTTGCGAATCAGCCAGCCGCGCAGCTGGGTAGAGCCCCAGTCGACGGCAATATAATCCTTCATTGTGCTTCTCCTGAGACCTGCACCGCCGTCTTCGCCGGGATCGCCTCCCCTTCCCGCTCCTGGGTAATCATTTCCAGCGCCTGCTGACGGCTGATTTTGCTGGCTGGCGTCATGACGGTGACAAAAATAGCGGAAACAAAGCTGCCAACGACCGACGGAATGCACGGATTGCCCCAGTAAGCCAGCCAGTCGGCCTTAACCAGAACCACAATAGACACCAGCATGCCGCTCAGCAGTGCGGTGAGCGCGCCCTGCCAGTTAAAGCGCAGCCAGAAGCGGCCAAGCATGGAACAGACGAAGAGCCCGGACATCAGCATGGAGATCATTTTGGTGATATAGCTGATGATATCGTTCGAGGTCAGGGCGAAGATCATCGCCAGGCCGATGACGAACGCCAGCATCCAGCGAGAGAGCGTTATCGCCTTATGCGCCGGCGGCATTTTTCCGGTAACGAGGGTATAGACATCCCGCATCATGATGGCCACGGCGGCTATCGCATCGGAGCTGGCCGAAGACATGGTGGCCGAAAGTCCGGCAATCAGGACCACCAGCCCGAGGATCGCCGGTAAGAAGCTGGTGGCGAACAGGAAGGCGTAGTTGCTGTTCTCAAGATGGGGGTTCATCGTCCAGGCCGCCATGCCGATAATCGCCGGCAGCACCGAGAAAAACAGATACAGCACGCCGGTATAGACAAACGAGCGCCGCACCGAAGAGACGTCTTTTCCAGAGTAAATACGCTGGCGATAGGAAGGGGTCGCCAGCACGCCGACGCCGATGACCATCGCCAGCGATAGCGCCGGAATGGTCCCCAACTTATCGACCGCAAACAGGCTCATCGCCTTGGGATCCATCGCCTGAACGATGGCATCCCATCCCCCGACGTGAACCACCGCCAGAATCGCCATCAGGATAAAACCGAAAAACAGAATTAATGCCTGAATGGTGTCCGTCCACACCACAGCAGAATAACCGCCGATAATGACGTAAATCGCAAACGCCATGGCAATAATAATTTTTGCCACCGTCAGATTAATTCCTGTCGCCCAGGCTAAATACATACTCCCGCCAAGAATATGTGCCCCTAGCCAGCCAATTGAGGCAATAAATATCATTATCCCGACGAGGTTTTTAATTAAATGGCTGCCTCCTGTGTAATAAGAAAGCTCTTCGCTCATAGTCATAAAGCGCAGCTTTCGCACCGGCGCAAACAGCCAGGCCACCAGTAAAATACCGATGGCGCCGCCCACGCCGTAGAGCATCCCGGCCCATCCATTGCTGTAGCCGAAGCCGACAGCGCCCATGCTTGAACCGGTTCCCACCATGGTCGCCACGGTGGATCCCAGCGTCAGGAACAGCGGCAAAGAACGGCCGCCGAGTAAAAAGTCCTCACCGCTTTTTTGATGACGGGACACGTACCAGCCAAGCCAAATCATGGCCAACGCGTAAATAATAAAGCCGACTAAAAAGACATGACTATTCATAATTCACATCCTGCCAGTTAATTTTCTAAAGGTAAAAGGCTACGAAGCGCTGAATTATTTCAGCGCTCAAAATGACTGTTTATATTTCTGGTTACTTACTTTTTATGCGCGAGAAGCGTTATAACAGGTCACATCCACTTCGACTTTACAATCCACCACCAGGTCCGCTACGCAGCAGATGCGGGCAGGCGGGTTGTCGCCAAAGAACTCACGGAAGACTTTATTGAAAGACTGAAAATAGCGCGCATCGGTAAGGATCACTTTAACATGCACCACGTCGGCCAGGGTGTAGCCCGCTTCGGTCATGATATCCACGCAGTTCTGAATCGCCAGACGCGACTGGTCGACAATCCCGCCTTCCACCACTTCCCCGTCCTTCATCGGCGTCTGGCCGGAAACGTACAGCCAGCCTCCCGCTTCCACCGCCCGCGCGAACGGCAGATGCTGCCCGCCGGTCCCGGTTCCACCTTCCACGCCATAACGTTTAATACTCATCTTTCACTCCTCAGTTCATTCGGCGGCGCAGGAAACGCCCCGCGCGCCCGATAATCTTTTTGTCGCTGCCGTAGCTCATCACGCCGTTAACCATCACCGCCTCAATACCGTCCGCCGGACGTTTCGGGTCGGAGAAACTGGCGACATCGCGCACCGTCTGCGGGTCAAACAACACCAGATCGGCGTAGTAGCCCACTTTTACCAGCCCACGATCCGCCAGCTGGAAGCGCGCCGACGACAGCCCGGTCATTTTGTGGATCGCGGTAGTCAGCGGAAACAGCCGTTCATCGCGGCAGTAGTGACCCAGGACCCGCGGAAACGCGCCCCACAGCCGCGGATGCGGCATCGGGTCGTTCGGCAGCCCGTCGGAGCCAATCATGGTCACCGGATAACCCAGCACCCGCCGTACGTCCTGCTCGTCCATGTTGTAATAAATAGCGCCTGCCGGCATCAGCCGCGCCGCGGCGTCGTGCAGGCTCACCTGCCATTCATCGGCGATCTGCTGCAGCGTTTTTCCGGCCTGCTCGGGCTGTGCTTCCGACCAGGTGATGACGATATCGAACTCATCGGTGACCTGCTTCATATCCAGCGTCGACGAGCTGGCGGAATAGGGGTAACAGTCACAGGCGATCTCCTGGCGCTGGCGCATCTCATCGAAGAAAGCCAGCGTCTCCTTCGTGCGACCCCAGTTTTTCGCGCCGGCGCACTTATGGTGCGAGACCACCACCGGCACGTTACCGTGGCGACCAATGCGGAAAGCCTCGTCGAGCGCCTCCAGAATCGGCTCGAACTCCGAACGCAGGTGGGTGGTGTAAATTCCCCCCTCTGCCGTCAACTCCTCAGCGAGCGCCATCACTTCTTCGGTGGTCGACTGGAAGGCGCTGGCGTAGGCAAGTCCCGTGCTCAGTCCTAATGCGCCCTGGCGCAGCGCATCGCGCAACTGTATGCGCATGCCGGCGATTTCCGTCTCGCTCGCCGGGCGGAACAGGTCATCCATATGGTTATTGCGCAGCGCAGTGTGCCCAATCAGCGTCCCGACGTTAAGCGATGGTCGCGCCGCCTCTACCGCATGGGCATAGGCTTCGACGGTGGGATAGATAAAGTGCTGTCGTTCGCCGAGAAGATTCATCGGGTCCGGCACCTCGCCGCGCATGGTGGCGGTTGCCGCGCTGATCCCGCAGTTGCCGACGATCACGGTTGTCACCCCCTGGCTGAGCTTAGGCAGATACTCCGGCATGCGGATGACGTTGATATCGTCATGGGTGTGAACATCGATAAAGCCAGGCGCCAGTACCCGCCCCTGACCATCTATTTCCTGCTCCGCCGCGTCGTCCAGCGCCGGAGCGATAGCCATTATTCGGTCGCCCTTCACCGCCACATCGGCACGGTATTGCGGCCCGCCGCTCCCGTCGATCACCGTGACGTTTTTGAAAAGCCAGTCAACTTTCATAGCAATTACTCCCTTTCGACATACCGACAAGTTAACCATTTACAAGTGCAAAAAACAGTGGAAAACTACGCAAAAACCAGATCGTTTTGTGATACTTTTATTCAAAACAAACAATAATAATTAATTAAAAACATAATTATCAAATAGTTATAACTGATACCCAGCAAATCACCGATTATAAAACCCGAAAGGATAGTGTTATGAAATACCATTCAGCACCGCTCATTCCGCACAAATCCGCCCTCATGTCCGCGCCGGCTAATCTCCTGGCGGAAGAGGGCTGTCTGCCTGCCGCGCTGCTAAAAAAGTCGGCGCTGGAAAAAAATATTTCATGGATGCAGCGCTACGCCGATGCTCGCGGCGTATCGCTGGCGCCGCATGGTAAAACGACAATGACGCCATGGATATTTCAGGCGCAGCAGCGAGCGGGAGCCTGGGGGATCGGCGTGGGCAGCGCCTGGCAGGCCAGCGCGGCGATGGCCTGCGGCATCCAACGCGTCCTGATGGTCAATCAGCTGGTCGGCAAAGCCAATATGCAGGTGGTCGCGCAGCTAAAAGCCCACTATCGGACGGTGGATTTTATCTGCTGCGTCGATAGCGAGGTCAACGTCCGCGCCCTCTCCACGTTCTTCGCAGACCAGGGACAAACGCTGGATGTGCTGATTGAACTTGGCGTGCCGGGCGGGCGCTGCGGCTGTCGTAGCGTGGAGGACGCGCTGGCATTGGCACAGCGGGTCAGCGACCTGCCGGGGCTACGGCTACGCGGTCTGGAATTGTATGAAGGGGTGCTGCACGGCGACGATCCGCAACCGCAGGTGGAAGCGCTATTACAACAGGCCGCGGCGCTTGCCTGCCGCATGGAGCCGCTGGTTGACGGCGAATTTATTCTCACCGGCGCGGGCACCGTCTGGTATGACGTGGTATGCAATATCTGGCTGGCGGCGGCAAAACCGCGCCGCTGCCGTATCGTTATTCGCCCTGGCTGTTATATCACCCACGATCGTGGGATCTACGATCTCGCTCAGCAAGCGCTGATCGCCCGCGATCCGATTGCCTGCGATCTCGCCGGCGATCTCACTTCAGCGCTGGAGCTGATGGCGATGGTGCAATCGGTGCCTGAGGCGGATCGCGCAGTGGTGAATTTCGGCAAGCGCGACTGCGCCTTCGACGCCGGGCTGCCGCAGCCGATCGCCCATTATCGTAACGGCCAGGAGTTAGCGCTGCGCGCGGAGTCGATCGTCAGTATCGGCATCATGGATCAGCACTGCATGCTGCGCCTGGCGCCGGGCAGCGATGTGCAGGTTGGCGATATTCTGCTGTTCGGCACCTCGCACCCGTGTCTGACCTTTGATAAGTGGAAGACGTTGCTGCTGGTCGATGACGACTACAACGTGCTGGACGAGCTCGACACGCTGTTTTGACAGGCATCCCGGGCGGCGGCGCTTCGCGCCTTACCCGGGCTACATAGCTCGCGACGTTCGGCAGCCCGGCTAAGCGTAGCGCAAGTCGGGGAATGCACCGGGGGCTACACAACCCGCGACGTTCGGTAGCCCGGCTAAGCGTAGCGCAAGTCGGGGAATGCACCGGGGGCTACACAACCCGCGACGTTCGGTAGCCCGGCTAAGCGTAGCGCAAGCCGGGGGATGTACCGGGTGGCGGCGCTCCGCGCCTTACCCGCCCTGGCGCAAGGCGCAAATCTCATCATATAAGGCGCGGCTGATAGCCACTCCCTGCTGCTCACTCTGCTGGCGACAGGCGAACCGCCGCTCGCCCGGTAACCGTGCCCCTTGCTCCTGCATCCCGCTGAACAGGGTTTCGGCGCGCGCGAGCTGCTCTTGTGCCTGCGCGCCGAGAAAGCGCTGCGGATCCAGCGCCAGAATCAGCTCTCCGCCGTAGGGTAAACCGCCCGCGCCGTTATCCCACGCCAGCGATTCGGCGCTGGTCATATCGCCGATAAGCGGCCCGGCCAGCAGCTCAACCATTGCCGCCAGCGCCGAGCCCTTATGGCCGCCGAAGGTTAACATCGCGCCGTTCAGCACCTCTGTGGCATCGGTGGTCGGCTGCCCCTGGCTGTCGATTCCCCACCCTTCCGGTAGCGCTTTGCCGGCGCGCTGATGCAACTGGATCTCGCCGCGCGCCGCGGCGCTGGTCGCCATATCAACAATAAACGGCGGCTTGTCCCGCCGCGGCCAGCCAAAGGCGATAGGGTTGGTGCCGAACAGCGGACGGGTGCCGCCCGCCGGGGCGACCCAGGCGTGGCTTGGCGTACAGGCTAGCCCCACCAGCCCTGCCTCGGTCAACGGCTCAATATCGGCAAACAGCGCGGAAAAATGGACGCAGCGGTTAATCGCCAGCGCCGCAATGCCGCTGTGCCGCGCTTTCTCCAGCAGCTGCGGCAGCGCGCGCTCGTAGGCCAGCAGCGAAAAGGCGCCCCCTGCATCCGCCCGCACAATCGCCGGCGCCTGGTCGTGGATCTGCGGCTCGGCATCAGGCGATACCTTACCTTTACGTAAGGTATCGACAATGCCCAACAGCCGCCACAGGCCGTGGGAAGCGCAGCCGTCGCGCTCCCCGGCAGCCACGTTACGGGCGATGGCCGCCGCGTGGTCGGCGCTGAATCCATTGGCGCTGAGCACCGCCAGCGCCAGGTCATAAGCTTCTGGTAACGATAGAGTTACCGACTCCATACTGTTCTCCTTTACTCTTCTTCGTCTCCGCTAAAATTAGCCTGCGGCAGACAGCTGCGCGCGCCCCAGTAATAAATCCCCAGCGACATTGCCGCCACCAGCACCGTATCCCAGGGGTGACCAATAACATTAAGCCCGCCGAAGCTGCCCAGCCAGGAAAAGAGGATAATCAACGCATAAAAAGCGATCAGCCACAGCGAAGACTTCACCTGCTGCGCCAGACTCACGGTATGTTCCGGCACCTTGCCTTTGCACATCACGTACACCACAAACATCACGATCTGCAGCCCCAGCAGCCACGAGAGCGTATTCCAGCCGGACCAGTAGACGATCAGCGCCGAGACCATAAACGACACCGGGCCGATGATGGCGAAGGCGCGCACGCGGAACGGCCTCGGCAGATCCGGGGCGTTGCGGCGCAGCCCGGCGGCGGTCACCGGGGCGATGGCGTAGCTCAGCACCAGGGCAGCCGACACCACGCTAATTAACTGTTCCCATGAGGGGAATGGCAGCGTCCAGAAAATCGACAGCCCGAAGGTCAGCCACAGCGCCGGGCGCGGAATACCGGACGCTTTATCGATATGGGTAAAGGCTTTAAAGAAGGTGCCCGCCTTCGCCCAGCCGTAGATCACCCGCGGCGTCGCGTTCATGTAGATATTGCCGGTGCCGCTCGGGGAGATGATCGCATCGCTAATGACCATAAAGGCCAGCCAGCCCATGCCGAGGGTAATGGCGATATCGCGATACGGCAGCGAGAACTGTTTGCTCACCTCGGCCCAACCGCCGCTTAGCATCTCGGTGGGGATACTGCCAAGGAACGCCAGCTGCAGCAGCACGTAGATAATCGTTGACAGCACCACTGATAAAATCAACGCAATAGGGATAGTCCGCTGCGGCTTTTGCACTTCGCTGGCCACCGAGATAATCGGCGTCAGTCCCAGATAGGCGAAGATAATTCCTCCGGCGCTGATCGCCGCTTCCACCCCGGACATACCGAACGGCGCAATGCCCTGCGCGTGCAGGTTCTCCGGTTTAAAGAAGGCGAACAGCGTCACCACCACCAGCAGCGGCACCAGAAACTTGAGCACGCTGATGAAGTTGTTCGAGCGGGCGAAGGTCTTGACGCTGTAGTAATTCAGCGCAAAGAAGAAACAAAGCAGCAGGAACTGCACTACCCACCCCAGCAGAGTCGGCGAGCTGGAGCCCGGCTGGGTCAGCGCCGGAAACCAGGCCGCGGCGTATTGCCGGGCGGCGACGATTTCTATCGAGATCAGGCTGGAGAAGGCGATCAGGGTGATGAACCCCAGCAGATAGCCCATCAGCTCGCCGTGGGAAAAGACCGGGTAGCGGATAATGCCGCCGGCGCGCGGCAGCGCCGCCCCCAGCTCACAGTAGACAATCCCCAGCAGCAGTACCGCAAAGCCGCCGATCACCCACGACGCGATCCCGGCCGGACCGGCAATGGATGCGACGTGGCTGGCGGCGAATAACCATCCCGAGCCGAAAATCGCGCCCAGGCCGATAAAGGTGAGGTCGGTCAGGGTCAGCTGTTTTTTAAACTTACCCGACTCAGCAACGCGGGTTTGACTGTTATGCGTAGTGTGAATGGTCATGGTGATGCCCTTGCGTCAATGAGAGGAGGAAATCGCTTCCCGGGTCCACTGGCCGTTGACCAGGCGCAGCAGGTTCAAAGGGTTCGCATCCTGCAGCGCCGGCGGTAACAGGGCGGCCGGCGCATTCTGCAGGCAGACCGGGCGCAGAAAACGCTCAATCGCCCGGCTGCCGACCGACGTCCCGCGCGCATCGGTCGTCGCCGGCCACGGGCCGCCGTGGACCATCGCATCGCACACTTCCACGCCGGTGGGATAACCGTTAAACAGCACCCGTCCGGCCTTCTCGCACAGCAGCGGTAGCAGGTTGGCCGCCAGCGGGCCGTCGTCCGCTTCCGCGTGCAGCGTCGCGGTGAGCTGTCCCTGCAGCGCTTTCACCACCGCCTGTAGCTGGACCGCGTCGTCCACTTCCACCAGCAACGATAGCGGGCCGAAAACTTCGGTCTGCAGCAGCGTATCCTGCGCCAGCAGATCCTCGACCTGAGCCTGCCACAGCTGGGTCTGCGCCTGCCCGGCGCCGGCGGCGAGGCCGCTCGCCAGCCTCTCGATACGCGGGTGCGCCGCCAGGGCCGCCACGCCCTGGCGGTAGTGCTGGAGGGTCGGCGCATTGAGCAACACCTGCGGCGCAGAGCCCGCTACCGCCGCGCACAGCGCCGACTTAAAGCGTTCCAGCCCGGCGCCGCGCAGCGCCAGAATCAGCCCCGGACGGGTACAGAACTGGCCGCCGCCGAGGGTGAATGACGCCACCAGCTCGTTCGCCAGCGCCTCGGCCCGCGTCTGCAGCGCCTGCGGTAGAATAATCAGCGGGTTAATCGCCGACATTTCAGCAAACAGCGGGATTGGCTGCGAACGCTGCTGCGCCATTTGATACAGCGCCTTACCGCCGGCCAGTGAGCCGGTAAAGCCAACGGCCTGAATCGCCGGATGGCGGACTAATTCGGCGCCGATATCAGTCCCGAAAATCATATTGAAGACGCCGCCGGGTAACCCGCATCGCGCGACCGCCCGGACGATCGCTTCAGCGGTCAGCTCGGCGGTGGCCATATGGCCCGGATGGGCCTTCACCACCACCGGGCAGCCAGCCGCCAGCGCCGAGGCGGTATCGCCGCCAGCGGTGGAAAAGGCCAGCGGAAAGTTGCTGGCGCCAAACACCGCCACCGGCCCTAACGCCTGCTGATACTGGCGCAGGTCCGGGCGCGGCAGCGGTTGACGGTCGGCTAAGGCGGTATCAATACGGGCGGCGAAGGTATCCCCGCGCAGGATCACGCCAGCAAACATCCGCAGCTGGCCGCTGGTGCGCGCCCGCTCGCCCTGCAGCCGCGCCAGCGGCAGCGCGGTCTCCTGTTCGGCGAGTGCAAAAAACGCTTCCCCCAGCGCGTCCAGCTCATCGGCAATGGCGCAGAGAAAGCGCGCCCGCTGCTGCGGCGTGGTTTGTGAATAAACGGCAAACGCCTGCTGTGCCGCCTCCGCGGCCTGGGCGGCTTCCTCGCGTGAAGCCGGATAAAAGCGATGGCCGGTGGCTTCCCCATCCACCGCCCGCAGGCTCAATAGCGTCGCCTCGCCGCTGGCAACGCGGCGGCCGGCAATAAACTGCCGTCCCGCCATGGTCTGAGATGCATTCATACTGACTCCTGGGTTCAGAGGCCGACGTCCGGCAGGGCTGGACGAGTCGCCAGCGCCTGTTCCACGATCGCCACCACCTGCTGGCGCGTTTCCCCTTCCAGCGCCAGACGCGGCGGACGGGTCACGGCGCTGCCGCGTCCGAGTAGCTCTTCGCACAGCTTGATGCACTGCACCAGATCCGGACGCGCATCGAGATGCAGCAGCGGCATGAACCAGCGGTACAGCGCCATCGCCTCTTCGTAACGCTGTTGGCGGGCGAGACGGAATAACGTTTCCCCTTCGCGCGGGAAGGCGTTGGACATTCCGGAGATCCACCCTTCCGCGCCGACGGCGATACTTTCCACCACCACGTCATCCAGCCCGGCAAACAGCACGAAGCGATCGCCAACGGTGTTACGCAGGTCGATAAAGCGGCGGGTATCGCCGGAGGAGTCTTTAAAGCAGACGATGTTGTCGCAATCGGTCAGGGCGGCGAGAATGTCCGGCGTCACGTCGTTTTTGTATATCGGCGGGTTGTTGTAGACCATGATCGGCAGGTCGGTGGCGGTGGCCACGCTGCGGAAGTGGGCGGCGGTTTCATGCGGTTTTGAGGAGTAGACCAGCGCCGGCATCACCATGATCCCGTCGACGCCGACGCGCTCCGCCTCTTTCGCCATCTTCTGGGCAAAGGCGGTGGTGAACTCGGCCACCCCGGCGATCACCGGAATTTTGCCGCCGGCGGCATCTTTCGCCACTTCGATAATCTGCAATTTTTCATCAGTGCTCAGGGAGGTGTTCTCCCCGACGCTGCCGCACACCACCAGCCCGGAAACGCCATCTTTGACCAGGTTTTTCATCACCGCGTGGGTGGCGTCTAAATCGAGGGAGTAATCGCTACGAAACTGCGTGCTAACCGCCGGGAATACGCCGCTCCAGTGAATCGCTTTATTGCTCATGCTCGGTTCCTTGTCGTCATTTTGTTAAGTCGAGGTGAATGATTGGTGAATATTCACTGACAGATTGACGCGTCGCGGAACCGGCGGCTTGTCGGTTTTCCCTTAATCCGATGACGAAATTAGCACAGTCGACAAAAGTGTGAGTCAGCCGTTATCCCTGCAGCGTCAGGCGAAAATCGCGCGGCGTCGAGCCGGTCATCGCTTTGAACTGGCGGCTGAAGGCGCTGTGATCGGTATAGCCGCACTGCAAGGCGATATCGGTAATCGGCGTATCGCCGGCCAGCAGTTCGGTGGCTTTTTCCAGACGCACTTTGTGGATCATCTGCCGCGGGGTGAGATGAAAGATCCGCTTGCAGTAGCGCTCGATCTGCGCAATCGACATCCCGCTTAGGGCGGTCAACTCTTCCATGGCGATCGGCCGGTGATAGTGGCGCCGGATATGATCGTCGACGATCGCCAGCCGCTGCCACGCCGGATGGCGGGCGTGGGCCTCCTGCAGATCGTGAGAGATCCCGGCCATGCCGATCACCTGACCGCGGACATCGCGCAGCGCCAGCTTCTGCGTCAGGCACCAGCCTCGTTCCCGGCCATTGTAGAGATGCATTTCCAGCTGGTCGCGCAGGGTCACGCCCTCCCGTAATACCCGAAGATCCTGTTCGGTGTACCCCTGCCCCAGCGTGGAAGGAAAGACGTCGGCGGAGGTTTTCCCCAGCAGCGAGGAGACGGTTTTGAAACCGCAGCGGCGGGCCAGCGTCAGGTTCGCCAGCAGATAACGCGCCTCGCGGTCTTTGATAAAAAAGACCACGTTGGGGATGGCATTGAGCAGGGGGGCGATCAGCGCCAGGGCATTGAGCAGCGCCGGCATATTCTCCGGCCGCTGGCGCGCCAGCCCTTCGCAGATCTGGCTCAGCTCATCGACCGCCAGCTCCGGTTGATTAACAGCGCGCGGCGGCGCCGCTTCAGAAACACCGATCATAGGGCTTCCTCATGGTAAGTGACCGAAGGATATTTATTCACTTCCTGTTAACACCTCAAGCGGTAACCGCCGGTTTTGCGATCCTGGATCCGCTTTACGCCTTCCCCTGGTTTATCCACTGGCGCAATCGCCACTTTCGGTTTACCACGCCATTAACCAAATGATTAATAAGAAATAACTATGCAACGTATGCACATCACCCCGGCACGATTATGCCGATTTCGTCATTATCTCTGCCGAAAGTGCTCAAGCCGCCCGCCCCGGGTTGCGCCAGCATGATGAAACATGTTGTTAACTTTCGGAGAGCAGAATGACCGCGCCACGCCCCCCTATTGCGCTGAGAGCCATTGATTCACACACCGGCGGCGAACCCACCCGCCTGATCGTTGACGGCTTCCCCGACCTCGGCGGCGGCAGCATGGCGCAGCGCCGCGACCGTTTCGCCCGTGACTTCGATCGCTGGCGTCAGGCGGTGATTCTCGAACCGCGCGGCAACGATGTGCTGGTCGGCGCGCTGCTGTGCCAGCCGGTCTCGGCGGCGGCCACCGCTGGCGTCATTTTCTTCAACAACGCCGGTTTTCTGAATATGTGCGGCCACGGCACCATCGGGCTTATCGCCTCGCTGGCGTGGCTTGGCCGTATCCAGCCAGGCGTACATCTGATTGAAACCCCGGTCGGCGACGTAAGCGCCACGTTACACGACGATGGCAGCGTATCGGTGCAAAACGTCCCGGCCCGCCGCTGGAAAAAGCAGGTCCGCGTGGAGACCGCGCTCGGCCCCGTCGTCGGCGATATTGCCTGGGGCGGCAACTGGTTTTTCCTGATCAACGATCACCCGTTCGCCATTACCCCGGCGCACATCCCACAGCTCACCGACTACGCCTGGGCGGTACGCGAGGGGCTGGAGGCCGCGGGGATCCGCGGCGACGACGGCGGCGTTATCGATCATATCGAGCTGTTCGCCGATGACGATGCCGCCGACAGCCGCAGCTTCGTACTCTGTCCGGGAAAGGCCTGGGATCGTTCGCCGTGCGGCACCGGCACCAGCGCCAAGCTGGCCTGCCTGGCGCAGGATGGCAAACTGCAGCCGGGAGCGATCTGGCGCCAGGCCAGCATCATCGGCAGCCAGTTTACCGCCAGCTACCAGCGCGCCGCCGCGGGCATCATCCCCACGATCCGCGGCGAAGCCTGGGTGTGCGGCGATAATCAGTTGATCCTCAACCCGGACGATCCCTTTTGCTGGGGGATCGCCCCGTGAAGTCGTGCGATGTCATCGTGATCGGCGCCGGGATCATCGGCGCCGCCTGTGCGTGGCAGCTGGCGAAGCGGGGGCAGAGCGTGACGCTTATCGACGACGGTCAGCCCGGCGCGACAGCGGCCGGTATGGGCCATCTGGTGTGCATGGATGACGACCCCGCCGAACTGGCGCTGTCGGCGTGGTCGCTGGCGCGCTGGCGCGCCATCACGCCGCGGATGCCCGACGCTTGCGCCTGGCGCGGCTGCGGCACGCTGTGGCTGGCGGATAGCGAAGAAGAGATGGCCGTCGCGGGCGAAAAACAGCGGCGGCTGGCAGGCTATCAGGTCCACAGCGAGCTGCAGACCCCGCAGCAGATCGCCGGGCGCGAACCGCTGCTGCGCAGCGGGCTGGCCGGCGGGCTATGGGTGCCCGGCGATGGTATCGTCTACGCGCCGAACGTCGCCCGCTGGCTGGTGGCCGATGCCGGAGACCATCTCACCTGCCTGCGCGACAGCGCGCAGGCGATTACCGAACCACAGGTACAGCTCGCCAGCGGCAAACGGCTACAGGCGCGGGCCATCGTGGTGGCCTGCGGACTTGAAGCCAACGCGCTGTTAGCAGAAAACTGGCTGCGGCCGAAAAAAGGCCAACTGGCGATAACCGATCGCTACGGGCCGCGGGTACATCACCAGCTGGTTGAACTGGGTTACGGCGCCAGCGCCCACGGCGGCGGCACCTCGGTGGCCTTTAACCTGCAGCCGCGGCCCACCGGCCAGCTGCTGATTGGCTCGTCGCGCCAGTTTGATAACCGCGAGCGCCAGCTGGATCTCCCCTTGCTGGGGCAGATGCTCGATCGCGCCCGCCATTTTGTGCCGGCGCTGGCGACGCTGAATATCATCCGCTGCTGGAGCGGCCTGCGCGCCGCCTCACAGGATGGCAATCCGCTGATTGGCCCGCACCCCACGCGCCGCGGTGTATGGCTGGCGCTGGGCCATGAAGGGCTGGGCGTCACCACCGCCCCGGCGACGGCTGAACTGCTGGCGGCGCAGATCCTCGGCGAACGCTGCCCGCTGGCGCCTGAGGCCTGGCTCCCGACCCGTCTGTATCATCAGGAGGCGATCGCATGAATAACACGCTCACTATCACCGTCGATGGCGAAGCGCTGACGGTGCCGGAAG
This sequence comes from Klebsiella sp. 1SOBk10mer, assembly GCF_046602535.1. NCBI lineage: Bacteria > Pseudomonadati > Pseudomonadota > Gammaproteobacteria > Enterobacterales > Enterobacteriaceae > Klebsiella > Klebsiella sp. 1SOBk10mer. The sequence continues at coordinate 320,941 of NZ_JBKIUP010000005.1, forward strand.
GGATCAGCGTGGCGGCGGCGCTGGCGTTGACCGGCGATCCCACCACCCGCCAGGCGGTTAACGGCGACCCCCGCGCGCCGTTTTGCGGCATGGGGATCTGCCAGGAGTGCCGGATCACCGTCGACGGCCGGCGGGTGCTGGCCTGCCAGACCCTGTGCCGGGCCGGCATGCAAATAGAAAGGAGCCGCTATGCACACGCTGCGCTGTGACATTTTAATCCTCGGCGCCGGCCCAGCCGGCATGGCGGCCGCGCTCTCTGCCGCCGCCTGCAATAAGCAGGTCATTATTCTCGACGATAACCCCGCACCCGGCGGGCAAATCTGGCGCGCCGGCCCGCAGACGACGCTGCCCGCCCTGGCCCGGCGCTACCGCGACGCCATCGCCGCGTCTGCCGCCATCCGGATGGTGAACGGCGCGCGGCTGATTGCCCGCCCCTCCGCGCGCAGCGTGCTGTTTGAAACCGCCGACGGCGGGGGCGTGGTTGACTGGCAGAAACTGATCCTCTGCTGCGGTGCGCGCGAGCTGTCGCTGCCCTTTCCCGGCTGGACCTTACCCGGCGTGACCGGCGCGGGCGGCCTGCAGGCGCAGATCAAGCAGGGCCTGTCGCTGAAAGGAGAAAAGGTGGTGATTGCCGGCAGCGGCCCGCTGCTGCTGGCGGTGGCGGATACGGTGAATAAGGCCGGAGGCCAGGTAACGAATATCATTGAGCAAGCGGCGCTCCCGGCGCTGCTGCGCTTCGCCAGCGGGCTGTGGCGCTGGCCGCAGAAGCTGCGCCAGTTAGCGACGCTGGCCCCGAAAGGCTATCTTAGCGGCGCCCAGGCGATCCGCGCCCACGGCACAACGCGGCTGGAGGCCGTGACATTGCGCCAGCGCGGCGTCGAGCGGACTATCGCCTGCGATCGGCTGGCCATCGGCTACGGGCTGGTGCCCAATATCGAGATGGGGCTGCTGTTCGGTTGCGCCACGGCGCAGGAGGCGATCCAGGTTAACCGCTGGCAGGAGACCAGCATCGCGGATGTCTACGCCGCCGGGGAGTGCACCGGTTTCGGCGGGAGCGAGCTGGCGCTGGTGGAGGGCGAAATCGCCGGGTATGCCGCCGCCGGTGCCAGCCAGCAGGCCCAGGCGCGATTTGCCCGTCGCGCCCGCTGGCAGCGCTTCGCCGCGGCTATCAACCGCACCTTCCAGCTGGCAGAGTCGTTGAAAAACGCGGCGACGCCGGAGAGCCTGCTGTGCCGTTGCGAAGATGTGCGCTGCGGCGACGTGGCTGCCGCCGACGACTGGCTGCAGGCCAAACTGACCCAGCGCTGCGGAATGGGCGCCTGTCAAGGGCGCACCTGCGCCGCCAGCGCCCGCTGGCTGTATGGCTGGCCGCTGCCGCAGCCGAGAGAGCCGCTGTCCCCCGCCCGCGCGGAAACGCTTATTGCCCTCGCCAGGCTGAGCGCCGAGCCGTAACCGCTACTCTTCTTCATCACCGCGCCCGGCAGGGACGCCAAGCGCAATAAACTCCTCCAGCAGCGAGGTCAGTTGCTGCAGCTTTTCCGTGGTGAACTGAGCCTCCAGCAGACGATAGGTTTCTTCCACCTCCGCCTGGGCGCTTTCGTACAGCGCGGTTCCGGCAGGCGTCAGCGAGACGTATAGCTTGCGCTGATCGTTAACCGGCTTCAGGCGCAGCACCAGCCCATCCCGCTCCATACGCGTCAAAATACCGGTCAGACTGGGGCGCAGGATACAGGCGCGAAAAGCCAGATCGTGAAAATCCATCGACGGACGTTCGGCGAGGATCCGCACGATCCGCCACTGCTGTTCGGTGAGATTGTGTCGTTTAACGATCGGTCGAAAGTAGGCCATCGCCGCTTCACGCGCCTGCAACAAGGCAATGGTTAATGAATCATGCATAGTTTCCCCTCAACGGCCTCATCTAAAACTTATTAACAAATTAATAATTAGCGTTAATCCTGCCATGTACAACCGGTTTCTGCACCTGAAAAGTACCAGTCTTTCCCTGAAAAATATTCAACTCGTTGATTAATAATAAATAAGTTACTGATGTGTAAATATTGTGTTAATCAGATCACAAAACATTCACTTCCAGTTGCTAAACCTCAGCGCAAAGCATAAAAGATGATCATTAATATATTAACAAAATCCCTTTGAACCGAAATCAGTCCCAGAGGAGTGGTGAATGAAAGGTACCATCTTCGCCGTTGCGCTCAATCATCGCAGCCAGCTCGACGCCTGGCGCGAGGCGTTTCAACAGGCCCCCTACAAGACGCCGCCGAAAACCGCGGTCTGGTTTATCAAGCCGCGCAATACCGTGATTGGCGATGGCGAGGCGATCCCCTATCCGCCGGGTGAAATCGTGCTAAGCGGCGCCACCGTGGCGCTGATTGTCGGCAAAACCGCGCGCAAGGTGGCGGAAGAAGAGGCGGCAAACTATATCGCCGGCTACGCGCTGGCTAACGACGTCAGCCTGCCGGAAGAGAGTTTTTATCGCCCGGCGATCAAGGCCAAGTGCCGCGATGGCTTCTGCCCCCTCGGCGCGCTGTCGCCGGTGCGCAACGTCGATAACCTGACCATCATCACCGAAATCAACGGCCGCGAAGCGGACAGCTGGCATACCGGCGATCTGCAGCGTAACGCCGCGCAGCTGCTGAGCGCCTTGAGCGAGTTCGCCACCCTCAATCCCGGCGACGCGATCCTCATCGGTACGCCCCACTCCCGCGTCACGCTGCGCCCCGGCGACCGGGTACGTATCCTCGCCGACGGTTTCCCGACGCTGGAAAACCCGGTTGTCGCAGAAGGAGAGCTGGCATGAAACAGGCACGCATTGAATGGCAGGGACAGGTACGCGACGTGCTGGTCGATGAACGCGACCAGGTGCGCCTGAACGATGGCACGGTATTGAAAGAAGGCGAATTCCGCTGGTTGCCGCCCGCCGACGGCACGCTGTTCGCGCTGGGGCTGAACTACGCCGACCACGCCAGCGAGCTGGAATTTAAGCCGCCAACCGAGCCTTTGGTGTTCATCAAAGCGCCGAACACCTTTACTGGCCACCAGCAGCAGTCGGTACGCCCGGATAACGTCGAATACATGCACTACGAAGCCGAACTGGTGGTGGTGATCGGGAAAACCGCGCGCCGCGTCAGCGAAGCCGAGGCCATGGACTATGTCGCTGGCTATACCGTGTGCAACGACTACGCGATCCGCGACTACCTGGAAAACTACTACCGCCCGAACCTGCGGGTGAAAAGCCGCGATACCCTGACGCCGATTGGCCCGTGGATCGTCGGCAAAGAGGCGATCCCGGATCCGCATAATCTGGCCCTGCGCACCTGGGTCAACGGCGAACTGCGCCAGCAGGGCACCACCGCCGATCTGATCTTCAGCATCCCGTTCCTCATCGCTTATTTAAGCGAATTTATGACCCTGCAACCGGGCGACATGATCGCCACCGGCACGCCGAAAGGGCTATCCGATGTGGTGCCGGGCGACGAGGTGATCGTTGAAGTCGAGGGCGTGGGCCGCCTGGTCAACCATATCATCAGCCAGCAAGCGTATGAGGAGACACTGTCATGAAAAAGATTAACCATTGGATCAACGGTAAAAACGTTGCCGGCGCAGACTATTTTCATACCACCAACCCGGCCACCGGCGAGGTACTGGCTGAAGTCGCCTCCGGCGGCGAAGCCGAAATCAACCAGGCGGTAGCGGCGGCGAAAGAGGCCTTCCCGAAGTGGGCTAACCTGGCGATGAAAGAGCGCGCCCGCCTGATGCGCCGCCTGGGGGATCTGATCGATCAGAACGTCCCGGAGATCGCGGCGATGGAAACTGCCGATACCGGCCTGCCGATCCACCAGACCAAAAACGTGCTGATCCCGCGCGCCTCACATAACTTCGAATTTTTCGCCGAAGTGTGCCAGCAGATGAACGGCAAAACCTACCCCGTCGACGACAAGATGCTGAACTACACCCTGGTGCAGCCGGTTGGCGTCTGCGCGCTGGTGTCGCCATGGAACGTGCCGTTTATGACCGCCACCTGGAAGGTGGCGCCGTGCCTGGCCTTAGGCAATACCGCAGTGCTGAAAATGTCCGAGCTGTCTCCGCTGACCGCCGATCGTCTGGGCGAGCTGGCGCTGGAGGCCGGGATCCCGGCCGGCGTGCTGAACGTGGTGCAGGGCTACGGCGCCACCGCCGGCGACGCGCTGGTGCGCCATCATGATGTGCGCGCCGTCTCCTTCACCGGCGGCACTGCCACCGGGCGCAACATCATGAAAAACGCTGGCCTGAAAAAGTACTCCATGGAGCTGGGCGGCAAATCGCCGGTGCTGATTTTTGAAGACGCCGATATCGAGCGCGCGTTAGACGCCGCGCTGTTCACCATCTTCTCGATCAACGGCGAACGCTGCACCGCCGGCTCGCGCATCTTTATTCAGCAGAGCATCTACCCCGAGTTCGTCAAGCGCTTCGCCGAGCGCGCCAACCGCCTGCGCGTGGGCGATCCGACCGATCCGAATACCCAGGTCGGCGCGCTGATTAGCCAACAGCACTGGGAGAAAGTGTCCGGTTACATTCGCCTCGGCATCGAAGAGGGGGCCACCCTGCTGGCCGGCGGCGCGGATAAGCCGTCCGACCTGCCGGCGCATCTGAAAGCCGGCAACTTCCTGCGCCCGACGGTGCTGGCGGATGTCGACAACCGCATGCGCGTCGCGCAGGAAGAGATTTTTGGCCCGGTCGCCTGCCTGCTGCCGTTCAAAGACGAAGCGGAAGGGCTGCGCCTGGCTAACGATGTGGAATACGGCCTGGCGTCGTATATCTGGACCCAGGACGTCAGCAAAGTGCTGCGTCTGGCGCGCGGTATTGAAGCCGGGATGGTGTTCGTCAACACCCAGAACGTGCGCGACCTGCGTCAGCCGTTCGGCGGCGTGAAGGCCTCCGGCACCGGCCGCGAAGGCGGCGAGTACAGCTTTGAAGTGTTCGCCGAAATGAAAAACGTCTGCATCTCGATGGGCGACCATCCGATCCCGAAATGGGGAGTCTGATATGGGTAAGTTAGCGTTAGCAGCAAAAATCACTCACGTGCCGTCGATGTATCTGTCTGAGCTGCCGGGGAAAAACCACGGCTGCCGCCAGGGCGCGATCGACGGACATAAAGAAATTGGCAAGCGCTGCCGCGAAATGGGCGTCGATACCATCATCGTGTTCGACACCCACTGGCTGGTCAACAGCGCCTACCACATCAACTGCGCCGACCATTTCCAGGGCGTCTACACCAGTAACGAACTGCCGCATTTTATTCGCGACATGACCTACGACTACGACGGCAACCCGGAGCTGGGCCAGCTCATCGCCGACGAGGCGGTGAAGCTCGGGGTACGCGCCAAAGCGCACAATATTCCGAGCCTGAAGCTGGAGTACGGCACCCTGGTGCCGATGCGCTACATGAACAGCGATAAGCATTTCAAAGTGGTGTCTATTTCCGCCTTCTGTACCGTTCACGACTTTGCCGACAGCCGCAGGCTGGGCGAAGCGATCCTCAAAGCCATTGAAAAATATGACGGCACCGTGGCGGTGCTGGCCAGCGGCTCGCTGTCGCACCGCTTTATCGACGATCAACGCGCCGAAGAGGGGATGAACAGCTACACCCGCGAGTTCGATCATCAGATGGATGAGCGGGTGGTGAAGCTGTGGCGCGAGGGCAAATTTAAAGAGTTCTGCACCATGCTGCCGGAGTACGCCGACTACTGCTACGGCGAAGGCAACATGCACGACACGGTGATGCTGCTCGGCCTGCTGGGCTGGGATAAATATGACGGCAAGGTGGAGTTTATCACCGAGCTGTTCGCCAGCTCCGGTACCGGCCAGGTTAACGCCGTGTTCCCGCTGCCGGCGCAGGCGTAAGGGGGCCCCATGCCGCATTTTATCGCCGAATGTACCGACAACATCCGCGAGCAGGCCGATCTGCCCGGGCTGTTCGCCAAAGTCAACGAGGCGCTGGCCGCCACCGGCATCTTTCCGATCGGCGGGATCCGCAGCCGTGCCCACTGGCTCGATACCTGGCAGATGGCCGACGGCAAGCAGGATTACGCCTTTGTCCATATGACGCTGAAGATCGGCTCCGGGCGCAGCCTGGAGAGCCGTCAGGACGTGGGAGATATGCTGTTCGCGCTGATCAAATCCCATTTCGCGGCGCTGATGGAGAGTCGCTACCTGGCGCTGTCGTTCGCCATGGAAGAGCTCGACCCGACGCTGAACTACAAACAGAACAACGTGCACGCGTTATTTAAATAATGTGCAAATTGCCCGGTGGCGCTGCGCTTACCGGGCCTACAACGGCCATGAATTTGTAGGCCGGATAAGCGAAGCGCCATCCGGCAATACAATGCCACAGGAATCACTATGCTCGATAAACAGACCCGAACCCTGATTGCCCAGCGGCTGAATCAGGCCGAAAAACAGCGTGAACAGATCCGCGCGATCTCGCTGGATTATCCGTCAATCACCATTGAGGACGCATACGCCGTCCAGCGCGAGTGGGTCGAGATGAAGATCGCCGAAGGCCGCGTACTCAAAGGCCACAAGATCGGCCTGACCTCAAAAGCCATGCAGGCCAGCTCGCAGATCAGCGAGCCGGACTACGGCGCGCTGCTTGACGATATGTTCTTCCACGACGGCAGCGATATCCCCACCGACCGCTTTATCGTGCCGCGTATCGAAGTCGAGCTGGCCTTCGTGCTGGCCAAACCGCTGCGCGGCCCGAACTGCACGCTGTTTGATGTCTACAACGCCACCGACTTCGTTATTCCGGCGCTGGAGCTTATCGACGCCCGCTGCCACAACATCGATCCGGAAACCCAGCGCCCGCGCAAAGTGTTCGACACCATTTCCGATAACGCCGCCAACGCCGGGGTGATCCTCGGCGGCCGCCCGATTAAACCCGACGAGCTGGATCTGCGCTGGATCTCCGCCCTGCTGTACCGCAACGGCGTGATTGAGGAGACCGGCGTCGCCGCCGGGGTGCTCAATCACCCGGCCAACGGCGTGGCCTGGCTGGCCAACAAGCTGGCGCCGTACGATGTTCAGCTCGAAGCCGGGCAGATTATTCTCGGCGGCTCCTTTACCCGTCCGGTACCGGCACGCAAGGGCGATACCTTCCATGTCGACTACGGCAATATGGGCGCCATCAGCTGCCGCTTTGTCTGAGGAGAGCAACATGAACAACGCTTTTAAAGCGGCGCTCAAGGCCGGGCGTCCGCAAATCGGCCTGTGGCTTGGGCTGTGCAGTAGCTACAGCGCCGAACTGCTGGCCGGCGCCGGCTTCGACTGGCTGCTGATCGACGGCGAACATGCGCCCAACAATGTACAAACGGTGCTGACCCAGCTTCAGGCCATCGCGCCCTACCCTAGCCAGCCGGTGGTCCGCCCATCGTGGAACGACCCGGTGCAGATCAAACAGCTATTGGATATCGGCGCGCAAACCCTGCTGGTGCCGATGGTTCAGAACGCCGACGAAGCGCGGCTGGCGGTCAGAGCCACCCGCTACCCGCCCGCCGGCATGCGCGGCGTCGGCAGCGCGCTGGCCCGCGCCTCGCGCTGGAACCGCGTGCCGGATTATCTCCACCAGGCCAACGACGCCATGTGCGTCCTGGTACAGATTGAGACCCGCGAAGCGCTGAAAAATCTGCCGCAGATCCTCGATGTCGACGGGGTGGACGGGGTGTTTATCGGCCCGGCGGACCTCAGCGCCGATATGGGTCACGGCGGCAATCCGCAGCACCCGGAAGTACAGGCCGCCATTGAAGATGCCATCCAGCAAATCCGTCAGGCCGGTAAAGCGCCGGGGATCCTGATGGCCAATGAACAGCTGGCGAAGCGCTATCTCGAACTGGGCGCGCTGTTCGTCGCCGTCGGCGTCGATACCACCCTGCTGGCCCGCGGCGCAGAAGCGCTGGCGGCCCGGTTTACCCACACCGCAACGACCACAACCGATAACAATAAATCCGTCTATTGAACGGATAATGTGGAGCGCAACATGACTACCTCTACCCTGCAACACAATGATAATAAATCCGTTGAAGTAGAAAACCGGGTGATCAAAAAGCTGTTCCGCCGCCTGATCACCTTCCTGTTCGTTCTCTTTGTTTTCTCATTTTTGGACCGCATTAATATCGGCTTCGCCGGCCTGACGATGGGCAAAGACCTCGGTCTGACCTCCACCATGTTCGGCCTGGCGGCGACGCTGTTCTACGTCACCTACGTGCTGTGCGGGATCCCCAGCAATATCATGCTGGCGAAAGTTGGCGCGCGCCGTTGGATCGCCGGGATCATGGTGGTCTGGGGGATCGCCTCGACCTGTACCATGTTCGCCACCAGCCCGCATACGCTGTACATCCTGCGCATGCTGGTCGGCATCGCCGAGGCTGGTTTCCTACCAGGGATCCTCGTCTATCTGACCTGGTGGTTCCCGGCCTACCATCGCGCCCGCGCCAACGCCCTGTTTATGATCGCCATGCCGGTGACGATGATGCTCGGCTCGATACTTTCCGGCTATATTCTGGCGCTCGACGGCCTGTGGAACCTGAAGGGCTGGCAGTGGCTGTTTCTGCTGGAAGGCCTGCCATCGGTGGTGCTTGGCGTCGTCACCTGGTTCTTCCTCAACGACACGCCGGATAAAGCCAACTGGCTGGATAACGAAGAGAAACAGGCGCTGAAGGCGATGATCGATCGCGAACGGGAACATGCGGCGATCGTCCCGGCTTCGCCGCGTTCCACGCTGCGCGAAGTCCTGACGCCAGCGGTGCTGATGTATACCCTGGCCTACTTCTGCCTGACCAATACCCTCAGCGCCATTAATATCTGGACGCCGCAGATCCTGCAGAGCTTCAACACCGGCAGTAGCAACATCATGATTGGCCTGCTGGCGGCGATCCCGCAGTTCTGCACCATTTTCGGCATGATCTGGTGGAGTCGCCGCTCCGACCGGCGCAAAGAGCGCAAGATGCATACCATCCTGCCCTACCTGTTCGCCGCGGCGGGTTGGCTGCTGGCTTCGGCAACGCACCACAGCCTGATCCAGCTGATCGGCATTATTATGGCTTCGGTGGGATCCTTTACCGCGATGGCCATTTTCTGGACCACCCCGGATCGGGTGATCAGCCTGCAGTCGCGCGCGGTGGCGCTGGCGGTGATCAACGCCATCGGCAACGTCGGCTCTGCCGTCAGCCCGCTGTTGATCGGCATTTTGCGTGATACCACCGGCAGCTTTAGCTCCGGGCTGTGGTTTGTCGCCGGACTGCTGATCGTCGGCGCGTTGGTGCTCACCCGCATTCCAATGAGCCAGCGTGAGGACGCCGCCGCCGCGCCGGGCTTAGCGGCGCAAAAAGGCCACTAAGGAGCGGGTATGTGTCAGCATTCCATCGCCAACATCGACATCAATAAAGATTACGACGAGAGCCTGGGTACCGAAGAGGTGCACTATCAGTCGTTTGCCCGTATGGCGGCCTTTTTTGGCCGCGACATGCAGGCGCATCGCCACGACCGCTATTTTCAGATGCACTTTCTTGATACCGGGCAGATTGAGCTGCAGCTTGATGACCATCGCTACTCGGTGCAGGCGCCGCTGTTTGTGATAACGCCGCCTTCGGTGCCGCACGCCTTTATTACCGAGTCCGATAGCGATGGTCACGTGTTGACGGTGCACGAAGAACTCATCTGGCCGCTGCTGGAGGTGCTTTATCCCGGCACGCGGGAGACCTTCGGCCTGCCGGGGATCTGCCTGTCGCTGGCGGATAAACCCGACGAGCTGGCGGCGCTGGCGCACTACTGGCAGCTGATTCGCCGGGAATCTACCGCCCAGTTGCCGGGGCGCGAGCATACCCTGGCGCTGCTGGCGCAGGCGGTCTTTACCCTGCTATTGCGTAACGCAAAGCTCGACGATCACGCTGCCAGCGGCATGCGCGGCGAGCTGAAGCTATTCCAGCGCTTTAACCAGATGATCGACAGCCACTACCATCAGCACTGGACGGTACCGGATTACGCCAGGGAGCTGCACCTGACCGAATCGCGGCTGACCGATATCTGTCGCCGCTTTGCCAACCGTTCGCCGAAGCGGCTGATATTCGACCGCCAGCTACGCGAGGCGAAGCGGCTGCTGTTGTTTTCCGATAGCGCGGTTAATGAGATAGCCTGGCAGCTGGGGTTTAAAGATCCCGCTTATTTTGCGCGCTTTTTTAGCCGCCAGGTCGGCTGCTCGCCCAGCAGCTACCGGGCGCAAAAAGTACCGGTATCGTAAGTCCCCGCTGGCGCTGCGCCTGCCGGACGATGGCCCACAGGTCGGGTCAGCGCCGCGCCAGCCGGCAAAAGCTGCAGAGATCACAAAATTCACTCCCGCCTGAAAAGTACCCGTCGTTGTCGCAAACGTCCCTTCACGACAAGCGCAATAACCGCTTCAATTAAACAACAAAAACAAAACATATATTTAACATTATTTTCCGATAAATACTGAAGAGGCCCCTATGAAACCTGAAGATTTCCGCGCCGACGCGAAACGCCCGTTAACTGGCGAAGAATATTTAAAAAGCCTGCAGGATGGCCGCGAAATTTATATCTACGGCGAGCGCGTGAAGGATGTCACCACCCACCCGGCTTTCCGTAATGCCGCGGCTTCTGTCGCGCAACTGTACGATGCGCTGCACAAACCGGAGATGCAGGATTCCCTGTGCTGGGGCACCGATACCGGCAGCGGCGGCTACACCCATAAATTCTTCCGCGTGGCGAAAAGCGCCGACGATCTGCGCCAGCAGCGCGACGCCATCGCCGAATGGTCGCGCTTAAGCTACGGCTGGATGGGCCGCACCCCGGACTATAAAGCCGCCTTCGGCTGCGCGCTGGGCGCCAACCCGGCGTTTTACGGCCAGTTCGAGCAGAACGCCCGCAACTGGTACACCCGCATTCAGGAAACCGGCCTGTACTTTAACCATGCGATCGTCAACCCGCCGATTGACCGCCACAAGCCGGCTGATGAAGTGAAGGATGTTTACATCAAGCTGGAAAAAGAGACCGATGCCGGGATCATCGTCAGCGGCGCGAAAGTAGTCGCCACCAACTCGGCGCTGACCCACTACAACATGATCGGCTTCGGCTCCGCACAGGTGATGGGCGAGAACCCGGACTTCGCCCTGATGTTCGTCGCGCCGATGGATGCCGAAGGGGTGAAGCTTATCTCCCGCGCCTCCTATGAGATGGTCGCCGGCGCGACCGGGTCCCCGTACGACTATCCGCTCTCCAGCCGTTTCGACGAGAACGACGCGATTTTGGTCATGGATAAAGTGCTGATCCCCTGGGAGAACGTGCTGATTTACCGCGACTTTGACCGCTGCCGTCGCTGGACCATGGAGGGCGGTTTCGCCCGCATGTATCCGCTGCAGGCCTGCGTGCGCCTGGCGGTGAAACTGGACTTTATCACCGCCCTGCTGAAGCGTTCTCTGGAATGTACCGGTACCCTCGAATTCCGCGGTGTGCAGGCCGACCTTGGCGAAGTTGTGGCGTGGCGCAACATGTTCTGGGCGTTAAGCGATTCCATGTGCTCGGAAGCGACGCCGTGGGTCAACGGCGCATGGCTGCCGGATCACGCCGCGCTGCAGACCTATCGCGTGATGGCCCCGATGGCCTACGCCAAGATCAAAAACATCATCGAGCGCAACGTCACCAGCGGCCTGATTTATCTGCCGTCCAGCGCCCGCGATCTGAACAACCCGCAGATCGACCAGTATCTGGCGAAGTACGTGCGCGGCTCCAACGGTATGGATCACGTTGAACGTATCAAGATCCTCAAACTGATGTGGGACGCCATCGGCAGCGAATTCGGCGGCCGCCACGAGCTGTATGAAATCAACTACTCCGGTAGCCAGGATGAGATTCGCCTGCAGTGTCTGCGCCAGGCGCAGAGCTCCGGCAATATGGACAAGATGATGGCGATGGTCGACCGCTGCCTTTCCGAGTACGACCAGAACGGCTGGACGGTGCCGCATCTGCACAATAACGCTGATATCAACATGTTGGATAAGCTGCTGAAGTAATTCGCAGCGGGAGGTCATAATGCAATTAGATGAACAACGCCTGCGTTTTCGCGATGCCATGGCCAGCCTGTCGGCGGCGGTGAATGTGGTCACTACCGCAGGCGAAGCCGGCCGCTGCGGGATTACCGCCACGGCGGTGTGCTCGGTGACGGATACGCCGCCATCGGTGATGGTGTGTATCAACGCCAACAGCGCGATGAACCCGGTGTTTCAGGGCAACGGCAAGTTGTGCATCAACGTGCTGAACCACGAACAGGAAATCATGGCCCGTCATTTCGCCGGGATGACCGGGGTGACGATGGAAGAGCGGTTTGCCCTCAGCGGCTGGCAGCACGGCGCGCTCGGGCAGCCGGTGCTGAAGGGCTCGCTGGCCAGTCTCGAAGGCGAGATTAGCCAGGTGCAAACCATCGGTACCCACCTGGTATATCTGGTGGAGATCCGCAATATTACCCTGAGCCCGCAAGGCCACGGCCTGATTTACTTTAAACGCCGTTTCCACCCGGTGATGATGGACATGGAAGTCGCGGTGTAATGGCCTCGCCTGCTCCTCCCCGGTTGGGGAGGAGCGTTAACCAACAGAGTCGCAGGCCACAATCTCCTGTGATCACAATCACATAATCCAGCCCTGTTCACTTCGTAGCCAACCGCTTACCCCCTCCAGTAACCGCTTAACCCCCTATACAACCACTCACCGATTTACCCAACTTTACGCGCGCGTAGTTCTGGCAAGATCGAAGCCAGCCTAGCTAATCAATACCTCCATTAACCCTTACTTAAAACCAGACGGCTTCGGCCAATTATTCATCTAATTAACGCCAGGTTTTACTATGGATACCAAAAAACTACTCAAGCACATACCCTGGGTGATTCTCGGAATCATCGGGGCATTTTGCCTCTCAGTCGTCGCCCTGCGCCGCGGTGAGCACGTCAGTGCCCTGTGGATCGTCGTGGCGTCGGTTTCCGTGTACCTCGTCGCCTACCGGTATTACAGCCTGTATATCGCGCAGAAGGTGATGAAGCTTGACCCGACGCGCTCGACGCCGGCGGTCATTAATAACGATGGCCTGAACTATGTGCCGACCAACCGCTACGTGCTGTTTGGCCACCACTTCGCCGCGATTGCCGGCGCCGGCCCGCTGGTGGGCCCGGTGCTTGCCGCGCAGATGGGCTATCTGCCTGGCACCCTCTGGCTGCTGGCCGGCGTGGTGCTGGCGGGGGCAGTACAGGACTTTATGGTGCTGTTTATCTCCTCGCGGCGTAACGGCGCCTCGCTGGGCGAGATGATCAAGCAGGAGATGGGGCCGGTTCCGGGCTCTATCGCCCTGTTTGGCTGCTTCCTGATTATGATCATCATCCTCGCGGTACTGGCGCTGATCGTAGTGAAAGCGCTGGCGGAGAGCCCGTGGGGCGTCTTTACCGTCTGCTCGACGGTGCCTATCGCGCTGTTCATGGGGATCTACATGCGCTTCCTGCGCCCGGGCCGCGTGGGTGAAGTGTCGGTTATCGGTATCGTGCTGCTGGTGGCCTCCATCTGGTTCGGCGGCATTATTGCTCACGACCCCTACTGGGGCCCGGCGCTGACCTTTAAAGACACCACCATCACCTTTACCCTGATTGGCTACGCGTTTATCTCCGCCCTGCTGCCGGTATGGCTGATTCTGGCGCCGCGTGACTATCTGGCTACTTTCCTGAAAATCGGCGTTATCGTCGGCCTGGCGCTGGGGATCGTTATCCTCAACCCGGACCTGAAAATGCCGGCAGTGACCCAGTACATTGATGGCACCGGCCCGCTGTGGAAAGGTGCCCTGTTCCCGTTCCTGTTTATCACTATCGCCTGCGGCGCGGTCTCCGGCTTCCACGCGCTGATCGCCTCCGGCACCACGCCGAAGCTGCTGGCCAACGAAACCGATGCCCGCTTTATCGGCTATGGCGCGATGCTGATGGAATCTTTCGTGGCCATCATGGCGCTGGTCGCGGCATCGATTATCGAACCGGGTCTCTACTTCGCGATGAACACCCCGCCGGCGGGCCTGGGCATCGTCATGCCGAACCTGCACGAAATGGGCGGTGAAAACGCGGCGATGATCGCCGCGCAGCTGAAAGAAGTGACCGTCCACGCGGCGGCGACCGTCAGCTCCTGGGGCTTCGTGATTTCACCTGAGCAGATCCTGCAGACGGCGAAAGATATCGGCGAACCTTCGGTACTGAACCGCGCCGGCGGCGCGCCGACGCTGGCCGTCGGTATCGCCCACGTGTTCCATAAAATCATCCCGATGGCGGATATGGGCTTCTGGTACCACTTTGGTATCCTGTTTGAAGCGCTGTTTATCCTCACCGCGCTGGATGCCGGTACCCGCGCAGGCCGCTTTATGCTGCAGGATCTGCTGGGTAACTTCGTGCCGTTCCTGAAAAAAACCGACTCGCTGGTCGCCGGGATTATCGGTACCGCGGGCTGCGTCGGGCTGTGGGGCTACCTGCTGTATCAGGGCGTGGTCGACCCGCTGGGCGGCGTGAAGAGCCTGTGGCCGCTGTTCGGTATTTCTAACCAGATGCTGGCCGCCGTGGCGCTGGTGCTTGGCACCGTGGTGCTGGTCAAAATGCAGCGCACCAAATATATCTGGGTCACCGTTATCCCGGCAGCGTGGCTGCTGCTGTGCACCACCTGGGCGCTGGGCCTGAAGCTGTTCAGCACCAACCCGCAGATGGAAGGCTTCTTCTTTATGGCTCAGCAGTATAAAGAGAAGATCGCCGCCGGCGGCGAGCTGACCGCGCAGCAGATTGCCAACATGAATCATATCGTGGTCAACAACTACACCAACGCCGGGCTGAGTATCCTGTTCCTGGTGGTGGTGTACAGCATCATCTTCTACGGCATCAAAACCTGGCTCAACGTGCGCAACAATAAGGTGCGCACCGACAAAGAGACCCCGTACGTGCCGGTACCGGAAGGCGGTGTGAAGACCTCGTCACATCATTAACTCTGATGCCGGATAGCGCTACGTTTATCCGGCCTACAAACAAGCGCATTAACGTAGGCCGGATAAGGCGCGAGTCGCCATCCGGCTTTATTCGTTATCTGGAACTTACAATGTTTGGTAACTTAGGTCAGGCTAAAAAATATCTCGGTCAGGCGGCGAAAATGCTGATTGGCATTCCGGATTACGACAACTACGTCGCCCATATGCAAACCAACCATCCGGATCAGCCGTACATGACTTATGAAGAATTCTTCCGCGAACGCCAGCAGGCCCGCTACGGCGGCGACGGCAAAGGCGGCGTACGCTGCTGTTAATGGAGGCAATAATGGCACCGATTGCAGTCACCCTACTCACCGGTTTTCTCGGCGCAGGAAAAACCACCCTCCTGCGCCATATCCTGAATGAGCAGCACGGTTTCAAAATCGCCGTGATTGAAAATGAATTTGGCGAAGTCTCCGTTGACGATCAGCTGATCGGCGACCGCGCCACGCAGATCAAAACCCTGACCAACGGCTGCATCTGCTGTACGCGCTCCAACGAACTGGAAGACGCCCTGCTCGATCTCCTCGACAGCCGCGATCGCGGCGAAATCGAGTTTGACCGGCTGGTGATTGAGTGCACCGGCATGGCCGACCCGGGGCCGATTATCCAGACCTTTTTCTCCCATGAGGTGCTTTGCGAGCGCTATCTGCTGGATGGCGTGATCGCCCTGGTGGATGCGGTCCATGCCGACCAGCAGATGGATCAGTTCACCATTGCCCAGTCGCAGGTGGGCTACGCGGACCGCATATTGCTGACCAAAACTGATGTTGCCGGCGATACCGAAAAGCTGCGCGAACGCCTGGCGCGCATCAATGCCCGGGCGCCGATTTATACCGTCATTCATGGCGATATCGATCTAAGCCAGCTGTTTAACACCAGCGGCTTTATGCTGGAAGAGAAGGTCGTTAACAGCACACCGCGTTTCCACTTTATGGCCGAGAAGCAAAACGACGTGTCATCAATCGTGGTTGAGATGGATTACCCGGTGGATATCAGCGAGGTATCACGGGTAATGGAAAACCTGCTGCTCTCCTTCGCCGATCAATTGATGCGCTATAAAGGGATGCTGTGGATCGACGGCGAGCCGAATCGGCTGCTGTTCCAGGGCGTGCAGCGCCTCTACAGCGCCGACTGGGATCGCCCGTGGGGCGATGAAACGCCGCATACCACGCTGGTGTTTATCGGCATTCAGTTGCCGGAAGAGGAAATTCGCGCGGCGTTTGCCGGGTTACGACGCTAACCTACCCGCCTGCGCGCTAAGGCGCAGGCCCCCTTCTCTCACCGCACATCGTCAAAGACAGGAACAAAACGTCGTCATCGCGTCGAAAAATGTAAATCAACGTTTTTATAAGTAACAGTAGAAACACTTTTGGAAATAATAAGAAACTAAATGAATAGGATCCTTAATAATTAATGCCCGCCCTGTTCAGTTTCTGTTTAGCTCACCCATTAAACCTCTGCTAAACAGACCAAATTTCATGATTGACCTCGCCGTAACCCAACGTCTTTACAACATTATCAAAACACACCGCTGACAAAACCAGCATAAAAAATCGACGTAAGTCACATTTGCAGAGGTAAACATCGATTGTTAAGGTGCCCTCAGACAAATTTAATGACGAGGAGCAAACCATGAAAAAGCTTAACATCCTTATTGTTGTTGCCCTGACCGCGGTCTCTGGTTCCGCCATGGCAATGGGGTTTACCGTTGAACAAGGTAAGAATTTTACCAACCTGAATATGGAAATGGGTAAATCCTCTTCCGGCCTGTATGCCGAAAGCCACTGGCTGAAGAATACCGATGACGGTAGCCAGACCGGCGGCGTTGGCGCGGGTTACAATCTGGAAGTGGGCCCGGTGATGCTCAACGCTGGCGCGAAAGCTATCTATCTGGGACCGAAAAAAGGCGATAACGGCGTCGCGTTTCCGGTCGGCGGCGGGGTGAACGTGGCCCTGACCGACAGCATCCACGTATTTGGCGAAGGGTATGTCGCGCCCGACGGCCTGAACAACAGCGTGAAAAACTATGTTGAAGCGAACGGTGGCGTGAGCTGGTCCCCGGTTGGTCCACTGACCCTGAAGGTGGGTTACCGTCACGTGAGCGTTGACGGCAAAGAGGGCCGCCCAAACCACACCCTGATTGACGGCGCCTACGTGGGCGGCGGGGTTACCTTCTGATGAAATCACGTCTCGCCGCGCTCTCTGCGCTGAGCCTGGCGTTGCTGCTGACCGGCTGCACTCAGTATACCTGGGTGAAGCCGGGTTTAAGCGATGCCGAGATGCATAAAAAGCTCACCGAATGTGAAGCGCAGGCCCTGGTCGATCTCCCGCCGGATAACGTGGTGACCGGGTCCAGTTCAGAAAAAACGGACAAAAAGCAAAAGAAACAGGATGTTGAAACAAGTTATACGGTAGAAGACGCGAATGAATATCAGCGGGAGACCTTAGTCGACAGCTGTATGTTCAAAAGCGGCTGGGATAAAGTCGAAGTGCAATAAATCTATTATAAAAAAACCTGCCGGATGGCAGGTTTTTTTATGGCCGGCCTAGCGGCGCACCACCACCAGCTTCTGGTTCACGAACTCTTTGATCCCGAGATCGGAGAGCTCCCGGCCATAACCGGAACGCTTCACGCCGCCAAACGGCAGTTCTGGCGCGGTATCGGTCAGCCAGTTGATATAGACCATCCCGGTTTCAATGGCGGATGCCATCCGTTTGGCGCGTTCGATGTCCTGACTGAACACCGCGCCGCCCAGGCCATAGTGAGAATCATTGGCAAGCGCAATCGCCTCCTCATCGTTTTTCACCACGTAGATCTGCGCCACCGGGCCAAAGAACTCTTCGAAGTACGCCGGGTTGTCACGGGTGATACCGGTCAGGATAGTGGGTTCAAAGAAGTTGCCTTCCCGCGCCACCGCTTTGCCGCCCAGATGCAGCGTGGCGCCGTTTTTGACCGCCTCGTCCACCTGCTTGCTCAAGGTTTCCAGCGCATCTTTAGAGGAGAGCGGCCCCAGCGTGGTGCTTTCATCCAGCGGATCGCCTATTTTTACCTGGCGAAACGCCTCGCTAAATTTCGTCAGAAACGACTCAGCGATGTTCTCATGCAGAATAAACCGCTTGGCGGCAGTACACACCTGGCCGGCGTTATTCAGCCGCGCCTGGACGCCGATTTTCACCGCGCGCTCGAGCTCAGCATCATCGAGCACCACAAACACATCGTTGCCGCCGAGTTCCAGGGTCGATTTCTTAATATGCTTCGCCGCCTGCGCCGCCACCACGCTGCCGGCTTTTTCCGACCCGGTCAGCGCCGCCCCCTGCACACGGTCGTCGGCGATAATCTTCGCCACCTGATCCTGAGAGATAAACAGATTGGTCCACGCCCCTTCCGGTGCGCCGGCCTCGCGCACCAGATGAGCAAAGGTCTCCGCGCAGTGCGGCACGATGCTGGCGTGTTTGGCGATAACCGGGTTCCCGGCCGCCAGGTTTGGCGCCAGGACGCGCATCAGCTGGTAATAGGGGAAGTTCCACGGCTCTACCGCCAGTAAGACGCCGATGGGGTGGTGCTCAACCCATGCTTCACCCAGTTCGGAGGGATACTTCACCGGCGCCAGGAACGATTTGGCGTTATCGGCGTAATAGCGGGCGATTTGCGCGCACAGTTTCACTTCGCCGCGGCTCTGCTTAATGAGTTTCCCCATCTCCTGGCTGGCGATTTTCGCCAGATCTTCCACCCGGCTGTCGATCAGATCCGCCAGCTTATGCAGCACCGCCAGGCGCGGTTCGATATCCCCTTTCGCCCAGGCAGAATGATAGAGCGCATCCGCCTGCCGCAGCGCCGCCTCCACGTCCGCATCGCTGTGCGCCGGGTACGTTTTAATAAGCTGATTGTTCGCAGGATTCACCGTCTGATAGGCCATATCGCATGTCTCCTTGTTATCGCTATTAAGGCAGTCAAAAATGCCGTTAAGGATATTAAGGGTAGTCGAGATGGCTGGCGATGCGGGTAAAGTTAGGTATATCCGGAATATTCCATAACGGTGGCTAACCGGGGCGACCGTCAGGCCGTCCCGGCGTTATCAATGCGCCAGCGCGGCGATCTCGTCGGCGGTCAGGCCGGTGATTTTCACCACCGTCTCGCGGGCAATGCCGTCGGCCAGCATCCTCTGGGCAATGCGCAGCGCCTCGGCATGCTGTCCTTCACGCTTGCCTTTTCTGCGCCACACTTCCTGTAATCGTTCGGCGATGGTCATCAATCTCTCCCTGTGCTGAGGAACCCGTTGTGCCACTTTGTGGATAAACCGGCCAAAGCGGCGCGCGTTGCCAGTGTGCAGCAGATAATTAAACAGCGTTTTTATCTGCCTGTCATTAGCGTCACCGCTAAGTAAAATCGTCGTCAGTTGCTCAACAATCCCCATTAAATCGCGCTGGCGAATATGCTTCTGTATCAGCTCGAGTAATGCCACGCGCCGGTGACGAACGATCTCATCGTCGGGGATCACCGTGATATCCACCAGCGGAAAGGGCGAGGCATAAAGCTCCCTCGCCAGCGGTGGATCGGCAAAGCAGTCCAGCCAGTTGAGCGACCACGGGTATGGCGTGGTCGCTCCGTGATAGAACAGCATCGGCACCACCAGCGGCAGTCTGGTATGACCGCTATCCAGATGGCGCTGCATCGCGGCGATGGCGTAGCGCATCAGGCGGAAGGCCATCTGCGCATCCGGAGAGCTCTGATGTTCGATAACCACATAAATGTAGCCCTCGCCAGACGCGGTTTTGAGTGACCACAGCACATCGGAGTACCAGGCCCGCAGGCTCTCCTCGATAAAGCTTGCCGACTCCAGCTGTAAGGTATCGAGGTCGCAGCGCTGACGCAGCGCAGGCGGTAGATGGATCGCCAGGAAATCACGCGCGATGTCGGCCTGAGTGAGAAACTGTTTAAACACCGCATCATGCGGCGTCGAGGTGGTGCCCTTTGCCATCGGCTCATCCCTGCCTGCTTATCCTGCAGGGACTCTACCTCCCATGAATGTCGCTGACACCCCGGAAACCGGAGTTTTACGTTCCGCGACGAAAACATATTTCCCCGGACTGCAAGCGCGACATCCTTTTTCGACGCGGTACGCAAATCCCGGCGGGCGACAGCCTCGGCGCAGCATGCTATAAACGATTTATCCCCTCAGCAAAGGTCGATGCGGTGAACCATACCCGAGATATTCCCCAAACCTTCTGGCGAGACGATCGCCTGCCGTGGCTGGAGCTGCGCAGCACCTGGCGCAGCCGTCAGGCCTATAAGCGCCACAGCCACCCGCAGCTCTCGGTGGGGGCGATTATCGACGGTGAAACGCGCTGCCTGTGCAATGGACAGGAATATCTCCTGCAGCCCGGGGATCTGATCGTGATCCCGCCGCACGCGCCGCATAGCTGTAATCCGCTGCGTGACCAGCCGCGCAGCTATCATATGCTGTACCTGGAGGCGGCATGGTGCCATGCGCAGCGTCCGGATATTCCCCCTACCGTCAGCATGGCTTCGCCGCAGCCGCTGCTGCGCGACAGCCCTCTCTTTGCCTGCTTCCAGCAGATTGTCGCCCTGATGAGCCGCGGCTGCATTGAGCAACTGCCCGCCCGGGTGGCGCAGCTCCTGCATGCGCTGCCGCTGTGCGCCGCCGCGCCGCAGGCGCCACATCACGTCAGCGCCCTGCTGTTTCAGCGCCTGGCGACAGATCTGCCGGCGCCGCCATCGCTGGATAAACTGGCCCACGATAGCGCGCTACGTAAAGAGACCGTTATCCGCGCCGTGAAACAGGATACCGGCCTGACGCCCGCCAGTTTGATCAATATGGCGCGCATCGAATATGCGAAAACGCGCTTACGCGCCGGGGACCCTATCGCCGACGTCGGCTATCAGGCCGGCTTTGCCGATCAGAGCCATTTCCATAAAACCTTCGTCAGCTATACCGCCGCCACGCCACGGCAGTATGCGCACAGCCGATCAATTTCCGACAATAAGTAATTTTCCACCTGGCGTAGGGTGGCCTCAGCACCATTATCGAGGCCACTATGCATACCTTATCGACTCTCTTCCCCGCCGCCTTCCCGGCGTTAGCCCTGTCCCACTTTGTCGCCCTGCTCAGCCCGGGCCCCGATTTTTTTCTGCTGGTCGGTTACGCTGTACGCTACCGGATCCGCGGCAGCCTCGGACTGTGTCTCGGCATCGCCGCCGGCAATGCGCTGTATATTGTTCTGGCCATCGTTGGCTGGGGACTTCTGCGCCAGGCGCCGCTGCTGTTTTTACTCATCGAGCTGTTGGGCGCGGGCTACTTACTGTGGATTGGCAGCCTGCTGATTCGCAGCCGTCCCGCGGCGCTGGCGGTAGAGAGCGTTCGCGCATCGCGTCCGGGGTTCGGCAAGCAGCTACTGCTGGGGCTGGGGTCATCGCTGCTCAACCCCAAGAATGCGCTGTTTTATCTGGCGCTGATGACCTCCCTGCTGGGGCAGGCGGTCACCCTGCTGCAGCAAACGGTGAGCGGGCTGTGGATGGTCAGCGTGGTGTTCTTCTGGGATTTACTGCTGGTGAGCGCGATTGCGCTGCCGCAGGTACAGCGCCGCCTGAGCGCCATCGTCTGGCGGGTCGAGCGGGCGGCGGGGGCTATCCTGATGTTGTTCGGTCTGTGGATTATCTGGCGATTTTTGCACGACCTCGCCGTCAGGTTATATGCTTAAGTTTATGGAAAAACTCGCTGAACTGAAACGCGCCAAACTGCTGGCGCTGTCGCTGCTGCTGATCGCCGCCGCGCTATTTATTACCACCCTGCTGCTGCCGCCGACGCCGTGGGTCAGCGCGCTGAAGGCCATTTCCGAAGCGGCGATGGTCGGGGCGCTGGCCGACTGGTTTGCGGTGGTGGCCCTGTTTCGCCGTATTCCGCTGCCCTTTGTCGCCCGCCATACCGCGATTATCCCGCGCAACAAAGATCGCATCGCCGACAACCTCGGCCGCTTCGTTGAGGAGAAGTTCCTCGATACCCCGTCGCTGGTGGCGCTGATCCGCCGCTATCAACCAGCGCTGATGCTCGGCAACTGGTTCAGCCAGCCTGAGAACGCCCGGCGGGTTGGCCAACACCTGCTGCAGGTGATGAGCGGTTTTCTCGAACTGACCGATGACGCCCGCATTCAGCGCCTGCTGCGGCGCGCGGTGCATAAGGCGATCGATAAGGTCGACCTGACGCAGACCAGCGCCATGATGCTGGAGGGGTTGACCCGCGACAACCGCCATCAAAAGCTGCTGGATTCGCTGATAAATCAGCTGATCGCCCTGCTGCAGCGCGACAGCTCCCGCGCTTTTATCGCCCGCGGCATCGTACACTGGCTGGAGACCGAACATCCGCTGAAGGCCAGGCTGTTACCCACCGAGTGGCTCGGCGAGCACAGCGCCGAGATGGTCACCGACGCCGTGAATACCCTGCTGGACGAAGTCACCCACGATCGCACCCACCAGATCCGCCAGACCTTTGACCGCGCGACGCAAAAGCTAATCGATAACCTGAAATCCGACCCGGAACTGGCGCAGAAGGCCGATAACATCAAAGCCTGGCTGAAAAACGATGAGACCTTCAACCGCTATCTTGGCGAAGTGTGGGGCGACCTGCGCGGCTGGGTAAAAAACGATATCAGCAGCGACGACTCGCGTATCAAGCAGCGCATCGCCGAGGCCGGCCAGTGGTTCGGTGAAACCTTACTCCGCGACGACGCGCTGCGCGAATCGCTCAACGAACACCTGGAGCAGGCGGCGCATCGGGTGGCGCCGGAGTTCGCCGCCTTCCTCACTCGACATATCAGCGACACGGTGAAGAGCTGGGACGCCCGCGATATGTCGCGGCAGATCGAGCTCAACATCGGTAAAGATCTGCAGTTCATCCGCATCAACGGCACCCTGGTGGGGGGAACTATCGGCCTGTTGTTGTGGCTGCTCTCGCAGATCCCCTCGCTGCTGCATCTGCATATTGGTTAGCAATGATACTATCTGAACAATAGCGCTGATAAATATTCCACAGGGAGGGCGAGATAATGCACCGGATGACCCACTGGCTAACCCGGCACGCCGCCGCGCTGTTCTTCCCGGCGGCGCTCATTCTGTATGATTTTTCCGCCTATCTCACCACCGACCTGATCCAGCCGGGGATCCTCCACGTGGTGCGGGATTTCAACGCCGATGTGGCGCTGGCTCCAGCCTCGGTAAGCCTGTATATGGCCGGCGGCATGGCGCTGCAGTGGCTGCTGGGGCCGCTCTCTGACCGAATCGGACGGCGTCCGGTACTGCTCACCGGCGCGCTCATTTTCACCCTCGCCTGCCTGGCGACGCTGTTCACCACCTCCATGACCCAGTTCCTGATTGCCCGCTTCGTGCAGGGCACCAGCATCTGCTTTATCGCCACCGTCGGCTACGTCACCGTGCAGGAAGCCTTTGAGGAAAAAAGGTCGATCAGGCTGATGGCGGTGATCACCTCCGTCGTGCTGGTGGCGCCGATCGTCGGCCCGCTTTCCGGCGCGGCGCTGATGCATTTTATCCACTGGAAAGCGCTGTTCGGCATTATCGCCGCCATGGGGCTGGTGGCCTGGCTGGGGCTGCTGTTGACCATGCCGGAGACGGTGCGCCGGGGCGATGTGCCGTTCAGCCCCCTGGGCGTGCTGCGCGATTTTCGCAACGTCTTTCGCAACCGCATCTTTTTGCTCGGCGCCGCCACGCTGTCGCTGAGCTATATTCCACTGATGAGCTGGGTGGCGGTATCGCCGGTGATTTTAATGGACGCCGGCGGGCTGACCACCAGCGAGTTCGCCTGGAGCCAGGTGCCGGTCTTCAGCGCCGTCATCATCGCCAACCTGTCGGTGGCGCGCTGGGTAAAAGATCCCACCCGCCCGCGCTTTGTCCTCAGCGCGGTGCCGGTACAGATGCTCGGCCTGGCCATCCTGATCGTTGGGAATCTGGTATGGCCGCACGTCTGGCTGTGGTCGGTGCTCGGCACCTGCTTCTACGCCTTCGGCATCGGGCTAATTTTCCCGACGCTGTTCCGCTTTACCCTCTTTTCCAACGACCTGCCGAAAGGCACGGTCTCCGCTTCGCTGAATATCGTGATCCTCAGCGTCAGCGCCTTATCGATTGAAGGCGCGCGCTGGCTGTGGTTCCATGGCGGGAGACTGCCCTACCACCTGTTAGCGGTGGCCGCCGGGCTCATCGCCGCCTGCTGCCTCGCCGGACTGTTACGCCACCAGCGTCAGTGTGCGCAAGCGGTCATTGAAGCCCGGCAGTCGTGACCCCTTTTACGGAGAAAGCCCCATCATGAGTGAGATTGAACTCAGCCCGGCGCAGCGTGACCTGCTGCGCGACAGGCTCAGCAAGTACTGCGAAGAGACGTTTAACCTCGAGCTGGAGCAGTTTGACGCTGAATTTTTTGTCGACTTTATCGCCCAGGAGCTGGGGCCGCTGTTCTACAACGCCGGTATCGAAGAGGCCATCCGCACTCATCTGGCGTGGAGCGAGCGGATCCAGGAAGAGATGGATTTAAAGAAGGTCTATTAACGCCGCGCGCAGACGCAGGAGATCAATAAAAGCATACAAACAACAGGGTTATAATGGCGACTCTTTCAGCATCTCCCGTGTACGGGGAAGGAAAACCATGTCGCTTATCACCGATCTACCCGCTATTTTTGACCAGTTCTCGGAAGCTCGCCAGAAGGGCTTTCTCACCGTCATGGATCTTAAAGAGCAGAACGTGCCGCTGGTGGGTACCTACTGCACCTTTATGCCTCAGGAGATCGCTATGGCGGCGGGGGCCGTGGTGGTCTCGCTGTGCTCTACCTCCGATGAAACCATCGAGGAAGCGGAAAAAGATCTGCCGCGCAATCTCTGTCCGTTAATCAAAAGCAGCTACGGCTTCGGCAAAACCGATAAATGCCCCTACTTCTATTTCTCTGACCTGGTGGTCGGGGAAACCACCTGCGACGGCAAAAAGAAAATGTACGAGTACATGGCCGAGTTCAAGGCGGTCCACGTGATGCAGCTGCCGAACAGCGCCAGCGACGCGGCCTCCCGCGCGCTGTGGAAAGCGGAGATCCTGCGCATGCAGCAGGTGATTGAGGCGCGGTTTGGCGCGCCGATTAGCGAGGCGGCGCTGCGTGAAGCCATCGTGCTGAAAAACCGTGAACGCCGGGCGCTGGCCCACTTTTATCGTCTCGGGCGGCTCAATCCGCCGGCGCTCAGCGGCGGCGACATCCTGAAAGTGGTGTACGGCGCCACCTTCCGCTTCGACAAAACCGCGCTGATTGACGAGCTCAACGCCATGGCGGAGCGCATCCGTCAGGAGTGGCAGCAGGGTAAACGACTGGCATCCCGCCCGCGCATTCTGATCACCGGCTGCCCGATCGGCGGCGCGGCGGAGAAAGTGGTTCGCGCCATCGAAGAAAACGGCGGCTGGGTGGTAGGCTATGAAAACTGCACCGGCGCGAAGGCCACCGAGCGCTGCGTGGCGGAAGAGGGCGACGTCTACGACGCCTTAACCGACAAATATCTCGCCATCGGCTGCTCCTGTATTTCCCCCAACGACCAGCGCCTGCAGCTGCTGAGCCAGATGGTGGAGGAGTACCAGGCCGACGGGGTGATCGACGTCATTCTGCAGGCCTGCCATACCTATGCCGTGGAATCGCTGGCCATCAAACGCCATCTCCGCCAGCAGCACGACCTTCCTTATATGGCGATAGAAACCGACTATTCGACAGCGGACCTCGGCCAGCTCAGCACTCGCGTCGCCGCCTTTATCGAAATGCTATAAGGAGCACGCGTGATCTACACGGTTGGTATTGATTCCGGCTCCACTGCCACGAAAGGCATCCTGCTCGCGGACGGGGTGGTTACGCGTCGTTTCCTCTGCCCGACCCCCTTTCGCCCCGCCGACGCCATCCATGAGGCCTGGGAGACGCTGCGCGCTGGCCTCGCGGAAACGCCCTTTTTAACCCTCACCGGCTATGGTCGCCAGCTGGTGGATTTCGCCAATAAACAGGTGACGGAGATTTCCTGTCATGGTCTCGGCGCCCGCCTGCTGGCACCGGACACCCGCACGGTGATTGATATCGGCGGCCAGGACAGCAAGGTTATCCAGCTGGATGCCGGGGGCAACCTCAGCGACTTTCTGATGAATGACAAATGCGCCGCCGGCACCGGCCGCTTTCTGGAGGTCATTTCACGCACCCTCGGCGCCAGCGTCGAACAGCTGGACGCCATTACCGACGGCGTGGAACCGCATGCCATCACCAGCATGTGTACGGTATTCGCCGAATCGGAAGTCATCAGCCTGCGGTCGGCGGGGGTCGCGCCGGAGGCGATTCTGGCGGGGGTGATTAACGCCATGGCCCGGCGCAGCGCGAACTTTATCGGCCGCTTATCAGCGCAGGGGCCGCTGCTGTTTACCGGCGGCGTCAGCCACTGCGCCGCCTTTGCCCGCATGCTGGAAAGCCATGTCGGCATGGCGGTGACAACCCATCCCGACGCCCAGTTCGCCGGGGCGATCGGCGCGGCGCTGATCGGCCAGCGCCAGCGGAGGCGCGGATGACAACGTTTCTGTTTTTATTTCATTCCACGGTGGGAGTGGTGCGAACGCGCAAAGCCCTGCAGGCGGCGGGAATGACCTTCGAGGTCAAAGATATTCCCCGCCAGCTGCGCAGCGGCTGCGGGCTGTGCATCCTGCTTGAGGGGACGGAAGCCGACGCGCGAGCCTGGATCGTCCCGGAACAGACGGCGGCGTTGTATCAGCAGGACGGGGAAGCGTGGCGCTGTCTCGCCACCTTCCCACCGGCAGGTTAATCGCTTACCACAAAGCGCGTCGCCGCAAAGCAGTTCAGCAGACGGTGCATAAGAAAAACCAGGGTCAGCGTGACCACCAGCGAGACCGTCACCGAGGTGATGCGGTACAGATCGCTGAACACCAGATCCTGATAGGGATGCAGGTTTTGGCCAAACATAATGCCGATGGTGGTAATGCTGGCGAAGCCCACCCCGGCGCCCACTTTCTCCATCACGTGCAGGCGGGCGCTAAAGGCCAGCCCGAGGCCAATCAGCGGCATCATCAGGATCATGTGATTGCTGAAGTCATAGATAATCAGCTGCACCACCAGAATATAGAGACAGGCCAGCACCACCCCCGCCACGCGCCAGATCGAGCTGATCACCGCCCCGCGATAGTGCATCGGGAACAGGATCAGGATCCCGGCCATCAGCGCCGACAGCGAGTCGCTGAGATCGCAGATTTGAAACACCACGAAGATGATCGTCGCCACCGTGCCGGAGAGCAGCGACTCGTGGCGGATGCGGGCAGCGTCTTTTTCAATGCGCGGCGGCGGCTTGCGCGGTTCGACGTCCGGGATCAGGTAATGCAGCAGCGCGCTCAGCGCCACCGCCAGCACGCACGCTTCCATGTTGGAGAACATCAGGGTGTGCCAGTTGCTGGTCGGGTAGCTCATAAAGTTGAGCATCGTGCTCTGACACACCACCCCCATCGACCCCAGCAGAAACAGCGGCCCCTGGCTCATAAAGCGAAAACGCATCACGTACAGGGCGAACACCACCAGCGTCATGATCACCGGCCATTGCGACAGATAACCGACAATCAGCACCATTTCGACGCAGTTCACCGCCGCGCTGAACACAAACTGGCGGGCGACGTGGCGGTTGAACACCGGCACCAGCGACATCAGCATCAGCGGATACACCACAAAAAATACGCCGTACTGCACGTCGTAGAAGGTGGAGATGCTGAGCGCAATGGTCCCGGCCACGGCGATACGCACCGTCTGGCGAAAATCATTCGCCGTGTAGACGATATTGCCGTGCGGGGTAAAGACGTGCGCCAGGGTATTAATAGACATAGTGCAACCAGCTCACCAGATGGATCTGCAGGCCGGCGAAGGTGCGGGCGAAAGGTCCCTCGCTATTGTACAGCTGCACCGTGGCGCGGGCGCCGGTCGGCAGCGGTTTCGCCAGCGGCTGATCCAGCGCGACGTGAATGCGCATTCGCTGGGCATCACGCACCCAGCGGGTGGACTGTTCCGGCTGCGACAGCTGCCCGTTAACCGCCTCCTGCCCCGCCAGAATCCCGGCATCGCTGCTGGTCACGTGCGCCGGGAAAACTTCCCCCGGCAGGGCGTCAAAAACCACCGCCGCATCGGTGTTTACCGCGGTGTGGCGCAGGCTCTTCTCACGGAAGTCAGCGACGATATCGGTATTGTTGTTGACCAGCGCCAGCACGGCCGTCGCCGCGGTGGCGTAGATCCCCGGGTTAAGCTGCAGGTTGCTGACCATGCCGTCAGTTTCCGCACGCACTTTGGTCCAGGCCAGGTTCAGCTGCGCCTCCTCCAGCGCGTTGCGGTATTTCTGCAGGGTGACGTTGCGCTTATCGTCGCGCTCGCCGCGCTGGATCAGCAGGTTCTGGATCTGCGCGTTCAGCGCCGAGACCGACTGCTCGCTGGTCTGCCAGGTGGTCCGCACCTTGTCGAGATCGGACTGCGAGACGTTCTGCATGGTGCTCAGGCGCTGATAGCGATCGAGCGTGACCTTATCGTTACGGGCGGTGTACTGCGCGGTGCGCAGGTTGGCGCGGGCGGCGGCGATTTGCGCGTCCAGCTGCTGGTTGCTCAGTTTCGCCTGTTCAAGGGCGATCTGTGCCGCTTCAACTTTATTAATGAATGGCGTCGGGTCGAGCTCATACAGCAGGTCGCCCTTTTTCACCTGGCTATTGTTATGCACGTAGACGTGCGAGACATAGCCGGAGACCCGCGACGAAACCGGGGTCACCACGCGCATGACGGTGGAGTCCGGCGTCAGCGGGATCCAGATATCGGCAACGATAAACCAGGCGAATATTCCCAGAAAAGCGGCAATACTCACCCGTACCCAGCGGGCAAATTTTTGTTCAGGCGTCATCATAGTGTGTTAGATCTTGTTATCTTCTTCGCGGATATTCCGCAAACGGCAGGCGATTTGATTTAACGTGGCGCTGAAGGTGACGAGGTCGGCTTCCGGGATGGTCTGGGTTACGCGCTCCTGATAGGTCTCGATCACGCGGCTCAGTTTTTCCAGAATAGCCCGCCCCTCGGCGGTCAGCGTCAGCAGGCGAATGCGTTTGTCATATGGCGATGTGGAACGCAACAGATAGCCCTGCTTTTCCAGTAATGAGAGGGTGCGCGTCAGCGGCGGCAGTTCAATCCCCTGCACCTCCGCCAGTTCGCTGACCGAGACGTTGTCCCCCAACTGATGCAGTTGCATCAGCACCGTCCAGCTGGACTGGGTGAGTCCCGTATCGGTGATAGCGGAGTCAATAATCGCGCGCCACTGGCGCACCACCATGGCCATCCGCATCCCCAGCGGGCGGCGGGCAAACAGTTCGTCTTCAGTCACAGCTTTTCCTCTCATTGTTGAGAAGAAAATAATACTTATCAGGGTAAGTATCAAGAAACGGAAGGTCGCGTCGCATCAATTGATAAATTTCGTGAATGTTTCCCCGGCGTCGCCAGCGCTTACCGGGGCAAAGAAGAAGTGATGCCTGAAAAAAACCGCACTTTTTAATTGATCTGATCCCGACGCAGGCCGATATCTTTCAGCTGTTCGTCGCTCATTTTCTGCAAAGCTCTGCGCGTTTGCTCCTGAAGCCACCATTTTTTGACAAACCGCGCCAGCAGTACGAAACCGATAAATGGCTGTCTTGCCCTGTTCTCATGAAATTCCATCCTTTACCTCCTCACCTTGCCAGAGGCTTTATCTTCACGGATTTGGGGGTAAGGAATACAGATTCACAAAACACTTTTCTTTAACATACAGATTGGCTAAAACGTACAGCAGCCCCCAATTTTCCCGGCCATCTGTACTGGTTATTCCATCTGTATGGCGGCAATTAAGGATACAGCATGACCCGCTACCAACATCTCGCGACGCTGCTGGCCGAACGCATTGAACAGGGCCTGTATCGTCACGGCGAAAAGCTGCCGTCGGTGCGCAGCCTGAGCCAGGAGCACGGCGTCAGCATCAGCACCGTCCAGCAGGCCTATCAGCTGCTTGAGCAGCAGCAGATGATTGTGCCGCAGCCGCGATCGGGCTATTTCGTCGCCCCCCGCAAGGCCCAGCCGCCGGTGCCGCCGATGTCGCGTCCGGTGCAGCGCCCGGTGGAGATCACCCAGTGGGATCAGGTGCTGACCATGCTCGACGCCCGCTACGATAAAACGATCATCCCCTTCGGCGGCGGCTCGCCGGACGTGACGCAGCCAAGTCTGAAGCCCATCTGGCGCGAACTGAGCCGGGCGATCCAGCACAACCTCACTGAGGTGTTGAACTATGACGAACTGGCCGGTCGCCGCGAGCTGCGGGAGCAGATCGCCCGCCTGATGCTCGACGGCGGATCGGTGGTGACTGCCGACGATCTGGTGCTCACCAGCGGTTGCCACAGCGCGCTGTCGCTGGCCCTGCTGTCGGTGTGCCAGCCAGGGGACATCATCGCCGTGGAATCCCCCTGCTACTACGGCACCATGCAGATGCTGCGCGGACTGGGATTAAAAACGATTGAGATCCCCACCGATCCGGAAACCGGGATCAGCATCGAGGCCCTGGAGTTGGCGCTGGATCAGTGGCCGATCAAAGGGGTGATCCTGGTGCCGAACTGCAACAACCCGCTGGGGTTTATCATGCCGGACGCCCGCAAGCGCGCGGTGCTGAACCTGGCCCAGCGCCACGATATCGTTATTTTCGAGGATGATATCTACGGCGAGCTGGCTACCGAATATCCGCGCCCGCGCACGATTTACTCCTGGGATATCGACGGCCGGGTGATGCTCTGCAGCTCCTTTACCAAAACCATCGCCCCCGGCCTGCGCATCGGTTGGATAGCGCCCGGGCGCTACTACGACAAGCTGCTACAGATGAAGTACGCCGCCAGCGGCACTAACGTCCCTTCAACACAGCTGGCGGCCTTTAACTTTATTCGCGAAGGCCATTATCACCGCCACGTGCGGCGGATGCGGCAGATCTATCAGCGCAATATCGAGATCTACACCTGCTGGCTGCGGGAGTTTTTCCCCTGCGGGATCTGCGTCACCCGGCCGAAGGGCGGTTTTATGCTGTGGGTGGAGCTCCCGGAGCAGGTGGATATGGTCTGCGTCGCCAAACAGCTGTGCCGGCTGAAGATCCAGGTCGCGCCGGGGTCGCTGTTTTCCGCGGCGGGCAAGTATCGCAACTGCGTCAGGATCAACTGCGCCCTGCCGCCGACCGAGAAACATAAAGCGGTGATGGTGAAGCTGGGAGAAGCGGTGAAGGTGGCGATGGAGTGAGGTTTAGCCTGTTCTCCCCGGTGTAGCTGCGCTTACCGGGGCGACGGGTTACCTCGCGTCCGCAAATCAGCTTCACTGGTCAAAAAACACCATCCCCTTATACGGCTGTTCGCGGCAGGCGGCCAGACGCTGGACGAGGCTGCCGACGTGTAGCTCCAGCTTGTGGCCGTCGGGGTCGAGGAAATAGTGCGAGGCGCCTTCGCTACGGTTCAGCTTCCACACCGCCACGCCGACAACCTCAAGGCGAGCGGCGAAGCGGGCGAAATCCGCTTCGCTGATGCTAAACGCATAATGGGTGTAGTCGCTCTCCTCCGGCGGAGTGACACGCCGCTGCGGATCCAGCGACAGGCACAGCCACAGATCGCCGCAGGAGAGATAGGCGCCGCTGTCCCAGCGGGCGTGCAGCGTCATGCCCAACAGCTGCTGATAAAACGCCACGCTCGGCGCCAGCTGGCTGACCGCCAGGGTCAGGTGATTAAGTCCGCTCAGCATGTCTGTTCCTCCAGTGAATTCACAATGAACTGGCGCAGCCATTGATGCGCCGGGTCGCGGTGCCAGCGTTCGTGCCATAGCATCAGCATCTCAAAGCCGGCGACCGCCAGCGGCGGCTCGACGACTGCCAGCCCGCTCTGCCCGCGCACCAGCCGCTCCGGCAGCACCGCCACCAGATCGCTATTGCGCAGGGTCTCCAGCATAAACAGGAAATGTGGCACGGAAAGGACAACCCGCCGCGTCAGGCCAAGATTCGCCAGCGCGGTATCGGTCGCCGCGCTGAAGCCGCCTCCGTCCGGGGAGACGATCGCTTGCTCCAGCTGACAGAACGTTTCCAGGCTCAACCCTTGCCGCAGCACCGGATGCCCGGCCCGGCCCGCCAGCACGTAGCGCTCGCGAAACAGCAGGCGCTGATGCAGCCCCGGCGGCGCGCCCTCGCGGGTATGGAAAAAGAGATCCACTTCATCGCTGGACGCCTGCTGCTCCAGCCGCGCCGGCTGGAGTTCGAATACCGCCAGCCGACTGCCGGGAGAGGCCAGGCGTAGCCTGCCCAGCATCGGCATGAGGGTCGCCGAAGCCATATAGTCCGTCGCCGCCACCCGCCAGGTCTCCGCCGCCGCGGCCGGATTAAAAGGCGCCACCGGCGCCACCGCCTGCTCCAGCGCGGCTAACGCAGCGCGCAGCGGCTGGCGAAGCTCATCGGCGCGGGCGGTGGGCTGCATGCCGCGCGGGCCCGGCATCAGCAGCGGGTCGGCAAACATCTCCCGCAGCCTGGCGAGTTGAATACTCACCGACGGCTGCGACAGATTCAGCCGCTGCGCCGCCCGGGTAACGTTATTTTCACTGAGCAGCACGTCGAGCGTGCGCAGCAGATTGAGATCCAGACGATGTAAATTAATCACAGCTATACCTGGGATTTAAGTAATTAATTTCTACTATAGCGCCAGCTTTCCTACTCTGCAGCTCTTCCCACTTCAGAGGTGATGTTATGAAAGTACTGCTGATTTACGCCCATCCGGAACCGCGCTCCCTCAATGGAGGACTCAAAAATTTCGCCATCCGTCATCTGCTGCAGGCCGGTCATGAAGTCCAGGTCTCCGATCTCTACGCCATGCGCTGGAAGGCCGGGTATGACGCCGACGACAGCGGCGCGCCGCCGGTCGGCGAGTTCTGGCGTCCTACCCTGGACTCTAAACAGGCCTTTGCCCAAGGTACTCAAAGCGCGGATATCGCCGCCGAGCAGGAAAAGCTGCTGTGGGCCGATACGGTGATTTTTCAGTTTCCGCTGTGGTGGTTCTCGATGCCCGCGATCATGAAAGGTTGGATCGACCGGGTGTACGCCTGGGGCTTTGCCTATGGTGTCGGCGAGCACAGCGACCGCCACTGGGGCGATCGCTATGGGGAAGGCACCTTCGTCGGCAAGCGGGCGATGCTGATCGTCACCGCCGGCGGCTGGGCGGAACACTATTCACCGCGCGGGATCAATGGCCCCATCGACGACATCCTGTTCCCCATTCAGCACGGTATGCTGTTCTATCCCGGCTTCGAGGTGCTTCCGCCGCTGGTGTTTTACCGCACGGACAAAACCGATGCCGCGCAGTTCGCCGACCAGTGCGCCACCCTGGCCGAGCGGCTGGACACGCTGTGGCAAACCGAGCCCATTCCATTCCGCCGGCAAAATCATGGCGACTACCTGATCCCATCGCTAACGCTGCGTCCGGAGCTGGCGCCGGGGCAAAGCGGCCTGGCGGTGCACCTGGCAACGAAATAAACCTCAACGCGATAGCCCTTCCGGGTTATCGCTTTCATTAATATGACAATTTGTGAGCCTCCACGCATTAACGGCATCGCATCGCGCGAAGCCGCCTCTCATATTGATAGCGATCAAAAATAATCATACCGTCTGGTCGGTATGATTCCGGCCATGAACATGGAAGCCCAGCATCGTAAAAAAGATCCCGTCCGTCTCCACCGTCAGCTGCTTGAATCGGCGGCGATGATTGCCGGCCGGGACGGTATCGCCGCCCTGTCGCTGAACGCTGTCGCCCGCGAGGCTGGGGTCAGCAAAGGCGGCCTCCTGCACCATTTTCCCAATAAGCAGGCGCTGATTTTCGCTCTGTTCGCCAGGCTGCTGGCGATTATGGAAAAGGCGATTAGCGAACTGATGGCCGCCGATAACATCGCTTACGGACGCTTTACCCGGGCCTATTTGCACTATCTGTCCAATCCGCAGTTGACGGACACGCACGAAAGCCGTCAGCTGATGGTGCTGTCGCTGGCGATGCCGGACGAACCGGTGCTGCGAAAATGCTGGCGAGACTGGATGCTGGATCATCTGGCGCAGGGCGATGCGCTGGATAACGGCCCTACCGGTACCCTGGTACGCTACGCCGCCGACGGCATCTGGTTATCGGAGCTGACCGAAGGGCGCACCATGAGCAGCGAACACCGCCAGTCGCTGGTGAACGATCTGACCAAAATGACGCTTCCCGCATGAAACGAATAGAGTGAGGCCGCGATGCGCTACAACATCAATGCCCGTCTCATTTATGATGCAACGGACGGCACGCTAACCCTGCCCGGCAGCGATGAACCGGATAGCCAGTTATCCATCACCGCCAGCGCGCTGCTCTATTTTTTTCTCCGCCATACCGGCGTGGTCAGTCGCGATGAAGTATTGAAAAAAGTCTGGGACGATAACGGCTTAACTTCTTCCAACAGCAACCTCAACCAGTATCTGAGCATGCTGCGCAAAACTTTCCGCCACTACGATATCGATAACATTATCGTCACCGTGTCGCGCGGCATGCTGCAGCTGAATCAGGATCTCAGCATCGAACTGCTCGACGCCGGGCCGGCGCTGGCCGATGTCGCCAGCCCGGCCGCGCCGCCTGGCGAACCCGCCGGTGCAGGAAGGGAAACCACACCGCCTGCCGCTTCACCACACGCGCGCGGAATGTGCTGGTATCTCGCCGGCGGCTGCCTGCTGGTCATCGCCCTGCTTCTGGTGGCATTCACGTTTGCCGGAACCCACGTCGCCCGGCCAATTAATCTGACGCTGATGAACCACAGCCAGTGCGAACTGCTCGCCAGCGATGAAATGCTGCGTTCGGTCTCGGCGACGGCCTACGGGAAGAATTTTGATGAGGTGCGTCAGCGGCTGAAGCTCAGCTGCAAGCCGGGGGAGCGTTTTGTTTTCTTCTATGGCGACCGGCTGGAGACCAACGGCCTGGGCCGGGTATTTCTCGCCCACTGCGCGATGCACGAAGACAACCCGTTTAGCTATTGCGATAACTACTTTTACTACTCCTGGAAGCCGCAATGAGACTCGCGCCCCGCACCTTTTTCGCTCTCTCTGCCCTCGCGTTTATCGCCGCCGCCGGGTTTAGCGCCTGGCGTCTGCTGCCGGATGCCAACGACGGCGTGATGAGCTGCTCCACCAAAGCGATCATGCGTTTTGAAAATATGGAAAAAGAGAATGTGAACGGCAATATCCATTTTAACTTTGCCGCCAATGGCAACGGGTCGATGGTAGTGGAAGGCTATACCGATTCTGCCGCCGGCTGGCTCTACCTGCAGCGTTACGTCAAATTCAGCTACACCAGCCAGCGCATCTCAGCGACCGAGCGCCACTACCGCATCAAGAAATGGGAATCCAGCGCCTCGTCCATCGATGAATCGCCGGATGTCATCTTCGACTATTTCATGCGCGAGATGTCCGACAGCCACGACGGCCTGTTCCTCAATGCGCAAAAGCTTAACGACAAAGCTATCCTGCTGAGCTCTATCAACTCACCGCTCTACATCTGCACGCTGAAGTCCGGCAGCACGCTTAATTAACCCGTCCCCCCTGTACCACTGCGAGGAAAATGCGCCCTCGCTCACGCTCCATTAATGCCCCTTTTCCCTGGATGCTAAAAGCGCACGTTTTGCATTTAGCTTCGACGCCAAAACATGAGCATACCCACAATTATCACGCGGCTATATTACCAACCGCAGGCAAGTAATTAGCATCTTATTAACATTCATCTCCCGCCGATAAATAGCTTAAAAAAACGCCATATCATCATGAAAATCTTCACGCATGAAACAGGATTAAGAGATAAAAAGAAGCCTAAATAAGGCTAAATAGCAGAGTAAAAACCTAAAATATTCATCTACACGGATTTAAATTTCACCTCTCTCCCCATTCCCTATAGTGAACCCCGAACGCCGCTTCCGCGTGTTGATGCCGTTACGCGGACGGTTTTCCCGAATCACAAAACCTGTTCTGGAGGAGATCACGATGGGTGATGCATTGGGGCTTATCGAAACCAAAGGTCTGGTGGCCTGTATTGAAGCAGCGGACTCGATGTGTAAAGCCGCCAACGTCGAACTGATCGGCTATGAAAACGTCGGCTCCGGCCTGGTCACCGTGATGGTGAAGGGCGACGTCGGCGCGGTAAAAGCGGCGGTGGATTCCGGTGTGGAATCAGCGCAGCGCATCGGCGAAGTGGTGACCTCGCTGGTCATCGCGCGTCCGCATAACGACATCAACAAAATCGTCATTAAACACAAGGCCTGAAGGCCAGGAGAACGCAAATGGGTGATGCATTAGGTCTGATTGAAACCAAAGGTCTGGTGGCCTGCATTGAAGCAGCGGATGCGATGTGTAAAGCCGCCAACGTCGAACTGATCGGCTATGAAAACGTCGGTTCCGGCCTCGTCACCGCGATGGTGAAAGGCGATGTCGGCGCGGTGAAAGCGGCGGTGGATTCCGGCGTCGAATCGGCCCAGCGCATTGGCGAAGTGGTGACCTCGCTGGTCATCGCCCGTCCGCATAACGACATCAACAAAATCGTCTCGCATTACAAAATTGCGGACTAACGGAGAAACCTGATGAAAGAAGCGCTTGGTCTTATCGAAACCAAAGGTCTGGTGGCCTGTATTGAAGCCGCGGACGCGATGTGCAAAGCCGCCAACGTCGAACTGATCGGCTATGAAAACGTCGGCTCCGGCCTCGTCACCGCGATGGTGAAAGGCGACGTCGGCGCGGTCAACGCGGCGGTCGACTCCGGCGTGGAAGCGGCGAAACGCATTGGCGAAGTCGTCAGCTCTCGCGTCATCGCGCGTCCCCATAACGACATCGAAAAAATCGCGGCGCAGCACAAAGCATGACCTGACAGGGCACGCCCCGTCCCCACTCTTTTCGTCTGATGAAGGATAGACTCATGATTGAACTGGATAACGATTTGCAGTCCCGGCAGAACGCCCGGGAACTGGTGCGCAACGCCAAAAAAGCGCAGGCAATGCTGGCCACCTTTTCGCAGCAGCAAATCGACGCCATCGTGAAAAACGTGGCCCAGGAAGCAGCGCACCACGCCGAAGCGCTGGCGAAAATGGCCGCGGAAGAGACCGGTTTTGGCAACTGGCAGGACAAAGTGCTGAAAAACCGCTTCGCCTCGCTGCGCGTTTACGACGCCATCAAAGATATGAAGACCGTTGGCATCATTCATGACGACCCGGTAAAAAAAGTGATGGACGTGGGCGTGCCGCTGGGCGTGATTTGCGCGCTGGTCCCCTCAACTAACCCAACCTCTACGGTTATCTATAAAGCGCTGATTGCCCTCAAGGCGGGCAACGCCATTATCTTCTCTCCGCATCCGGGCGCACGTCAGTGCAGCTGGAAGGCGATTGAGATCGTCAAACGCGCGGCGGAAGCGGCCGGCGCGCCGGAGGGCAGCGTCGACGGCATCACCCAGCTGACCCTCGAAGCCACCTCAGAACTGATGCACAGCAAAGACGTTTCGCTGATCCTCGCCACCGGCGGCGAAGGCATGGTGCGCGCGGCCTACGCGTCCGGCACCCCGACCATCAGCGGCGGTCCGGGCAACGGCCCGGCATTTATCGAACGCAGCGCCGATATCCACCACGCGGTGAAAGATATCATCACCAGCAAAACCTTCGATAATGGCGTGATCTGCGCCTCCGAGCAGTCGATCATCGTCGAAGGCTGCATTTACGATGAGGTTCACCGCGAGCTGGAAGCGCAGGGCGCTTACTTCATGAATGAAGATGAAGCGGCGAAAATGGCGGCGCTGCTGCTGCGCCCGAACGGCACCATCAACCCGAAAGTGGTTGGCAAAACCGCACTGTACCTCAGCCAGATGGCCGGCTTCTGCGTCCCGGCCAGCACCAAAGTGCTGATCGCCGAGCAGACCACCGT
The DNA here is from genome assembly GCF_046602535.1 of Klebsiella sp. 1SOBk10mer. Classification (NCBI taxonomy): domain Bacteria; kingdom Pseudomonadati; phylum Pseudomonadota; class Gammaproteobacteria; order Enterobacterales; family Enterobacteriaceae; genus Klebsiella; species Klebsiella sp. 1SOBk10mer. The sequence continues at coordinate 359,088 of NZ_JBKIUP010000005.1, forward strand.
CTCGCCGAAAAACCCCTACTCGCGCGAAAAACTGTGCCCGGTACTCGGTCTGTACGTGGCTGAGGACTGGAAAGCCGCCTGCCACCGCGTGGTAGAGCTGCTGACCAACGAAGGGCTCGGCCATACGCTGGTGATCCACACCCGCAACCAGGACGTCATCCGCCAGTTCAGCCTCGAAAAACCGGTCAACCGCATTCTGATCAACACCCCGGCGGCGCTCGGCGGCATCGGCGCCACCACCAATATCTCCCCGGCGCTGACCCTCGGCTGCGGCGCGGTCGGCGGCGGCTCCAGCTCCGACAACGTCGGCCCGATGAACCTGCTCAATATCCGCAAAGTCGGCTATGGCGTGCGGTCGATTGACGAGCTTCGCGCGCCGGGCAGCCGCCCTGAGCCACAGCCGACCATCGTCACGCCGGCGAGCGATCCGCAGCGCAGCATTCTTGATGACGTGCGTTTCAACGCTCCGGCCAGCGCTGCGCCAGCACACCCGGCAGACAGCGATGACCGCTTCGCCAGCGCAGGCGCCGCAGCGAATGCAGAAGGCGCAATCAACGAGCAAAACGTGGAACGCGTTATCCGCCAGGTGCTGGAGCGCCTTGCTAAGTAACGCACTGATATAAGGCGATATAACGATGATTCTCGCAAAGGTGACCGGCCATGTTGTCGCCACGCAAAAATGCGATGAGCTGCGCGGCAGCAACCTGCTGTTGATCACCCGCTTAGATGACAAACAGCAGCCGATGAAGGACCAGACCTGGGTCGCCGTCGATAACGTCGGCGCCGGTATGCAAGACATCGTGCTGGCGGAAGAGTATTTCGCGCTCAATAAAGAGCGCTACAAAGCGATGTCGGTGGTCGCCATTGTTGAGAAGGTGTTTCGGGACGCCGAACAGGAGTGAATAGCCCAATGAGTGAATTTTTACTGAAACCGCGGATTTGCTTCGGTCAGGACGCCCTCTCGGTGCTGAACGAACTTTCCGCCCGCAGCGTGCTGCTGGTGACCGATCAAGCGATGGTGAAGTTTGGCCTCGCCGAGCGCGTCACCGCCCTGCTGCGCCAGCGCGGGATCGCCTGGCAGGTGTGGGACGACGTGGTGGCGGATCCGGATATCACCACCGTGGTGCGCGGTATGAAGCTGATGGATAACCACTACCCGGATCTGGTTGTCGCGCTCGGCGGCGGTTCGGTTATCGATGCCGCCAAAGCGGTTATTTTCTCCCTGGCGCAAACCCGTCCGCTGGCAGGCCGTCCCCGTCCGTGCTTCGTCGCCATCCCGACCACCAGCGGTACCGGTTCGGAAGTCACCGCCTTTTCGGTGGTGAAAGCCAACGCGGAAAAGCTGGTGCTGGTGGATGCGTCATTGCTGCCGGATATCGCCATTCTGGACCCGGCGCTGGTGGCTTCGGTGCCGCCGGCAATTACCGCCGACACCGGCATGGACGTGCTGTGTCACGCCCTTGAGGCCTACGTCTCCCGCGCCGCCAGCGACTTTTCCGACGCCCTGGCGGAGAAAGTGGTGCAGCAGGTATTTCGCTATCTGCCAACCTGCTGGCGCAGCGGCGACAACCTGCAGGCGCGCGAAAAGATGCACAACGCCTCCTGCATGGCGGGGATGGCCTTCACCAACGCGTCGCTGGGGATAACCCACAGCCTGGCCCACGCCCTCGGCGGCGTCTTCCGCGTGCCCCATGGCCGCGCCAACGCCCTGCTGATGGCGCACGTCGTCGCCTGGAACGCTGATTATCACGGGCTGTGCGATACCGATGCCGCCCGCAAATATGCCCGACTAGCCCATCTGCTGGATCTGCCTGCGGCCACTACCCGCCAGGGCGTCACCAGCCTGCTGGTCGCCATTCAGGCGCTTAAAGACGAAATGAGCATGCCGGCCGGCATCCGCGATACCGGCGTCCTTGCAGACGAGTTTGAACAACGGCTGGCGGAGATGATCGGCCAGGCGTTACGCGACAGCTGTACTCCGACGAACCCACGCGCGCCGGATGCTCACGCACTGACCGAACTCTATCGCCGGGCATGGACCGGCAACGCCGTTCAGGGCCACTGATAACAAGATTTGGAGAACCTTACCCATGGCACACTACAGCTTAACGCCGCGCGTCAAAGTGCTGGCAGACCGTTTACTCGCCCAGAAAAGCACGCTGTGCACCGAACATGCCACCACGCTGAACGCCCTGGATGGCGATATCTCGGGCGTTCCCGCCGCCGTTAAACCGGCGCGCCGTTTCTATGAACTGATGCGCCAGCTGCCGCTGACCATCAGCCCCGACGAACTCATTGTCGGCAACCAGAGCCGTAAACCGCACGGGGCGATTTTCCATGACGAAAACGCGACCCGTCGCCCATCGGCTTTCCAGTTCCTCAACCTCAACAGCGATCTGGATTCGCCGGACTACAGGCTGGTGGTCGAAAAAGGGGTGCTGGCGATTAAGCACCAGCTGGAAGAGAAAACCCGCGCACTCGGCAGCGCGGTCAGCCGCAGCGGTATGGATGAAGTCAACGGCTGCCGCGCCGCCATCTACGCCTGCGACGCCCTGCTGGCGCTGGCGCAAAATCTGGCCAACAGCGCCGAGCAGCTGGCGGCGGCGGAGACCAATGCTTATCGCAAAGCCGAGCTGCTCGATAGCGCAGCCATTCTCCACCACGTGCCGGCCCATCCGGCGCGTAATTTCAAAGAAGCCTGCCAGGCGTTCTATCTGTTCCAGCTGGCGCTCCAGCTGGATAACGGCAGCTATGCAGTCAACCCGGAAGGGGCGGACAAGGCGCTGCTGCCTTACTTCCAGCGCGATATCAACAGCGGCGCGCTGAATACCCAGCAGGCGTATGAGCTCGTGGAGTGCCTGTGGTTCAAGCTGGCGGAACTGAGCGAAGTCCGCGCCGCCTGCGCCATTGACGGCTATCCGATGCTCGACGCCATGTTGCATGGCGCCGCTTTTGAGCATGCCGAGGTGAACGAACTCTCGGCGATGTTCATCAGCGCCCAGCGTAACCTCAGCGCGCTGAATCTGCCGGTGCGTCTGTTTAGCGGCGCACAACAGGTCAGCCACGCGCCGTTCGCCGCCTGCGCAGACACGCCGGTGATGGAAGGGCTGACCCCGCGTATGCAGCGTCTGCGTAACCACTATCTGACGGTACGCCCGAGCGTCTCTATCTATCGCGCGCTGGCCTTTACCGAAGTGGTGAAAGCCAACCCAGGCATGCCGACCATTCTGCTGCGAGCGAAAGCCTTCCGCCACGCCTGCGAAACTGCGCCGATTCTGATTCAGGACGATGAGCTGATCGTCGGCCACCCGTGCGGTAAGCCGCGCGCGGGCGCCTTCTCGCCGGATATCGCCTGGCGCTGGGTGCGCGACGAGCTCGACACCATGAGCACCCGCCCGCAGGATCCGTTTGAGATCAGCGAAGCGGATAAAAAAACCATTCGCGAAGAGATCGTCCCATTCTGGGAAGGCCGTTCGCTGGATGAGATTTGCGAAGCGCAATACCGTGAGGCTGGCGTCTGGGCCTTCAGCGGCGAGACCTTCGTCAGCGACCTCTCCTATCACCAGATTAACGGCGGCGGCGATACCTGCCCGGGCTACGACGTGCTGCTGTTCACCAAAGGGATGAACGGCATTAAAGCCGATGCCGAGGCGCATCTGGCCAGCCTGAGCATGGAAAACCCGGAAGATATCGACCGCATTTACTACTACAAAGCGGCGATTGAAACCTGCGAAGGGGTGGTCAACTACGCTCGCCGCATCGCCGCCCATGCCCGCGAACTGGCGGCTAAAGAGCAAAACGCCCAGCGCCGCGCCGAGCTGCTGACCATCGCCGACGTCAACGAAAACGTGCCGGCCAATCCGCCGAAGACCTTGCAGGAAGCGCTGCAGAGTATCTGGACCGTCGAATCACTGTTTGAAATCGAAGAGAACCAGACCGGGCTGTCGCTGGGGCGCGTCGACCAGTACTGCTATCCAATGTTCGAAGCCGATATCCGCGAAGGCCGCTTGACCCACGACACCGCACTGGAGCTGCTGCAGGCGTTTATCATCAAATGTGCCGAACTGATGTGGATGTCGAGCGAACTGGGAGCGAAATATTTCGCGGGTTATCAGCCGTTTATCAACCTCACCGTTGGCGGCCAGAAACGTAGCGGCGGCGATGCCTGTAACGATCTGACCTATCTGATTATGGACGCCGTGCGCTTCGTGAAGGTTTACCAGCCGTCGCTGGCCTGCCGTATCCACAACCAGTCGCCGCAGAAATACATGGAAAAAATCGTCGACGTGGTGAAAGCGGGAATGGGCTTCCCGGCCTGCCACTTCGATGACTCCCACATCAAGATGATGCTGCGCAAAGGCTTCGATTTTGAAGACGCCCGCGATTACTGCCTGATGGGCTGCGTTGAACCGCAGAAATCCGGGCGCATCTACCAGTGGACCTCCACCGGCTACACCCAGTGGCCTATCGCTATCGAGTTCGTGCTTAACCGCGGGCGGATGGTGCTGTTCGATAGCTATCAGGGGCTGGACACCGGCGATCTGCGCGACCTGCGCACCTTCGAAGCATTCGACGCGGCGGTAAAACAGCAGATCGCCCATATCGTGCGCCTGTCGGCTATCGGCACCGTCATCAGCCAGCGCGTCCACCGCGATGTGGCGCCGAAGCCGCTGATGTCGCTGCTGGTCGAAGGCTGCATGGAAAGCGGCAAAGATGTCGCCGCCGGCGGCGCGATGGTCAACCACGGTCCGGGGCTGATTTTCTCCGGTCTGGCGACCTACGTCGACTCGATGGCGGCGATCCGCAAGCTGGTGTTCGAAGAGAAGAAATACACCCTTGAGCAGATCCGCGATGCGCTGCTGGCCAACTTTGAAGGTTACGAAGCGCTGCGTCGCGACTGCCTGAACGCGCCGAAATACGGTAACGACGATAACTATGTCGACCAGTACGCGCTGGATATTACCGAATGGACCGAGAAAGAGTGCCGTAAGTACAAGATGCTCTACTCGACCCTCAGCCACGGCACCCTGTCTATCTCCAACAACACGCCCATCGGCGAGCTGACCAACGCCACGCCGAACGGCCGCCTGGCGTGGATGCCGCTCTCCGACGGCATCAGCCCGACCCAGGGCGCGGATAAGCAAGGCCCAACGGCGATTATCAAGTCGGTCAGCAAGATGAACGTGGAAACCATGAACATCGGCATGGTGCACAACTTCAAATTCCTCAAAGGGCTGCTGGATACCCCGGAAGGTCGCCATGGCCTGATTACCTTGCTGCGTACCGCCTCGATTCTCGGCAATGGCCAGATGCAGTTCAGCTATGTCGATAACGAAGTGCTGAAGAAGGCGCAGCAGGAGCCGGATAAATACCGCGACCTGATCGTCCGCGTCGCCGGCTACAGCGCCTACTTCGTTGAGCTGTGCAAAGAGGTCCAGGACGAGATCATCAGCCGTACGGTGATTGAGAAGTTCTAGTTCTCTTAAAGAGAATTAAATGAGCTGTATTTGAGAAATAACCGGAAGTTCTCCGTCCCGTAACGGGACGGAGCGGGAGGCAAGCGTGATCGCAAAACAAGAATTAACGGGCCGCATTTTCAATATCCAGAAATATTCGATCTATGACGGCGATGGCATTCGCACGCTGGTGTTTTTTAAGGGCTGCAACATTCGCTGCCCGTGGTGCGCCAACCCGGAAGGGCTGAACAGCCAGTTCCAGGTGATGTTCTCGCACGACAAATGCATTAACTGCGGCGACTGCGTCAGCGTCTGTCCGGCGGGTATTCATTATCGGGCGGAAGAGAACGGCGAAATGAAGCACTTCGTCGACCGCCATAAAGACTGCATCGGCTGCCGCAAATGCGAAGAGATTTGCACCCAGAACGCGCTGGACATTATGGGCAAGGACGTCACCGTCAGCGAGCTGATGGAGATCATCATGCAGGACTACGACTTCTACATCTCCTCCGGCGGCGGCGTCACCATCGGCGGCGGCGAGATGAGCCTGCAGACCGATTTTGCCGTCGCCTTATTCAGCGAATGCAAAAAGATGATGATTAACACTGCCGTCGAAACCCAGGGCACCACCCCACTTGCCAACTACCAGAAGCTGGCGCCGGTCACCGACACCTTCTTATTCGACATTAAGCAGATTAACAGCGAACACCACAAGGCGATGCTCGGCATCGGCAACGAAGGGATCCGCCGCAATCTCGAATGGCTGGTGGATTCCGGCGCCAACGTCATTGTGCGTATGCCGCTCATTCGCGGCTACAACGACTCATTCGACGCCATTACCGGCGCCATTGATTACGTACAGAAGCTGGCGAAGCGCGGGAATATCCGCCGTATCGACATGCTGCCGTACCACCAGCTGGGACGCAAAAAGTACGAACGACTGGATATGCCCTACCCGATTAGCCAGGACCCGTCTTATTCGCCGGATGAACTGGACCGGCTGGAAGCCTTCTTCCGGCAATTTGATTTTGATATTCGCTTAGTCCGCCATTAACAGGAGCCGACCATGAAAAGTTTAGGCGTAATTGAAACGCGAGGATGGGTCGCCGCCATTCAGGCCGTCGACGCCGCCTGTAAAGCCGCCGGAGTGACCTGCATTGGCTATCGCAAACCAGGCTCCGGGCTGGTGAGCGTCTGCTTTGAAGGGGAAATCAGCGCCATCCACACCGCTATCGAACGCGGCGTGGCGGTTGCCGGCGCCGAGCACACCGTGAAGTCGCTGGTCATTGCCCGTCCGGAGCGCTGCGTGGTTGAAGCGTTAAGCAACCTCAAAGGCAACCCTCCGCGCGAGGAAAAAACGGACGAACCGGTGGTTATCACCGCCCCGGAACCCATCGTTCCGCCCGCTATCCCGAACGAAGCGGAAGATAAGCACCCTGCGCTGAAGAAAGGGAAGAAGTCATGATCGACACTTTGCTTCGCGAAAAAATCGTCGCCCGCCTGAGCGCAACGGCGCCGGCGATCCCGGTGGGGATCTCCAACCGCCACGTCCATCTCGCGCAACAGGACGTCGAGGCATTGTTCGGTAAAGGCTACAGCCTGACGCCGTTCAAACCGCTGCGCCAGCCGGGGCAGTTTGCCGCCCAGGAGTGCGTAACCGCCGTCGGGCCGAAGGGCTCGCTGACCAACGTTCGCGTCCTCGGCCCGACCCGCCCGCTATCGCAACTGGAAGTGTCGCGCGCCGACTGCTTCACGCTCGGCATTCAAGCGCCAGTTCGTGAGTCCGGGCAACTGGAGAATGCCGGTAGCGCGCTGCTGATTGGCCCCGCCGGTCACGTTGAGCTCCATTCTCAGGTGATCTGCGCCTGGCGGCATATTCATATGTCGCCGCAGGACGCGCGCCAGCTCAACGTCAGCAATGGCCAGAAGGTCAGCGTGCGCAGCAACGGCGAGCGCCAGCTGACTTTCGATGAAGTGGTGGTGCGGGTGCGCGATGACTTCGCGCTGGAATTTCACATCGACACCGAAGAAGCCAATGCCGCCGGGTTAAAAAACGGCGCGCAGGTGACGCTCATCGGCTAACGGAGGCTCGCCATGACCGACGAACAGATTGAAGGTGTAGTTGCGCGGATTTTGCAGCGCCTGCGGCCGCCGGTACTGGTGATGGTGACCGCCGCTGACGGCTACCGCGCAGCTATCCGCCAACGCCTGGCGGGAAGCGGCTATCCGCTGCGCCTCGCGCTGGAGGAGGGTCTCGCCGACGCCGCCGCCTGGCGAGAGGTGGGCGAGATTATCCCGTCATCGGCCTGGCAGGATGCCCTGCCGTCAGCGCCATGGCGGGGGGTACTGCTGCCTTTTCTCGATTATCCGCAAGCCTCTGATCTGCTGAACGGCACCCTGCGCAATCCGGTTTCCCGCTGCGCGCACGAGGCGCTGCTGGCGGGTATTCCGGTTCTGGCCCTGCGCTACCACTGCGATCCGCACAGCGAGCTCAACCAGCTGCGCGGCGCGCAGGCCGGCAGCGCCTATGCCGGGCATCTGCAGGCCACGCTGGCTCGTCTGGAAGCCTGCGGCGTCTTCCTCGGCACCATGAATGAGCTGCTGGCGAAGCTGGACGCACCCACCGCGCCGGCCGCCGCCAGCAGCGAACCGCGCCGTTATCTTACCGTCACAGACGTGGTGAATAATCCGGCGCTGGCGGCGGCCCCGCGCGCTCAGCTGACCGATGCGGCTATTGATTACTTAAAAAACAGAAAGATATGACCTTACCCAACGAAAAACCTGGAGCTTAACGATGTCTTCGAAAACAAAATGCTGGTTATGGATGCTGCTGGTTATCCTCTCCGAAACCTCGGCAACCTCGACGTTAAAAATGTTCGGTAGCAGCGAAGGCGGCAGCAAAATGCTGCTGCTCGGGCTGCTGATTGCGCTTTACTGCACCTGCTATTACTCGCTCTCAAGGGCGGTGAAAGATATCCCGGTCGGCCTGGCGTACGCCACCTGGTCCGGCACCGGCATTCTGGTGGTCTCGACGCTGGGAATGGCATTCTACGGCCAGCACCCGGATACCGCCGCCATCATCGGCATGGCGGTGATCGCCAGCGGCATCATTATCATGAACCTGTTCTCGAAAATGGGTTCCGAAGCGAGCGAAGAGGCGGCGCCCGCCGCGCCAGCCGCCGCCATGGATAAGAACATCGCTAACTAACAGGAAAGGAATACCCCCTATGTTTAATCTCGGATTTTTATGGCTGGCGCTGTCTATCGGCTCCGAAATCACCGGCACCTCGATGATCAAAAAGACCAACGGTTTCAGCAAACTGGCCCCTTCGGTGCTGGTGGTCTGCGCCTACGGCCTCTGCTACTTCGCCCTCACCCGCGCAATGAGCACCATCCCTGTGGGCGTGGCCTACTCGCTGTGGTGCGGCTTCGGTATCGTCGGCGTCACCATCTGCTCCATGATCCTCTATAAGCAGAAACCGGACCTGGCGGCCATTATCGCCATGGCGCTGATTATCTCCGGCGGCGTGATCATGAACGTCTTCTCGACCATGTAACAGCGGTCGTTTTATCCTGTTACCCGGCCTGTGCGGGCAGTCCGTAGGCCCGCGCCAGCGCAGCGCCGCCGGGCGTTTTACCAAACAGGGTTTACCCCACTATGGTTTCGTGGCAGGATAAAAAGATGAACAGAAACGCGATCGTGACCTATCCCCGCCGTTGGTGGCTGCCTGCATAACAGGCGGCACGATATACGTTTCCATTTTCAAAGCCGCCGGAAGGCGGCTTTGGTGTTTTCAGGACGTCTTTCGGCTGAACAGTCTGATAAGGAGTTCCTGATGAATCACCCGCAAACCATTCTCACCGGCGACCGCCCCACCGGCCAGCTACATCTTGGCCATTACGTCGGCTCGCTGCGCCAGCGCGTCGCGCTGCAGCACGACCACCAGCAGTTTATCCTGATCGCCGACCTGCAAGGGCTCACTGACAACGGCAGCAATCCGCAAAAAGTTAGCCACCATATCCTCGAAGTGATGGCCGATTATCTGGCCGTCGGCATTGACCCCAGGCTCACCACGATCTGCCTGCAGTCCGCCCTGCCCGCGCTGGCGGAGCTCAGCGCGCTGTATATGAATATCGTCACCGTCGCCCGCGTGGAACGTAATCCGACGGTCAAGAATGAGATTGCCCAGAAAGGATTCGCCCGTTCGCTGCCGGTGGGCTTTCTTGCCTATCCGATTAGCCAGGCCGCCGATATCACCGCCTTCAAGGCCGAGCTGGTGCCAGTGGGCGACGATCAGCTACCGATGATTGAGCAGACCAACGAGATCGTCCATAAGATGAATAGCCTCACCGGCGCGCCAGTGCTGCGCCACTGCAAGGCGCTCCTCAGCGAAGTGAGCCGCCTGCCGGGCGTCGACGGCAACGCCAAAATGACGAAATCGCTTGGCAATACGCTGACGTTATCGGCCAGTGAAGAGGAGATTCACCGCGCGGTCAGCGCGATGTATACCGACCCGACACACCTGAGAGTCAGCGATCCGGGGCATGTCGACGGCAACGTGGTGTTCACCTATCTCGACGCTTTCCATAGCGATAAAGCACTGGTGGCTGAGATGAAAGCCCACTATCAGCGCGGCGGGCTGGGCGATCGCCAGTGTAAAAATGAACTGGAGACCTGCCTGCAGGCGCTACTGGCGCCGATCCGCGAACGGCGAGCCACCTTTATTCAGGATAAAGGGATGCTGCTGGATCTGCTGCGCCAGGGCAGCGAGCGCGCCCACCAGCTGACGCAGCAGACGCTGCATGAGGTGAAACGTGGTCTGGGGCTGCCGGTGCTGTTCTGAGGTGATGAAATGTTGCCGGTAGTGGATATTTTGTTAACACGTCGACAAGACCCTGCCTTTCGTATGGACAAGCCCGCCACGGATGTTACTATCGCGTTAACGGTAGCTCTCACTATGCGTGTTTCATTAAGGCCAGGATCGCTGATGATGACCACATAAGTAGTACAGCGTTCGGCTGCGCATCGACGCGGTAGAGCGCTGCGTCAGCGGCCCTTCCCCTCTTTATTCGTCCTTCGCAAGGAGGACGCTCCGCCCGCCGGAGGAGACACGCGTATCACTCAGCACAGGGAACCAAGCGAGTCGCGTATGGACAAAATAAAGAAACGTTGGACAGGGTATTTTGTCGGCTTACTGGTGGTACTCGCCGCCGCGGCATGGTGGCTGCTGCGCCCGCCGGGCCTCCCGGAGGGGTTTGCCAGTAGCAACGGACGAATAGAAGCCACCGAAGTGGATATTGCCAGCAAAATCGCCGGGCGTATCGACACCATTCTGGTCAAAGAGGGTCAGTTCGTGCGCCAGGGAGAGGTGCTGGCGAGAATGGATACCCGTGTACTGAACGAGCAGCGTCTTGAAGCCGCCGCGCAAATCAAGGAAGCGGAAAGCGCGGTCCTGGCCGCCAGAGCCTTGCTCGATCAGCGGCAAAGTGAAATGCGCGCCAGCGAAGCGGTTGTGAAGCAGCGTCAGGCGGAGCTCGACTCCACAGCGAAACGTCACGTCCGCTCGAATGCCCTGTCGCAGCGCGGCGCCGTCTCCGCCCAGCAGCTGGATGACGATCGCGCCGCGGCAGAGAGCGCCCGCGCGGCGCTGGAGTCGGCGAAAGCCCAGGTCTCCGCCGCCCGCGCCGCCATCGAGGCCGCCCGCACCAGCATTATTCAGGCGCAAACCCGCGTCGAAGCGGCCCAGGCGACCGAGCGGCGGATCCTTGCCGATATTGACGATAGCGAGCTGAAGGCGCCCCGCGACGGCCGTATTCAGTATCGCGTCGCCGAGCCGGGGGAAGTGCTGGCCGCCGGTGGTCGGGTGCTGAACATGGTCGATCTCGCCGACGTCTATATGACTTTCTTTCTGCCCACCGAACAGGCGGGCCTGCTGGCGCTTGGCAGCGAAGCGCGGCTGATCCTTGATGCCGCCCCTGATCTGGTGATCCCGGCCAATATCAGCTTTGTTGCCAGCGTCGCGCAGTTTACGCCGAAAACGGTGGAGACCCGCGACGAGCGTCTCAAACTGATGTTCCGCGTCAAAGCGCGCATCCCGCCGGAGCTGCTGGCGCAGCACCTGGAGTATGTCAAAACCGGCCTGCCCGGCATGGCTTACGTGCGGCTGGATAACCAGCACTCCTGGCCAGAAGACCTGACGGTGAGGTTGCCGCAATGATATTGACGCCACTGGATACCTCGCCCCCCATTGCCCGGCTGGACAACGTTGGCCAGCGCTTCGGCGCCACCGTGGCGCTGCGGGATATCAGCCTGGCGATCCCGGCGCGGCGCATGGTCGGCCTGATTGGCCCGGACGGCGTCGGCAAATCGAGCCTGCTCTCTCTCATCGCCGGGGCGCGGGCCATTGAGCAGGGTAATGTGATGGTGCTCGGCGGCGATATGCGCGACGTTCATCATCGCCGCGAGGTGTGCCCGAAGATTGCCTGGATGCCGCAGGGACTGGGGAAAAACCTCTATCACACCCTCTCGGTGTATGAAAACGTCGACTTCTTCGCCCGCCTGTTTGGCCATGATAAAGCCGAACGCGAATCACGTATCCACGAGCTGCTGCAGAGCACCGGGCTGGCGCCGTTTCGCGATCGCCCGGCGGGTAAGCTCTCCGGCGGGATGAAGCAAAAGCTGGGTTTATGTTGCGCCCTTATCCACGACCCGCAGCTGCTGATCCTCGATGAACCTACCACCGGCGTCGACCCGCTTTCCCGGGCGCAGTTCTGGGAGCTTATCGACAGCATTCGTCAGCGCCAGCCGGAGATGAGCGTGCTGGTGGCCACCGCCTATATGGAAGAGGCTGAGCGCTTTGACTGGCTGGTGGCGATGAACGTCGGCGAGGTGCTGGCGACCGGTACCGCTGCGGAGCTGAAAGTACAGACCGGCAGCCAGACGCTGGAGCAGGCGTTTATCGCCCTGCTGCCGGAAGCGCAGCGCCAGGCGCATAAGGCGGTGGTAATCCCGCCGCGCGACGACCGCGAGGAAGAGATCGCCATCGAAGCCCGTGGGCTGACCATGCGCTTTGGCGACTTCGTCGCCGTCGACCACGTTAACTTCCGCATCGCGCGCGGTGAAATCTTCGGCTTCCTCGGCTCCAACGGCTGCGGCAAATCCACCACCATGAAGATGCTCACCGGCCTGCTGCCCGCCAGCGAAGGCGAAGCCTGGCTGTTCGGCCAGCCGGTCGATCCGAAGGATATCGCCACCCGCCAGCGGGTGGGCTATATGTCGCAGGCCTTCTCGCTCTATAGCGAACTGACCGTCCGGCAAAACCTCGAACTGCACGCCCGCCTGTTTCATATTCCGGACGGCGAAATCCCCGGTCGGGTGGCGGAAATGAGCGAGCGCTTCATGCTCAGCGAGGTGGAAGACGCCCTGCCCACCGCCCTGCCGTTGGGCATCCGTCAGCGTCTGTCGCTGGCGGTGGCGGTCATCCATCGCCCGGAAATGCTGATCCTCGACGAACCCACCTCCGGGGTCGATCCAGTGGCACGGGATATGTTCTGGCAGCTGATGGTCGACCTCGCGCGTCAGGATCGGGTGACCATTTTTATCTCCACCCACTTTATGAATGAGGCGGAACGCTGCGACCGCATCTCGCTGATGCACGCCGGCAAGGTACTGGCCAGCGATACGCCGCAGGCGCTGGTCGAACAGCGCGGTGCCGCCAGCCTCGAAGAGGCGTTTATCGCCTGGCTCCAGGAGGCGCAGCCAACCGCCGCAGTTCCTGAGGAACTTGCGCCTGCTGCAGCATCCCATCCAGAACGCGCGGCCCCGCGCCAGGCCTTCAGTCTGCAACGGCTGTTCAGCTACAGCCGCCGCGAAGCGCTGGAGCTGCGCCGCGATCCTGTACGTTCGACGCTGGCGCTGCTGGGAACGGTGATCCTGATGTTTATCATGGGCTATGGGATCAGCATGGACGTCGAGGATCTGCGCTTTGCGGTACTCGATCGCGATCAAACCCTCAGCAGTCAGGGCTGGTCGCAGAATATCGCCGGCTCACGCTACTTCATCGAACAGGCGCCGCTGCGCAGTTACGATGAGCTCGACCGGCGGATGCGCGACGGCGAACTGGCGGTGGCGATAGAGATCCCGCCGAACTTTGGCCGCGATATCGCCCGCGGCACGCCGGTACAAATCGGCGTCTGGGTGGATGGCGCAATGCCAAACCGCGCGGAGACGGTGCGCGGCTACGTGCAGGCCATGCATCTCGCCTGGCTGCAGGAGATGGCCGGGCAGCAAAGTAGCCCGAATCGTGAGACCTCGCTCATCTCCATCGAGACCCGCTATCGCTATAACCCGGACGTGAAGAGCCTCCCGGCCATCGTCCCGGCGGTGATCCCGCTGCTGCTGATGATGATCCCGGCGATGCTCAGCGCCCTGAGCGTGGTACGTGAGAAGGAGCTCGGGTCGATCATCAACCTGTACGTGACGCCGACCACCCGCAGCGAATTCCTGCTCGGCAAGCAGGTGCCTTACATCATGCTGGGAATGTTTAACTTTTTTCTGCTGTGTGCGCTGTCGGTCTTCGTCTTTGGCGTATCACATAAGGGCAGCTTCCTGACGCTAAGCCTGGCGGCGCTGCTGTACGTCACCATTGCCACCGGACTGGGACTACTGATCTCAACCTTTATGAAGAGCCAAATCGCCGCTATTTTCGGCACCGCCATCATTACGCTAATCCCGGCGACCCAGTTCTCCGGGATGATCGATCCGGTAGCGTCGCTGGAAGGCCCCGGGCGCTGGATTGGGCAAATCTACCCGACCAGCCACTTCCTGACTATCGCCCGCGGCACCTTCTCCAAAGCGCTGAATCTCAGCGATTTGTGGGGCTCCTTTATTCCACTACTGATTGCAGTGCCGCTGGTGCTCGGGCTGAGCGTGCTGCTGCTGAAGAAACAGGAGGGGTGATGCGCGGATTACGCAATATTTATAATCTTGGCGTCAAAGAGCTGCGTAGCCTGCTGGGTGATAAAGCGATGCTGGCGTTGATCGTGTTTGCTTTTACGGTGTCGGTGTACTCCTCAGCCACGGTGATGCCCGGCTCGCTACACCTGGCGCCGATTGCGGTTGCCGATATGGATAAGTCGCAGCTCTCTTCACGCATTATTAACGCATTCTACCGCCCCTGGTTTCTCGAACCGGAGCTGATTACCGCCGATGAGATGGACGCCGGCCTGGATGCCGGGCGCTACACTTTCGCCATCAATATTCCGCCTAACTTCCAGCGCGATGTGCTGGCCGGCCGCCAGCCGGAAGTGCAGGTCAACGTCGACGCCACGCGCATGAGCCAGGCCTTTACCGGCAACGGCTATATCCAGAATATTATTAGCGGCGAAGTAAACAGCTTCATTGCCCGCTATCGGGACAACAGCGTGCTGCCGGTAGAGCTGGCGATAAGAATGCGCTTTAACCCTAACCTGGAACAGGAGCGCTTTGGCGCGGTGATGGCGATCATCAACAACATCACCATGCTGGCCATTGTCCTCACCGGCTCGGCGCTGATCCGCGAGCGCGAGCACGGTACCATCGAGCATCTGCTGGTGATGCCGGTCACGCCGTTTGAGATCATGATGGCCAAGATCTGGTCGATGGGGCTGGTGGTGCTAGTGGTCTCCGGTTTGTCGCTGGTGCTGATGGTACAGGGGATGTTGCAGGTGCCCATTGAGGGGTCGATTCTACTGTTTATGCTGGGGGTGGCGCTCAGCCTGTTCGCCACAACCTCGATCGGCATTTTTATGGGCACCCTCGCCCGCTCGATGCCGCAGCTGGGGCTGCTGATGATCCTGGTGCTGCTGCCGCTGCAGATGCTCTCCGGCGGCTCCACGCCGCGGGAAAGTATGCCGCAGCTGGTTCAGGATATCATGTTGACCATGCCGACCACCCACTTCGTCAGTCTGGCGCAGGCGATTTTGTACCGCGGCGCCAGCTTCAGTATCGTCTGGCCGCAGTTCTTAACCTTGCTGGCTATCGGAGCGGTGTTCTTTACTATCGCCCTGCTGCGTTTTCGCAAAACGATTGGTCAAATGGCATAAGGACTTAAGAAGGGCTGTCGACTCCCGGCGGCCCGCATGGTTTATTTGTGGCGGTTCATAAAGTGGCGCAGACCCCAGGTGAAGGCCATCGCCATGCTGAAGAGAATGAACAGCAACACCACCCAGCTGATGGAGATGCGCAGCAGCGTGCCGGGGGTCATAAACGGCTGCAGATAGACGGTAAAAGACTGGGCGGGTGATTTCCCCAGCAGTTCATACAGGTTATCCGTAAGCCATACGCCGACCCGGCAGAACAGCCAGATTATCGCTGGCCAGCAGAGCAGCACCAGAAAGGTAAAGCGCTCCTGAAGGTAAGTGAAGAGCCGGCGCAACGGCGACCAGTTAAGCAGGATTTTCATTTCTATTCTCATATTGCCAGCCGATAACCAAAGCAGATAACGCAAGGTACGTCGGGCAGCATCCATACAGGCAATCATCCCTCTTTGTATATCAAATTTGCTGTCATATAAACCAGATCAAGTTAACAAAGTGTTAATGATATCGCTCATTAAGCCAAAAAACCGGCGAGAAGCATACCCATTGTCGCCATAAATGGGAGTGATGTATTCAGCGGCGGGAATAATTCCGTAATTTCGCTAACGCGTTAATATATATGAAGAAGATGCAGCGCTATTATTTAGCAGAACACAATATAATAGCGCTGAAATAGAGAGAGGTATTTAATCGTAGCTGCTGATAATTATTTTTCGACTCGTATCATTGGATAAATTCACTGTACGAGTGACCACACCACGCGCGTGATTCGCTATATTTTTCGAGGCAATGAGATAGGTATTTTTTCCGCAGCGCTGCAGAGGTTGTTTATTCACAATATCAGTATTGCAGGTTTCTGACACGACCCGCCCGGAAAGCGTTAGGTTGGCGGTTTCGGCAGCAAACAGAGGTGAGCTTAATCCATAAGCGAAAATCAGAATCCCAATTAGCGGTTTTTTCATTTAATGTTTAACCAGTTAACAGGATGAAAGATAAGCGAGTTGCTTAATATTTTCTCCGTCAGGAGAGCGATGCATTGGTACATCACGCAGGGAAGATAAACCATAGTATTACTAAGGGAAATGTAAAGATAACCTATTAATGTGATAATTATTGCTGATAGTAGCGAACCGGCATAGTGGTCTGCCTGGAGACGGTGCTGCGCACCAGGTTTTGTGGCTCAGGATCCGTAGCCCCGGTAAGCGCAGCGCCACCGGGGAGGCATGCCGGCACCCTCCCCGGATGACACAAACGCAAAAAAGCCCAGTCTTTCGACTGGGCTTTCTGCTTTATTTGATGCCTGGCAGTTCCCTACTCTCACATGGGGAGACCCCACACTACCATCGGCGCTACGGCGTTTCACTTCTGAGTTCGGCATGGGGTCAGGTGGGAC
>NZ_JBKIUP010000006.1:0-372851 GCF_046602535.1 Klebsiella sp. 1SOBk10mer
GCGCGGTGGTCCCACCTGACCCCATGCCGAACTCAGAAGTGAAACGCCGTAGCGCCGATGGTAGTGTGGGGTCTCCCCATGTGAGAGTAGGGAACTGCCAGGCATCAAATTTAGCGTGCTGATATGGCTCAGTTGGTAGAGCGCACCCTTGGTAAGGGTGAGGTCCCCAGTTCGACTCTGGGTATCAGCACCACTTTTTAGGTTAAAGTTCGGCTCGTTGTAAAGAATTTGCCTGGCGACAATAGCGCGGCGGTCCCACCTGACCCCATGCCGAACTCAGAAGTGAAACGTCGTAGCGCCGATGGTAGTGTGGGGTCTCCCCATGTGAGAGTAGGGAATCGCCAGGCATCAAATAAAGCAGAAGGCCCAGTCGAAAGACTGGGCCTTCTGCTTTTGTGCTATCTGTTATCTGTTGATAAACAGTCCTGCCACCAGGGGGAAACCCGTCAAAGTCGATTTGCTCGTAATGCAGCAAGGGACAGAGAGTTTATTTGCCCGGTTGTCATGTGGATGATGCGCAGAAGAGCAGATACAGGTTCGACGCTAGCCCCAGTATCTGCTGGTCGGGGGTGAATTAGCGGGTCAACGCAACGATCCCTAACGTGAGGCCGGCTACCGCGGCGGCTCCCCCGGCGATCGCGCCTGCCGTGTCCCAGTTGTCTTCTGTTGTGCCCTTCATACAGGTATTGGTGTGGACTAAGCGGCCTTGCGAGTCATAAACCGGCACGCAGGGAGAGTCATGGGCACAGCCTGCCAGCAGAGAGGCCAGCAGCGCCACGATTAAATACTTTTTCATGATATTACCTCTGGATAATCCGCAGGGTTGTACTGAAAGCCAGTGCAGAACGGAATGGCTTATTTTATCACCGCGGATTGTCCGGCCCGGATGCCGAAATCATCTCAATATATGAGCCACGTAAATATCGTGAAGATAAGCAGGGGAATATGCAGAAAAGATGGAGAGAAAGATCGTCTCCCCGCGCTGCCGCACGCGATAGAGGTTGTCAGGTAGCGGGAAGCTGAGCGGGTTGCTAATATGCCTGGCGAAAAAAAAGCGCCCGCAGGGGGCGCCTTTAAAACCAGGCCGCGTTATTCAGCGTGCCGGGTAAAACGTCGTCTGACGACCACAAAGAAGACCGGAACAAAGAAGATCGCCAGCAGTGTCGCGGTTAGCATCCCGCCCATGACGCCGGTACCTACCGCATTCTGCGCCCCGCTGCCGGCACCATGGCTAATCACCAGCGGCATGACTCCGAGAATAAAAGCCAGAGAGGTCATCAGAATGGGTCGCAGGCGCATCCGCGATGCCTCCAGGGTTGCTTCAATGATCCCTTTCCCCTCCTTCTCCATCAGATCCTTGGCGAATTCGACGATCAGGATCGCGTTCTTCGCCGACAAACCGATCGTGGTCAGAAGGCCTACCTGGAAGTACACGTCATTATTCAGCCCACGCAGCGTGGCGGCTAACAGCGCGCCGATCACCCCCAGCGGAACCACTAACATGACTGAGAATGGAATCGACCAGCTCTCATACAGCGCCGCCAGGCACAGGAAGACGACAATCAGCGAGATGGCATAAAGCGCGGGAGCCTGGTTGCCGGAAAGGCGTTCCTGGTAAGACATCCCGGTCCAGTCGTAACCAATGCCGCTCGGCAGCTTACTGGCCAGCGCTTCCATCAGCGCCATGGCTTCCCCGGTACTTTTACCCGGCGAGGCTTCACCGAGGATTTCCATGGAGGGTAAACCGTTGTAGCGTTCCAGACGCGGCGAGCCATAAATCCAGCGCGAAGTGACGAAGGCGGAGAACGGGACCATTTCGCCATTGGCGCTACGAACATACATATTGTTAATGTCGCTCGGCAGCATACGGAAATGGGCATCAGCCTGGACGTACACTTTCTTGACGCGACCACGGTCAATAAAGTCATTGACGTAGTACCCGCCCAGCGCGGCTGATATCGTTTCATTGATATCGGAGAGCGATACGCCCAGCGCCTGCGCTTTTTCCTGGTCGACATCCAGTTTGAACTGCGGCGTATCTTCCAGCCCATTAGGCCGTACCCGCACCAGCTGATCCGGATGCTGTTTCACCATGCCCAGCAGTTGATTGCGCGCCTGCGTCAGGGCGGTATGACCTAGCCCGCCCTGGTCGATCAGCTCAAAGTCGAAGCCGGTGGCGGTACCCAGCTCAATAATGGCAGGCATGTTGAACGGGAAAACCATGGCGTCTTTGATCTGGCTGAAGGCCACGGTGGCTCGCTTGATGATGGACTCCACGCTGTTTTCATCACCGCTGCGCGCCTCCCAGGGTTTCAGGCTGACAAACGCCATGCCGGAGTTTTGTCCCTGACCGCTGAAGCTGAAGCCGTTAACGGTAAAGACGCTTTCGACGTTAGCCTTCTCGTTATGCAGATAGTAGTCGGTCACGGTACCCAGCACTTTCTGTGTCCGCTCCTGGGTGGCGCCGGAGGGCAGCTGGATCATGGTCAGGAAGACCCCCTGGTCTTCATCGGGTAGAAAGGATGTCGGGAGACGCATAAACAGCACGGCCATTCCCACGACGATCAGCAGATAGATCACCAGGTAACGGCCGGTTCCACGCAAAATACCGCTGACGCTGTTGGTGTAGTGGTTAACGCTCTGGTCAAAGCGGGCGTTAAACCAGCCGAAGAAGCCTTTTTTCTCATGGTGTTCGACCGAGGACGGCTTTAACAACGTGGCGCAGAGCGCTGGCGTCAGGACCAGGGCAACCAGCACGGAGAGCGCCATGGCGGAAACGATGGTGATCGAAAACTGGCGATAAATCGCGCCGGTGGAACCGCCGAAGAAGGCCATCGGCACGAATACCGCAGAGAGCACCATGGCGATACCCACCAGCGCCCCCTGGATCTGCGACATCGACTTTTCCGTCGCTTCTTTTGGCGAGAGTTTTTCCTCAACCATCACGCGCTCAACGTTTTCCACTACGACGATAGCGTCATCGACCAGCAGACCTATCGCCAGCACCATGCCAAACATCGTCAGGGTGTTGATGGAGTAGCCAAACATCGACAGTACGGCGAAGGTGCCCAACAGCACGACGGGCACGGCAATGGTCGGAATGAGCGTTGCGCGCATGTTCTGCAGGAACAGATACATGACAAGGAAGACGAGAATAATCGCTTCAAATAGCGTTTTGACCACTTCGTGAATAGAGATTTTAACGAAAGGGGTCGTATCGTACGGATAGACCACCTTCATTCCCTGGGGGAAGTAAGGCTGCAGTTCGGCCAGCTTCGCTTTAATCGCCGTGGCGGTATCCAGCGCGTTGGCGCCGGTCGCAAGCTTAATACCCAGACCAGAGGCGGGCTTACCGTTAATTCTGGCGACGACGTTGTAGTTCTCTCCGCCCAGCTCAATGCGGGCGACATCTTTCAAATGGACGACAGAGCCATCGGCATTGACCCGCAGCGTGACCTTGCCAAACTCCTGCGGATCTTTAAGCCGCGTCTGGGCAATGATCGACGCATTGAGCTGCTGGCCTTTTAGCGCTGGCGTACCGCCCAGCTGGCCGGCGGCGATCTGATCGTTCTGAACCTGCAGCGCATTAATGACATCCACTGGCGTCAGGTTGTATTTGTTCAGCAGGTTGCCATCCAGCCAGATGCGCATGGCGTACTGTGCGCCAAACAGCTGGACATCGCCCACACCGTTGAGGCGGCTGATGGGATCTTTAACATTAGAGGCGACATAGTCGGAAATATCGTCCTGGGTAGTGACCGGGTTATCAGAGATAAAGCCGGCCACCAGCAGGAAGCTGCTGCTGGACTTTTCTACGCTAATTCCCTGCTGCTGGACTTCCTGAGGCAGCAGCGGGGTGGCCAGCTGCAGTTTGTTTTGCACCTGCACCTGGGCGATATCCGGATCGGTGCCGGACTTAAAGGTAAGCGTGATGGTTACTGAGCCGGCGGAATCGCTGGTCGACGACATATACATCAGGTTGTCGATACCGTTCATGTTCTGCTCAATAACCTGAGTGACCGTGTCCTGCACGGTCTGGGCATCCGCACCGGGATAGGTAGCGGAGATCGCCACCGCAGGGGGCGCTATCGTCGGATACTGCGCTATCGGCAACTGCAGAATGGCCAGACCTCCGGCAATCATCATGATGATCGCCAGCACCCAGGCAAAGACTGGTCGATGGATAAAAAACTTAGACATGGCTGGGTATCCTTATTGTGCGACCGGTGCCGCACGCTCCGCTTCTGCTTTAACGGTGACGCCTGGACGGACTTTCTGTAAGCCGCTGATAATCACCTTATCGCCCGGCTTCAGCCCGCTGGTGATAAGCCACTTATCGCCCACGGCCTGGGAAGCTACCACCTGACGGGTTTCAACCTGGTTTTTGTCATTCACCAGCATGACGGAGGCATCGCCCCGCGGCGTACGGGTCATCCCCTGCTGCGGCACCAGGATGGCCTGCGGATCGGTGCCTTCATCGATGCGGGCGCGAACGAACATTCCCGGCAGCAGGACATGCTGTGGGTTAGGGAAGATAGCGCGCAGGGTAATTGAACCTGTACTTTCATCGACAGTCACGTCGGAGAACTGCAGCGAACCCTTAAGCGGATAGGCCTGACCGTTCTCCATCACCAGCTCAACGCTTTTGGTGTCGCCGCCGCGTTGCAGGCTTTCCTGCTTGAGGCGCATGAAGTCATTGCTGGATTCCGTCACGTCGACGTAGATCGGATCGAGCTGCTGGACGGTAGCCAGGGCATCCGACTGACCGTTGGTGACCAACGCTCCCTCGGTGACGCTCGATTTACCGATGCGTCCGCTAATGGGAGAGGTCACTTTGGTGTAGGCCAGGTTGATGCGGGCGCTTTCCACGGAGGCTTTGGTGGCGATGACGTCAGCGTCGGCCTGGCGGGCGGTGGCCACCGCCTGATCGTATTCCTGCTGACTGATATACTTGGTGCCCAGCAGCGGAACGTAGCGTTTCACCGTTAAGTGGGCGATGGCGGCTGCGGCTTCGGCTTTAGCCTCATCGCCCTTGGCGCTGTTCCACGCCGCCTGGTAGGTTGCCGGATCGATCTGATAGAGCGACTGGCCTGCTTCGACATCGCTTCCTTCAACAAAGTTACGCTTCAGGATGATTCCGCTTACCTGAGGGCGGACTTCCGCCACGCGAAAAGCTGAAGTTCGGCCTGGCAGTTCGGTGGTGACCGACAGCGGCGCGCTGTTCACGACATGGACCGTCACCTGCGGCGCCTGGGCATGGGGTTGCGGGTTGTCCGAATTATCGCAGCCGGTAAGCAATAAGGCCGAGATAATTAAACCGGATAAAAGTGTCACTCTGGCGTGAGTTGTCATGGCGGTTCCTTATAGATTACGTGCCAAATTCGGCGGCGAATCTTTGAAAGAAAGAGGGAATTAAAAAGCAGTTTGCCATCCTACAAATAAACGCCGCTGGATGTAAGGGATACTTATTTTTGAGCAATCAGCAAGGCACGCAAAAACAAAAAAGCGCGCAGGATTTTTTTGCTATTTACCTCAATTGTAAAACTTAATAAATAGACATCAATTCAGTGAATGGGTTATTTATTAATATTCTTTTGGGTAATTTATTTGGCGACAGCTTCAGAATTAACTTGTCTGCATTTTTGCTAAAAAATATTCCATGACAAATGTTAGGTTAAGCGATCTTCAGAAAATCCTGAATAACCTGTCTGACGGGAAGGGGCTTGTATGGCTAGAAAAACGAAAGAAGAGGCGCTACGCACGCGGCAGCTCCTGATTGAGTCCGCGATCCAGCAGTTCGCCCTGCGGGGGGTGACCAACACAACCCTGACGGATATTGCTGATGCGGCGGGAGTGACCCGCGGCGCCGTATACTGGCATTTTGCCAGTAAGACTGAGCTGTTTAATGAAATGTGGCAGCAGCAGCCACCGCTCAGGGATTTGATTCAGCATAGCCTCGTAACAGAGAATGAACAGGAGCCGTTAAATGCATTGCGCGAGCGGTTTATTACCGGGCTCCGCTATATTGCTGCGAATCCTCGCCAGCGCGCGCTGATGCAAATTCTTTATCAGCGCTGCGAGTTTGCCAATGATATGCTTTCGGAAAACGAAATTCGCCAGCGCATTGGTTTTAATTATTCGCTGATTGGCGGCATGCTTCAGCGCTGTGTGCGTAACAATATATTGCCAGCCGAAACAAATATTGAAGTGATATTAATTGTTTTACACAGCGCCTTTTCCGGGCTGATTAAAAACTGGCTGCTCGATCCGCAACGCTTCGATCTTTATCAGCAGGCGCCTGCGCTGGTGGATAATGTTATGGCGGTAGTCTGTGCTGCTCATGTATCGGAGGCGCCGGTACTGCGGGCGGTGAATCAGTGATGTGTCCCGCTGTCGCAGGTAATAAAAAAGGCGCTTCCCCATGCCGAAGAGCGCCTTTTATATCAAGCAAGCAACTGACTAGTATCAGTTCATGCCGTATTTTTTCAGTTTTTTACGCAGCGTACCGCGGTTGATGCCCATCATCAGGGCAGCGCGGGTCTGGTTACCACGGGTGTATTGCATCACCATGTCCAACAGGGGCTGTTCAACTTCAGCCAGTACCAGCTCATACAGGTCATTCACATCCTGACCGTTCAGTTGAGCAAAATAGTTCTTCAGTGCCTGTTTAACCGAGTCACGCAGGGGCTTTTGAGTTACCTGATCCTGAGAGTTAACGGTAGAAACGGTCAGTACGTCAGAATTTACGCGTTGTTCGAACATAGTTCTGTCAGCTCTTTATTTCTATTACGCAAAATTTTCGAAGTATGCCTCCAACGCCTCCAGCTGTTCGCTGGCATCCTCAATGGCGTTGAATGTGCGCCGAAACTGGTCATCTGGAGCATGTTCCTGAAGATACCAGGAGACGTGTTTACGCGCGATTCGGTACCCTTTTGCCTGACCATAAAAGTCATGCAATTCCCGAACGTGCGCACAAAGCAAGCGCTTGACCTCTGCCAGCGGCAGCGGGGGCAGCAGCTCTCCAGTGTCCAGATAATGCTGGATTTCCCGAAAGATCCAGGGTCTTCCCTGAGCTGCACGGCCTATCATCAGGGCATCAGCCCCTGTATAGTCGAGCACAGCTCTGGCTTTAAGCGGGTCAGTAATGTCGCCATTCGCGATAATCGGAATGGAAACTTTCTGCTTAACTGCCCGAATACTGTCGTACTCAGCGTCTCCGTTAAACAAGCAGGCGCGGGTGCGTCCGTGAATAGTCAGAGCCTGAATGCCACACTCTTCGGCCAGTTGGGCAATCTCTACGCAGTTACGGTGTTCCGGTTCCCAACCGGTGCGAATCTTGAGAGTCACAGGAACGTCCACCGCATTCACGACCGCCGTCAGGATCGACTTCACCTGGTCGGGGTACTGCAAGAGGGCTGAACCTGCAAGCTTGCGATTCACCTTTTTCGCCGGGCATCCCATATTGATATCAATAATCTGGGCGCCGCTTTCCACGTTAATCCGCGCGGCGGCAGCCATCTCTTCCGGCACGCTACCGGCGATTTGCACGGTACGAATACCGGGCTCATCAATATGCACCATCCGTAAACGGGACTTGTCGCTCTCCCACACCTGTGGGTTAGAGGACATCATCTCGGAAACGGTTAAACCCGCTCCCATCTCGTAGCACAGCGTCCGGAATGGTCTGTCAGTAATGCCAGCCATGGGCGCTGCGATCAGGCGATTTCTGAGCTGGTGGTGTCCGATGCGCATGAGTTAAGAAATGACCATACTGTGACTGCAAGGCGGCGTATATTACGCATTTTTTGCACGAGATGAAAGGCCAAACTTTGAGCAATCCTCTGTTGCAGATCAATGAATCCGGGACTAACGTAAAAGGGATGAATAAATACTTATATTAATCATTGATTTAATGGCTGATGGATAATTTGTGTCCATTTATAAAATCATAAAACTTCTCGATTTTTCTTAGACAAACTCGCTACCAGGCGATATAAAACGCTGTTTTTATAGTCAAAAAAGTGCTCTGTAGTGCGATCTGCCTCTCATTTCCTGGCATTATTTGGTGGCTACTGGAAACAAAAATGCGGCCCACAGGCCGCATTGCACTTAGTTTTTCTGGCCGGTGATCCGGCACCACTCCTCTTTCTCGACCACCGGGTCAAGTGTGAAGATATCGGCGTAGGCTTCACAGACGCTCTCCGCCTGGCTGGCAAGGATGCCGGAAAGCCCCAGCAAACCGCCTGAAACAGGCAGGACGCTGATTAACGGCGCCAGCTCACGTAACGGGCCAGCCAGGATATTGGCGACCACGACGTCGGCTTTCATCGACTCGGGCTGGTCCTGAGGAAGATAGAGCTCCAGACGCTCAGAGACGCCGTTACGCTGTGCGTTATCGCGGCTGGCCTGAATAGCCTGCGGGTCGATATCAATGCCGATCGCTTTTGCGGCTCCCAGCTTCAGCGCGGCAATCGCCAGGATGCCGGAACCGCAGCCGAAATCAATGACCGTTTTTCCGTTGAGGTCGAGTCCATCGAGCCACTGCAGGCACAGGGATGTCGTCGGGTGCGTGCCGGTACCGAAGGCCAGACCCGGATCGAGCATCACGTTGACGGCATTTTCATCCGGAACGTCGCGCCAGCTCGGGCAGATCCACAGCCGCTCACCGAAGCGCATCGGATGGAAGTTATCCATCCATTCCCGCTCCCAGTCTTTATCTTCCAGCTGCTCGATCTTATGCGCGAATCCGGCGCCCAGCAGCGGGTGCTGCTCCAGTTGGGCAACGACCGCTTTCATATCGGTTTCGGCATCGAACAGGCCGATCACGTCGGTGTCGCCCCACAGCCGGGTTTCCCCGGGTAACGGCTCAAATACCGGCGTATCGTGCGTATCCTGGAAGGTGATCGAGACCGATCCGGCCTCCATCAGCGCATCGCTAAGATCTTCAGCGTTCGCGCCGGTGGTATTTAGTTTCAGTTGGATCCATGGCATAGCAAAACTCTTTATTTATCAGTAGTCAAAATAGGTGGCTGTGGTGCGGGACGGCCGAAACGATTCCCTGCCACAAACGCCAGTAAACTCAGCAGCAGCGCGGGAACGATCGGATGGAAGCCGAGAAACTGCACTTTCAGCGTGGCAAGTACGGCATACAGTACACCACCCACGATCATCGCGCTCAGCGCGCCAGCCGCGTTGGCACGTTCCCAATACAGGCCCAGCACCAGCGGCCACAGAAAGACGGCTTCCAGGCCGCCGAAGGCCAGCAGGTTCAGCCAGATAATCATCTCTGGCGGTCGCCAGGCCGCGAGCAGCAGCAGGACACCCAACAGGAGCGTAATGCCGGCGGACATGCGTTTAAGCCGCTTTTCGTTAGTCGCCTGATCCGGACGCCAATTCAGATACAGATCCTTGATGATCGTAGCGGAACTTTGCAGAAGTTGGGCATTGATCGTCGACATAATCGCCGCCATCGGCGCGGCCAGAAAGATCCCTGCCGCAAAGGGCGGGAGCACTTTGACCATCAGCGTCGGGATCACCAGATCCGGTACGGTGAGGTCAGGGATCACCGCCCGACCTAACGCGCCGGCCAGGTGCATGCCAAACATCAGGATCGCCACCACGATGGTGCCGATAATGATGCCGCGATGCACGGCTTTGCTGTCTTTGTAGGAGATACAGCGCACGGCGGTATGCGGGAGGCCTATCACGCCGAAGCAGACCAGCACCCAAAACGAGGCCATAAAGGTTGGCGAGAGGATATCTTCCGCCCCCTGAGGGGACACCAGCTTGACATCGATCGACTGCAGGGTCTCTACCGCATGGCCAATCCCGCCGGCGGCGTGGATCACCCCCACCAGCAGCACGATCGTGCCGATCAGCATCACCATGCCCTGCATGGTGTCGTTGAGCACGCTGGCGCGAAAGCCGCCATAAGCGGTATACAGCGCGATGCTGATGCCGAAGATCAGCAGACCGGTATCGTAGGGAATACCCGCAGCCGTCTCCAGCAGGCGGGCACCGCCGATAAACTGGACGGTCATGGCGCCAACGAAGGCTACCAGCAGACTCAGGCTGGCCAGCCAGACCAGCAGACGACTCTGGTAGCGCGCAAACAGCATGTCATTGAGGGTGACGGCGTTGTAACGGCGCGCAAGAATGGCGAATTTTTTTCCCAGTACGCCCAGCGACAGCCAGATGGCGGGGAGCTGGATCATTGCCAGCAGCACCCAGCCCAGGCCGTATTTATAGGCGGCGCCGGGTCCGCCGATAAATGAGCTGGCGCTGATATAGGTGGCGGTTAGCGTCATGGCCAGCACGAAGCCGCCCATCGAGCGGCTGCCGAGAAAGTACTCATTCAGAAAGCTTCCTGAGGCGCGTTTTCGCATGGCGTAGAGGGATAAGCCGAACACCACCACCAGATAGGCGATCAGGGGAATAATGACCTCAAACTGCATCATCGTCCTCCAGAGGAATGTCGCGAAAAACCAGTTTGACCATCGCCCAGCACAGCAGAATAAACAGCAGCGAAACCAGCAGGCAGGCCATTTCAAACCAGTGGGGCAGGCCGGTAAAACCGATAGCCACCCCCGGCAGATAGGCGGCGGCCAGCCAGGCGGCAAGATAGAGAAGGGTCAGCCACAGCGCCCAGCGCGCTTCTTTGTGGGCCTGAACAAAGCGTTTGTCCATTTTTTGTCCCTTGAGGATGAAGAAAGCGGGGATTGTACCGCATGGTATAGATGAGGAGAGAGAAAAAGAAAAAAGGCCGGAAAATCCGGCCTTTTGCTGAGAGTGCAGAATTATTTTTCCTGCAAGCCGAGTTTTTTCTCCAGATAGTGGATGTTGGTGCCACCATGCTGGAAGTTCTCGTCGCTCATAATGCGCATCTGCAGATCGACGTTGGTCTTGATGCCATCGATGATCAGCTCCTGCAGCGCATTCTTCATGCGGGCAATCGCCACGTCACGGCTTTCGCCGTAGCAGATCAGTTTGCCGATCATGGAGTCATAGTACGGCGGTACGGTGTAACCGGCGTAAATATGGGACTCCCAGCGCACGCCAAAGCCGCCCGGCGCGTGGAAACGGGTAATTTTACCCGGGCTCGGCAGGAAGGTGTTCGGGTCTTCGGCGTTGATACGGCATTCCACCGCATGGCCGCGAACCACCACTTCATCCTGCTTGATGGACAGCGGCTGACCGGCTGCGATACGCAGCTGCTCTTTGATCAGGTCAACGCCGGTGATCATTTCAGTTACCGGATGCTCTACCTGGATACGGGTGTTCATTTCAATGAAGTAGAACTCGCCGTTTTCGAACAGGAACTCAAAGGTACCCGCCCCGCGGTAGCCGATATCGACACAGGCTTTCGCGCAACGCTCGCCGATGTAGCGACGCAGTTCCGGGGTGATGCCCGGCGCCGGCGCTTCTTCGACCACTTTCTGGTGACGGCGCTGCATGGAGCAGTCACGTTCAGCCAGATAGATAGCGTTACCCTGACCGTCCGCCAGCACCTGAATTTCGATGTGACGCGGGTTTTCCAGGTATTTCTCCATGTAGACCATGTCGTTGTTGAAAGCCGCTTTGGCTTCCGCTTTGGTCATGGAGATGGACTGGGCCAGTTCAGCGTCGCTGCGCACAACGCGCATACCGCGACCGCCGCCGCCGCCGGAGGCCTTGATGATCACCGGATAGCCGATGCGTTTGGCATGGGCGCGGTTAGCGTCCATGTCGTCGGTCAGCGGGCCGTCAGAACCGGGTACGGTCGGGACGCCGGCTTTTTTCATGGCGGTGATCGCGGACACTTTGTCGCCCATCAGGCGGATGGTGTCGGCTTTCGGGCCGATGAAGATAAAGCCGGAGCGCTCAACCTGCTCAGCAAAGTTGGCGTTCTCAGAGAGGAAGCCATACCCCGGGTGAATTGCTACCGCGCCGGTGATCTCAGCGGCGCTGATGATAGCCGGGATGTTCAGATAGCTTTTTACGGACGGAGCCGGACCGATGCAGACCGTCTCATCCGCTAACAATACGTGTTTTAGATCGCGATCCGCGGTGGAATGCACAGCAACGGTCTTGATGCCCAGTTCTTTACAGGCACGCAGGATGCGCAGTGCGATCTCGCCACGGTTAGCGATGACAATTTTATCCAGCATGTTCGCCTCGTTACTCGATAACTACCAGCGGCTCGTCGAATTCTACCGGTTGGCCGCTTTCGATCAGAATGGCTTTCACCACGCCGGCTTTGTCGGCTTCGATCTGGTTCATCATTTTCATCGCTTCGACGATGCACAGGGTGTCGCCCACGTTAACTTTCTGGCCAACTTCCACAAACGCTTTCGCGTCCGGGCTTGGCGTACGATAGAAAGTACCAACCATCGGGGAACGTACGATGTGACCACTGATTTCCGCTTTTGCCGGCGCTTCTGCTGCTGCAGCTGGCGCGGCAGCCGCGGCGGCAGGTGCCTGAGGCTGCATCATCGGCGCAGCATAAGCCTGCTGCATAACCGGATAGCTTGCGGCCGGTGCAGAGCGGCTGATGCGAACAGACTCTTCGCCTTCAGAAATTTCCAGTTCGGAGATACCTGATTCTTCAACCAGCTCGATCAGTTTTTTAATCTTACGAATATCCATGAGTGGGTTCCGTACTCTTTGTTTAGTGTGATTGTGACAGGCGTTTTACCGCCGTCTGTAAAGCGTATGAATAGCCGTCCGCCCCCAGTCCGCAGATAACGCCAGCGGCGATATCTGACAGATACGAATGCTGGCGGAAGGGTTCGCGTGCATGCACATTGCTCAGGTGAATCTCGATAAACGGGATGTTCACGGCAAGCAACGCGTCACGGATTGCTACGCTGGTATGCGTGAACGCGGCCGGATTAATCAGGATATAGTCCACGTTGTCTTTAGCCTGATGAATTCGGTCGATTAACGCATGCTCCGCGTTGGACTGCAGGTGATCCAGGCTCACATTCAGCGCCGCTGCTTCAGATGTTAAATGGTTAACAATCTCAGCCAGCGTGAGAGATCCATACTTCTCTGGCTCGCGGGTACCGAGCATGTTAATGTTTGGACCATTCAAAAGCAAAATGTGAAACTTGTCTGCCATCGTGTGGCCATCTCCTGCCATTTTCGGGTAAAAAACAACATATACCTTCAATGCGCCCTTGTCACCTTTTCAGGGTCAGAAAACCCTGTCAGGAAAGCCAAAGTCGCACATTATAACGATTTCGTAGCAATTGGCAGCTAAATACTGGTCTTATCAGGGAAGATTATCAACCGCTATCTTAAAAAGAGTCGCGGTTGATAAAGGATCTGCGGGAAACTGCACATTACCGGATTCAGCGCCACCACTGGCGAAACTTCTTGTAACGCCATGCCAGGAGCGCGACTGCCAGCAGGGCATAAATGATGGGCTGCGGTGAGAGGATCTTCACTGACCACAGGTAGTGAATCGGCGCGAGGATCGCCACCAGATAGACGAAGTTGTGTAAAATTTGCCAACGGCGGCCCAGTTTTCGCTGCATCGCCTGCGTCGACGTCGCCGCCAGCGCCAGCAGGATCGCCCAACTGACCATGCCTAACGTCAGATAGGGGCGGTTGATAATCTCCGAGCCCAGTAGCGCCAGATTGTTAATGCCCAGCTCCAGCAGGGTATAGCTGGTCAGGTGCAGGGTCGCCCAGGCGAAACACCATAAACCTAACAGGCGGCGAACGCGAATCAATAATGGCTGTTTCGCGTAGCGCGCCAGCGGGGAGACCAGCAGCGTCGCCAGCAGAAACTTCAGCGCCATCCTGCCGGTAAAATGCTGGATATCCTTGGCCGGATCGGCGCTAAAGTAGCCCTGGTGCCCGGCCCAGAATAACCAGACCAGCGGCAAAAACCCCGCCAGATGAAGTAAAACCTTCAACCAGGCGATCTGTTTGACGGTGAAACGCACTAGAAGTTCTCCCGCAGATTCATGCCGCGATACAGCGACGCCACCTCGTCGGCATAGCCGTTAAACAGCAGCGTCGGTTGACGTTTCACATCGAGCACGCCGCCGGCACCGATAAACCGCTCGCTAGCCTGTGACCAGCGGGGGTGATCGACGTGCGGATTGACGTTGGCGAAGAAGCCGTATTCGTCCGGCGCCGCGAGGTTCCAGGTGGTCGGTGGCCGCTCGCGGGTCAGTTCAATGCTGACGATGGATTTAATGCCTTTGAAACCGTACTTCCACGGCACGGTAAGGCGGACCGGCGCGCCGTTTTGCGGCGGCAGCGCTTTGCCATACACCCCGACGGTGAGCAGCGTCAGCGGGTGCAGCGCTTCATCCAGCCGCAACCCCTCCACGTAAGGGTAAGCGAGCCCGCCGCCGATAAACCGATCTTTCTGCCCGGGCATTTGATTCGGGGCATAGAGGGTTTTGAAGGCCACATAGCGCGCGTTGCTGGTGGGCTCCACCAGCGCCAACAGCTTATGCAGCGGGAAGCCGACCCAGGGGACCACCATCGACCAGGCTTCCACGCAGCGCATACGGTAAATACGCTCTTCCAGCGGGAAGCGTTTGGTCAGATCGTCATGGTCAAGGGTCAGCGGCTTCGCCACCTCACCGCCGATGGTCAACGTCCAGGGATCGGTGCGCAGGCTACCCGCGTTCGCCGCCGGATCGGCTTTATCGAGGCCGAATTCATAAAAGTTATTGTAGCCGGAGACTTTATCTTCCGGAGTAAGCGTCAGGTTAGCCTGCCATTCAGCGGGTTTAGCAAAGTCCAGGGCCTTGCCCGCCGGGGCTGGCGGACGGTCGTGGCCTTTAAACCAGTCCAGCAGGTCGGCCTGTGCGGCGGCGGGAAGCGAAAGGGCGGTCGCGCTGATGCCCAGCATTTTCAGCACCTGGCGCCGCTGGAGCATAAAAACGGATTCGGCCGTGACGTCGGCTTCCGTCAGTTTTTTTCTTTTCATGGTGTCCTCCGTCATGCGTTTCCCTAAGCATGACGGAGGCGGCGATGAATCGCGAATATGTCACGAAAAATTGCACATTAGGCGCATTCGCCACCGCCGAAGCTGGGGCGCGGTCGTCCAGGAATCATCGGAAAGTGGCGCAAGACGTTTCCTTTAACGCGCCTGACCCGGCATCTTTAGCAGGGGAAAAAAGCGGGCGGGAGGCTGGCAGGATGGAAAATTAGCAATAATGTGCGCCGCTGGCGCGGGTTTGCCATCCAGCGTCTAAAATTAAAGCGCTTCTGGCGCAGGCCGCAGGCGGGCGGCGTTTGGCAAATTTTTTCTGCCGACTATACTCGCTATCGGCATACTTTCGCCGATAATACGCATTCCATTGCCAGACTCGCCATCTTTGATAGTATGCGTCGCGCTTTAAAAGGTTAATGCTAGCGTCAAGGCGCGCGCCGGCACGGGAGCCTGATGGTTCATCGGGCAGTCATTCACTCGCGGAGTTAACACAGGGATGCGATTAACGACGAAGTTCTCAGCCTTTATCACGCTGCTAACTAGCCTGACCATCTTTGTCACGCTGATTGGCGCTTCGCTGAGTTTTTACAACGGCATTGAGAACAAGGTCGAAAACCGGGTTCAGGCGGTGGCGACCATGCTGGATAACCGGCTCATCACCACCTCTTTTGATAAGCTTGAGCCGCAGCTGGATGAGCTGATGACGCCGATAGAGATCGTGCATATCGATTTCATGCTTAACGGTAAACCGCTCTACAGCCACTCCCGAACCGACAGCTACCGCCCGCTGGGCAGTCATGAGCAATTCCGTGAGATCACGGTCCCGTCGTTGAAACATCCCGGTATCACCCTGCATCTGGTCTACGTTGACCCGATGGTGAACTATTTCCGTTCGCTGTCAATCACCGCCCCGCTGTCGATCTCCATCGGCTTCATGGTGGTGATTATTTTCTTCGCCGTCCGCTGGATACGCCGCCAGCTGGCAGGTCAGGAACTGCTTGAGCTTCGTTCCACGCGCATCCTGAGCGGCGAGCGCGGGCCGCAGGTGCGCGGGTCAGTCTATGAATGGCCTGCCAGCACCAGTAGCGCGCTGGATATGCTGCTGTCGGAGCTGCAATTCGCCAGCGATCAGCGCAGCCGGATGGATACGCTGATTCGCTCCTATGCGGCACAGGATTCCAAAACCGGGCTGAACAATCGCCTGTTTTTTGACAATCAGTTGGCCACGCTGCTGGAAGATCAGGAGAAGGTGGGGGCGTACGGCATCGTGATGATGATCCGTCTGCCGGAGTTTGATCTGCTGCGGGACAACTGGGGACGAGCGGCGGCCGAAGAACATTACTTCACGCTAATCAACCTGCTCTCTACCTTTATTATGCGTTACCCTGGCGCGCTGCTGGCCCGCTATCACCGTAGCGACTTCGCCGTGCTGCTGCCGCACCGCACGTTAAAAGAGGCGGATAGCATCGCCGGACTGTTGCTGAAGGCCATGGACGCGCTGCCTCCGACGCGCATTCTCGATCGTGACGATATGATGCATATCGGCATCTGTTCTTTCCGCAGTGGACAATCGGCGGCGCAAGTGATGGAACATGCTGAAGCAGCAACGCGCAACGCGGTGCTGCAGGGCAGCAACAGCTGGTCGGTCTATGACGATACCCTTCCGGAGAAAGGCCGCGGCAACGTTCGCTGGCGGACGCTGATCGAACAGATGCTGAGCCGCGGCGGGCCGCGGTTGTATCAGAAACCCGCCGTCACTCGCGATGGCCGGGTGCATCACCGTGAACTGATGTCGCGGATGTACGACGGTAAGGAAGAGGTGATCGCCGCCGAGTATATGCCGATGGTGCTGCAGTTTGGCATGGCGGAGGAGTATGACCGCCTGCAGGTGACGCGCCTGCTGCCGTTTTTAGGCTTCTGGCCCGAGGAGAATCTGGCGCTCCAGCTGTCGGTGGAGTCGCTGATCCGTCCGCGATTCCAGCGCTGGCTGCGTGATGCTCTGATGCAGTGCGAAAAATCGCAGCGTCAGCGGATTATTTTTGAACTTGCTGAGGCAGATGTTTGTCAATATATCGGCCGTCTACAGCCGGTTATGCGGTTGGTTAACGCGCTTGGCGTTCGGGTGGCGGTGGTTCAGGCAGGGTTAACCCTGGTGGGAACTAGCTGGATCAAGCAGCTGGATGCGGAGCTGATCAAACTGCATCCGGGGCTGGCGCGCAATATCGAAAAGCGCAGCGAGAACCAGCTGCTGGTGCAAAGCCTGGTGGAAGCCTGTAAAGGCATGCCTATGCAAGTTTTTGCGACGGGCGTACGCAGCCGCAGCGAGTGGCTGGTACTGTCCCAATGCGGTGTCACGGGCGGGCAGGGGGAATTTTTTGCCGCCTCACAGCCACTTGACACAAATGTGAAAAAATATTCGCAAAGATACTCGGTTTGATCTGCCGTTTAGCGTGATTTCACGTAGAATAACGCGCGCCATCGTGAAGGGGGTGTGCTTGTCTACCTGCCGGATCATCGCAATGTAAATGCCAGTGACCCTCCTTTGACAGGTTACAAATTCAGGCGTGGAGCGCTGCTGAAGATTTCAGCAATGAACGGAGTCGGAAAAATTTGTAACAAAGGAAATGAACTGCACTAATTTTCACCGCAGCAGGTGATTTTTGCGCCTTGTCGCTGCTGCGTGTGGTTGGTAAAGTAAGCGGATTTTGTTTTCCGCCCCAGCTTTCAGGATTATCCCTTAGTATGTTAAAAAAATTTCGTGGCATGTTTTCCAATGACCTGTCCATTGACCTGGGTACCGCGAATACCCTTATTTACGTAAAAGGACAAGGCATCGTATTGAATGAGCCTTCCGTGGTGGCCATTCGTCAGGATCGTGCCGGATCGCCGAAAAGCGTCGCCGCCGTGGGTCATGAAGCGAAGCAGATGCTCGGCCGTACCCCGGGTAATATCGCGGCGATTCGCCCGATGAAGGACGGCGTTATCGCTGACTTCTTCGTGACGGAAAAGATGCTGCAGCACTTTATCAAACAAGTGCACAGCAACAGCTTTATGCGCCCGAGCCCGCGCGTACTGGTCTGCGTGCCGGTTGGCGCCACCCAGGTTGAGCGTCGTGCTATCCGTGAATCCGCGCAGGGCGCAGGCGCTCGCGAAGTGTTCCTGATTGAAGAACCGATGGCGGCCGCGATCGGCGCTGGCCTGCCGGTTTCTGAAGCGACCGGTTCCATGGTGGTGGATATCGGCGGCGGTACCACCGAGGTGGCGGTTATCTCTCTGAACGGCGTGGTTTACTCTTCTTCCGTGCGTATCGGCGGCGACCGTTTCGACGAAGCCGTCATCAATTACGTGCGTCGTAACTACGGTTCCCTGATCGGTGAAGCGACCGCTGAGCGTATCAAACATGAAATCGGTTCGGCTTACCCGGGCGATGAAGTGCGTGAAATTGAAGTGCGCGGCCGTAACCTGGCGGAAGGCGTGCCACGCGGTTTCACCCTGAATTCAAACGAAATTCTTGAAGCGCTGCAGGAGCCGCTGACCGGCATCGTGAGCGCGGTCATGGTTGCCCTTGAGCAGTGCCCGCCGGAACTGGCGTCTGATATCTCCGAGCGCGGGATGGTTCTCACCGGCGGTGGTGCGCTGCTGCGCAACCTGGACCGTCTGTTAATGGAAGAAACCGGTATTCCAGTCGTGGTTGCTGAAGATCCGCTGACCTGCGTAGCGCGTGGCGGCGGCAAGGCGCTGGAAATGATCGACATGCACGGCGGCGACCTGTTTAGCGAAGAGTAGTCAGCCTGAAGGTCCGGGGTGGCTTACCCGCTGCCCCAGGTCTTTACTGACACGAGAATACGCATAGCCTATGAAGCCAATTTTTAGCCGTGGCCCCTCGCTACAGATTCGCCTTATTCTGGCGGTGCTGGTGGCGCTTGGCGTGATTATCGCCGACAGCCGCCTGGGTACGTTCAGTCAAATCAGAACGTACATGGATACAGCCGTCAGCCCTTTCTACTTTGTCTCTAATGGTCCCCGAGAACTGCTTGACAGCGTATCGCAGACGCTGGCTACCCGTGACCAGCTCGAACTGGAAAACCGCGCGCTGCGTCAGGAGCTGTTGTTGAAAAACAGCGATCTGCTGATGCTGGGCCAGTACAAGCAGGAGAACGCACGCCTGCGTGAACTGCTTGGCTCGCCGCTGCGCCAGGACGAGCAAAAAATGGTGACCCAGGTCATCTCAACGGTCAACGACCCCTACAGCGATCAGGTGGTTATCGATAAGGGCAGCGTCAACGGCGTCTACGAAGGCCAGCCGGTTATCAGCGATAAAGGCGTGGTGGGGCAGGTCGTGGCGGTAGCGAAAATGACCAGCCGGGTACTGCTGATCTGTGATGCCACCCATGCGTTGCCGATCCAGGTCCTGCGTAACGACATTCGCGTCATTGCCGCCGGTAACGGCTGCACCGACGACCTCCAGCTTGAGCATCTGCCGGCCAATACTGATATTCGCGTCGGCGATGTGCTGGTGACCTCCGGTCTTGGCGGCCGTTTCCCGGAAGGGTACCCGGTTGGGGTTGTCTCTTCAGTGAAACTGGACACCCAGCGCGCCTACACGGTGATCCAGGCGCGTCCGACGGCCGGTCTGCAGCGTTTGCGCTATCTGCTGCTGCTGTGGGGCGCCGATCGCAATGGCGCTAACCCGATGACTCCGGAAGAGGTTCATCGCGTGGCTAACGAACGCCTGATGCAGATGATGCCGCAGGTGTTGCCTGCGCCGGATGCGATGGGGCCGCAGATGCCGGCGCCCGCCACCGGGCTGACGCCGTCTCAGCCGTCGCAGCCTGCAGGGGGGCAATAGTGGCAAGTTACCGTAGCCAGGGACGCTGGGTTATCTGGCTCTCGTTTCTTATCGCGCTATTGCTGCAAATTATGCCCTGGCCGGCGGACATCAGCGTTTTCCGGCCCAACTGGGTATTATTGATCCTGCTGTACTGGATCCTCGCGCTGCCGCACCGGGTGAACGTGGGGACGGGCTTCGTGATGGGGGCTATTCTTGATCTCATCAGCGGCTCGACGCTGGGCGTTCGCGCGCTGTCCTTAAGCATCGTCGCCTATCTGGTGGCGCTGAAGTATCAGCTGTTCCGTAACCTGGCGCTGTGGCAACAGGCGCTGGTGGTCATGCTGTTATCCCTCGCCGTGGATATCATTGTTTTCTGGGCAGAGTTTTTAGTGATCAACGTCTCTTTCCGTCCGGAAGTATTCTGGAGTAGTGTAGTAAACGGTATCCTCTGGCCATGGCTCTTCCTGCTGATGCGTAAAGTGCGTCAGCAATTTGCAGTGCAATAAGGTTGATATGACAACTCTGTATCTTGCTTCTGGTTCCCCGCGTCGGCAGGAACTGCTGACTCAGCTTGGTCTCGCGTTCGAGCGTCTGGTTCCTGGTATCGAGGAGCAGCGCCAGCCGCAGGAGAGCGCACAGCACTATGTCGTCCGTCTGGCGCGTGAAAAGGCGCAGGCCGGAGTGGCGCTGGCATCGCGGGATTTGCCGGTGTTGGGAGCGGATACGATTGTTATTTTGAACGGCGAAGTGCTGGAAAAACCGCGCGACGCCGAACACGCTGCAGCGATGCTGCGCCTGCTTTCCGGC
Source organism: Klebsiella sp. 1SOBk10mer (assembly GCF_046602535.1). Taxonomy (NCBI): domain Bacteria; kingdom Pseudomonadati; phylum Pseudomonadota; class Gammaproteobacteria; order Enterobacterales; family Enterobacteriaceae; genus Klebsiella; species Klebsiella sp. 1SOBk10mer. The sequence goes on from NZ_JBKIUP010000006.1 coordinate 20,577, forward strand.
CAAACCCATCAGGTCATGACCGCGGTGGCGCTGGCGGATAAGCAGCAGACGTTGGATTGTCTGGTGGTCACGGAAGTGACCTTCCGAACGCTCAGCGAGCAGGATATCGCCGATTATGTGGCCAGCGGCGAGCCTTTAGATAAAGCAGGTGCATACGGTATTCAAGGGTTGGGTGGCTGCTTCGTCAGGAAGATTAATGGCAGCTATCACGCCGTAGTCGGCTTACCGCTGGTGGAAACGTATGAGTTGCTCAGTAACTTTAACTCACTGCGTAAAGAAAAGGGATAAAGATGACGGCTGAATTATTAGTGAACGTAACGCCATCCGAAACGCGCGTTGCGTATATTGATGGCGGTATTCTGCAGGAAATCCATATTGAGCGTGAAGCGCGACGCGGGATAGTAGGCAATATCTACAAAGGTCGTGTTAGCCGAGTGCTGCCGGGAATGCAGGCGGCTTTTGTAGATATTGGTCTGGATAAGGCGGCGTTCCTCCACGCCTCCGATATCATGCCGCATACCGAATGCGTTGCCGGTGAGGAGCAAAAGCAGTTTACCGTGCGCGATATTTCGGAGCTGGTGCGTCAGGGCCAGGACCTGATGGTTCAGGTGGTTAAAGATCCGCTCGGTACCAAAGGCGCGCGTCTGACCACCGATATTACCCTGCCTTCTCGCTATCTGGTTTTTATGCCAGGCGCCTCCCACGTGGGGGTCTCTCAGCGGATTGAAAGCGAAGCCGAGCGCGAGCGGCTGAAAAAGGTCGTGGCAGAGTACTGCGACGAGCAGGGCGGGTTTATCATTCGCACCGCCGCGGAAGGGGTCCACGAGCAGGAGATGGCCGCCGATGCCGCCTATCTTAAGCGCGTATGGACCAAAGTGATGGAGCGCAAAAAGCGCAACCAGACCCGCTATCAGCTGTACGGCGAGCTGGCCCTGGCTCAGCGCGTGCTACGGGATTTTGCCGATGCGCATCTCGATCGTATTCGCGTCGACTCGCGGCTGACCTATGAGGCGCTGCTGGAATTTACCGCCGAATATATTCCGGAAATGACCAGCAAGCTGGAACACTACAGCGGCCGTCAGCCGATATTCGATCTCTTTGACGTTGAGAACGAAATTCAGCGCGCGCTGGAGCGTAAAGTCGAGCTCAAGTCCGGGGGCTATCTGATCATCGACCAGACCGAGGCGATGACCACCATCGATATCAACACCGGGGCGTTTGTTGGGCACCGCAATCTTGACGATACTATCTTCAATACCAATATCGAAGCCACCCAGGCGATAGCCCGCCAGCTGCGTTTGCGTAACCTCGGCGGCATTATCATCATTGATTTCATCGACATGAACAATGAAGACCATCGCCGGCGGGTGTTGCACTCCCTGGAGCAGGCCCTCAGCAAAGACCGGGTGAAGACCAGCATCAACGGTTTCTCCCAGCTGGGTCTGGTGGAGATGACGCGGAAACGCACCCGCGAAAGCGTGGAGCATGTGCTGTGCAACGAATGCCCGACCTGCCACGGACGCGGAACGGTAAAGTCCGTGGAAACGGTATGCTATGAGATTATGCGTGAGATCGTTCGCGTGCATCATGCTTATGATTCCGATCGCTTCCTGGTCTATGCTTCCCCTGCGGTGGCGGAAACCCTGAAAGGGGAAGAGTCGCATGCGCTGGCTGAAGTGGAGATCTTTGTCGGCAAGCAGGTGAAGGTACAAATTGAGCCGCTCTATAATCAAGAGCAGTTCGATGTGGTTATGATGTAATACACCGCGTCATTGTGCGGCTGACAAGGAGAGAGGCGTGAGGCGACTGCCCGGGATTTTATTGCTCACCGTGGCAACATTGATTGTTATCGTCGCGCTGCTGGTGAGTGGCTTGCGTCTCGTGTTGCCGCAGCTCGACGCCTGGCGTCCGCAGCTGCTGGAGAAAATCTCCGCCCTCACCGGCACGCCGGTGGATGCCTCGCAGATCGCCGCCAGCTGGCAAACTTTTGGCCCAACATTAGATGTCCGCGATATTCATGTTGGGCTTAAGGATGGCGGGACAATGGCGGTCAAGCGCGTGACCCTGGCGCTGGACGTCTGGCAAAGTCTGCTGCATATGCGCTGGCAGTTTCGCGATCTCACCTTCTGGCAGCTGCAGGTCCATACCAATACCCCGATTCAGACCAATGACGGCGGCGAAAGTCTGAAAACCGACCGCATCAGCGATCTCTTTTTACGTCAGTTCGACCACTTTACTCTGCGCGACAGCCATCTGAGCTTCCTGACCATTTCTGATCAGCGGGCGGAGCTGGCGGTCCCGCAGCTGACCTGGCTTAACGGCAGGAACCGTCACCGCGCCGAGGGGCAGCTCAGCCTTTCCAGTCTCACCGGCCAGCATGGCGTCATGCAGGTGCGGATGGATCTCCGCGATGAGGATGGCCTGCTGAATAAAGGCCGGGTCTGGCTGCAGGCTGACGATATTGACGTCAAACCCTGGCTGGGCCGCTGGATGCAGGACAATATCGCGCTGAAAAGCGCCCGCTTCAGCCTCGAAGGCTGGATGACTATTGAAAAAGGCGATGTAGCCAGCGGCGACGTATGGCTGAAAAAAGGGGGCGCCAGCTGGCAAGGGGATAGCGAGGTTCATCATCTGTCAGTGGATAACCTGACGGCGCATCTCTCTCACGACAAGCAGAGCTGGGGCTTCTATATTCCCGATACGCGGATCGCGATCGACGATAAACCGTGGCCAAGCGGCGCGCTGGCGATGGCGTGGATCCCGGGGCAGGATGTCGGTGGCGACGGTCATCAGCGTAGCGATGAATTACGTATTCGCGCCAGCAATTTAGCGCTCAGTGGCCTGAGCGGATTGCAGCCGTTTGCCGATAAGCTGGCGCCTTCTTTGGGCGAACTCTGGCGTACCACGCAGCCCAGCGGCAAAATCAATCTGCTGGCTCTCGATATTCCCCTGCAGGCGACGGAGAAAACGCGCTTTCAGGCGCAGTGGAGCGATCTGGCGTGGAAGCAGTGGAAACTCCTGCCGGGAGCGGAACACTTTTCCGGCAGCCTGAATGGCAGCGTGGAGCACGGGGAACTGCGCGCCCGCATGACGAAGGCGCAAATGCCGTATGCCGGAGTTTTCCGGGCCCCGCTGGAGATCGCCGCTGGCGAAGCCACCCTCAGCTGGGTGAAAAATGACAAAGGCTTTATGCTTGATGGCCGCGATATTGACGTGCAGGCGACGGGGGTACGCGCCCGCGGCGGCTTCCGCTATCTGCAACCGCAGGGGGACGATCCGTGGCTGGGCATTCTGGCGGGGATCAGCACCAACGATGGCGGCCAGGCGTGGCGTTACTTCCCGGAAAACCTGATGGGCAAAGCGCTGGTGGACTATCTCAGCGGCGCGATTAAAGCCGGGCAGGCCCGCGATGCGACGCTGGTGTATGGCGGTAACCCACATCTGTTCCCGTATCCGCACAATGAAGGCCAGTTCCAGGTTTACGTCCCGCTGAAGAATGCCACTTTCGCTTTTCAACCGGACTGGCCGGCGCTGACCGGGCTGAATATCGACCTCAATTTTATCAACAGCGGCCTGTGGATGCGGGCGGATAAAGCGATGCTCGGCAATGTGACCGCCAGCAATCTCGATGCCGTGATCCCGGATTATGCGCAGGAAAAACTGCTGATTGATGCTGACATCAAAGGCCCGGGCAAAGAGGTGGGCCCTTATTTCAACACCACGCCATTGAAAGCGTCGCTCGGGGCAGCGCTGGATTCCCTGCAGCTGGATGGGGATGTGAGCGCTCGCTTACATCTGAATATCCCCCTCGATGGCGAGATGACCACCGCGAAAGGCGATGTACGGCTGCAGAATAATACCTTGTTTATCAAACCATTAGATACTACGTTGCAGAACCTAAGCGGTAATTTCAGCTTTGTGAATGGCGATCTCAATAGTCAAACGTTGAGCGCGACCTGGTTTAATCAGCCGCTGAACCTCAATTTTTCCACCCGCGAAGGCGAAAAAGCGTTTCTGGTGGATGTCGGGATGAACGCCAGCTGGCAGCCGTCGCGCACCGGACTGCTGCCGAAAGCGGTTAATGAGACGCTGAGCGGTAGCGTTCCGTGGGATGGCAAGGTCGCTATCGAACTGCCGTACCATGGCAATGCCAGCTATAAGGTTGATATCAATGGCGATCTGAAGAATGTGAGCAGTCACTTACCTTCACCGGTCAACAAGTCCGCTGGCGAACCCCTGCCGGTCAAAATTAACGTCGCCGGCGGTCTGAGCAGCTTCGACCTGACCGGATCCGTTGGCGCGAAGAATCATATCAACAGCCGCTGGTTGCTGAACCGTAAGCTGACGCTGGACAGAGCGATCCTCACGACGGATAGCAAAGGCCTCTCTCCGCTGCCCGACCAGCCCGGCGTTGAACTCAATCTGCCGCCGATGGATGGCGCGCAGTGGCTGGCGCTGTTCCAGAAGGGCGCGGCGAATGAAGTCAGCAGCAGCGTCCTCTTTCCACCGCGCATTGTGCTGCGTACGCCGTCGCTGGCGCTGGCCGGCCAGCAATGGAACAACGTCAGCCTGATGTCGCAGCCGGTCGCCGGCGGCTCGCAGGTTGAGGCGCAGGGGCGTGAGATCAACGCCACCCTGACGATGCGCGACAATGCCCCGTGGCTGGCAAATGTGCGTTATCTCTATTTCAACCCGGCCAGCGCCAGCGGCAAGGGCGGAACGGAGAACGTGACTTCTCAGGCGGAGACGCGGCTGGATTTCCACGGCTGGCCCGATCTGCAACTGCGCTGCGCGGAATGCTGGCTGTGGGGGCAAAAATATGGCCGCATCGACGGCGATGTGACGATCAAGGGCGATACCTTAACGCTCTCCAACGGCCTGGTGGATACCGGGTTTGGCCGGCTGACGACCGACGGCGTGTGGGTTAACGCCCCTTCCGGGGTGCGCACCTCGCTGAAAGGCAGACTGCATGGCAATAAAACGGATGAATTTGCGGATTTCTTTGGCGTTTCCACACCGGTGAAGGATTCGCCGTTTGATATCGACTACGATCTCCACTGGCGCGCGCCGCCCTGGTCACCCGATGTCGCCTCGCTCAATGGGATCATTAAAAGCCACCTCGGCAAGGGGCAGTTTACCGACCTGAGTACCGGACATGCAGGCCAGCTGCTGCGTTTGCTGAGCGTCGATGCCCTACTGCGCAAACTGCGCTTCGACTTCAGCGATACCTTCAGCGAAGGTTTTTACTTTGACTCGATTAACAGTACGGCATGGATTAAGGATGGCGTACTGCATACCGATGATACGCTGGTGGATGGTCTGGAGGCGGACATTGCCATGAAAGGGTCGGTCGATCTGGTGCGTCGCCAGCTGGATCTGCAGGCGGTGGTAGCGCCGGAGATCTCCGCGACCGTCGGCGTGGCGGCGGCTTTTGCTGTCAACCCGATTGTCGGCGCGGCGGTGTTTGCCGCCAGCAAGGTGCTGGGGCCGCTGTGGAATAAAGTCTCGATACTGCGCTATCGCATCACCGGCCCGATTGACCAGCCGCAGATCAATGAAGTGCTGCGCCAGGCGCGCAGCAACAAAAAGCAATGATTTGACGATTGCCGGGAATTGCCGCAATCTCAATAGATAGCCTTCTGTATTTCCGCCTGTCAGGCGGCAACAAACGAGTAGCATAACGATGAGTCTGAACCTGGTAAGTGAACAATTACTGTCGGCAAATGGCCTGAATCATCAGGACCTGTTTGCCATTCTTGGTCAACTGACCGAGCGCCGCCTCGATTACGGCGATCTTTATTTTCAGTCGAGCTATCACGAATCCTGGGTTCTGGAAGACAGCATCATTAAAGATGGGTCGTACAATATCGACCAGGGCGTAGGCGTGCGCGCCGTCAGCGGCGAAAAAACGGGCTTTGCCTACGCTGACCAGATCAGCAAGCTGGCGCTGGAGCAGAGCGCCCAGGCGGCGCGGACCATTGTGCGCGAGACCGGCAATGGCAAAGTACAGACCCTCGGCACCGTAGAGCACAGCGCCCTCTATACCAGCATCGACCCGCTGCAGAGTATGAGCCGGGAAGAGAAGCTGGATATTCTTCGCCGGGTCGACAAAGTCGCTCGCGCGGCGGATCAGCGTGTGCAGGAGGTTTCGGCCAGCCTGAGCGGCGTCTATGAACTGATTCTGGTGGCCGCCACCGACGGCACTCTGGCCGCGGACGTTCGTCCGCTGGTGCGCCTCTCGGTCAGCGTACTGGTGGAAGAGGACGGCAAACGCGAGCGCGGCAGCAGCGGCGGCGGCGGGCGTTTTGGCTATGACTATTTCCTCGCCTCTCAGGAGGGCGAAGTGCGGGCCGACGCCTGGGCGAAAGAAGCGGTGCGCATGGCGCTGGTTAACCTCTCGGCGGTCGCCGCCCCGGCGGGAATGCTGCCGGTGGTGCTCGGCGCCGGCTGGCCTGGCGTCCTGCTGCACGAAGCGGTCGGTCACGGCCTGGAAGGCGATTTCAACCGTCGCGGCACCTCGGTCTTCAGCGGCCATATGGGGGAATTAGTCGCCTCTGAACTGTGCACCGTCGTGGACGACGGCACCATCGTCGATCGTCGTGGCTCAGTGGCTATCGATGATGAAGGCACGCCGGGTCAATACAATGTGCTGATCGAAAACGGCATCCTGAAAGGCTACATGCAGGATAAACTCAATGCGCGTCTGATGGGCGTCGCGCCGACCGGCAACGGCCGCCGTGAATCCTATGCCCATCTGCCGATGCCGCGTATGACCAACACCTATATGCTGGCGGGCCAGTCCACGCCGCAGGAGATTATCGAGTCGGTGGACTACGGTATCTTCGCGCCTAACTTCGGCGGCGGGCAGGTGGATATCACCTCCGGTAAGTTTGTCTTCTCCACCTCCGAGGCCTATCTGATCGAAAAAGGCAAGGTCACGAAGGCGGTGAAAGGGGCTACCCTGATCGGCTCCGGGATTGAGACCATGCAGCAGATTTCGATGGTGGGTAACGATCTGCGTCTGGATAACGGCGTCGGCGTCTGTGGCAAAGAGGGCCAGAGCGTGCCGGTGGGCGTTGGCCAGCCGACCCTGAAGGTCGATAATCTTACCGTCGGCGGCACCGCCTGATCCTGACCGGGTTCCCGGCGTCGCCGGGAACCGCTTCAGCGGGCGATCCCTCTCCCGTGCATCCCCTGATAGATCTTCGCCACGTCGACAAAATACTCTGTCAAATAGTTGATACAGACCTGCACTTTCAGCGGCAGTTTATCCTTTTCGGTGTACAGGGCGTAAACCGGCCGCGGATCGGACTGGTAGCTCGGCAGCAGGATCTCAAGCTCACCACGATTGATCTCTTCGATCGCCCACATCAACGGCACATAGGCGATACCCACCCCGGCGGTCAGCCAGCGCACCAGCGTCATGGGGTCGTTGGTCACAAAGCGCCCCTGTGGGGTCAGGCGGGTTGAGATCCCTTCCGGCGCGATAATGACAAACTCATTGTCCGGCCGCACGCTATATTCCAGCCAGGCATGCCCGGTAAGATCGGCCGGTTTCTCCGGATTGCCAGCCTGCGCCAGATAGCTTTTCGCGGCGCATAATACCATCGGCATTGATCCCAGGCGGCGGGAAAAAAGGCTGGAATCCTGCAGGGCACCCACGCGGATCACCACGTCAAGACCGTCGGCGATCAGGTCCGGCGCAGGTATGCCGGTGACCAGATTGACGGAGAGCCCGGGGTATTCTTTCAGCATTTTCGCCGTTATGCGCGCCAGAACATTCTGTGCCATAGTTGAAGAGCAGCCGATACGCAGCGTCCCGATGGGGGTGTTGTTAAATGCGTATAATTGCTCATGGACATCCTGCGCTTCAAACAGCATCCTACGGCAGCCCTGATAGTAAATTTTACCCGCTTCCGTTAAGCCAAGGCTGCGGGTGCTGCGGTTGAGCAGCTTCACCTGCAGTTCATCTTCCAGTTTGGCGACGGTCTGACTGATTGAGGAAACGCTCATCCGAAGCTGGCGGGCCGCTGCGGTGAAGGAACCTAATTCGACCACTTTGGCGAAAACGGACATGCGCTTTAATCGTTCCATTATTCACTCTGGCTTAAAAGTGATTTAGATCACACATTGTAGATAATGCGGCAATCGTTACGTTAATATATTGTTAGCTACATAATAAACGCATCTGCTCACTACCTGTACGCTTCTTATTCAAGGTCATCATGAGTCTGTTTCCTGTCATCGTGATTTTCGGCTTATCGTTTCCGCCGATCTTCTTCGAGTTGCTGTTGTCGCTGGCCATCTTCTGGCTGGTGCACCGATTGCTGGTTCCAACCGGCATTTACGATTTTGTCTGGCACCCTGCACTGTTTAATACGGCGCTATATTGCTGCCTTTTTTATTTGATATCGCGCTTGTTCGTTTGAGGTTGATGTGAAAACACTAACAAGAAATATCCTCCGTACTGCTATTACCGTGATACTGGTCATTTTGGCCTTCGTAGCGATTTTCCGCGCCTGGGTTTACTACACCGCCTCGCCGTGGACGCGGGATGCGCGCTTTAGCGCCGACATTGTGGCCATTGCCCCCGACGTCTCCGGGCTGATCTCCCAGGTAAACGTCAAGGATAACCAACTGGTTAAGAAAGACCAGGTATTGTTCGTTATTGACCAGCCTCGTTACCAAAAAGCGCTGGCGCAGGCGGAAGCCGATGTCGCCTACTACCAGACGTTAGCCCAGGAAAAACGTGTCGAAGCCGGTCGGCGTAATAAGCTTGGCGTCCAGGCGATGTCGCGGGAAGAGATTGACCAGGCGAACAATGTGCTGCAGACGGTTGAGCATCAGCTGGCGAAAGCGGTGGCCAGCCGCGACCTGGCCAGACTGGACCTGGAGCGCACGGAGATTCGCGCCCCTGCGGATGGTTGGGTAACCAACCTTAACGTCTATACCGGGGAATTTATCACCCGCGGCTCCACGGCGGTGGCGCTGGTGAAAGAGAATACATTTTACGTCATGGCCTATCTGGAAGAGACCAAACTGGAAGGCGTCCGTCCTGGCTATCGGGCGGAAATTACCCCGCTTGGCAGCAGCAAAACCATTAAAGGCACGGTGGACAGTATCGCTGCGGGGGTAACCAACGCCAGCAGCAGCAGCGACTCGAAAGGGATGGCCTCGGTGGATTCCAACCTTGAATGGGTGCGTCTGGCGCAGCGTGTGCCGGTACGTATTCGTCTTGACCACCAGCAGGGGAATCTGTGGCCATCGGGCACGACGGCGACGGTGGTGATCACCGGTAAAGAAGACCGTGATACCAGCCAGGCCAACTTCTTCCAGAAACTGGCTATGCGCCTGCGCGAATTCGGTTAATCGCTATGGGGACATATACTATTGCTCCCCAGCATCTCCGCTTTGCCATTAAGCTTGCATGCGCGGTGGTGCTGGCGCTGTTCGTCGGCTTCCATTTTCAGCTCGAAACGCCGCGCTGGGCGGTGCTGACCGCGGCAATCGTCGCCGCTGGCCCGGCCTTTGCCGCCGGGGGAGAGCCGTACTCCGGCGCGATCCGCTATCGCGGCATGTTGCGTATTGCCGGGACCTTTATCGGCTGTATTGCGGCGCTGGTTATCATCATCCTGATGATCCGCGCCCCTCTGCTGATGATGCTGGTATGCTGCCTGTGGGCCGGGTTTTGTACCTGGGTTTCGTCGCTGGTCAAGGTCGAAAACTCCTATGCCTGGGGACTGGCCGGCTACACCGCGCTGATTATCATTATTACCATCCACACCGATCCGATGCTGGCGCCGCAGTTTGCCGTTGAGCGCTGCAGCGAAATTGTCATCGGGATTGTCAGCGCCATCGTCGCCGATCTGCTTTTCTCCCCGCGTTCGATTAAAAAAGAGATCGACCTTGAGCTGGATAACCTGCTGATTGCCCAGTATAAGCTGATGCAGTTATGCGTTGCGCACGGCGAAAAAGAGGAAGTGGATCAGGCCTGGGGAGCGCTGGTGCGTCGTACCACGGCGCTGGAAGGCATGCGCAGTAACCTGATTATGGAATCCTCTCGCTGGGCTAAGGCGAATCAACGCCTGAAGGCGATCAATACCCTCTCGCTAACGCTTATCACCCAGGCTTGCGAAACCTACCTGATTCAGAACTCGCGACCGGAAATGGTGACGGACGACTACCGCGAGCTGTTTGCTGAGCCGGTTGAGACAGTGCAGGATGTTCACCAGCAGCTGAAGCGTATGCGTCGCTTCCTGACCTGGAAAGGCGAGCATAATACGCCGGTCACCATCTACAGCTGGGTAGGCGCAGCCACCCGTTACCTGCTGCTTAAGCGTGGCGTGGTGGGCAATACCAAAATCAGCCGCATCGAAGACGGTGTATTGCGCGGTGAAACGGTGGTTAAAGTGGAGTCCGCCGAGCGTCACCACGCGATGGTGAACTTCTGGCGCACCTCCGTCTCCTGTATCCTCGGGACGCTGTTCTGGCTGTGGACGGGCTGGACCTCAGGCAGCGGGGCGATGGTAATGATTGCCGTGGTTACCGCGCTGGCGATGCGTCTACCTAACCCGAGAATGGTGGCGATAGACTTCCTCTACGGTACTCTGGCGGCGTTACCGCTGGGTACCCTGTACTTTCTGGTGATCATGCCGGCGACGCAGCAGAGTATGCTGCTGCTCTGTATCAGCCTGGCGGCGATGGCGTTTTTTATCGGTATCGAAGTGCAGAAAAGGCGCCTCGGATCGCTGGGAGCGCTGGCGAGCACCATCAACATTCTGGTGCTGGATAACCCGATGCAGTTCCAGTTCAGCCAGTTCCTCGATAGCGCGCTGGGGCAGATCGTCGGCTGTTTCCTCGCTCTGATGGTTATTCTCATTGTCAGGGATAACTCCCGGGCCAGAACCGGTCGGGTGCTGCTGAACCAGTTTGTCTCCGCGGCGGTCTCTTCGCTGACCACCAACTCGGCGCGTCGCAAAGAGAATCATCTGCCCGCGCTCTATCAGCAGCTGTTTTTGTTGCTCAACAAATTTCCCGGCGATGTCGCCCGTTTCCGTCTGGCGTTGACGTTAATCATTGCCCACCAGCGCCTGCGCGATGCGCCCGTGCCGGTGAACGAGGATTTGTCGGCGTTCCATCGCCAGCTGCGACGTACTGCGGATCATGTGATCTCCGCCGGGAGCGATGATAAGCGTCGGCGCTACTTTACCCGGCTGCTGGCGGAGCTTGATGTTTATCAGGAGAAGCTGCGGGTCTGGGAGGCTTCGCCGCAGGTGACCGAGCCGGTACGGCGACTGGTTGAGATGTTGCACAAGTACCAGCATGTGCTGACCAGCAGTTAACCCATAAACCGACGCCCAGGCGTCGGTTTTTTTATCGCTATACTTAACGGCGACAGGAAGAGAAGCGGGAGGGGCTGTCATGACCACCTATACGTTTGATTTTGACGAAATCGCCGAGCAACAGGATTTCTACCGGGAGTTCTCCCGGACCTTCGACCTGGCTCAGGATAAGGTCAACAACCTTGATTCGCTATGGGACGCGGTGACCGGTGGGCTGCTGCCGCTGCCGCTGGACATTGAGTTCATCCATTTAAATGACAAGCAGCGTCGGCGCTTTGGGGCATTAATTTTATTATTTGATGAAGCAGAGGAAGAGCTGGAGGGGGAGTTACGTTTTAACGCCCGGCAGGCATAAAAAAGCCCCCGGCAGGCGGGGGCAAGTCGTCGAAATAAGACGACGAGGGTTTATTTGTACAGCTCAGCGGTGGCGTGCCAGCTATCGCCGGTACGTGCTTCAATAATACGGTAGCTGCTGGCGCCTTCTTTCTCGGCTTTAGCGGCCAGTTCCTGACGCATGTCCATTGGCGCACTACCTACCTGGGAAACCGAGATGGTGCCCATGGACTGCAGGTTTTGTGCTTGTTCAGCGTTCACTTGTTGAACGGCCGCACTTGCGCCGAAAGAGAGAAGGGAAGCCAGGCCAAGGGATGCGATGATCATTGCGCGTTTCATAATCTTTACTCCAGTCTTTGTTTTACCGCGGCGGGGCGATGAATGAGGCCGGGCCGCGGTAGAGAATTTTTGTCGGGTTAATCGTTGACGATCTAAAACTTATTTATACAGCTCAGCAGTGGCATGCCAGTGGTCGCCAGTGCGGGCTTCGATAATGCGGTAAGAAGAAGCTCCTTCTTCCTGCGCTTTTTTGTTCAGCATTTCATGCATATCCATCGGGGATGATGCTACCGCGCCGACGGATACTGTGCCGATGGCCTCGCGGCCCTGGGCCTGCTCGCTGTTGATAACGTCAGCGGCGAAAGCGCCAAACGACATGACGGACAGGATGCTGAGAGCTGCTACAGTGGTTTTGATTTTCATGATGTTCACCTCGTCGAATCTTTTTGTTGAGGGTCTTTGTTTCGTGACCCTCATCACAAAAACAAGTATACACTAATCACCAAAAATATTAATACCATGCTAATTGTTTTGTGCGTTAATAGTTACAATGGATTGCGCTTTTTATAACCGATAAGAATTAAAAATGACAAGTCGTAGACGGAGATAAGTTTTATTTCTAATAAAATCATAAAGGTATACGATTTTGATCTTTTGTGCGTTTTAGGCGTTTGCCTTACGTAAAAGAACGTATAGACAGGCTAAATCACACAAAATGTTAAATTTTTGTTGAGTTGAAAGGGGGAGAGAGAAGAGGGAGTAATCCACCCTCTGACGGTTGCCAGAGGGGAATGCTCAGAGTTCCTGTTCGAACAGCACCAGGATAGCGTCGTGCAGATCTTTCACTGTGAAACCGCGCGCTGGCGTGGTGAAGATGGTGTCATCCCCGGCGATGCTGCCAAGAATACCTTCCGCCTTGCCCAGCGAGTCGAGAAGACGGGCGATCAGCTGCGCTGCCCCGGGGCTGGTATGGATCACCACGACGGCATCGTTATAGTCGATATCCAGCACCAGATTTTTCAGCGGGCTGGAGGTGGTCGGCACGCCAAGCTCGGCAGGCAGGCAATAGACCATTTCCATTTTGGCGTTACGGGTACGAACCGCGCCAAATTTGGTGAGCATGCGGGAAACCTTCGATTGGTTGATATTCTCGAAGCCCTCTTCCTGCAGCGCCTGAACGATCTCTCCCTGCGAGCTGAATTTCTCTTCTTTAAGCAGCGCTTTAAACGCTTTAACCAGTTCTTCTTGTTTTGCCGAACTTCGCATAAGTCACCCAGATTATGGTGGTAAAATCAACATCATTATGCATAACCGTGAATTTTTATGCAAATAATCCGCGAAGGGATAGGTCAATAATGTTATGAAGGGGGCATATTTTAGCAAAAAAACCGTATAAGGAACATGTTCTCATCACAACGCTTAAAGCCATGTAAAAGTAAATGAAATGTTATTGAGTTGGTGTTGTTTTGCGCAACTGGCTGGGTGTATTGTAACCAATAGTCGATCCGGTACTTCGCTTTGCTGGATGGTCAGTCAGGAAGCATAACGTGCGCCGCTGTTCTATTGCTACGCACAATCATGCATTCTTCAGCCATAATCATTGTAATTGTTCATCTTGTGAATTAAGGTCCAGGCGACGGAATAACGAAAGACTAAATTAACCATAATAAGGAGTTTAGGATGAAAGTTGCAGTCCTTGGCGCTGCCGGTGGTATCGGCCAGGCGCTTGCCCTACTACTTAAGACCCAACTGCCTTCAGGTTCAGAGCTCTCGTTGTACGACATCGCTCCGGTTACGCCGGGCGTGGCGGTAGATCTAAGTCATATCCCCACAGATGTAAAAATTAAAGGATTTTCCGGTGAAGATGCTACCCCAGCGCTGGAAGGCGCTGATGTGGTGCTGATCTCCGCGGGCGTAGCGCGTAAGCCCGGCATGGATCGTTCAGACCTGTTTAATGTGAATGCGGGTATCGTTAAGAACCTCGTGCAGCAGATTGCCAAAACCTGCCCGCAGGCCTGCATCGGCATTATCACCAACCCGGTGAATACCACCGTGGCTATCGCCGCCGAAGTGCTGAAAAAAGCTGGCGTGTACGATAAAAACAAACTGTTCGGCGTGACTACGCTGGACATCATCCGCTCCAATACCTTTGTGGCGGAGCTGAAAGGTAAATCGGCAACCGAGGTGGAAGTCCCGGTTATTGGCGGTCACTCCGGGGTCACCATTCTGCCTTTACTGTCGCAGATCCCGGGCGTCAGCTTTAGCGATCAGGAAGTGGCCGATCTGACTAAACGCATTCAAAACGCCGGTACCGAGGTCGTGGAAGCGAAAGCGGGCGGCGGGTCGGCGACTTTGTCGATGGGTCAGGCGGCTGCGCGCTTTGGTCTCTCTCTGGTTCGCGCCATGCAGGGAGAAAAAGGTGTAGTGGAGTGTGCCTACGTGGAAGGCGACGGCGAGTATGCGCGTTTCTTCTCCCAGCCGCTGCTGCTGGGGAAAAACGGCGTGGAAGAGCGTCAGTCTATCGGCAAACTCAGCGCCTTTGAGCAACAGGCGCTGGAAGGCATGCTGGACACCCTGAAGAAAGATATCGCGCTCGGCGAAGACTTCGTTAACAAGTAACCTCGCACGTGCAAAAAAGCCGGAACCGTTGTTCCGGCTTTTTATTGCCTTGCATTCATGGTGACCGGGCTTCTGGTCAGATTCCCGGCCGATCCGGCATCTGGCAAATAACGTAGCCCCCAGCCGGAGAGCCGCTTAGTTGGTGGCCGGGTATTCCTGGACGGCGATATGGAGCGTGATTTTCTTATCATCACGCATGATGACTACCGGAATTTCCGATCCCGGACGGATCTCGGCCACCTGATCCATCGTTTCCAGTGCAGAGACCGCAGGTTTGTCATTCACGGAGATGATCACGTCGTTGGCGCGGATCCCCGCCTGTGCGGCCGGTCCGTCCGGCGCGACATCGTTAACCACGATCCCCTGGATCTGATCGATCCCGCCGCCCTGCGCGTGCAGCGGGGCGATCTCCCGGCCGCTAATGCCGATATAGCCGCGGATCACCCGGCCATCCCGGATCAGCTTATCCATAATTTTGGTCGCTAACTGGAACGGGATCGCAAAACCAATGCCTTCTGGCGTTTCGCCGTCGTTGCTCTTATCAAAGGAGAGGGTGTTAATGCCCATCAGCTCGCCGAGGGAGTTCACTAGCGCCCCGCCGGAGTTACCGTGGTTGATCGACGCGTCAGTCTGCAGGAAATTCTGGCGCCCGGTGGGGTTGAGGCCAATGCGCCCTGTGGCGCTGATGATCCCCTGGGTGATGGTCTGTCCCAGGTTATAGGGGTTGCCAATCGCCAGCACCACATCGCCAATATGTGGGGTGCGTTTCGGGTTGATCGGGATCACCGGCAGCCCGCCGGTGGCGTTGATCTTCAGCACCGCGAGGTCGGTCAGGGAATCGGAGCCTACCAGCAGCGCTTCGAAGACCCGGCCGTCCTGCAGCGCGACGATAATCTGGTCGGCATCGTTAATCACATGCTTGTTGGTCAGGATATAGCCGCGCTGGTCCATGATCACCCCGGAGCCAAGCGTCAGCTGATTATGGCTGGTGCTGTTCAGGGCGCGGTTATAGACGTTCACTACGGCGGGCGCCGCGCGGCGTACGGCGGCGTTATAGCTCGCAGGGGAGTCGTCTGCCGTATCGTTCTGAGTGGTCGGCGCCAGCTGCCACTGGCGCAGCGAAGGCATCAAGGCCAACAGCAGGCCCCCGACAAGCAAACCGATGAGTACTGAACGTAATAACTTTCCAGGCATGATGCAGATATCGTTAATGAATGGTCAGGCGCAGCATAGCATGAGTTGTCCGGACATCGCACATGGCGGCGATGTCCGGGGAGACAATCAGCGCAGCAGCAGATAGATGCTTTCGTTGCCGCGGATCACGTTCAGGGCGATGACCGGCGGTTTGCCTTCGAGCACTTTGCGTAGTTCGGCAATCGAATGAATACGCTCCCGGTTAAGGCCAATGATAATGTCATCCTTATGCAGGCCGACCTGGGCGGCGGCGCTGCCTTTATCGACATTATCGATCACCACCCCTTTGGTACCATCTTTCATCTGACCGTCGCTAAACGAGGCACCCTGCAGAGCCGGGATAATCAGCTCAGCGCTGGCGGTGGAGGAGGTGCTCTTATCCAGCGTCACTTCGACATCGACCGGTTTTCCGTCGCGCAGCAGGCCCAGTTTGACTTTGGTCCCCGGCTCGGTAGTGGCAATGCGCGAGCGCAGCTCGGCAAAACTGTTCAGCGGTTTGCCGTTCAGGCTAACGATGACGTCGCCGGATTTGATCCCCGCTTTGGCGGAGCCGGAGTTTGGCAGCACTTCACTGACGAAGGCGCCGCGCTGAACGTTGAGGTTCATCGCCTTGGCGATATCGGCGCTCATTTCCATGCCTTTAATGCCCAGCAGGCCGCGCTTGATTTCGCCAAACTGAATGAGCTGGTCGGCGAGGGTTTTCGCCATGTTGCTCGGGATGGCGAAGCCGATGCCGATGCTGCCGCCGCCCGGCGCCAGGATCGCGGTGTTGATCCCGATAAGCTCGCCGTTGAGGTTCAACAGCGCGCCGCCGGAGTTGCCGCGGTTGATGGAGGCATCGGTCTGGATGAAATTCTCCAGCCCTTCAAGGTTCAGGCCGCTGCGGCCAAGGGCAGAGATAATGCCGGAGGTGGCGGTCTGGCCAAGGCCGAACGGGTTGCCGACGGCGACGGCGAAGTCGCCGACGCGCAGTTTATCGGAGTCAGCAATGGCGATTTGCGTCAGGTTTGACGGCTTAATCAGCTGCAGTAGAGCAATATCGCTCTGTTCATCGCTGCCGACCAGTTTGGCATCAAATTCACGGCCATCGTTCAGCTGGACGCTGATCTTCTGCGCCTGATTGATGACGTGGTTATTGGTCAGCACGTAGCCTTTCGCCGCGTCGATGATGACGCCGGAGCCAAGCCCTTCAAACGGCTGCGCCTGTTCTTGCGGGGCGTTATCGCCAAAATATTTCTTCAGCTCTTCTGGCATATTGAGCGTCGGCGAGGCAGTGCCTTCCACCTGCACGCTGACTACCGCCGGCAGGACCTTTTCCAGCATCGGCGCCAGGCTTGGTAACGCGCCCTGGCCGGGCACCTGAGTCGGTAAGGATGCTGCTGCCGGAGGCAGAACCGACAACGATAACCCAATGCTTAACGCTAACGCACTCAACAGCAAAGTCTGTTTCTTCATTAGATGCTGGCTCTCGTAATCTGAGGTGTATGGAAAAATGTCCTGAACAAGCTGATGTTATTGAATTTTTGCGCAGGTAACAATGTGGGGACTGGTTTAAATTGTAGCCGGGAAGTGGGGGAAGGAGCGGGCGCGATGGGCGCGCCCGGAGAATATTTTATCAGAGGCGATCGATTAATCGCGTTTTGCGCCACCGCGCAGTAAACCGGATGCGCCTTCGGAGTAGTCGCGCGGCATCTGGACCGGCGCCTGATCGTTGCTGGCTTCAGACTCTGCCAGGCGGTTGCGGAACGGGTTGGCGTCTGCCATGGAATCCGGCAGCAGGTTGTTAGAGCTTTTCGCCATATGCTGATACAGCTGACGGTAGTCGTGCGCCATGTTATCCAGCAGCTCGGCGCTGCGCGCAAAATGGCTGACCAGCTCTTCACGGTACTCTTCAAGCTCGGCTTTATTCTTTTCCAGTTCGAACTGCAGCGCCTGCTGCTGGCGCAGTTTGCGGTTGCCGAAACGCATGGCGACGGCACCAATGATGATACCGACGACTAACCCAATTAGCGCGTATTCCCAGGTCATGAACATCTCCCGTTGTATTGTGGTTCCGTAGGGTGGCTCTTAGGCTCTCCGCCTGCGCCCGATAGTGCCACTATAACCGCTAATTCCACAGAAGTGGAATCCTGGCGTATCATCGCGTAGTGTAGAACGGCCTTTTTTTCGTCAATCGTGAGCTTCGACATCACGGTTTTCAAGGAATAACAATTAGATCATGCAAAGCCTGTCTCCAACATCGCGTTACCTTTCAGCCCTGAAAGAGGGCAGCCATCAACCCGACGACGTCCAACAAGAAGCGGTGAGCCGCCTTGATACCATTTACCAGGAGCTGCAGACTCAGCCCGCGCCCGTCGCGTCAGGCGGCGGTTTGCGCGCGAAATTCGGCAAACTGCTGGGTAAGCGCGAACCAGCAGCCGAGGCGACGCCTGTCCGCGGCCTGTATATGTGGGGCGGCGTGGGGCGAGGGAAAACCTGGCTGATGGACCTGTTTTACCAGAGCCTGCCGGGCGAGCGTAAGCAGCGCCTGCATTTCCATCGCTTTATGCTGCGGGTGCACGAAGAGCTGACCACCCTGCAGGGCCATAGCGACCCGCTGGAGATTGTCGCCGACCGCTTTAAAGCGGAAACCGACGTGCTCTGTTTCGACGAGTTTTTTGTCTCCGATATTACTGACGCCATGCTGTTGGGCGGTCTGATGAAAGCCCTGTTCGCCCGCGGCATCACGCTGGTGGCGACTTCCAATATTCCGCCGGATGAGCTCTATCGCAATGGCCTGCAGCGCGCCCGTTTTCTGCCCGCTATCGACGCCATCAAGCAGCATTGCGATATTATGAACGTTGATGCCGGCATCGATTATCGCTTGCGTACCCTGACCCAAGCGCACCTGTGGCTGTCGCCGCTGAATAACGACACCCGCGAACAGATGGATAAACTGTGGCTGGCGCTGGCCGGCGCGCCGCGCGCTGCCGGGCCGACGCTGGAGATCAACCATCGCGAGCTGCCGACCCTCGGCGTGGAAAACCAGACGCTGGCGGCGTCGTTCGCCACGCTGTGCGTGGATGCCCGCAGCCAGCATGACTATATCGCGCTCTCCCGCCTGTTCCACACCGTGATGCTGTTCGACGTGCCGGTGATGACCGCGCAGCTGGAGAGCGAAGCCCGGCGCTTTATCGCCCTGGTGGATGAGTTCTATGAGCGCCACGTGAAGCTGGTGGTCAGCGCGGCGGTGCCGCTGTACGACATTTATCAGGGAGAGCGGCTGAAGTTTGAGTTCCAGCGCTGTCTGTCGCGCCTGCAGGAGATGCAGAGCGAAGAGTACCTCAAGCGCCCGCATATGCCCTGACAGGACACTTTTCCTGGCGAATTAAGGGCCGCAGGGCCGCTCCGGGAGCTGCCTGAAAAATCTCATAAAGGGGTCGATCTTTGACCCCGACTTCTCTATAATCTTGCGACCCCACGTTACGAGAAGGTTTTTTTCCCGAAACTTTCTATGTGCCGGCATAGGCTATTCGAAGGGGTAGGTTTGCTGGACAATGTCGTGTGAACCTCAACTGACTAAACGTTTGGGTGTTCACCAACGTGTAACTTATTATTTGGGTAAGCTTTTAATGAAAACTTTTACAGCTAAACCAGAAACCGTAAAACGCGACTGGTATGTTGTTGACGCGACCGGTAAAACTCTGGGCCGTCTGGCTACTGAACTGGCTCGTCGCCTGCGCGGTAAGCACAAAGCGGAATACACTCCGCACGTTGATACCGGTGACTACATCATCGTTCTGAACGCAGAAAAAGTTGCTGTTACCGGCAACAAGCGCGAAGACAAAATGTACTACCACCACACCGGCCACATCGGTGGTATCAAAGAAGCGACCTTTGAAGAGATGATTGCCCGCCGTCCTGAGCGTGTGATTGAAATCGCGGTTAAAGGCATGCTGCCAAAAGGCCCGCTGGGTCGTGCTATGTACCGTAAACTGAAAGTTTACGCGGGTAACGAGCACAACCACGCGGCACAGCAACCGCAAGTTCTTGACATCTAATCGGGATTATAGGCAATGGCTGAAAATCAATACTACGGCACTGGTCGCCGCAAAAGTTCCGCAGCTCGCGTTTTCATCAAACCGGGCAACGGCAAAATCGTTATCAACCAGCGTTCTCTGGAACAGTACTTCGGTCGTGAAACTGCCCGCATGGTAGTTCGTCAGCCGCTGGAACTGGTCGACATGGTTGAGAAACTGGATCTGTACATCACTGTTAAAGGTGGTGGTATCTCTGGTCAGGCTGGTGCGATCCGTCACGGTATCACCCGCGCTCTGATGGAGTACGACGAGTCCCTGCGTTCTGAACTGCGTAAAGCTGGCTTCGTCACTCGTGACGCTCGTCAGGTTGAACGTAAGAAAGTCGGTCTGCGTAAAGCACGTCGTCGTCCGCAGTTCTCCAAACGTTAATTGTTTTCTGCTCACGCAGAACAATTTGCGAAAAAACCCGCTTCGGCGGGTTTTTTTATGGATAAAACGACTGTTATCCACAAGCTTACCGCCGGTTCTCGCCACTTTTTCAGCATTTCCAGAATCCCCTCACCACAACGTCTTCAAAATCTGGTAAACTATCATCCAATTTTCTGCCCAAATGCTGGTGATTGTTCATTTTTTGTTTTATTCGTGAACGAAGGTGACATCGCGCTAATGGGGTTTTTACATCTGGCTGGCCATGAGTGGCTGGCAGCAGTACAAAATTCTGAATATACCTGGAGGTTTTCATGGCTGTCGCTGCCAACAAACGTTCGGTAATGACGCTGTTTTCTGGTCCTACTGACATCTATAGCCATCAGGTCCGCATTGTGCTGGCCGAGAAGGGTGTCAGTTTTGAGATAGAGCACGTGGAGAAGGACAACCCGCCTCAGGATCTGATTGACCTCAACCCGAATCAAAGCGTACCGACGCTGGTGGATCGTGAGCTCACTCTGTGGGAATCCCGCATCATTATGGAATACCTGGATGAGCGTTTCCCGCACCCGCCGTTAATGCCGGTTTATCCGGTGGCGCGTGGCGAAAGCCGTCTGTATATGCAACGTATCGAGAAGGACTGGTATTCGCTGATGAACACCATCCAGAGCGGTACCGCAGCGCAAGCTGATGCTGCGCGTAAGCAGCTGCGTGAAGAACTGCTGGCCATCGCGCCGGTCTTCACCCAGAAACCTTACTTCCTGAGCGATGAGTTCAGCCTGGTGGATTGCTACCTGGCGCCGCTGCTGTGGCGTTTGCCGGTTCTCGGTGTGGAGCTGGTTGGCGCAGGCGCGAAAGAGCTCAAAGGCTATATGACTCGCGTATTTGAGCGTGATTCCTTCCTCGCTTCTTTAACTGAAGCCGAGCGTGAAATGCGCCTCGGTCGGGGCTAAATAATGGATGTATCACAGCTGACGCCGCGTCGCCCGTATCTGCTGCGGGCGTTTTATGACTGGCTGCTGGATAACCAGCTGACGCCGCACCTGGTGGTGGATGTCACACTGCCGGGCGTGCTCGTGCCGATGGAGTACGCGCGCGACGGGCAAATCGTTCTCAATATTGCTCCGCGTGCGGTAGGTAATCTTGAGCTGGCGAACGACGAAGTGCGCTTCAACGCGCGCTTTGGCGGCGTGCCGCGCAACGTGTCTGTCCCGCTGGCTGCGGTACTCGCCATCTATGCCCGTGAGAACGGCGCTGGCACGATGTTTGAACCGGAAGCGGCCTATGACGAAGACGTCAGCAGCCTCAACGATGATGACGTCGCGCCTGAGAGTGAAAGCGAAACGGTGATGTCGGTGATTGATGGCGATAAGCCGGACAATCACGACGACGATCCTGACGACACGCCGCCGCCGCGCGGTGGCCGCCCGGCGCTGCGCGTCGTGAAATAATCCTTACCAGGCCCTTCGGGGCCTGTTTTATGCTCTCTGCAAAATTCTTGTGTTAAGATGGAACAGCCGTCACATGCTGTCACAAATCACGCAATGGTCCCTATGAGCGCATTTGATCCACAAGCCGAAGATACCCCGTCCTCCATTGGCAACAGCCTTGGCCGCCGTCCTCTGGCGCGCAAAAAACTGTCTGAAATGGTGGAAGAAGAGCTGGAGCAGATGATCCGGCGCCGGGAGTTTGCGGAGGGTGAACAGCTGCCGTCCGAACGTGAGCTAATGACCTTTTTTAACGTCGGACGTCCTTCGGTTCGTGAAGCGCTGGCGGCGCTGAAGCGTAAGGGACTGGTGCAGATCAGCAACGGCGAACGCGCTCGCGTTTCCCGGCCTTCAGCGGACACCATCATTGGCGAGCTTTCCGGCATGGCGAAAGACTTTTTGTCTCACCCTGGCGGTATCGCGCATTTTGAACAGCTGCGTCTGTTTTTTGAGTCCAGTCTGGTTCGCTATGCCGCAGAACACGCCAGCAATGAGCAGTTGGAAAAGCTGACGCAAGCGCTAAAGATCAACAGTCAATCGCTGGATGACAATGCGCTGTTTATCCGCTCTGACGTTGAATTTCACCGCGTGCTTGCGGAAATCCCCGGTAATCCAATCTTTATGGCTATCCATGTGGCCCTGCTGGACTGGCTAATCGCCGCCCGGCCAACGGTGCCCGAGCGCGAACTGCACGAACATAACAGCGTCAGCTATCAACAGCATATCGCTATTGTTGATGCTATTCGTCGTCGCGATCCTGACGAAGCCGATCGCGCCCTCCAGACCCACCTCAATAGCGTATCCGCCACCTGGCACGCCTTAGGTCAGAAAGCCTGATCTCATAGTTTACCCTCACGATCCTGAGGATCGTTTAGTGAAGTAGATCGCATTATAAGCGTTCTCTATTACTCTGCTGCTTATTTGATCTGGTATAACAGGTATAAAGGTACATAGTTAATCATCAAAAATTCACAAAGAGGTAGATATGGCGGTCAATTTACGTGGGGTTATGGCGGCGTTGCTTACGCCGTTCGATGGGCAGCAAAAACTGGATAAAGAGAGCCTGCGTCGACTGGTGCGATTTAATCTGCGTCAGGGTGTTGATGGACTATATGTTGGAGGATCTACCGGTGAAGCCTTTGTCCAGAGCGGCACAGAGCGTCAGGAAGTGCTGGAGATCGTAGCGGAAGAGGCGAAAGGCAAAATGACTCTTATCGCCCATGTCGGCTGCGTGAGTACCCTCGAAAGCCAGCAACTGGCAAGGGCTGCGGTAGGTTATGGCTACGATGCTGTCTCCGCCGTCACGCCGTTCTATTATCCGTTTAGTTTCGAAGAACACTGCGCGCATTATCAGGCCATTATTGAGTCGGCTGATGGCTTGCCGATGGTGGTGTACAACATCCCGGCGCTAAGCGGCGTGAAGCTGACCCTCGATCAAATCAATACCCTGGTGACGCTGCCTGGCGTCGGTGCGCTAAAGCAGACTTCAGGCGATCTATTCCAGATGGAACAGATCCGACGGGCTCATCCGGATCTGGTGTTGTACAACGGTTACGATGAGATATTTGCCTCAGGCCTGTTGGCCGGAGCTGATGGCGGTATTGGGAGTACTTACAACATCATGGGCTGGCGTTACCAGGGAATGGTCGCGGCGCTGAAAGTGGGTGATGTTGCCAAAGCACAGCAGCTGCAATGTGAGTGCAACAAGGTAATCGACCTGTTGATTAAAACCGGCGTATTCCGTGGTTTGAAAACCGTATTGCACTATATGGATGTGGTCTCTGTGCCGCTGTGCCGTAAGCCGTTTGCACCGGTAGACGAAAAATTCTTGCCGGAGCTGAAAGCGCTGGCGCAGCAGCTAATGCAGGAACACGGCTGATCGGTAGCCGGGTGGCGACAGTGCTTTCCGGCCTGCGGTTGCTCTTTCCTGGCCCGGCAAGCGAAGCCCCCTGGCGCGACAACAAACATCGTCGGGAGAGTAAAATGAGTACACTGCCCCAGAACATCCCGTGGTACCGCCATCTTAGCCGTCCCCAGTGGCGGGCTTTTTCCGCCGCCTGGCTCGGGTATCTGCTTGATGGTTTTGATTTTGTATTAATCGCCCTGGTGCTCACCGAAGTGCAGGGGGATTTTGGCCTGACGACCGTTCAGGCTGCAAGTCTCATCTCAGCGGCTTTCATTTCTCGCTGGTTTGGCGGTCTGATGCTTGGCGCGATGGGCGATCGCTATGGTCGACGCCTGGCGATGGTGACCAGCATTATTCTGTTCTCTCTCGGTACTCTGGCCTGCGGTTTTGCGCCGGGTTACACAACAATGTTTATCGCGCGTCTGGTTATCGGTATGGGAATGGCTGGAGAGTACGGCTCCAGCGCCACTTACGTTATCGAAAGCTGGCCAAGGCATTTACGCAATAAGGCCAGCGGTTTTCTGATTTCCGGGTTTTCCGTTGGCGCAGTTATCGCCGCGCAGGTTTATAGCCTGGTGGTACCCGTCTGGGGCTGGCGCGCGCTTTTTTTCATCGGCATTGTTCCCATCGTATTTGCCCTCTGGCTGCGGAAAAATATTCCGGAAGCCGAAGACTGGAAAGAGAATCATGAAGGCAAAGAACCGGTACAGACTATGGTCGATCTGCTTTATCGCGGCAAGCATCGGGTTATTAACATCCTGATGACCATCGTGGCGGCGACTGCCCTATGGTTCTGTTTTGCCGGTGGCTTACAAAATGCAGGTATCGTTCTGCTGCTGGGCGTAATGTGCGCGGTGATATTTATCAGCTTTATGGTGCAGAGCAGCGGTAAACGCTGGCCTACGGGCGTGATGCTGATGGTGGTGGTACTTTTCGCCTTCCTTTATTCATGGCCAATTCAGGCGCTGCTGCCGACTTATCTGAAAACCGAGCTGGCCTATGACCCGTCGACGGTGGCAAAGATTTTGTTTTTCAGCGGGTTTGGCGCGGCGGTTGGCTGCTGTGTGGGCGGATTTCTCGGGGACTGGCTGGGCACCCGCAAGGCCTATGTTTACAGCCTGCTGGCTTCACAGTTGTTGATTATTCCGGTCTTTGCAATTGGCGGCACAAACATCTGGGTTCTTGGCCTGCTTCTGTTTTTCCAGCAGATGTTAGGGCAGGGGATCTCCGGGATCTTGCCAAAACTGATTGGCGGCTATTTCGATACCGATCAGCGGGCGGCTGGACTTGGTTTTACCTACAACGTGGGGGCGCTGGGAGGCGCGATTGCGCCGGTGCTGGGTGCCTTAATTGCCCAGCGTTTGGATTTGGGTACCGCGTTGGGATCGCTCTCTTTTGGTCTGACCTTCGTTGTAATCCTGCTGATTGGGCTGGATATGCCGTCCCGCGTACAGCGCTGGATTCGGCCGGAAGCGATACGAACTCATGATGCGATCGATGGTAAACCTCTAATCGGAGCGGTGCCTTTTGGTGGTAACAAAAGCGGTTTAGTTAAGACCAGATAACAACAGCCCGGCTGCGGTGCCGGGTGTGCATATTTATCAGGGAGCGAGTATGTCTTTGCTTAAAGAATTGGATTTACGCATTAGCGCTAACGGCGGTCTTATTGTTTCCTGTCAACCGGTACCCGGCAGCCCATTGGATAAGCCGGAGATCGTTGCCGCGATGGCGCTGGCGGCGGAGCAGGCCGGGGCGGTCGCGTTGCGCATTGAAGGCGTAGAGAATCTGCGCGCGGTACGCGCGCAGGTAAAGGTGCCGATTATCGGCATTATTAAACGCGATCTGGATGATTCGCCGGTAAGGATCACGCCCTATCTGGAAGATATCGATGCATTGATGCAGGCTGGCGCCGATATTATCGCCGTTGATGGCACAGAGCGAGCGCGCCCTGTTCCAGTGGCAACGCTACTGGCGCGTATCCACCAGCATAAGCTAGTGGCGATGGCCGACTGCTCCTCTCTTGAGGATGGCCTGGCCTGTCAAGCTCTTGGCGCGGAAATCATCGGCACTACGCTGTCGGGCTATACCATGGCGTATACCCCGGATGAACCAGATCTGGAGCTGGTGAAAGCGCTGGCGGAGGCCGGTTGCAGGGTGAATGCGGAAGGGCGCTACAACACACCGGCTCAGGCAGCGGAAGCCATACGCCACGGTGCGTGGGCGGTGACCGTTGGTTCTGCGATTACCCGCCTGGAACATATTTGCCAGTGGTATAACACGGCGTTAAAAGAGACGAAGTCATGACGACGCTGGCGATAGATATTGGCGGTACGAAGCTTGCTGCGGCGCTGGTAACGGATGACCTGCTGCTCTGCGATCGTCGCGAGCTACCCACTCCTGCCAGCAAAACAGCGGATGCTCTGAACACGGCGCTGGAGGCGCTTGTCAGGCCTCTGTGCATGCGGGCAAAGCGCGTCGCGATAGCCTCGACCGGGATTATTCGTGAAGGAAACCTGATTGCAATTAATCCACAGAATCTTGGCGGACTCATGCACTTCCCGCTGGTAAAAACGTTACGAGAAATAACCGGTCTGCCAACGCTGGCGATAAATGATGCTCAGGCGGCAGCCTGGGCGGAATACCAGGCGATGGCTGATAAGGTCAGCGATATGGCGTTTATTACCGTTTCTACCGGGGTTGGCGGCGGCGTGGTGAGCAACGGTACTTTACTTACCGGGGCCGGAGGCCTGGCCGGACACCTGGGGCACTCGTTAGCCGATCCTGACGGACCGCTTTGCGGCTGCGGTCGCGTCGGCTGCGTAGAGGCCATTGCTTCCGGACGGGGAATCGCCGCGGCGGCAACTGACGATCTCTGCGGACTGGATGCGAAATCTATTTTTACTTTTGCGGCGCAAGGCCACCCGCAGGCGCGTTTACTCATTCAGCACTCGGCACAAACTTTGGCGCGGATGATTGCCGATCTTAAAGCGTTGACCGATTGCCAGTGCGTGGTCGTTGGCGGCAGTATTGGCCTGGCGGATGGGTACTTACCGTTGGTGAGGGACTATCTGGCGCAAGAACCGGCTATTTACCAGGTTCCATTATGCGCAGCACACTATCGCCATGATGCTGGCCTGCTGGGAGCGGCGCTATGGGGCAAGGAGAGAAGCCATGATTATCGGTGATGTAAACAATCCATTGTTGGCTGGCGTGTCGTCGGGGCTACAAAAGGCGATATCCCTCGCCCTGGATCATGATTTATTGAGTCTTTCTCCCGGAAGCGTTGAACTTCAAGGGGATAATGTCTTTATGAATGTGATGCAGTTTATGACGGAGTTTCCGGCAGATAAAAAGGCTGAACTACATACGAAGTTTATCGATATCCAGATATTACTGGCGGGCGAAGAGCAGATTTTTTTCGGCGTAGCCGGCTCCGCAATGCAGTGCGAGGAGATGCACGTTGAGGAGGATTATCAGCTGTGCAACGCGATTGATGGCGAACAGTCGGTCATTCTGACGCCAGGTATGTTCGCGATCTTTATGCCGGGTGAACCGCATAAGCCAGGATGCGTAATAACCGAGCCCGCAGAGATAAAAAAAGTGGTGATTAAAGTCAGCGCAAATTTGTTAAGCGCATAAATAAGCCCGATGGGATTAACCATCGGGCCTGAGTCCCATACCCGGATAAAACCGCTATCCGGGTATTCGCATTACACTTCCAGGTAGTTCAGGATCCCGTCCGCCGCTTTACGTCCTTCGGCAATCGCGGTGACTACCAGGTCGGAACCGCGCACGATATCGCCACCGGCGAAGATTTTCGGGTTGCTGGTCTGGAAGGCGTTCTCGCTGCCTTCCGGGGCAATGATGCGGCCCTGGGAGTCCAGCTCGACGCTGTGCTTCGCCAGCCACTCCATGCTGTGGGGACGGAAGCCAAACGCCATGACGACGGCGTCTGCCGGCACCACGTGCTCAGAGCCGGGAACGATCTCCGCGCGACGGCGGCCTTTTGCATCCGGCTGGCCCATCTCGGTGCGCGCCATCTTCACGCCGCACACTTTGCCGTTGGCATTCACTTCCACACCCAGCGGCTGGACGTTGAACTGGAACTCCACGCCTTCTTCACGCGCGTTTTTCACTTCGCGTTTTGAACCCGGCATGTTCTCTTCGTCACGACGATAGGCGCAGATCACGTGAGCCGCATTCTGACGGACGGAGGTGCGTACGCAGTCCATCGCGGTGTCGCCACCGCCGAGCACGACCACGCGTTTGCCTTCCATGCTGACGTAGGGCTCATCGGCGGTTTCGCCAAAGCCCATGATCTGCTTGGTATTGGCGATCAGGAACGGCAGCGCGTCGTAGACGCCCTGGGCGTCTTCGTTGTCCAGCCCGCCGCGCATTGACTGATAGGTGCCAACGCCGAGGAACACCGCATCGTACTCTTTCAGCAGGTCGTCAAGCTGCACGTCACGGCCCACTTCGGTATTGAGTTTGAACTCAATGCCCATGCCAGTGAAGATCTCCCGGCGGCGGGTCATCACCTCTTTTTCCAGCTTGAACGCCGGGATACCGAAGGTCAGCAGGCCGCCGATTTCCGGATGGCGGTCAAACACCACCGCCTTGACGCCGTTACGGGTCAGGACGTCGGCACAGGCGAGGCCCGCCGGGCCAGCGCCGATGATAGCGACGGTTTTACCGGTCGGTTTCACGCCGGAGAGATCCGGACGCCAGCCCATCTCGAATGCTTTATCGTTGATATAGCGTTCGATGTTGCCGATGGTCACCGCGCCGAACTCATCGTTCAGCGTACAGGAGCCTTCACACAGGCGGTCCTGCGGGCAAACGCGCCCGCAGACTTCCGGCAGGGTGTTGGTCTGGTGCGACAGCTCAGCCGCCTCAAAAATACGTCCCTCGTTGGCCAGCTTCAGCCAGTTCGGGATGTAGTTATGCACCGGGCACTTCCATTCGCAGTACGGGTTGCCGCAGGACAGGCAGCGATCTGCCTGCGCCTTGGCCTGGCCTTCTGAAAACGGCTCGTAAATTTCCACAAATTCAATTTTACGGATCTTCAGCGGTTTCTTTGGCGGATCAACGCGCTGCAGGTCGATAAATTGATAAACGTTCTGACTCATCTTAACCCCTTACTGCGCCTGCACCCGCAGCTCAGCTGCGGAACGACTACGGTGACCCAACAGTGCTTTAACATCGCTGGACTTCGGTTTAACCAGCGCAAACTTCGCGGAGAAGGCCGGCCAGTTGGCGAGGATCTCTTCGCCGCGTTGCGAACCGGTAAGCTGTACGTGCTCGGTGATTAAACCGCGCAGGTGCTCTTCATGGATGGCCAGAGAGTCAACGTCCAGCACTTCCACCAACTCCGGATTCACGCGCTTGCGGAAGTCGCCATCTTCATCCAGGACATAGGCAAAGCCGCCGGTCATCCCTGCGCCAAAGTTGACGCCGGTTTTACCGAGCACGCAGACGATGCCGCCGGTCATATATTCACAGCCGTTGTCGCCGATGCCTTCCACCACGGTAATGGCGCCGGAGTTACGCACCGCGAAACGCTCACCTGCGCGGCCTGCGGCGTACAGACGACCACCGGTCGCGCCGTACAGGCAGGTGTTGCCGATAATGCTGGCTTCGTGACTGCGGAAAGCGGAGCCCACCGGAGGACGAATGGCCAGCAGACCGCCCGCCATGCCTTTGCCGACATAGTCGTTGGCGTCGCCCGTCAGATGCAGTTCCACGCCGCCGGCGTTCCACACGCCGAAGCTCTGGCCCGCGGTGCCGCTAAAGTGAGCGACGATCGGGTCGCCCGCCAGTCCCTGGTCGCCATGGGTCTGGGCGATATACCCGGACAGCGAGGCCCCCACGGAGCGGTCGGTGTTGCGGATATCGAACCAGAACGTTTTGCTCTGCTTTTCATCAACGTACGGTTTCGCCTGCTGCAGCAGCTGGGCGTTGAGCACGCCGTTATCGAACGGCGGGTTATTTTCGGTGCAGTACAGCGCTTTGCCAGGATGCGGCTCTGCGGTCTCCAGCAGTTTACCCAGATCCAGTTTCTGCTGCTTGGCGGTGAACCCATCCAGCTCTTTGAGCAGATCGGTGCGGCCAATCAGATCCACCAGTCGCTTGACGCCCAGCTGGGCCATCAGCTCGCGGGTTTCACGGGCGATAAATTCAAAGTAGTTGGTCACTTTGAACGGCAGACCGTGATAGTGGTTCTTACGCAGTTTGTCATCCTGGGTCGCCACGCCGGTCGCGCAGTTGTTCAGGTGACAAATACGCAGGTATTTACAGCCCAGCGCCACCATCGGGCCGGTGCCGAAGCCGAAGCTTTCCGCGCCAAGGATCGCCGCTTTGATGATATCGAGGCCGGTTTTCAGGCCGCCATCCACCTGCAGACGGATCTTGTGACGCAGACCGTTAGCGACCAGCGCCTGCTGGGTTTCCACCAGACCAAGCTCCCACGGACAGCCGGCATATTTCACTGAAGTGAGCGGGCTTGCCCCGGTGCCGCCGTCGTAGCCGGCGATGGTGATCAGATCGGCATAAGCCTTGGCTACGCCGGTGGCGATGGTGCCCACGCCCGGTTCCGAAACCAGCTTGACCGAGATCATCGCTTTCGGGTTAACCTGCTTGAGGTCGAAAATCAGCTGCGCCAGATCCTCGATAGAGTAGATATCGTGGTGCGGCGGCGGGGAGATCAGCGTCACGCCCGGTACCGAATAGCGTAGTTTAGCGATGTACGGGGTGACTTTATCACCCGGCAGCTGACCGCCTTCACCCGGCTTCGCGCCCTGGGCGACTTTGATCTGGATAACGTCGGCATTGACCAGATAGGCTGGGGTGACGCCGAAGCGGCCGGATGCCACCTGCTTGATGCGCGACACTTTGTTGGTGCCGTAGCGCGCCGGGTCTTCACCGCCTTCACCGGAGTTGGAGAAGCCGCCGATGCTGTTCATCGCTTCCGCCAGCGACTCGTGCGCTTCCGGACTCAGGGCGCCGATCGACATCGCTGCGGTATCGAAGCGTTTGAACAGCTCCTTCGCTGGCTCCACGTCGTCGATGCTGATGGCGTCTTCGCCCGGGTTGAGCGCCAGCAGATCGCGCAGCGTGGCCGCCGGGCGTTCGTTAACCAGCTTCGCGTATTGTTGATAATCGCTGTACTCACCGCTCTGCACAGCCTGCTGCAGGGTGCGCACCACGTCCGGGTTGTAGGCGTGATATTCGCCGCCGTGAACGTACTTCAGCAGACCGCCCTGAGCCAGCGGCTTGCGTGCCAGCCAGGCGCGTTTCGACAGATTCAGCAGATCCTGCTGGAAATCGTCGAAGCCGGCGCCGCCGATGCGGCTGACCACGCCCTGGAAGCAGAGATCGGAGACATCGCGATGCAGACCGACCGCTTCGAACAGCTTCGAGCAGCGGTAGGAGGCGATGGTCGAGATCCCCATCTTGGACATGATCTTATACAGACCTTTGTTGATACCGTTGCGATAGTTCAGCATCACCGCACGGTACGGTTTATCGATGGCTTTGCTGTCGACCAGCTTCGCCAGCGTTTCATAGGCGAGGTACGGATAGATAGCTGTCGCGCCGAAGCCCAGCAGCACGGCGAAGTGGTGCGGATCGCGAGCGCTGGCGGTTTCAACGATGATGTTGGCATCGCAGCGCAGACTTTTATCGACCAGACGGGTCTGGATCGCGCCAACGGCCATCGGCGCCGGCACCGGCAGGCGGTCTTTGGCGATGTTACGGTCGGAGAGGACCAGCAGCACGGTACCATCGCGTACCATCTGCTCCGCTTTGTCGCACAGGGCCTTCACCGTCTCGCTGAGGGAAGCCTCTGCCGGGTTGAAGGTGATGTCGAGGACGTCGGCACGATAGTGCTCTTCTTCCATCGTCGTCAGCTGTTTGAAATCGGAGTACAGCAGGATCGGCGATTTGAAGCTCAGACGATGCGCCTGGCCTTCCGCTTCGCAGAAGACGTTCATTTCGCGACCGATGCTGGTGGCCAGCGACATGACGTGCGCTTCACGCAGCGGATCGATAGGCGGGTTCGTCACCTGGGCGAACTGCTGACGGAAGTAATCGTAGATAATGCGCGGCTGGCTGGAAAGGACGGCAAACGGCGTGTCATCGCCCATAGAGCCGACCGCCTCCTGGCCATTTTCGCCGAGCACGCGCAGAACCGAGTCCAGCTCTTCCGCGCTGTAGTTAAACTGTTTCTGGTAGCTGGCCAGCAGATCGTCGTCCAGCTGGCGGCTGCCAACCTCTTCGTCCGGCAGATCTTCAAACGGCACCAGGCGACGAACGTTTTTCTCCATCCACTCTTTATACGGATGGCGGCTCTTCAGATCGTCATCGGTTTCCGCCGAGTGCAGAATGCGTCCGGCACGGGTATCGATAACCATCAGCTCGCCCGGGCCCACGCGGCCTTTTTCAACCACTTCGTCCGGCTGGTAGTCCCAGATGCCGACTTCAGAGGCGCAGGTGATGAGCTTATCTTTGGTAATGACGTAGCGCGCCGGGCGCAGGCCATTACGGTCGAGGTTACAGGCCGCGTAGCGACCGTCGGACATGACGATGCCCGCCGGGCCGTCCCATGGCTCCATATGCATGGAGTTAAAGTCGAAGAACGAACGCAGCTCCGGATCCATATCCGGGTTGTTCTGCCAGGCTGGCGGCACCAGCAGACGCATGGCGCGCACGATGTCCATCCCGCCGGCCAGCAGCAGCTCCAGCATGTTGTCCATTGAACTGGAGTCGGAGCCGGTTTCGTTAACGAACGGCGCAGCGTCGTGCAGGTCCGGGATCAGCGGGGTCTGGAACTTATAGGTACGGGCGCGAGCCCACTGGCGGTTGCCGGTGATGGTGTTGATTTCACCGTTGTGCGCCAGGTAGCGGAACGGCTGTGCCAGCGGCCAGCGTGGTACGGTGTTGGTGGAGAAGCGCTGGTGGAACAGGCAGATAGCCGACTCCAGGCGCAGGTCCGCGAGGTCCAGGTAGAAGCGCGGCAAATCCGCCGGCATACACAGACCTTTATAGATGTTGACCAGGTTGGACAAGCTACAAACGTAGAAATCTTTGTCTTCCTGCAGGCGTTTTTCAATGCGACGACGCGCAATAAACAGACGGCGCTCCATATCGCGCGGGCGCCAGCCGGCCGGGGCGTTAACAAAGATTTGCTCAATACGGGGCAGCGAGGAGAGGGCGATTTCACCGAGCACGCCTTCGTTGGTCGGCACATCGCGCCAGCCGACGATCGACAGGGTCTCAAGCTGAAGTTCTTCTTCAACGATGCGGCGCGCCGCTTTCGCCAGTTCAGGATCTTTATTCAGGAACAGCATCCCAACGGCGTAGTTTTTGGCTAAACGCCAGCCGCGCTCTTCGGCAACGATGCGGAAGAAACGATCGGGTTTTTGCAGCAGCAGACCGCAACCGTCGCCGGTTTTACCATCGGCAAGGATTGCGCCACGGTGCTGCATGCGGGCCAGTGCGTGTATCGCGGTTCGCACTACCTTGTGGCTAGGTTCGCCTTCTATGTGGGCGATCAGGCCGAAACCACAGTTATCCCTCTCAAGGGATTTGTCGTACAACATATCAGTGAACCTCCCCAGGCTCTACGGACCCCCTCCGATACCGATTGCGCACAGGCACAGAAAGAGCATGGCGACGGGGTTTGCACCTCGCATTCGCCCTCTTTAAATCCTTTTCGCATCGGTACACAAGTTTGAGGACTTGCTGTTAAGAGGGAATCTCAATTACTGCATAAATATGATGAGCAGAGTGCTCATCCAGAAAGCTTCCAGCGGATTCCCAACTTATCGGGAATCCACACTTACGTCAAATGGCAATCTTATTAATACAAAAATGTGCTATGCAGGTATTAAATTGTTGTTTTTAAAATAAATAATGACATTTTTTATGCTTTGGATACGCCTGCAGAGGGTAAGGCTAGTGTGATCTGTCTCACTGTGCGCGCGGCTTTGCATTACCGATCTACGCTGAAATACATTTCATTATTAGCACATTTGACTGCTGTAAATGTTTGTGATGGATATTAATACTGTTTTTTACCATAAAGCAGATTAGGGCCGCGCGATGATGAAATATAAGGAAAACTCATTACCCTGCGGGTGAATGAAATTGCAGTAATCATGATTGTTTATGCAATGGGATGATTCGCCGCGCTGACGATTGATCCAGGTCATCGCCGTCGGTGACGAAAAGTGGCAGGCTTGGCCCCCTTTGTTGAGGCCGGTCTATCAGATTATGCAGTTACAGAAATTAGTCAATATGTTTGGTGGGGATCTTCTGCGCCGCTATGGTGAAAAGGTCCATAAGCTAACGCTGCACGGCGGTTTTAGCTGCCCGAACCGCGACGGCACGCTGGGCCGTGGCGGTTGCACATTCTGTAACGTGGCCTCGTTTGCGGATGAAGCGCAGCAGCATCGATCCATCGCCGAACAGCTCGCCCATCAGGCGCAGCTTGTTAACCGGGCAAAGCGTTATCTGGCCTACTTTCAGGCTTATACCAGCACCTTTGCTGAAGTGCAGGTGCTCCGCTCGATGTATCGTCAGGCCGTCAGCGAGGCGAATATCGTTGGCCTCTGCGTTGGCACCCGCCCGGACTGCGTGCCGGAGGCGGTTCTCGACCTGCTCAGTGAATACCACCAGCAGGGGTATGAGGTTTGGCTGGAGCTGGGGCTGCAGACCGCCCATGATAAGACCCTGCATCGCATTAACCGCGGGCATGATTTCGCCTGTTACCAGCGCACCGCGCGTCTGGCGCGTGAGCGCGGACTGAAGGTATGCGCGCATCTGATCGTCGGCCTGCCCGGGGAGAGCCAGGAGCACGGCCTCGAGACGGTGGAGCGGGTCGTGACCACCGGCGTGGATGGCATAAAGCTGCATCCGCTGCATATTGTGAAAGGCAGCATTATGGCAAAAGCATGGCAGGCCGGTCGTCTCGATGGCATCGAACTGGAGGCGTATACCGTCACCGCCGGGGAGATGATCCGCCATACCCCGCCGGAGGTGATCTACCATCGCATATCGGCCAGCGCCCGTCGGCCGACGCTGCTCGCGCCGCTGTGGTGCGAAAATCGCTGGACCGGAATGATTGAACTGGATCGCTATCTGAATGAGCAGGGCGCTCAGGGTTCGGCGCTGGGCCGCAGCTGGGTCGCGCCCCAGTCGGCGAAATAGTCTAAGAGGATGCCCGGCGTGATGGCTGCGCCGGGCATGGCTTTCCTGTCAACTAAGCCTGACTGGCTTTCATCGTCACACGCGGCGTTTTGATCACGAACAGCACCAGCAGGGCGCCGAGCGCGGCGATAGTGCCGGCGAGGACAAAGGCGCTGTCGAATTTACCGGTAGACTGCACGATATAGCCGGTGACAATCGGTCCCACGATGCCGGAGACGCTGCCGATAAGGTGGAT
This sequence comes from Klebsiella sp. 1SOBk10mer, assembly GCF_046602535.1. Taxonomy (NCBI): domain Bacteria; kingdom Pseudomonadati; phylum Pseudomonadota; class Gammaproteobacteria; order Enterobacterales; family Enterobacteriaceae; genus Klebsiella; species Klebsiella sp. 1SOBk10mer. The sequence continues at coordinate 55,625 of NZ_JBKIUP010000006.1, forward strand.
AAAGCCGCTGGTGCCGCCAACGCGGGATTTATGCACCACGTCCTGGATAATCGCCCAGTAGATCGCTCCGGTGACATAGAGGAAAAAGATGGAGACTGACATCAGCAGAACGGCAGGAACGACGCTGCTGACGGTACCGGCAAGCCCCACACAGATGGCGGCCATCAGCAGACATACCACCAGCACAATTTTGCGTGACAGCAGCAGGCGTCCGGTGAGTTTAAAAATTTTATCGGAAATATAGCCCCCCAGCGCCAGACCGACAAAGCCGACTATCCATGGGATCATGGTGGTGAGGCTCATCTGTTTAATATCGAGATGGTGCTGCTGAACCAGATAGGACGGAAACCAGCTGAGAAAGAAAAACAGAATATAGTTGTAGCAAAAGAAGGCAAAGGCCGTCACCAGTATAATAGGTTGTTTGAGATAATAACCCAGCGAGTGGGCGGTTTGATTTTCAGTTGATTCCAGCGCAGACTCCTCTTGCTTCATATTATTAATGAGCATGAGCTCTTCCCGGCTGACATGTTTATGTTTTTCCGGCGAGTTAGCGGCAATAAAAAACCACACTATCATCCACACAATGCCGATGGCGAAAATAATCATAAACGCCGGGCGCCAGCCGAATGCCAGGGCCAGATAACCGACGATGGGGCCGGCAACCGCGCCGCCCAGCGGAGAGCCGGCGCTGAGCAGCCCCACGGCGGTGGCCGCTTGCTTCTTGGGAAACCAGCCGTTGATCATCTTGTTCGCCGACGCGCAAATCGGGCCCTCAGCCATCCCGAAGAGGACTCGCAGCATCAGCATGGAATAAAAGCCGGTGGCAAAGGCAGTTAAGCCGCAAAACAGCGACCACATCCCCACCGCCAGCCCCAGGACCAGCGTTGCGCCAAACTTATCTACGGCCAGACCGCCAATAAAATTAAATACCGCATAGCCGAAGAAAAAACTGCCGAAAATAATACCAAATTGTTCAGCGTTTAGCGCCAGATCCTTTTCAATCATTGGTACCGTAATGGATAACGCCACCCGGTCCAGATAATTAATCATATATACTAAAAATAATAACAGGACGATAATCCAGCGGATATTTTTTCCCATGATGACACCATGATGATTATATTATTGAGCTCTTGCGCGACGGATATCAATATTCACGTCGCCCGTTATTTAGCATTTAACCCAGCTGCAGCAATACCTTGCAGCAAGTTTTCCGATCGTTGGCGAAAATCTCCATCGCCTCTTTTACCTGCTCCAGCGGCATGCAGTGGGTGATTAACGCCTCAGGCTGGATAAGGCCTTTCTCCATCCAGTCGATAACCAGCGGAAAACGCCCGCTGTTTAGCCGGGAGGAGAAAATGGAGATCTCTTTGCTGGTGATGCTTTGCTGGGTCAGGGTGGACGGCTCGCCGGAGAAGCCGAGTATGCCGATGCGTGCGGCGGGAGAGGCGAGGAGAATGGCCTCCTGAAGGATCGCCGGATGGCAGGCGGCATCGATGATCAGCGTGGGGGCTATCTGCCGCTGCGCCAGCTGTTCCGCCAGCGGCTGGTGAGTGTTATCCAGCGTCAAATCGGCGCCGTTGTCCCGCGCCATCTGCAGACGTTCGGCAATGCGGTCCACTACGATCACCTGCTTAACGCCATACACCCCCTTCAGCGCCTGGATCGCCGTCAGACCCATCGGACCTGCGCCGTAGATCAGGGCGATATCCTGCGCCGTGGGCTGCAGCTGGGCGGTAATGTTTGCCGCAATGGTAAAAGGCTCAACCATCGTCGCCTGACGATCGCTGATGGCCTCCGGAATGCGCCAGGCGTTTTTCGCCGGCACGCAGGCGTAGTCGCTGAATCCGCCGTCGCGGTGAACCCCGATGACCTGGAGCTGCGCACAGACATTCGGCCGCCCCACCGAGCAGGGATAACAATGGCCGCAGCTGACGACAGGGTCGACCGCGACGCGCTCGCCGATGCGTGCCGAAGAGACCTGCTCGCCGACGGCATCAATGATGCCGAAGAATTCATGGCCGATAACGCGAGGATATTTCGCGAAGGGGTTATGGCCTTGATAGATATGCACATCGGACCCGCAGATCCCGGCAAAGGCGATTTTCACCCGGACTTCGTGGGCGCCCGGAGCGGGAACCGGACGGGATTCGATGTTCAGTTGGCCTGGCTCTTTGACAACGACGCTTCTCATTTCTGTTTCTTCCCTTGTCTGTTTTCTGAACAAATAGCGTTATTTTTATTACCATACAAGTATGCAATTGATCATAACTAGCTCTGGATCACATTTGGCGAAGGTCGTCAGAAAAAGCCCGGGAATGATTAATTTATTGAAATAAATTGAGAAAAATTATGAATGCCGCGAAAGCGACCTTACCGACGAGCCGGTCAGCAGGAATGTGATCGTCATCACGACAGTTAAGGCTCAATCAATTATGATTACTGGTATGGTAGTAGGGTGAAATTAAACTATGTTGAGCAGGTGATGACGATGCAGATGACAATGCGCTGGTTTGGACCAGAGGAAGATAAGGTTTCATTAGAGCATATACGCCAGGTGCCCGGCGTGGAGGGAGTGGTCGGCGCGCTCTATGACGTCGCGGTCGGCGAGGTATGGCCGGAGGATAAAATTGAGCGTCTGGTCAGCCAGGCCCATGCCGCAGGCCTGAAAATGGAGGTGATAGAGAGCGTCAACATCCATGACGACATCAAAATCGGCCTCCCTTCCCGTGACCGCTATATTGCCAACTATCAGCAGACCATTCGCCACCTTGCCCGCTTCGGCGTCAAAGTCATCTGCTATAACTTCATGCCGGTGTTTGACTGGATGAAGACGGATATGAACTACGTCCTGCCGGATGGCTCGTTAACGATGGCTTTTGAGAAGAAAGATATCGATAAGCGGCTGGAAGACGTGGTGAAGGAGGTCCTGGAGAATTCAAACGGCTTCGCGTTGCCGGGCTGGGAGCCGGAACGGCTGGCGGAAGTGCAGACCCTGTTTGCCAAATATAGCGCGGTGGATGACCACAAGCTGCGGGAGAACCTGGTCTATTTTCTGCAGGCGGTGATCCCGGTTTGCGAAGAGGTGGGCGTGAAAATGGCGATCCATCCTGACGATCCGCCGTACTCGATATTTGGCCTGCCGCGGGTGGTCAAAAACCGCGACGATCTGGACTGGATCTGCCGGGCTGTCGATTCACCCGCCAACGGCATTACCCTCTGCACCGGCTCGATTGCCGAAGATCCGGATAACGACGTATACGCTATTCTGGCTGAGTTTACCCGCCGCAAGCGGATCCATTTTGCCCACGTCCGCAATATTAAACTGATGCAGGATAAAGACTTTTACGAGTGCGCCCATCCGTCAGAATACGGCTCCCTGGATATGTACAAGGTGATGCAAGCGTTGCACGATAACGGCTTCGACGGCTATATACGCCCGGATCATGGCCGCTTTATCTGGGGAGAGACCGGACGCCCGGGCTATGGTTTATACGATCGCGCACTCGGGGTGACCTACCTCAAAGGTCTCTGGGAGGCGCTAAGCAAGCGCTAGCCTCCTCCTGACCATGCCTCTTTTTAGCGGCTGGTTCGCCTTGGCGGCCAGCCGTCATATCGGCTCCTTCCCGCATTTTTTGCACAACTTACAGCGCATTGCTCAGAATTGAGTATTATTGTGCGGAGTTGTCGTGAAGGAATCCCCTATGAAGCAAATTCGTATGCTGGCGCAGTATTATGTCGACCTGATGATGAAGCTGGGTCTGGTCCGCTTTTCAATGCTGTTGGCTCTTGCGCTGGTGGTGCTGGCCATCGTGGTACAGATGGCGGTCACCATGGTGCTGCATGGCCAGGTTGAAAGCATCGACGTTATCCGCTCTATCTTCTTCGGTCTGCTCATCACCCCGTGGGCGGTCTACTTTCTCTCGGTGGTGGTGGAGCAACTCGAAGAGTCCCGCCAGCGTCTGTCGCGGCTGGTGGAGAAGCTGGAGGAGATGCGCGAGCGCGATCTGAAGCTGAATGTGCAGCTGAAAGACAATATCGCGCAGTTGAATCAGGAGATTGGCGAACGTGAAAAGGCGGAAGCCGAGCGTGAGACCACCCTTGAGCAGCTGAAGATCGAGATGAAAGAGCGTGAAGAGACGCAGATCCAGCTCGAACAGCAATCCTCCTTTCTGCGCTCTTTCCTCGACGCCTCCCCGGACCTGGTCTTTTACCGCAATGAGGATAAAGAGTTTTCCGGCTGTAACCGGGCGATGGAACTGCTGACCGGCAAAAGCGAGAAACAGCTGATCCACCTCAAACCACAGGACGTCTATAGCGAAGAAGCAGCGGAAAAGGTGCTGGAAACCGATGAGAAGGTGTTCCGCCACAATGTATCGCTGACCTATGAGCAGTGGCTGGACTATCCCGATGGCCGTAAAGCGTGCTTCGAAATCCGCAAGGTCCCGTACTACGATCGCGTCGGCAAGCGTCGCGGCCTGATGGGCTTCGGGCGCGATATCACCGAACGAAAACGCTATCAGGACGCCCTCGAACGCGCCAGCCGGGATAAAACCACCTTCATCTCCACCATCAGCCATGAGCTGCGTACCCCGCTGAACGGGATCGTCGGGCTGAGCCGAATTTTGCTGGATACCGAACTGACCAGCGAGCAGGAAAAATACCTGAAAACCATCCATGTCTCGGCGGTGACGCTGGGGAATATCTTCAATGATATTATCGACATGGATAAAATGGAGCGCCGTAAGGTACAGCTCGATAACCAGCCGGTGGACTTCACCAGCTTCCTTGCCGACCTTGAAAACCTTTCCGGTCTGCAGGCGCAGCAGAAGGGACTGCGCTTTGTGCTGGAGCCGAGCCTGCCGCTGCCGCACAAGGTGATCACCGACGGCACCCGCCTGCGGCAGATCCTGTGGAATCTTATCAGCAACGCCGTGAAATTTACCCCACAGGGCGGTGGGGTGAACGTCCGCGTGCGCTATGACGAAGGCGATATCCTGCACTTCGAAGTGGAAGACTCCGGGATTGGTATTCCTGAAGCGGAACAGGACAAAATATTCGCCATGTATTACCAGGTCAAAGACAGCCACGGCGGCAAACCAGCCACCGGCACCGGGATTGGCCTCGCCGTATCGCGCCGCCTGGCGCGCAATATGGGCGGCGATATCAGCGTCACCAGCCAGCCGGGTAAAGGAGCGACCTTTACGCTCACCGTCCATGCGCCTGCCATTGCGGAAGAAGTGGAAGATACCCTGGCGGAAGACGACATGCCATTACCGGCGCTCAACGTGCTGCTGGTAGAAGATATTGAGCTCAACGTCATCGTGGCGCGCTCGGTGCTGGAAAAGCTGGGCAACAGCGTGGATGTCGCGATGACCGGTAAAGCCGCGCTGGAGATGTTTGAGCCTGGTGAGTACGACCTGGTGCTGCTGGATATCCAGCTGCCGGATATGACGGGTCTGGATATCTCTCGTCAGCTAAAACAGAATTTTGCCGCGGATGAGCTGCCGCCGCTGGTAGCCCTGACCGCCAACGTGCTGAAGAATAAGAAAGAGTATCTTGATGCCGGCATGGACGATGTGCTGAGCAAGCCGCTATCGGTGCCGGCGCTGACGGCCATGATCAAAAAATTCTGGGATGCGCCGGAAGAGGAGGCGCAGGAAGCGCCGGCGGCCGATCTGCATAAAGCCGACGCGGTGCTGGATACCGATATGCTGGAGCAATACATCGAACTGGTGGGACCGAAGCTTATCAACGATGGCCTCGCGGTGTTTGAGAAGATGATGCCGGGCTATATGTCCGTCCTTGAGTCTAATCTCACCGCCCGCGATCAAAAAGGGATCGTCGAAGAGGGGCATAAGATCAAAGGGGCTGCGGGTTCTATTGGCCTGCGCCACATCCAGCAGCTGGGTCAGCAGATCCAGACGCCGGACCTGCCTGCCTGGTCTGATAATGTCGCTGAATGGGTTGAAGAGATGAAATCCGAGTGGCAAAACGACGTGGCAATTCTGAAGGCATGGGTGGCGAAGGCCGGGAAAAAATGACCCCGGACAGACCGGGGTGCGCGAATACTGCGCCAACACCAGGGAACTGGTGGTTGAGCCAGTGTGATTTGAGTGATGTTGTTACGTGGCGCAACCTGAGAAGTGGATTGCTCGCTCATTAAGATAGCAAAGCTTAACTAATTTGTTACATGAATCAGTAAAATATGTGAAGCATAGCGAGTAAATCGACATTTTTGACTGGTTTCAGTGAGTTGCATGGAGGAGCGAAGGCGATGAAAAAAATTGGTGTGGTACTGAGCGGCTGCGGCGTGTACGACGGCAGTGAAATTCATGAGGCAGTGATTACCCTGCTGGCGATCGCGCGCAACGGCGCGCAGGCGGTCTGCTTTGCGCCCGATAAACCGCAGCGCGACGTCATCAACCATCTGACGGGTGAACCGTTGACGGAGCAGCGCAACGTGCTGGTGGAAGCGGCGCGCATCGCCCGCGGCGACATCCTGCCGCTGGCGCAAGCGCGTGAGGAGACGCTGGACGCGCTGATCGTCCCCGGCGGCTTCGGCGCGGCGAAAAACTTAAGCAGCTTCGCTGCCGAGGGCAGCAAATGCGAGGTGGACCACGATCTGCGGGCCCTGGCGCTGGCGATGCATCAGGCCGGCAAGCCGCTGGGCTTTATGTGCATCGCTCCGGCGCTGCTGCCGAAGATCTTTGCGTTTCCGCTGCGGATGACTATCGGGACCGATCTCGACACTGCCGATGTGGTGGAGGAGATGGGGGCGGAGCATGTGCCTTGCCCGGTCGACGACATCGTGGTGGATGAAGAGAATAAAGTGGTCACCACCCCGGCGTATATGCTGGCGGAGAATATTGTGCAAGCCGCCACTGGGATCGAAAAACTGGTCGCCCGCGTGCTGGCGCTGAGCGCATGAAGCTCCGCATTGCGCCCTTCGCGCTGCTCAAACGACTGGCGCTGCGTCTGCTGCTGATCGCCGCCGTCTTCTGGGGCGGGGGGATCGCGCTGTTTAGCGTGCTGCCGGTGCCCTTTTCGGCAGTCATGCTTGAGCGGCAGGTAAGCGCCTGGCTGTCCGGCGATGTCCACTATCTGGCGCACTCCGACTGGGTCGCCATGGATAAGATCTCCCCGTGGATGGGGCTGGCGGTGATTGCCGCCGAAGATCAGAAGTTCCCGGAACACTGGGGGTTTGACGTCTCGGCAATCGAAAAGGCGCTGGCGCACAATGAGCGTCACGATACCCGCATCCGCGGCGCGTCAACGCTGTCGCAGCAGACGGCGAAAAACCTGTTTTTGTGGGATGGTCGTAGCTGGCTGCGCAAGGGGCTGGAGGCCGGATTGACCGTCGGCATGGAAATCGTGTGGAGTAAAAAGCGGATCCTGACCGTCTACCTGAATATTGCCGAGTTTGGCGAGGGGATTTTTGGGGTGGAAGCGGCCGCCCAGCGCTATTTTCATAAGCCCGCCAGCCAGTTGACGCCGGGGGAAGCGGCTCTGCTGGCCGCGGTGCTGCCAAACCCGATCCGCTATCGCGCCGACGCGCCTTCGGGCTATGTGCGCAACCGCCAGGCCTGGATCTTACGCCAGATGCAACAGCTGGGTGGGGAAGGGTTCATGCGTGAGCATAAGCTCTATTAGCGGGTAAATCCGGCGCCGGGGCTGGTACCGTCGCCAGTCTCCGTCGCCGGGAAGCGTCACTTTTAGTCTTCGTCAAACCCGGCATTAAACAGGGCAATCACTGCGGCGAGGGCTTCCACTTCCTGCGGACCGCTGGCTTCCACCTCTATCTGCCGTCCTTTCGCCGAGTCCAGCATCAGCAGGGCAATGACGCTGTTGGCTTCCGCCTCCGTGCCTTCATCGTTGCGCAGCAACACCTCGGCATCGAAATTCTGCATCAGTTCGAACAGCTTCATCGCCGGGCGGGCGTGCATGCCCAGCTTATTGGTGATTTCAACGGTCTGCTTTACGGTCATGATTTACGTTTTTCCAGCGTCCGATGACGAGACTGCACGTTTTTGCCGCGCGAGCGGAAGTAGTCAGCCAGTTGTTCAGCAATATAAACCGAACGATGTTTACCGCCGGTGCAGCCAATGGCCACCGTCAGATAGCTGCGATTGTTGGTCTCCAGCATCGGTAACCATAGCTCAAGATAGCTCCGGGTCTGGTAAATAAAGTTGTGCACTTCGGTGTGCCGATCGAGGAAGGCGGCCACCGGCTTATCCAGACCGGTCATGGGACGCAGCTTCGGATCCCAGTGCGGGTTTGGCAGAAAGCGCACGTCAAAGACGTAATCGGCATCGATCGGGATACCGTGCTTAAAGCCGAAGGATTCGAAGACCATGGTCAGTTCGCGTTCTCGTTTACCCAGCAGCCGGGTGCGTAACATTTCCGCCAGCTCGTGAACCGACATCTCCGAGGTATCGACAATCAGATCGGCACGCGAGCGCAGGGGCTCCAGCAGATCGCTCTCTTCATCGATGGCGCTTTCCAGCGACAAATTCTTGCTCGACAGCGGATGCAGGCGACGGGTGTCGCTGTATCGACGGATCAGCGTGTTGCGATCGGCATCGAGAAACAGCAGCTGCGGCGAAAAGCACTCCGGCAGGTTTTTCATCGCCTGCTCGAAGATCTCCGGTGATTCCGGCATGTTCCGCACGTCGATGCTGACGGCCGCCGAAATATTGCGGTCAGCCAGCGACCGTGCCAGATCGGGCAGCAGCACGACCGGCAGGTTATCCACGCAGTAAAAGCCCATATCTTCCAGCGCTCGCAGAGCGACGGATTTACCCGAGCCCGAGCGGCCGCTGACGATCATCAGTACCATGTACCGTTTCTCCTCAGTACGATAAAGGATAAGGTGCGACTGCCGTTATGCGTCATCGCTGCTTCCTGCTTCGGTGATGATCTCATACAACTCTTCATCGCTCTGCGCCGCGCGCAGGCGACGACAAATCGCTTTGTCGGCCAGCCGTTTGGCCACCAGGGAGAGCGTATGCAGGTGGGTTTTTGTCTGATCGGCCGGCACCAGCAGCGCGAACAGCAGGTCGACAGGCTGATTGTCGATCGCGTCGAAGGCGATGGGGGTTTCCAGCTGGACAAAAACGCCGACAGCACGCAGCGTATCCTCTTCCAGTTTTCCGTGGGGAATGGCGATACCATTGCCAATCCCGGTACTGCCCATTTTTTCGCGGGTGAGGATCGCTTCGAACACCACCTGCGGCGGCAAACTTAACTGTTTGGCGGCCAGTTCGCTAATGATTTCCAGAGCACGCTTCTTGCTCTGGCAGTGAACCTGGCTACGGGTACATTCCTGGTTCAGGACGTTGCTCAGTTGTAGAGCCGAATCGTTGTTCATCATAATTTCACCTGAGCGCCCCCGCGCCCGTCGCCGATGTTACCTGGCGGCTGACGCAGGGGGGCCCGGACAATTAGTGTTGTTTTAGTTTATCTTTATGCTTCGTTAACTGCCTTGCCAGCTTGTCGATAAGACCATCGACAGCTGCATACATATCCTGCCCTTCCGCACTGGCATGGATTTCGCCACCGTTGACATGCAGATTCGCGTCCGCAATTTGCGTCACTTTCTCTACTTTTAACACAATATAGACCTGATTGATCCGGTCGAAAAATTGTTCCAGCTTGCTGAACTTCGCCGTGACGAAGTCGCGCATCGCGGGAGTGATCTCGACGTTGTGTCCTGTAATGTTGAGCTGCATAGTGTCTTCCTTATCGGTTGTGTCAGACCAGTTGTTTACGCTGGTTTGACGGCGGGATGGATAAAGACTCTCTGTACTTCGCGACAGTGCGGCGCGCGACCATGATACCCTGCTCGGACAGCATGGAGGTGAGCTTACTGTCGCTCAACGGCTTCGCGGGATTTTCCGCGGCGATGAGTTTCTTCACCAGCGCGCGAATCGCCGTCGACGAGGCTTCGCCGCCGCCTTCGGTATTGACATGGCTGGAGAAGAAATACTTCAGTTCAAAAATACCGCGCGGACTGTGCAGATATTTTTGCGTGGTGACACGGGAAATCGTCGATTCATGCATCTCGACGGCCTGGGCGATATCGGCCAGCACCATCGGCTTCATATACTCTTCACCCTGTTCGAAAAAAGCCTGCTGTTGTTCTACGATGCAGCGGCTCACGCGCAGCAGGGTATCGTTGCGGCTTTCCAGACTTTTAATCAGCCAGCGGGCTTCCTGCAGATTGCTGCGAATGAACTGGCCGTCGGCGTCATTGCGGGCGCTGTTGCCCATTGCCGCATACTGCTGATTAATTTTCAGCCGTGGAATGCTGTCGGCGTTGAGCTCCACGGTCCAGCGGCCGCTGACCTTGCGCACCAGCACGTCGGGAATGACATATTCCGGTTCGCTGGTTTGAATGGACTGGCCGGGACGGGGATCCAGGGACTGGATCAGGTTCACCGCCTCTTTCAGCACCTCTTCTTTCAGCCGGGTCACCCGCATCAGGGTGCGGAAATCATGGTTGGCCAGAAGATCGAGATGATCGCTGATAATCAGCCGGGCCTCTTCCAGCCACGGCGTCTCTTTGGCGAATTGCGAGAGCTGGATCAGCAGACAGTCGCGCAGATCTTTCGCCGCGACGCCAACCGGATCAAAACGCTGGATGCGCTTCAGGACGGCTTCCACTTCTTCGAGGCCGATCTCCTCATCGCCGATGCTGTCGACGATATCTTCAATCTGAACGGTGAGGTAGCCCGTATCGTCGACGGCGTCGACAATGGAGGTGGCGATGGCGCGGTCGGTATCGGTGAAGGGCGTCAGCTCGACCTGCCACATCAGGTAATCCTGCAGCGTCTGGGTGGTCTCGCCTTGATAAACGGGGAGTTCGTCGTCCTGGTAGTCCACGCCGTTGCCTGACGGTGTACCGGCGGTATAGATTTCATCCCAGCTGGCATCGAGAGGAAGCTCGTCGGGCATCTCTTTTTGCTCAAGTGCGTCGACGGTATCGAGAGACTCGCGGTCCTCCACCTCTTTCGCCTCTACCTCGTCGTGAAGATCGGTTTGCTCAAGCAACGGGTTACTTTCCAGCGCTTGCTGGAGCTCTTGCTGGAGTTCTAACGTGGACAACTGCAGCAAACGAATCGCCTGCTGCAGCTGCGGCGTCATGGCAAGCTGTTGGCTAAGCCTTAATTGCAAACCTTGCTTCATGTTCAGGGTAAATATCTCCGGCTAAAACGTCTGTAACCTCTACCCTATCAGAGTCTGAAGTCTTCCCCAAGATACACGCGCTTAACCTGCTCATCTTCGAGGATCTGCTGCGGTGTACCATGAGCGATAAGGTGTCCCTGACTGACAATATACGCGCGTTCGCAGACCGCGAGAGTCTCTCTGACGTTATGGTCGGTAATCAGTACGCCGAGGCCGCTGTCGCGCAAATGCTCAATGATGCGTTTGATGTCGATAACCGAGATCGGATCCACGCCGGCAAAGGGTTCATCCAGAAGAATAAATTTCGGGTTGGCCGCCAGCGCGCGGGCGATTTCGACGCGGCGGCGTTCACCACCGGAGAGCGCCTGACCGAGGCTGTCGCGCAGGTGCTCAATATGAAACTCTTCCATCAGCTCTTTGGCGCGATCTTCCCGCTGCTCGCTACTCAAATCGTCACGGATCTGCAGGACCGCCATCAGGTTGTCATAAACGCTCAGGCGACGAAAAATCGAGGCTTCCTGCGGCAGATAGCCGATCCCCCGGCGCGCGCGCGCGTGCAGCGGCAGCAGGCTGATGTCTTCGTCATCAATGATAATATTGCCCGCGTCGCGCGGCACAATCCCGACCACCATATAGAAGGTGGTGGTTTTACCGGCGCCGTTGGGGCCAAGCAAGCCGACAATCTCCCCCGAGTTAACGGTGAGACTGACATCTTCCACCACGCGGCGGCCTTTATACGCTTTAGCGAGATTCTTCGCAGTTAAGGTTGCCATAACGGATTAGTTACTCTTCTTTTGCTGGTTGCCGCTTTTGTCCTGCAGCTCGGACGGCACCAGAACGGTGGTGACGCGTCGACCTTTGTCGCTGAAGGCCTGCATTTTTTGCTCTTTCACCAGATAGGTGATCTTGTCGCCCTTGATGTTGCTGTCGAGCTGTTCAAGGTACGCGTTGCCGGTCAGCACGACGTAATCGTTCTGCAGCTCATAGCGCATTTTCGACGCCCGGCCTTTTACCGGTTTGCCGTTATCCTGCATCTGGTAGAAGGTGGCCGGGTTACCGAAACCTTCGATCACCTCTTTGCCTTTTTCATTGCCCGGACGGGTGACCACCACTTTATCAGCGTTAATTTTGATCGTCCCCTGAGTCACGACCACGTTACCGGTGAAGGTGACGACATTGCCCTGCATATCCAGCGACTGCTGATCGGATTCGATATGGATCGGCTGATCGGTATCGCCCGTCTTGGCGAGGGCCGGCAGGCTGGCGGCCAGTAACGCGCCGGCGAGCGCAATCTTAAGGCTGAGTTTGTTTGTTCTGAATTTCATAAGAGGTTCTCACCTTTTCAATCAGCTCGGCATTTTTGCTGCGAAGGTTTCCACGCATTTTCAGGCCGCTGGAATTAAATGTGGTGCCGTATAACGTCACCATGTCATCAGAGGTAACGTCCTGCGTTACCAGATTTATCTGGGCGTTATCCGTCGTAATTTTGCGCAGTTGAGAGTCAGGCGCGAGCGCATTCACCTCAACGTGCCCGTAAAGATAGAGCATCCGGTCATTTGTCAGCTTCGCTTTATCTGCTCTGACTGACCAGGTCGGCACCTTATTGGTATCAAAGGTGGTCATCACTGGTTTGGTAAACCAGGAGACCTCCTGATCGGAAAAATACTCCACATGCTCGGCAATCAGCCGATAGCTCAGGGCGCCTTCCGGACTGTACACCACGGTGTCAGTGTGTTCGCTTTTATACGTCGGGTCGTTGGGATTGACCTCCTGCTGGGCCGTGTCGTCCGTATTCGCCAGATTCAGGCCGATGAGGATCAGCGCGAGCAGCGACAGTAAAATGATAACCCAACGTCTGGTTTTACTCATATTGATTGCCCTTTGGCCTCATCCAGCTTGCCCTGCGCCAATAGTAACAAATCGCAGACTTCGCGTACCGCGCCGCGTCCGCCATTAATCCGGGTGATGTAATCGGCGCGCGGCAGCAGCAGCGGATGCGCATCCGCGACGGCGACGCTAAGCCCCACTTCGGCCATCACCGGCCAGTCAATCAGATCGTCGCCGATGTAGGCGACTTCCTCTGGCCGCACGCCCAGTTTGTCAGTGAGATCGCGGAACGCCAGCAGCTTGTCCGACTGCCCCTGATACAAATGCGTGATGCCCAACGTCTGACAGCGATCTTCTACCAGTTTAGCTTTTCGTCCGGTAATAATCGCCACTTCAATGCCAGAGGTCAGCGCGCAGCGGATACCATAGCCATCGCGGACGTTGAACGCTTTCAGCTCCTCGCCGTGATTACCCATATAGATAAGCCCGTCGGATAATACACCGTCGACATCGAGGATCAGTAAACGGATCTTAGCCGCGCGATCGAGAAACGTCTGGCTTACCGGCCCATAGCAGGTCGCTAACGGAGCATCAGCATTATTCATTATTTTTTCCTTACTTACACTACGCCCGCGCGCAGGAGATCGTGCATATGTACCACACCCAGCAGATGGTCGCCATCGGCAACCAGCACGCAGGTGATATGACGGGATTGCATCAGGTTTAGCGCATCCACCGCCAGGGTGCCGGGACGGATACGGATCCCTCCCCGGGTCATGACGTCGGCAATGCTGGCATCGCGCATATCAACGCCGGTGTCGAAGACCCGGCGCAGGTCACCGTCGGTAAAGATACCGATGATGTTCATGTCGTCATCGCAGATAGCGGTCATACCTAAATTTTTACGGGTGATTTCCAGCAGCGCATCGCGCAGGGTGGCCTGCAGGCCGACGTGCGGGATCTCATCACCGGTATGCATAATATCATTGACGCGCAGCAACAGCTTACGACCGAGTGCGCCACCCGGATGCGAGAGAGCGAAATCCTCAGCGGTAAAGCCGCGGGCTTCCAGCAGGGCGACGGCGAGGGCATCGCCCATCACCAGCGCGGCGGTGGTGCTGGAGGTGGGCGCCAGCCCTAACGGACAGGCCTCCTTCGGCACTTTCACGCACAGATGGATATCCGCCGCGCGCGCCATGCTGCTTTCAGGCCGGCTGGTGATGCAGATAAGCTTCACCTGCTGGCGTTTCAGTACCGGGATCAGCGCGAGGATTTCGTTCGATTCGCCGGAGTTCGACAATGCAATCACCACGTCCTGCGGCGTAACCATGCCCAAATCGCCGTGCGCGGCTTCGCCTGGGTGGACAAAAAATGCCGACGTGCCGGTACTGGCGAAGGTTGCCGCCATTTTGCGGCCGATATGGCCGGATTTGCCCATCCCCATCACCACGACCTTCCCGCCGCAGCGGAAAATCGTTTCGCAGGCGCGGGTGAAATCGTCATTTATATACTGATCGAGCTGGGCCAGACCTTCACGTTCAATTTCCAGCACCTGACGGCCTGCCTGTTGAAAGTCAAAATCCGTGGGCAAATCTATTTGCGACATGATGTTATCCCGAGTCATTCAACGAAGAGCGGCGCTGTCCAGAACAGCATCGCCAACCAAACCACAAAACCGCCGACCAGCAGCGCGCCAACCAGTCGTCCCGGCTGCTGCTGGCGGCGCCAGCACAGCACGGCGAAGATCAGGCTGACCAGCAACATCACGCCATAGTCGCGGGTAAAGGCTTCCGCCGCAAAGGCTCCCGGCGCGATCAGCGCCGGCAAACCCAGCACCAGCGCAATATTGAGGATATTTGCGCCGATGATATTGCCGATGGCAATGTCATCTTCCCCTTTGCGCGCCCCGGCGATGGCGGTGGCCAGCTCCGGCAGGCTGGTGCCTATCGCCACTACCGTCAGGCCGACGGTCAGTTCACTGATGGCAAAATAGTTTGCCAGCACCGTACTGTTATCTACCACCATGCGGGTGGCCATCGGCATGACGATCATCGCCACCCCTAACCACAGCAGAGCGACCGGCAGCGACCCTTCACGCGGCAGTTCGGCCAGCTGTTCGCGGGTCAGGCTATCGCTTCCCTGGCGTTCCGCCAGACGGGCGATTTTGATGGTGAACAGCAGCCATAGCAGCGCCAGCGCCAGTAAAAACAGGCCGTCGAGACGGGACAGTTGACCATCATAGAGCACCAGCCCTGCCAGTACGCTGACCAGCAACATTAGCGGTAATTCGCGGCGCAGAATATCAGAATGCACGGTAAATGGCCTGAGTAAGGCAGCCAGACCGAGGATCAGGAGAATATTAGTAATGTTGGAGCCGAGCGCGGTGCCCACCGCCAGATCGGTCTGTCCATGCAGCGAGGCCGCGGTGGAAACCATGATCTCTGGCAGGCAAGTGCCAATACTCACCACCGTCATACCGATGATCAGCGGCGGGATCCCCAACATGCGACAGAGGATGGAGGCGGCATAGACCAGACGATCGGCGCTGTAGACAACCAGCAATAAACCAATAATTAACAGAGCCGTCGCTAAGAGCATCTAAAGTCCTTTCTTCAGGTATAATCGTCGCCTCGCTGGGTTATCCCTACGCAGCGTAACGAATTCTTAATTTTGACTTTATGCGTGCCAAAAGTAAAACAAATGCCAGCTTTCGCTAACCTGTGCAGGTAAGATTCTGTAAAAATGTTGTGATTGTGGCGTAAGAAAGGGCGATGCTTGCCCATCAGGTGCTTAGTAAGGATGATTTTATGAGCCAAACTCAGGCGAATTTAGTTGAAGTGCGCGGTATCCGCTTTTCTCGCGGCGATCGCGTGATCTTCGACGACATCTCGCTGTCGGTGCCACGCGGTAAAATTACTGCGATTATGGGACCTTCGGGGATCGGCAAGACTACCCTGTTACGCCTGATCGGCGGACAGATCCCGCCGGACAGGGGAGAGATCCTGTTCGATGGCGAGAACGTGCCGCAGATGACCCGTTCGCGTCTGTACACGGTGCGTAAGCGGATGAGCATGCTGTTCCAGTCCGGGGCGCTGTTCACCGACCTCAATGTCTTTGACAACGTCGCCTACCCGCTGCGCGAACATACGCATCTGCCGCCTGCGCTGCTGCATACGACGGTGATGATGAAGCTGGAGGCGGTAGGGCTGCGCGGTGCGGCGAAGTTAATGCCCTCTGAGCTTTCCGGCGGCATGGCGCGCCGCGCCGCCCTGGCGAGGGCCATTGCCCTGGAGCCGGATCTCATTATGTTCGACGAACCGTTCGTCGGGCAGGATCCCATCACCATGGGCGTGCTGGTGAAGCTGATTTCTGAACTCAACAGCACGCTGGGTGTCACCTGCATCGTGGTTTCGCACGATGTGCCTGAGGTGCTGAGCATTGCGGACTATGCGTATATCGTGGCGGATAAAAAGATTGTCGCCCACGGCAGCGCCCAGTCGCTACGTGAGAATGCTGACCCTCGGGTTCGTCAGTTCATTGATGGTATTGCCGACGGCCCGGTGCCGTTCCGTTATCCGGCTGGCGACTATCACCATGATTTATTAGGCATAGGGAGTTGAGCGACTGATGCTGTTTAATGCGCTGGCCGCGCTAGGCCATCGCGGTATTAAAACCACCGCGACCTTTGGACGCGCCGGATTAATGCTGTTCAACGCCGTTGTCGGCAAGCCAGAGTTTCGCAAGCACGCGCCGCTGCTGGTTCGTCAGCTCTACAACGTCGGCGTTCTGTCGATGCTGATTATCATTGTATCGGGCCTGTTTATCGGTATGGTGCTCGGGCTGCAGGGGTATCTGGTCTTAACCACCTACAGCGCAGAGACCAGTCTTGGCATGCTGGTGGCGCTGTCGCTGCTGCGCGAGCTGGGGCCGGTGGTCGCCGCGCTGCTGTTTGCCGGTCGCGCCGGGTCGGCGCTGACCGCCGAGATTGGCCTGATGCGGGCCACGGAACAGCTCTCCAGTATGGAGATGATGGCGGTGGATCCGCTGCGCCGCGTCATTTCTCCCCGTTTCTGGGCCGGCGTCATTTCGCTGCCGCTGCTGACGATTATCTTCGTTGCGGTGGGGATCTGGGGTGGAGCGCTGGTGGGCGTGAGCTGGAAAGGCATTGATGGTGGTTTTTTCTGGACCGCGATGCAAAATGCCGTCGACTGGCGAATGGATCTGGTGAACTGCCTGATTAAGAGCCTGGTATTCGCCATTACGGTAACCTGGATTGCGTTATTCAATGGTTATGACGCTATCCCCACTTCCGCCGGGATTAGCCGGGCGACTACGCGCACCGTGGTGCATGCGTCGCTGGCGGTTCTGGGGCTGGATTTTGTGCTGACTGCGCTGATGTTTGGGAATTGAGTTCATGCAAACGAAAAAAAATGAAATCTGGGTAGGGGTGTTCTTACTGGTGGCGCTGCTGGCGGCGCTGTTTGTCTGCCTGAAGGCGGCGAACGTCACCTCGCTACGTACCGAGCCGACTTACCGTCTTTACGCGACCTTCGATAATATCGGCGGCCTGAAAGCACGCTCGCCGGTGCGCATCGGCGGTGTGGTTGTTGGCCGCGTGGCGGACATCACCCTCGACCCGAAAACCTATCTGCCGCGCGTGGAGCTCGATATCGATGAGCGCTACAACCATATCCCCGATACCAGTTCGCTGGCGATCCGCACCTCTGGCCTGCTGGGCGAGCAGTATCTGGCGCTGAACGTCGGTTTTGAAGACCCGGACCTCGGGACGACTATTCTTAAAGACGGCGGTACTATCCAGGACACCAAGTCCGCTATGGTGCTGGAAGATCTGATTGGTCAGTTCCTTTATAACAGTAAGGGCGGCGACAATCAGAATTCTGGCAATGATAAGGCCGAGGCAGAAGGTCATACTGACGCGACGCCGGCAGCCGGCACGACGCATTAATTTCAGGAGAAACACGATATGTTTAAACGCTTACTCATGGTCGCCATGCTGGTGATTGCCCCGCTGACCGCCGCCCAGGCGGCAGACCAGTCCAATCCGTATAAGCTGATGAATGAAGCGGCGCAGAAAACCTTCGATCGCCTGAAGAATGAACAGCCGAAGATCAAGGCCAACCCTAACTATCTGCGCGACATCGTCGACCAGGAGCTTCTGCCTTATGTGCAGGTGAAGTATGCCGGCGCGTTGGTGCTGGGCCGCTATTACAAAGAAGCTACCCCGGCGCAGCGTGAAGCCTATTTTGCCGCCTTCCGTGAATACCTGAAGCAGGCCTATGGCCAGGCGTTGGCAATGTACCATGGTCAGACCTACCAGATTGCCCCGGAACAGCCGCTGGGCAGCGCGACCATCATTCCGATCCGCGTCACTATCATCGACCCGAACGGCCGTCCGCCGGTACGTCTCGACTTCCAGTGGCGTAAAAATACCCAGACCGGCAACTGGCAGGCCTACGATATGATTGCGGAAGGGGTCAGCATGATCACCACCAAACAAAACGAGTGGAGCGACCTGCTGCGTACCAAGGGCGTTGATGGCCTGACCGCGCAGCTCAAAGCGATCTCCGCTCAGCCGATCACCCTGGAACAGAAAAAATAATGAGCGGGCAGCTGAGCTGGACTCGTGATGGCGAGACGCTGGCGCTGCACGGAGAGCTGGACCAGGATCTGCTGGTCCCGCTCTGGGAGGCACGCGCCCAGGCGACAGCCGGGACAGCGATCATCGATCTCAGTCAGACCACGCGCGTGGACACGGCGGGCCTGGCGCTGTTAGTACATTTTGTGGCGCTGATTCGCCGCCAGGGCCGGGAAGCGCAGCTGATCGGCAAGAGCGAAAATCTGCAAACGCTGGTCGGTCTTTACAACCTGCCTGTCGATATGATCCCATAATCTTTTCAGTGTCTTAGCGCTGAAGCTATTCCGAAAGCCCCGGCAATCTTTTCGCCGGGGCTTTTTGCTTGTTTAAGACCGCGCCACTTTCCTCTAAGATGTTGGGCTGTTTTCACTATCAGATAAATTTGAGCCCATGGAAAATCATGAAATTCAGACCGTGCTGATGAACGCACTCCCCCTCCAGGAAGTCCACGTCTCTGGCGATGGCAGCCACTTTCAGGTTATTGCTGTGGGTGAGATGTTCGATGGCATGAGTCGGGTTAAAAAGCAGCAGAGCGTCTACGCGCCGCTGATGGAATATATTGCTGACAACCGCATCCATGCGCTGTCGATCAAGGCCTTTACTCCGCAGGAGTGGGCGCGAGACCGCAAACTAAATGGCTTCTAAGCTGTGGGGGATCCCCTGCAGCGTATGTGAATTTTTAATAGAGAACAGAATCAATGGATAAATTCCGTGTTCAGGGGCCGACTCGCCTTCAGGGCGAAGTCACCATCTCCGGTGCAAAAAACGCCGCCCTGCCAATCCTCTTTTCCGCGCTGCTTGCCGAAGAGCCGGTAGAGATCCAGAACGTACCTAAGCTGAAAGACATCGATACCACCATGAAGCTGCTGAGTCAGCTGGGCGCGAAGGTAGAGCGCAATGGTTCGGTGTGGATTGACGCCGGCCCGGTCGATGTATTCTGTGCTCCGTACGATCTGGTGAAAACCATGCGCGCCTCTATCTGGGCGCTGGGCCCGCTGGTGGCGCGTTTCGGTCAGGGACAAGTCTCTCTGCCTGGCGGCTGCGCCATCGGCGCGCGTCCGGTCGATCTGCATATTAGCGGCCTGGAACAGCTGGGCGCCGAGATCAAACTGGAAGAAGGTTATGTAAAAGCTTCGGTCAATGGTCGTCTGAAAGGCGCGCATATCGTGATGGATAAAGTGAGCGTCGGCGCCACCGTCACTATCATGAGCGCAGCGACCCTCGCCGAGGGGACGACGATTATCGAAAACGCCGCTCGCGAGCCGGAGATCGTCGATACCGCGAACTTCCTTAACGCGCTGGGCGCAAAAATCAGCGGCCAGGGTACCGATCGCATCACCATCGAAGGCGTGCAGCGTCTGGGCGGCGGCGTTTACCGTGTGCTGCCGGACCGTATTGAAACCGGGACCTTCCTGGTGGCCGCAGCCATTTCCGGCGGCAAGATCCTCTGCCGTAACGCGCAACCAGATACCCTCGATGCCGTACTGGCAAAGCTGCGCGACGCCGGAGCGGACATCGAAACGGGCGAAGACTGGATCAGCCTTGATATGCATGGCAACCGTCCGAAAGCGGTTAACGTGCGTACCGCGCCGCATCCGGGCTTCCCGACCGATATGCAGGCCCAGTTCACGCTGCTCAACCTGGTCGCGGAAGGGACCGGCGTGATCACCGAAACGATCTTTGAAAACCGCTTTATGCACATTCCGGAACTGATCCGTATGGGTGCTCACGCGGAGATCGAGAGCAATACCGCGATCTGTCATGGCGTGAAGCAGCTTTCGGGCGCGCAGGTGATGGCGACCGATTTGCGTGCTTCGGCGAGCCTCGTGCTGGCAGGTTGTATCGCTGAGGGAACCACCATCGTCGATCGCATCTATCATATCGATCGTGGCTATGAGCGTATTGAAGATAAACTGCAGGCGCTGGGTGCCAATATTCAGCGCGTGAAAGGCGAGTAATCGCGTCCTGACAGGGCCCGGGTGTCTCTCCCGGGTCCTTGTCGCATAATCACATCACTTGTCCATCTTCTTCTGACGCATCATCTGCGTTCTGTCGATAAACTCATGCGTTACCGGATCATGGTAGCGTGACGGCCAGATGACCCATGGCTGTGTATCCAGCGCCGTGGCGATGATTAATTCGCCTTTCGGCCAGGGGCGGGTCAGGGCGTTCGCCAGCGTTGAAGAACTCAGACCGTGCCGTCGCGACTCTGCCGCCAGCGATGTTCCCCGTTTACGTAATCCAGCAACAATATCTGCGGGATGCCAGTCGATGAACTTATCCATAAATTCTCCTGGTGATAAAGATCCTGAACGGCCCATATGGGCAACGGAGACACTATACCCGCGCACCAGGTAAGGTTCTAACAAGTTCTGTTAAAGCGTCGGAATATTCAGAATGTATCAAGATATCGGGAAATTTACGGTAGGGAATGGATTTTTACTGGAACTTTCCCGCGCACTGCGCGGGAAGGGAGAGGGGATTAATGATCGCGCTGAACCGCGATATGCGCCAGCCCGATCAAGGCTTCACGCCAGGGGGTGTCCGGGAGAATCTGCAGCGCGGCAATCGCTTTGTCAGCTTCTTCTTCAGCACGTTTCTGCGTCCACTCCAGCGAACCGCAGGCAGCCATCGTTTCCAGGACGGCATCCAGCAGATGGCGGCCGTTGCCCTGCTCGATAGCCCCGCGGATCATCGCCGATTGATCGGCGGTACCATGGTGCATGGCGTGTAGCAGCGGTAGCGTCGGTTTGCCTTCGTTGAGGTCATCACCGACGTTTTTACCGAGCCGCTCTCCGTCTGAGCTGTAATCGAGTAAATCGTCGATCAGCTGGAAAGCGGTGCCGAGATAGCGGCCATAATCCTGCAACGCGCGCTCTTCTTCCGCAGTGCAGTCGGCCAGCAGTCCCGCACACTGCGAGGCTGCCTCAAACAGACGCGCCGTCTTGCTGTAGATGACGCGCATGTAGTTCTCTTCCGTGATATCCGGGTCATTGACGTTCATCAGCTGCAGCACTTCGCCTTCGGCAATGACGTTCACCGCTTCCGACATGACCTCGAGGATCTTCAGCGAGCCCAGCTGGGTCATCATCTGAAAGGCGCGGGTATAGATAAAATCGCCGACCAGCACGCTGGCGGCATTGCCAAACGCCGCATTTGCCGTGGCTTTGCCGCGACGCATATCAGACTCATCGACGACGTCGTCATGCAGCAGGGTGGCGGTATGAATAAATTCAATCAGCGCAGCAATGGTGACATGCGCGCTCCCCTGATAACCCACCGCGCGCGCGGCGAGCACAGCAATCATCGGGCGAATGCGTTTGCCGCCGCCGCTGACGATGTAATAGCCTAACTGATTGATAAGCTGAACATCGGAGTTGAGTTGCTCAAGAATCGTCGCATTGACACCCGCCATATCTTGCGCGGTTAACTCATTGATTTTTTCTAAATTCATCGCAAAAGCCGGGCCAAATGTCCTGTTACCATGAATCCAGGTGGGATCACAGAAGGATTAAGACAGAATTAAAAGAAGATATGATTGTACTGAAAAATTGCCGTAGATAAACGTTGTCGTGAAAGTTGTGTTTTTTTTCTGCATTGATCGCTAATCGCTCTTGTCAAAGGCTCGCGTTTTGCGTAATATTCGCGCCCTATTGTGAATATTTATAGCGCACTCTGAATCACACGAAGAGGTGCGCGGAAGCGGAGTTTTATATGTACGCGGTTTTCCAAAGTGGTGGTAAACAACACCGAGTAAGCGAAGGTCAGACCGTTCGCCTGGAAAAGCTGGACATCGCAACTGGCGAAGCTGTTGAGTTCGCTGAAGTGCTGATGATCGCAAACGGTGAAGAAATCAAGATCGGCGTTCCTTTCGTTGAGGGCGGCGTAATCAAAGCTGAAGTTGTTGCTCACGGTCGTGGCGAGAAAGTTAAAATCGTTAAGTTTCGTCGTCGTAAACACTATCGTAAGCAGCAGGGCCATCGTCAGTGGTTCACTGATGTGAAAATCACTGGCATCAGCGCCTAAGACCTGAGGAGTAGATTTAAATGGCACATAAAAAGGCTGGCGGCTCGACTCGTAACGGTCGCGATTCAGAAGCTAAACGTCTGGGCGTAAAACGTTTCGGCGGTGAAGCAGTTCTGGCAGGTAGCATCATCGTTCGTCAACGTGGTACCAAATTCCACGCTGGCACCAACGTTGGTTGCGGCCGTGACCACACTCTGTTCGCTTTGACTGACGGTAAAGTCAAGTTCGAAGTTAAAGGCCCGAAAAACCGTAAATTCATCAGCATCGTTGCTGAATAAGTTTTTCGCGTCCCGGTAACGGATGAAAGCCCCGCAACACGTTGCGGGGCTTTTTACATTCGTCTACCGGAAAATTTTTGCAGGGAAACAGGCATGAAGCAGCAGGCTGGGATTGGCATTATTCTGGCGCTTACCACCGCGATGTGTTGGGGAGCGTTGCCGATTGCAATGAAGCAGGTTCTTGAGGTGATGGCGCCGCCAACGGTGGTGTTTTATCGCTTCCTGATGGCCAGTATTGGCCTTGGCGCGATCCTCGCGATCAAAGGCAAACTGCCGCCGCTGCGGATTTTTCGCAAGCCGCGCTGGCTGGTCTTATTAGCGATTGCCACCGGCGGTCTGTTCGGTAACTTCATTCTGTTCAGTTCTTCCCTGCAGTATCTCAGCCCCACGGCTTCTCAGGTCATCGGCCAGCTATCGCCGGTGGGCATGATGGTGGCTAGCGTCGTGATTCTGAAAGAGCGCATGCGCGGCACCCAGGTGGTGGGCGCGTTGATGCTGCTCAGCGGGCTGGTGATGTTCTTCAACACCAGCCTGATTGAAATCTTTACCCGCCTGACGGACTACACGTGGGGGGTAATTTTCGGCGTTGCTGCCGCCACGGTGTGGGTAAGCTACGGCGTCGCGCAAAAGGTGTTATTGCGCCGTCTGGCATCGCAGCAGATACTATTTTTGCTGTACACTTTATGTACGATTGCATTACTGCCGCTCGCTGAGCCTGGGGTGATATCCCGGTTAAGCAGCTGGCAACTGGCATGCCTGATTTTTTGCGGGTTAAATACCCTGGTCGGCTACGGCGCGCTGGCGGAAGCCATGGCGCGCTGGCAGGCGGCGCAGGTCAGCGCGTTAATCACCTTGACGCCACTGTTTACGCTACTGTTTTCTGATTTATTATCAATGG
The DNA here is from genome assembly GCF_046602535.1 of Klebsiella sp. 1SOBk10mer. Taxonomy (NCBI): domain Bacteria; kingdom Pseudomonadati; phylum Pseudomonadota; class Gammaproteobacteria; order Enterobacterales; family Enterobacteriaceae; genus Klebsiella; species Klebsiella sp. 1SOBk10mer. The sequence goes on from NZ_JBKIUP010000006.1 coordinate 79,497, forward strand.
CCTGGCCCGATGTTTTCGCCAGACCGATGTTAAACCTGATTGGTTATCTCGGTGCGTTTGTCGTGGTTGCGGGCGCGATGTATTCCGCCATCGGTCATCGTCTTTGGGGACGTTGGCGTAAGCGAGAGGCGGTAGTACCGCTGCCCCGCTCAGGCGAATGATTTACGGAGAGTAAAATGAAGTTTGTAGATGAAGCAACGATCCTGGTCGTAGCAGGTGACGGCGGCAATGGTTGCGTAAGCTTCCGCCGCGAGAAATATATTCCGAAAGGCGGCCCGGACGGCGGCGATGGCGGTGACGGCGGCGATGTCTGGCTGGAAGCGGACGAGAACCTGAATACCCTGATCGACTACCGTTTTGAAAAATCTTTCCGCGCCGAACGCGGGCAGAATGGCCAGAGCCGCGACTGTACCGGTAAGCGTGGTAAAGACGTGACGGTAAAAGTGCCGGTCGGGACCCGGGTTATCGACCAGGGCACCGGCGAGACCATGGGCGATATGACCAAACACGGTCAGCGTCTGATGGTGGCGAAGGGCGGCTGGCACGGTCTGGGCAACACCCGTTTTAAATCATCCGTTAACCGTACCCCGCGTCAGAAGACCATGGGTACGCCGGGTGATAAGCGCGACCTGCAGCTGGAGCTGATGCTGCTGGCGGACGTCGGAATGCTGGGGATGCCGAACGCCGGTAAATCCACCTTCATCCGTGCGGTCTCCGCCGCCAAGCCAAAAGTGGCTGACTATCCGTTTACCACCCTGGTACCAAGCCTGGGCGTGGTGCGTATGGACAACGAGAAGAGCTTTGTGGTCGCCGATATCCCGGGGCTGATTGAAGGCGCAGCGGAAGGCGCAGGCCTCGGTATCCGCTTCCTCAAGCACCTTGAGCGCTGCCGCGTATTGCTGCACTTGATCGACATCGAGCCTATCGACGGTTCCGATCCGGTTGAGAACGCGCGCATCATCATCGGCGAGCTGGAGAAATACAGCGAGAAGCTGGCCTCCAAACCGCGCTGGTTAGTCTTTAACAAGATTGACCTGATGGACAAAGCGGAAGCCGAAGCTAAAGCGAAGGCGATTGCTGAAGCGCTTGGTTGGGAAGAGAAATTCTACCTGATCTCCGCCGCCAGCCAGCAGGGCGTGAAAGATCTGTGCTGGGACGTGATGACCTTCATCATCGAAAACCCCATCGTGCAGGCGAAAGAAGAGCAGAAGCCGGAGAAAGTCGAGTTTATGTGGGACGACTATCACCGTCAGCAGCTTGAAGAGGCCGAAGCCGAAGTGGAAGATGACGAAGACTGGGATGACGACTGGGACGAAGACGACGAAGAGGGCGTCGAATTCATCTACAAACGCTAATCCTGACTTCTCTGGATCAAAAAGGGCCGCATCTGATGCGGCCCTTTTGTTTTTAGTTGTTCTGGTACAGATCCTTATAAAGCCGGCTTTCAAAGCGCACCAACGGTATGCGGCGATTACGCTGATCGGCTGGCTCCACGGCGTAGCCGGAGAGGTATTGCACGAAGGCCACCTTTTGCCCGCTGGCGGTAGTGATGAAGCCCGCAAGGTTATAAACCCCCTGCAGTGACCCAGTTTTCGCCGAGACTTTGCCATCGACGCCCGCCTGATGGAGGCCGGCGCGATACTGCAGCGAGCCGTCATGGCCCGCCAGCGGCAGCATAGAGATGAAGTTGAGCTCGGTGTCGTGCTGGGCGATATACTGCAACACCTGCATCATGGTCGCCGGGGCAATCAGGTTGTGGCGCGACAGGCCAGAGCCGTCGGCGATGATGGTGTTGCCAAGATCAACACCAGCCTGTTGACGCAGGATCTGACGTACGGCATCGGATCCTGCCCGCCAGGTCCCTGGTACGCCGAACCGGGCATGACCGATGGTACGAAAAACGGTATCCGCAATCATGTTGTCGGATTTCTTCAGCATGATCCGCAGCAGATCGTGCAGCGGCGCCGACTGGGTGGTGGCTAATACCGTACCGGGCTCATTGGCCAGCGTCTGACGCAGCAGCGTGCCGCTATAGGCGATCCCCGCCTGCTTCAGCTCCGCTTTAAGGATCGCCCCGGCATAGCTGGCGCCATCCTGTATCGCAAAGGCCAGCGGCAGCGGTTCGCTACGCTGCGGCAGGCAGCCGGTGAGGGTATAGCGGTTGAGGTCGCCCGGCACCACGTCCAGTTCGCAATACTGGGCTTCCGATGAGCCGCGCGCCAGGGTGCGAACCTGACTGAACATGGTGACCGGATAATAGGAGGCGACGCGAATGAAGGCGAGATCGCCCGGCTTCTGCGCGCTATACAGCGAGACCGAGAAGCAGTTGCGGTCGACAATCGCCGCCGCAGGCGGAGCGCTGAAGCATTGCGTCATGTCGTTCCACGGCCACCCCGGCGCTTTATCATGGCTGGCGAAGACCGAGGTATCGATAAGCACATTGCCGTCGATACGCTGCACGCCAGCTTTTTTTAGCGTCGCCACCATGTTGCGAATATCCTGCCGCTTCAGCGTTGGGTCGCCGCCGAAGCGGGCGATCAGATCGCCTTTCAGCACGCCGCCGTCCAGTGAGCCTTTGGTTTCCAGCGTGGTGGTGAAGCGAAAATCGGGCCCCAGTTGCAGCAGCGCCGCCAGCGCGGTGATGACCTTTTGCGTACTGGCTGGAAGCGCCATTTGCTGGCTGTGATAGTCGATTTCCGGCGTCGACGCGCCGACCTTTTGCGCCATAAAGGCAAGGTTCGCACCGGCGGGAAGCTGGGTGATGTACTCGTCAATATTCGCCGCCTGAGCGCTAAGCGCTATACCGGCAGTCAATCCGATGATAAATCTGGGAAATCGCATAATCTCGCGCTAACAACCTGAAGCCAGGCCGTCATACTACGGTGCAACGCCCAGTAAAGTAAACGATGACCCATAATGAACTTCGGGGTAAAATACCTATCAAATGAAAAATTGCTGCTGACCTGGGGAGTGTTTCCCGGGTCGGTTTCTTTTTGCTCGTGTCCTGCCCGTGTACAGGACAGGTGGCGGAGCGGGGCTATCCGTTCCCTGAAGGAATGATAAAGAGGTATAACTAATGCAAGCGATTCCGATGACCTTACGTGGCGCTGAAAAACTGCGCGAAGAACTGGATTATCTGAAGTCTGTGCGTCGTCCTGAAATCATTGCCGCTATTGCTGAGGCCCGTGAACACGGCGATCTGAAAGAGAATGCCGAGTATCACGCTGCGCGTGAACAGCAGGGCTTCTGCGAAGGGCGTATCAAGGACATCGAAGCGAAGCTGTCCAACGCGCAGGTTATCGATATCACCAAAATGCCGAACAATGGCCGGGTGATTTTTGGTTCAACCGTCAGTGTGCTGAACCTCGATACTGACGAGGAGCAGACCTACCGTATCGTGGGCGATGACGAAGCTGATTTTAAGCAGAATCTGATCTCCGTGAACTCGCCGATTGCCCGTGGTCTGATCGGTAAAGAGCAGGATGACGTCGTGACTATCCGCACACCGGGTGGGGAAGTGGAATACGAAATTACCAAGGTTGAATACCTGTAAGGCGTATTTCCCGCTACGATGTTTATAGATTGTAAAGAAAGGAAAAAGGCCGCATAGCGGCCTTTTATCAACGTCACGAGCATGGCATTTTGCTCGCCTGGCCACAGAAATCCCTCGTTTTACACAAAGTTGTGTCGGGATTGAGGATATTCTTAGCGTGGCAGCGAGATTTTACGCTCTGGCGTTGGGCGGTACAGAACCAGCGTTTTACCGATGACCTGTACGTTACAGGCGCCGGTTTCGCGCACGATGGCTTCCACGATCAAGGCTTTAGTTTCGCGATCTTCTGAGGCGATCTTCACCTTGATGAGTTCATGGTGCCCTAACGCTTGTTCGATCTCGGCCAGTACCCCTTCGGTCAAACCATTGTTGCCAAGCATAACTACCGGCTTGAGCGGATGTGCCAGACCTTTCAGGTGCTGTTTTTGTTTAGTACTCAGATTCATCGTATTTTTTTGCTTACGTTGGGATTGAAAACGGGTCATTCTACCGCCATCTCCCATATATCGCCAAACTACCGCGTCGATTTTTACGCAGTAAAGTACGATGAACCCGAACGGGAATGTTAAATGACAGGTAAAAAGCGTTCTGCCAGCTCAAGCCGCTGGCTTCAGGAACACTTTAGCGATAAATATGTTCAACAGGCACAGAAAAAGGGGTTACGTTCCCGTGCCTGGTTTAAACTTGATGAAATACAGCAAAGTGACAAAATTTTTAAGCCGGGGATGACGGTAGTCGACCTCGGTGCTGCTCCCGGTGGCTGGTCGCAGTATGCGGTCACGCAGATCGGCAACAGCGGCCGCATCATCGCTTGCGATCTTTTACCAATGGATCCAATTGTTGGTGTGGACTTCCTTCAGGGCGATTTTCGTGATGAATTAGTCCTGAAAGCGTTACTTGAGCGAGTGGGCGACAGTAAAGTACAAGTGGTCATGTCCGATATGGCGCCGAATATGTGCGGAACACCGGCGGTGGATATTCCCCGGGCTATGTATCTGGTAGAACTGGCGCTTGAAATGTCTCGTGATGTATTAGCGCCAGGTGGTAGTTTTGTAGTGAAGGTGTTCCAGGGCGAAGGCTTCGATGAGTATCTTCGAGAAATTCGCTCCCTGTTTACGAAGGTCAAAGTTCGTAAGCCGGACTCTTCCCGCGCTCGTTCGCGTGAAGTGTATATTGTAGCGACCGGGCGTAAACCATAACCGGCAGATTTCAAACGAAAGTTTGAAAGAAACTGGATATAGAGTATCCTGACGCTGTTTTTAACACAGTTGTAATAAGAGGTTAATCCCTTGAGTGACATGGCGAAAAACCTAATACTCTGGCTGGTCATTGCCGTTGTGCTGATGTCAGTATTCCAGAGCTTTGGGCCCAGCGAGTCGAATGGCCGCAAGGTGGATTATTCTACCTTCCTGCAAGAGGTCAATCAGGACCAGGTTCGCGAAGCGCGTATCAACGGACGTGAGATCAACGTTACCAAGAAAGATAGTAACCGTTACACGACTTACATTCCGGTTAACGATCCGAAGCTGCTCGATAACCTGTTGACTAAAAACGTCAAAGTGGTTGGTGAACCACCAGAAGAGCCAAGCCTGCTGGCTTCCATCTTCATCTCCTGGTTCCCTATGCTGCTGTTGATCGGCGTCTGGATCTTTTTTATGCGGCAAATGCAGGGCGGCGGCGGGAAGGGCGCGATGTCCTTCGGCAAAAGCAAAGCCCGTATGCTGACAGAAGATCAGATCAAAACCACTTTTGCTGACGTTGCCGGGTGTGACGAAGCGAAAGAGGAAGTCGGCGAACTGGTGGAATACCTGCGTGAGCCGAGCCGCTTCCAGAAACTGGGCGGTAAGATCCCGAAAGGCGTCCTGATGGTCGGTCCTCCGGGTACCGGTAAAACGTTGCTGGCGAAAGCGATCGCTGGCGAAGCAAAAGTGCCGTTCTTTACTATTTCCGGTTCTGACTTCGTAGAAATGTTCGTCGGTGTTGGTGCATCTCGTGTGCGTGACATGTTCGAACAGGCTAAGAAAGCAGCGCCTTGCATCATCTTCATCGATGAAATCGACGCCGTCGGCCGCCAGCGTGGCGCCGGTCTTGGCGGTGGCCACGATGAACGTGAGCAGACCCTGAACCAGATGCTGGTTGAGATGGACGGCTTTGAAGGTAACGAAGGCATTATCGTTATCGCGGCGACTAACCGTCCGGACGTTCTTGACCCCGCGCTGTTGCGTCCGGGCCGTTTTGACCGCCAGGTGGTGGTTGGCCTGCCGGATGTTCGCGGTCGTGAGCAGATCCTGAAAGTGCATATGCGTCGCGTTCCGCTGGCGCCGGATATCGATGCGGCAATCATTGCTCGCGGTACCCCTGGCTTCTCCGGTGCCGACCTGGCCAACCTGGTCAACGAAGCGGCCCTGTTTGCTGCCCGCGGCAACAAACGCGTCGTCTCGATGGTTGAGTTCGAAAAAGCGAAAGACAAAATCATGATGGGTGCGGAACGCCGCTCCATGGTGATGACGGAAGCGCAGAAAGAGTCTACCGCTTACCACGAAGCGGGCCACGCGATTATCGGTCGCCTGGTGCCGGAGCACGATCCGGTACACAAAGTGACGATTATCCCGCGCGGTCGTGCGCTGGGTGTGACCTTCTTCCTGCCGGAAGGCGATGCGATCAGCGCCAGCCGTCAGAAACTGGAAAGTCAGATCTCCACCTTGTACGGCGGTCGTCTGGCGGAAGAGATTATCTACGGTCCGGAACATGTTTCTACCGGCGCGTCCAACGACATTAAAGTGGCGACGAACCTGGCGCGTAACATGGTGACCCAGTGGGGCTTCTCCGACAAACTCGGTCCGCTGCTGTATGCGGAAGAAGAGGGTGAAGTGTTCCTCGGCCGCAGCGTCGCGAAAGCGAAGCATATGTCCGATGAAACCGCGCGTATCATCGACCAGGAAGTGAAATCGCTGATTGAGCGTAACTATGGTCGTGCTCGCCAGTTGCTGAACGACAACATGGATATTCTGCACGCGATGAAAGATGCGCTCATGAAGTATGAGACCATCGATGCGCCGCAGATTGACGACCTGATGGCTCGTCGCGATGTTCGTCCGCCAGCGGGTTGGGAAGAACCAGGTTCTTCTAACAACTCTGACAACAATGGCACGCCTCGTGCGCCGCGTCCGGTTGATGAACCGCGTACGCCGAACCCGGGCAATACCATGTCAGAGCAGCTGGGCGACAAATAAGCTGCCGCTGTTGATGTCTTGTTTTAACCTTAAAACCCCGGGGCGCCCGCTCCGGGGTTTTTCTTTTTTAACCTCTTCTGTCTCAGGGATTTTGTGATGAAACTTGTAGCCCAGGGCTCAACCCTCGATCTCTCTCACCCCCACGTGATGGGTATTCTTAATGTGACGCCTGACTCCTTCTCTGATGGCGGCGCCCATAATTCGCTGATTGAGGCGGTGAAGCATGCCAATCTGATGATCAACGCCGGGGCGACCATCATTGATATCGGCGGTGAATCGACGCGGCCAGGGGCGGCTGAGGTTAGCGTGGAAGAGGAGCTTGCGCGGGTGATCCCGGTGGTGGAGGCTATCGCCCAGCGCTTTGAGGTGTGGATCTCAGTGGACACCTCCAAAGCGGAGGTTATCCGCGAATCGGCCCGAGCGGGGGCGCATATCATTAACGATATTCGTTCGCTGACCGAACCCGGCGCGCTGCAGGCTGCGGCGGAAACCGGGTTGCCGGTGTGTCTGATGCATATGCAGGGACAGCCGAAAACCATGCAGGAGGCGCCGAAGTATGAGGATGTCTTCGCCGATGTAGAGCGCTTTTTTAATGAACACATCGTGCGCTGCGAACAGGCGGGGATCGCAAAAGAAAAATTGCTGCTCGACCCGGGATTCGGTTTCGGTAAAAATCTCACCCACAATTATCAGTTGCTGGCCAGGCTGGGAGAGTTTCATCACTTTGGTCTGCCGCTGCTGGTCGGTATGTCGCGTAAGTCGATGGTAGGTCAGTTGCTGAACGTTGGGCCGTCGGAACGGCTGAACGGCAGCCTGGCGTGTGCCGTCATAGCAGCAATGCAGGGCGCGCAGATTATCCGCGTCCATGATGTCAAAGAAACGGTAGAAGCGCTGCGCGTGGTGGAAGCCACCCTCGCCGCTAAGGGAAAAAAACGTTATGAGTAACCGCAAGTATTTTGGCACCGATGGTATTCGTGGCCGCGTCGGCGATGCGCCGATCACTCCGGAATTTGTGCTTAAGCTCGGCTGGGCGGCGGGTAAAGTGTTAGCGCGCCACGGCTCGCGTAAAATTATCATCGGCAAGGATACCCGTATTTCGGGCTATATGCTGGAATCGGCGCTGGAAGCCGGGCTGGCGGCAGCGGGACTCTCTGCATCGTTCACCGGGCCAATGCCGACGCCGGCGATTGCCTACCTGACGCGCGCCTTTCGCGCCGAGGCGGGGATCGTCATCTCCGCTTCACATAACCCTTTCTACGACAACGGCATCAAGTTCTTCTCCATTGAGGGCACCAAGCTGCCTGATGATGTGGAAGAGGCGATTGAAGCCGAAATGGAGAAAGAACTCACCTGTGTGGATTCGGCTGAGCTGGGTAAAGCCAGCCGTATCGTCGATGCCGCGGGGCGCTACATTGAGTTTTGTAAAGGCACCTTTCCCAATGAACTGAGCCTCTCCACGCTGAAAGTGGTGGTGGACTGTGCGCATGGCGCAACCTACCACATCGCTCCTAATGTATTCCGCGAGCTGGGCGCCCAGGTTATCGCGATGGGCTGTGAGCCTGACGGCCTCAACATCAACGAAGAGGTCGGGGCTACCGACGTGCGGGCGCTGCAGGCGCGCGTGCTGGCGGAAAAAGCCGATCTGGGCATTGCCTACGACGGCGATGGCGATCGGGTGATCATGGTTGACCATGAAGGCAATAAAGTCGATGGTGACCAAATCCTCTACATCATCGCCCGGGAAGGGCTGCGTCAGGGACAGCTGCGCGGCGGCGCCGTCGGTACGCTGATGAGCAATATGGGCCTGGAGCTGGCGCTCAAGCAGCTAGGCATCCCGTTTGCCCGTGCGAAGGTGGGCGACCGCTATGTGCTGGAGATGCTTCAGGAAAAAGGCTGGCGCATCGGTGCGGAAAACTCCGGCCATGTGATCCTGCTGGATAAAACCACCACCGGCGATGGCATCGTCGCCAGTCTGCAGGTGGTCGCGGCGATGGTACGCAACCACATGAGCCTGCATGACCTGTGCAGCGGCATGAAGATGTTCCCTCAGCTGCTGGTGAATGTGCGCTTTACCGAGGGCAGCGGCAACCCTCTGGAGAATGAGCATGTCAAAGCGGTGACCGCAGAAGTGGAAGCGGCATTAGGTAAGCGTGGCCGCGTCCTGCTGCGTAAATCGGGTACGGAGCCGCTGATCCGCGTCATGGTGGAAGGCGAGCATGAAGATCAGGTGCACGAGTTTGCGCATCGCATCGCCGAAGCGGTAAAAAGCGTCTAAGCTTGCCGGCTAAGTGGTTAAAAAGGCGGCGCTTGCCGCCTTTTTTATGATCGAATACCGGCTTTTTGCTGTTTTTTTCTGCAGTTGATACAATGTGTCGAAATTGCCCTTGCGAAGGTCATTCGCTTTGGTTAGTATTCACACCCGCTTCAGTGGGAAACGTTAAAACGTCCCGCTTTATTGGTCGAAGCACTTGGTATGCGGCGAATCCGCAAGGAACAGGTTGATTATGTACGAAGCTCTTTTGGTTGTTTTCCTTATTGTAGCGATTGGCCTCGTAGGTCTGGTTATGCTGCAGCAAGGTAAAGGCGCTGATATGGGAGCCTCCTTCGGTGCAGGCGCTTCCGGCACACTGTTTGGGTCCAGCGGTTCTGGTAACTTCATGACCCGTATGACCGGCATCCTGGCTGCGCTGTTCTTCATCATCAGTCTGGCGCTGGGTAATATCAACAGCAACAAGACCAGTAAAGGAAGTGAGTGGGATAACCTGAGCGCGCCGAAAACAGAGCAAACTCAGCCAACTGCGCCGGCTCAGCCGACCAGCGATATCCCGCACTAAGTATTCTGTACCGAGGTGGTGGAATTGGTAGACACGCTACCTTGAGGTGGTAGTGCCCTAACGGGCTTGTGGGTTCGAGTCCCATCCTCGGTACCAATATTCCAGAAGAAAGACGCTGAAAAGCGTCTTTTTTTGTTTTTGTCCCCACCGACCATTTATTATTAAACATCTCTTCGCTGGTCCCCTCCTTTTGCTGTCGTTAAAGTCGCCTCGTCAAATTAACAGAGGTGAAGTGACACAATGAACAAGATCGGGGTGCTTATCGTCGCCGGCGTGCTCGGTTTAGCGGGATGCAGTTCAACATCCCCATCCAAAACGGTGGAGACGATTAATACGCTAACCGTACCGGTATCGCACAGTGAGCCGGGGACTGCGGCGAACAATGCCCAGGCTGTGACGCGCTATTTCCAGGACAATACGGCACTGATTGGTCGCCTTAATCATTCGTTGAAAAGCCATTATTTGCAGGATGTGGAGCGCCGCGATGTGTTCGACAGACACAGCGAGGCATATCAGGTGTATGGCGCGTTGACCCGCCTGGAGCAGATGGCATCCATGAATGACGTTTACCGTAAAGAGAATAATGTTGCTGGTCTGCAGGAGATCAACCGTGTACTGAAAAGCGTGCCACTGACCAGCTGAGATGAGACAGGGACTGCCGGAAGGCAATCCCTGTGCATGGATTAAAAGCGGAAGTTAACCCCGGCATAGGCCCCGTCGGCGAGGGTGTTGTCGCGGTTGCCATCTTTCCCCGCCATATCGATATAACGATAGCCAGCTTCGATATTTAGCGACGGGAGCACGTTAAGGCGTAGCCCGGCATTAGCCTCTACATAATCATCGACGCCGCTGGACATCGAGTCCGGCGAGTAATAACCCTCACCGAAGAGCGTGAAGTACTGGCCGAGTGGGAGTTCTGCTCCGCCACCTGCGGCGATAGCGTAACCTTCATCACCGTCTTTAGGGTTCAAATAGACCCCTTTACCGCCCAGCGTCATCAGAAAGGGCCCGAGGTTAAAGTTGTAACCCATTCCCAGTCCTACGCTGTCCCCGTCATTGTCGCTGTGGGCCCACTGGGTGTTGAACGTCATGCCAGGTTCCCCGGCACCAAAGCTGGCGGACAGATTGGTAAACTCGGCGCCGGCTTCACCATGCAGGTTAACGGATGCGCAGGCAGCGCTGCTGGCCCCTAAAGCGATCATCACGGCAACCATTTTTGGAGCAATAGACTTCATTGTTGAATTCCTTCAGATAAAAAAAAGCCCGATACGGGCGTTCGGGCAAAATTAACGGGTTCTTGGATCTCATCGTTATGGTCGCTGCAGACGGCAAACAAGAGGGGTCAACTCCCGCTGCCGCTGCTCACGCCTGGCCGATTTCCGGTGGCATATCCTGAGCTGATGCAGGCCCGGCGGTTAACGCCGTGAGTGGCAGTCTGCTGGTTGATCTCAGGGACATGTTGTCCACCGGTAAATTCAGGAACTCAGCATAAAATTTTTCTTTTTTTACCGTTAGCGTTTATTGATTTAAATTTAAACATTTTCAACAGTAAGGTGAATAACGACAAAAAGATGGTGACGGGCGCGGGTTAGAATTTTTCCGGAAGCGAGGCGATACTTTGCAAATAACCGCCGCGGGCAAAGGCAATATAACCGCCTTTCTTTAAGGCTGACAAGACATTGAGAATACTGCTGCGCGACAGATGGGTCCGGTCCTGAATATATTCCAGAATAGACACGCGCTGCCGAGTCTCTTCGGTTAAGAGCATCATTTCCAGCAGATGGTTACGGATCACCGAATAGGTTCGCTGCTGCAGGACCAGATCGTCACGATATACCATATACGAGGTATGATAAGCCAGCAGGCTGGTAACTTCTTCCCACAGGTTGTGCTGACGGAATAGCGCCGACGCCAGGTCATAATCGATACGCAGCAGTTCGGAAGAGACCTCCGCCCGCAGACTATGGCTGCGGCTGGGCTGCAGCATTTCCGCCACGCCGAACAGATGCGGCTCATAGACGGTCACCATCAATAGCTTGTCGGAATTACGAATAATCGACAGCTCGCCTTTTTTAAAAATAAAGAGTTGGGTCTTACCTTTATATTCCCACGTTAGTCTTTTTCTGGCGATCGCGTTAACGGGCGTCGCGTGTGGCTCAAGCACATCGATCAGTCGGTCAATGGCCTTTTGCGGCCTGATCGGCGGTTTAATATTCATGATGTTTATCACCAGATATGAATTAATCAATTGAGGCTATTATAGTCAACAATTTTGCCGGCCGGGTGATAAGGAAAAAATGCCTCTTTTCGATTTTTCTGCTGCTGACTGGTAACAAAAAATAAAAAGCCGGCGGAGAGCCGCCGGCAGAGAGAGTAAACATCGTCAGGCGATTATTTGCCTTTGTTTTCCAGATTTTCAACCTGCGGTAAACCCGTCGCTGAGGAGGCGCTCAGCAGTCCAGACTGCGCGTAGCCGAACAGCTTCTCGCGAGTATCGGTGATATCCAGATTACGCATGGTCAACTGGCCGATACGGTCTTCAGCGGTAAACATGGAATCGCCTTTTTCCATGGTCAGGCGCTCTGCTTTATAGGTCAGGTTGTCTGATACCGTATTGAGGATCGAGTAGTCATTGCCGCGACGCAGCTCAAGGGTGACTTCGCCGGTGATCTGGCTGGCGACCCAGCGCTGCAGCGAATCACGCAGCATCAGCGCCTGGGAATCGAACCAGCGGCCCTGATACAGCAGACGGCCCAGCTGGCGACCGTGAGCGTGATACTGCTCGATAGTATCTTCGTTATGAATACCGGTCAGCAGACGCTCGTAGGCGATATGCAGCAGCGCCATCCCCGGGGCTTCATAAATGCCGCGGCTTTTCGCTTCGATAATGCGGTTTTCGATCTGGTCGCTCATGCCCAGGCCGTGACGACCGCCGATGCGGTTGGCTTCCAGCATCATTTCAACGTCATCGGCGAAGGTTTTGCCATTCAGCGCCACCGGGTGGCCTTGCTCAAAGCGTACGGTGACTTCTTCCGCAGGGATCTTCACGTTTTCGTCCCAAAACTTCACGCCCATAATCGGGTTGACGATCTTGACGCTGGAATTCAGAAACTCCAGATCTTTCGCTTCGTGGGTAGCGCCGAGCATGTTGGAGTCGGTGGAATAGGCTTTCTCGACCGACATCTTGTAGTCAAAGCCGCAGGCGATCATAAATTCGGACATTTCGTGACGGCCGCCGAGTTCATTGATGAAATCGCTGTCCAGCCACGGTTTGTAGATCTGCAGTTCAGCGTTGGTCAGCAGGCCGTAGCGATAGAAACGTTCGATATCGTTGCCTTTATAGGTGCTGCCATCGCCCCAGATGTTAACGCCGTCTTCTTTCATTGCCGCTACCAGCATGGTGCCGGTGACCGCGCGGCCCAGCGGCGTGGTGTTGAAATAGGTCAACCCGCCAGTGGTGTTATGGAAAGCGCCACACTGAATCGCGGCGATCCCTTCTGCGACCAGCTGTTTGCGGCAGTCGATCAGACGGGCACCTTCGGCGCCGTACTCTTTCGCGCGGCGCGGAATAGCATCGTAGTCGTCTTCGTCCGGTTGACCCAGGTTAGCGGTATATGCATAAGGCACGGCGCCTTTTTTGCGCATCCATAACAGCGCGGCGCTGGTATCCAGTCCACCAGAGAAAGCGATACCAATACGTTGACCAACCGGGAGATGCTTGAGAATCGTCGTCATAAAATAAAACCCTGCTCGATAGACTGTGGTGAGTTCGACCCAACAACCTTAACTGCATTTTTATGCATTAATTGTGAGTATTGATTTAACCATCTTTTACTGGCGACAGGAAGGGCTTCATCATCTTTTTGCTAAAAAAGCCTGAAATACCAGCACAAACGGCAATCGGGGGCGCTAAAATGCATGTTGACAAAATATACTAGTTGCCGTTACAATTCATCCCGATTTTATGTCCCGTCTTCGGTACCAAATCCCAGCAGTATTTGCGTCTTTTGCTCAAAAAGAGTAAAATATGCCACGTTTCAGGCGCGGGGTGGAGCAGCCTGGTAGCTCGTCGGGCTCATAACCCGAAGGTCGTCGGTTCAAATCCGGCCCCCGCAACCACTTTCCCATTAAGTACTTTTTCAAATATACTGTGAGGACTAGGTGTCCTTCGTAGCCGAATTTGAAAGAATTCTTGCGGAAGGTGTTCCAGATCGCCATGGCGATCTCAGGGTTCAGTTATCTAAAGCCCCGATTTATCGGGGTTTTTTGTTATCTGACTTCAGAATAACTGGGCTATACGCCCTTTTTTTATGTCTTGGGGGTGGGTTTGTCCACATTAGAGCAAAAATTGACAGAGATGCTCACTGCGCCGGTTGAAGCGCTTGGCTTTGAGCTGGTCGGCATCGAATTTATTCGCGGTCGCACATCCACACTGCGCATCTATATTGATAGTGAAGATGGCATCAACGTTGATGATTGTGCTGATGTGAGCCACCAGGTAAGCGCCGTCATGGATGTCGAAGACCCGATCACTGTCGCTTACAACCTGGAAGTCTCTTCGCCTGGTCTCGACCGTCCGATGTTCACCGCCGAACACTATCAACGTTTCACTGGCGAAGAAGTTGCGCTGGTGCTGCGCATGGCGGTTCAGAACCGTCGCAAATGGCAGGGCATTATCAAAGCGGTAGACGGTGAAATGATCACGGTAACCGTCGAAGGCAAAGATGAAGTGTTCGCGCTGAGTAACATCCAGAAGGCGAACCTGGTTCCCCACTTTTAACAGTCTGGATTGAGGTGAAAGGCCCCGATGAACAAAGAAATTTTGGCTGTTGTTGAAGCCGTTTCCAACGAAAAAGCGCTGCCGCGTGAGAAAATTTTCGAAGCGCTGGAAAGCGCGCTGGCAACGGCCACCAAGAAAAAATACGAACAAGAGATCGACGTTCGCGTTGAAATCGACCGTAAGAGCGGCGATTTCGACACTTTCCGTCGCTGGCTGGTTGTAGAAGAAGTGACCCAGCCGACGCGCGAGATCACGCTGGAAGCCGCGCGTTTCGAAGATGAAAGCATGAACGTCGGTGACTACGTCGAAGATCAGATTGAGTCTGTCACTTTCGACCGCATCACCACCCAGACCGCTAAACAGGTTATCGTGCAGAAAGTTCGCGAAGCCGAGCGCGCAATGGTGGTCGATCAGTTCCGCGAGCACGAAGGTGAGATCATCACCGGCGTGGTGAAAAAAGTGAACCGCGACAACATCACTCTGGATCTGGGCAACAACGCTGAAGCCGTGATCCTGCGTGAAGATATGCTGCCGCGTGAGAACTTCCGCCCGGGCGACCGCATTCGCGGCGTACTGTACGCAGTCCGTCCGGAAGCGCGTGGCGCCCAGCTGTTCGTGACCCGTTCCAAACCTGAGATGCTGATCGAACTGTTCCGCATCGAAGTGCCGGAAATCGGTGAAGAAGTGCTGGAAATCAAAGCGGCGGCTCGCGATCCGGGATCTCGTGCCAAAATCGCGGTGAAAACCAACGACAAGCGTATCGACCCGGTTGGCGCTTGCGTCGGTATGCGCGGCGCGCGCGTGCAGGCGGTTTCCACTGAGCTGGGCGGCGAGCGTATCGATATCGTCCTCTGGGATGATAACCCGGCGCAGTTCGTGATTAACGCTATGGCGCCGGCAGACGTCGCGTCCATCGTGGTGGATGAAGATAAACACACCATGGATATCGCGGTAGAAGCGGGCAACCTGGCGCAGGCGATTGGCCGTAACGGTCAGAACGTTCGTCTGGCCTCGCAGCTCAGCGGCTGGGAACTCAACGTGATGACCGTTGACGATCTGCAGGCTAAGCACCAGGCGGAAGCGCATGCCGCTATCGATACCTTCACCAAATATCTCGATATTGATGAAGATTTCGCGACAGTGCTGGTTGAAGAAGGCTTCTCCTCGCTGGAAGAGCTGGCCTATGTGCCGATGAAAGAACTGCTGGAAATCGACGGTCTGGATGAAGCCACCGTTGAAGCACTTCGTGAGCGTGCGAAAAACGCACTGACTACGCTGGCGCTGGCTCAGGAAGAAAGCCTGGGAGATAACAAACCTGCCGATGATCTGTTGAATCTCGAAGGTCTGGATCGTGCCCTGGCATTCAAACTGGCTGCCCGTGGTGTTTGTACGCTGGAAGATCTCGCCGAGCAGGGCGTTGATGACCTGGCTGATATCGAAGGGATGACCGACGAGAAAGCTGGCGAGCTCATCATGGCCGCTCGCAACATTTGTTGGTTCGGCGACGAAGCGTAATAAACTGTAGCAGGAAGGAACAGCATGACAGATGTGACTATTAAAGCGCTGGCCTCAGAGATTCAGACCTCTGTGGATCGCCTGATACAGCAATTTGCTGACGCAGGCATCCGCAAAACGGCTGATGATTCTGTGACCTCGCAAGAGAAACAAACTTTGTTGACGCACCTGAACCGTGAGCATGGTTCGGCGCCAGACAAGCTGACGTTACAGCGTAAGACGCGCAGTACGTTGAATATTCCAGGTACCGGTGGAAAGAGTAAATCGGTACAAATCGAAGTCCGCAAGAAACGCACCTTTGTGAAACGCGATCCGCAAGAGGCTGAACGCCTGGCCGCGGAAGAGCAGGCGCAGCGTGAAGCGGAAGAGCAGGCCCGTCGTGAAGCTGAAGAAGCAGCGAAACGCGAGGCGCAATTAAAAGCTGAACGTGAGGCCGCAGAACAAGCTAAACGTGAAGTCGCTGATAAAGCGAAACGTGAAGCTGCGGAAAAAGACAAAGTGAGCAATCAACATACCGACGAAATGACCAAAACCGCCCAGGCTGAAAAGATCCGTCGCGAGAACGAAGCCGCGGAACTGAAGCGCAAATCGGAAGAAGAAGCACGCCGCAAACTTGAAGAAGAAGCGCGCCGTGTAGCGGAAGAAGCACGCCGTATGGCAGAAGAAAACGAAAAAAATTGGTCTGAAACTTCAGACAGCCCGGAAGACACCAGCGACTATCACGTCACCACGTCACAGCATGCTCGTCAGGCTGAAGATGATAACGATCGTGAAGTCGAAGGCGGTCGCGGCCGCAGCCGCAGCAGCAAAGCGGCGCGTCCGGCGAAGAAAGGCAACAAACACGCTGAATCGAAAGCCGATCGTGAAGAAGCCCGTGCGGCCGTTCGCGGCGGTAAAGGCGGTAAGCACCGTAAGGGTTCTGCTCTGCAGCAGGGCTTCCAGAAGCCGGCGCAGGCCGTTAACCGTGACGTGGTGATCGGCGAAACCATCACCGTTGGCGAACTGGCTAACAAGATGGCGGTGAAAGGTTCTCAGGTCATCAAAGCGATGATGAAGCTGGGCGCCATGGCGACCATCAACCAGGTCATCGACCAGGAAACCGCACAGCTGGTTGCCGAAGAGATGGGCCACAAAGTTATCCTGCGTCGTGAAAACGAGCTGGAAGAAGCGGTAATGAGCGACCGTGACACCGGCGCGGCGGCTGAACCGCGCGCACCGGTTGTGACCATCATGGGTCACGTTGACCACGGTAAAACCTCGCTGCTGGACTATATTCGTTCTACTAAGGTTGCCTCCGGCGAAGCGGGTGGTATTACCCAGCACATCGGTGCTTACCATGTAGAAACCGACAACGGCATGATCACCTTCCTGGATACCCCGGGCCACGCCGCGTTTACCTCCATGCGTGCTCGTGGTGCGCAGGCGACGGATATCGTGGTTCTGGTGGTGGCGGCAGACGACGGCGTGATGCCGCAGACTATCGAAGCTATCCAGCACGCCAAAGCGGCGCAGGTGCCGGTGGTAGTTGCGGTGAACAAGATCGATAAGCCTGAAGCCGATCCGGACCGCGTGAAGAATGAACTGTCCCAGTACGGCATCCTGCCGGAAGAGTGGGGCGGCGAGAGCCAGTTCGTCCACGTCTCCGCGAAAGCCGGTACCGGTATCGACGACCTGCTGGACGCGATCCTGCTGCAGGCTGAAGTCCTCGAGCTGAAAGCGGTCCGTAACGGGATGGCGAGCGGCGCAGTGATCGAATCCTTCCTTGATAAAGGTCGTGGTCCGGTTGCTACCGTTCTGGTTCGCGAAGGTACTCTGCACAAGGGTGATATCGTTCTGTGCGGCTTCGAATACGGCCGTGTGCGTGCGATGCGTGACGAACTGGGTCGCGAAGTGCTGGAAGCGGGTCCGTCCATTCCGGTGGAAATCCTCGGCCTGTCCGGTGTGCCGGCTGCCGGTGACGAAGTGACCGTGGTTCGTGACGAGAAAAAAGCGCGTGAAGTGGCGCTGTATCGTCAGGGCAAATTCCGTGAAGTTAAGCTGGCGCGTCAGCAGAAATCTAAACTGGAAAACATGTTCGCTAACATGACCGAAGGCGAAGTTCACGAAGTGAACATCGTGCTGAAAGCGGATGTACAGGGTTCTGTCGAAGCGATTTCCGATTCCTTACTGAAACTGTCTACCGACGAAGTGAAAGTGAAGATCATCGGTTCCGGCGTAGGTGGTATCACCGAAACCGACGCCACCCTGGCTGCAGCATCCAACGCGATTCTGGTTGGCTTCAACGTTCGTGCCGATGCCTCTGCGCGTAAAGTTATCGAAGCGGAAAGCCTGGATCTGCGCTACTACTCCGTCATCTATAACCTGATCGACGAAGTGAAAGCGGCGATGAGCGGTATGCTGTCTCCGGAACTGAAACAGCAGATCATCGGTCTGGCTGAAGTGCGCGATGTCTTTAAATCGCCGAAATTCGGCGCCATCGCGGGCTGTATGGTTACCGAAGGGACCATCAAACGTCACAACCCAATCCGCGTGCTGCGTGACAACGTGGTTATCTATGAAGGCGAGCTGGAATCCCTGCGCCGCTTCAAAGATGACGTTAACGAAGTCCGTAACGGCATGGAATGTGGTATCGGTGTGAAGAACTACAACGACGTTCGCGTTGGCGATATGATCGAAGTGTTCGAAATCATCGAAATCCAGCGTAGCATCGATTAATCATCGGATGGCTAATCCGCCGGGGAAGCGAAGCGCCACCCGGCAATCATTTTAAAAAGGGGCTTTAGGCCCCTTTTTTGTCTTTATTCTGGAGAATTTATTATGGCGAAAGAATTTGGTCGCCCGCAGCGCGTGGCCCAGGAGATGCAAAAAGAGATTGCGATTATCCTGCAGCGTGAAATCAAAGACCCGCGTCTGGGCATGATGACCACCGTTTCCGGTGTGGAAATGTCCCGTGACCTGGCCTATGCCAAGGTGTATGTCACCTTCCTCAACGACAAAGATGAAGCCGCGGTAAAAGCGGGCATCAAAGCGCTGCAGGAAGCCTCTGGCTTTATCCGCTCTCTGTTGGGGAAAGCGATGCGCCTGCGCATCGTGCCGGAGCTGACCTTCTTCTACGACAACTCACTGGTGGAAGGGATGCGCATGTCCAACCTGGTCACCAGCGTGGTGAAACACGACGATGAGCGTCGTGTGAACCCGGACGACAGCAAGGAGGACTGATGAGTCGTCCTCGTCGTCGCGGCCGCGACGTGCACGGCGTATTGCTGCTGGATAAGCCTCAGGGCGCCTCCAGCAACGATGTGCTGCAGAAAGTAAAGCGTATATATAACGCCAACCGCGCCGGACACACCGGCGCGCTGGATCCGCTGGCGACCGGCATGCTGCCGATCTGCCTTGGCGAAGCGACCAAGTTTTCCCAATACCTGCTGGATTCCGATAAGCGCTACCGCGTGATCGCCAAACTTGGCCAGCGCACCGATACCTCCGATGCCGACGGCCAGGTGGTGGAAGAGCGCCCGCTGACCTTTAGCGACGAACAGCTGGCGGCGGCGCTGGACAGCTTCCGCGGCGAGACGCAGCAGGTGCCGTCGATGTACTCGGCGCTGAAATATCAGGGCAAGAAGCTATACGAATATGCCCGTCAGGGGATTGACGTCCCGCGGGAATCCCGGCCGATTACCGTCTATGAGCTGCTGTTTATCCGCCACGAAGGCGATGAGCTGGAGCTGGAGATCCACTGCTCGAAAGGCACCTACATCCGGACGATTATCGATGATTTAGGTGAGAAGCTCGGCTGCGGAGCGC
Organism: Klebsiella sp. 1SOBk10mer; assembly: GCF_046602535.1. Lineage (NCBI taxonomy): Bacteria > Pseudomonadati > Pseudomonadota > Gammaproteobacteria > Enterobacterales > Enterobacteriaceae > Klebsiella > Klebsiella sp. 1SOBk10mer. The sequence continues at coordinate 99,216 of NZ_JBKIUP010000006.1, forward strand.
ACGTGATTTTCCTGCGTCGCCTGGCGGTGAGCAAATACCCGGTTGAACGGATGGTAACCCTCGAGCAGTTGCAGGCGCTGGTCGATCAGGCGGCGGCGCAGGATATTCCTGCCGCGCAGCTGCTCGATCCGCTACTGATGCCCATGGACAGCCCGGCCTCGGACTATCCGCTGGTGACCATCCCGGAGACCTCCGCGGTCTATTTTAAAAACGGCAACCCGGTACGTCAGTCAGGCGCGCCGCTTAACGGGCTGGTGCGGGTGATGGAAAGCGAATCCGGCAAGTTTCTCGGCATGGGCGAAATTGACGATGAAGGCCGCGTGGCGCCGCGTCGTCTGGTGGTGGAATACCCGGCGTAAGCGCTTTTCTTGCGATAAAAGCCTGCTACGAGTAGAATATCGCCGCTTAACGTCCGCTAAAGTGTTTTAACATTTTCGGGCGTTGCATCAGGGGTCGCTGAATTAGAGATCGGCACCCTTTCTTTCTTTTAATTTCTGGAGTTCTAAAATGTCTCTAAGCGTTGAAGCTAAAGCAAAAATCGTTTCTGAGTTTGGTCGTGGCGAAAACGACAGCGGTTCTACCGAAGTTCAGGTTGCACTGCTGACTGCACAGATCAACCACCTGCAGGGCCACTTTGCAGAGCACAAAAAAGATCACCACAGCCGTCGTGGTCTGCTGCGCATGGTTTCTCAGCGTCGTAAACTGCTCGACTACCTGAAACGTAAAGATGTTGCACGTTACTCCGCGCTGATCGAGCGTCTGGGTCTGCGTCGCTAATTCTGCGAGTTTCAGAAAAAGGGGCCTGACGGCCCCTTTTTTCGACCGGGCGGCAGCAATTCATTCAAAACTCATGTATTGTTGCTAGTAATGATCTTCATGCAGAGGTTCGCGCGGCTAATGAGAGGCTTCATCCGCAGGGGCGGGTAAAGGTTGTCATTAGTCGCGAGGATGCAGAGGATCGGGTCAATAGACGCTATGTCGTAGATATGGCGTGATTTATAGATAAAAAGGATAGAATTTTGCTTAATCCGATCGTTCGTAAATTCCAGTACGGCCAGCATACCGTGACCCTGGAAACCGGCATGATGGCGCGCCAGGCAACGGCCGCTGTGATGGTTAGCATGGATGACACTGCGGTATTCGTGACCGTTGTGGGCCAGAAAAAAGCGAAGCCAGGCCAGGACTTTTTCCCGCTGACGGTTAACTACCAGGAGCGCACCTACGCTGCCGGTAAAATCCCGGGTGGTTTCTTCCGTCGTGAAGGCCGCCCAAGCGAAGGCGAAACCCTGATCGCGCGTCTGATTGACCGCCCGGTTCGCCCGCTGTTCCCGGAAGGCTTCGTTAACGAAGTACAGGTTATCGCCACCGTTGTTTCCGTTAACCCGCAGGTTAACCCGGATATCGTCGCGATGATCGGCGCTTCTGCAGCGCTGTCCCTGTCTGGTATTCCGTTCAATGGCCCAATCGGCGCCGCGCGCGTGGGTTACATCAACGACCAGTACGTACTGAACCCGACCCAGGAAGAGCTGAAGTCCAGCAAACTGGATCTGGTGGTTGCCGGTACCGAAGCGGCCGTACTGATGGTGGAATCCGAAGCGGAACTGCTGAGCGAAGACCAGATGCTGGGCGCGGTGGTCTTTGGCCACGAGCAGCAGCAGATTGTTATCCAGAACATCAACGACCTGGTGAAAGAAGCCGGTAAACCACGTTGGGACTGGCAGCCGGAAGCTGTCAACGAAGCGCTGAACGCGCGCGTTGCTGCGCTGGCTGAATCCCGCCTGAGCGATGCTTACCGTATCACCGACAAACAAGAGCGTTACGCTCAGGTTGATGTGATCAAATCTGAAACCATCGCTACGCTGGTTGCAGAAGATGAAACCCTGGACGCTAACGAACTGGGTGAAATCCTGCACGCTATCGAGAAAAACGTGGTTCGTAGCCGCGTGCTGGCCGGTGAGCCGCGTATCGATGGTCGCGAAAAAGATATGATCCGTGGTCTGGACGTTCGTACCGGCGTTCTGCCGCGTACTCACGGTTCCGCACTGTTCACCCGTGGCGAAACGCAGGCGCTGGTTACCGCGACGCTGGGTACCGCACGCGATGCGCAGAACATCGATGAACTGATGGGCGAGCGTACCGACTCCTTCCTGTTCCACTACAACTTCCCTCCGTACTCCGTAGGTGAAACTGGCATGGTGGGGTCTCCGAAGCGTCGTGAAATCGGTCACGGTCGTCTGGCTAAGCGCGGCGTTCTGGCCGTGATGCCGACTATCGAAGAATTCCCGTACACCGTACGCGTGGTGTCTGAAATCACCGAATCCAACGGCTCTTCTTCCATGGCTTCCGTCTGCGGTGCCTCTCTGGCGCTGATGGACGCTGGTGTGCCGGTGAAAGCCGCCGTGGCGGGTATCGCCATGGGTCTGGTGAAAGAAGGCGACAACTTCGTCGTGCTGTCTGACATCCTCGGTGACGAAGACCACCTTGGCGATATGGACTTCAAAGTAGCGGGTTCCCGCGACGGTATCTCTGCGCTGCAGATGGATATCAAAATTGAAGGTATCACCAAAGAAATCATGCAGGTTGCATTGAACCAGGCTAAAGGTGCGCGTCTGCACATCCTGGGCGTGATGGAGCAGGCGATTAACGCGCCGCGCGGCGATATCTCTGAATTCGCACCGCGTATCCATACCATCAAGATCAACCCGGACAAGATCAAAGACGTTATCGGTAAAGGCGGTTCTGTTATCCGTGCCCTGACCGAAGAGACCGGTACCACCATCGAAATCGAAGATGACGGTACCGTGAAGATCGCAGCGACTGACGGCGACAAAGCACAGCATGCTATCCGTCGTATCGAAGAGATCACCGCTGAGATCGAAGTTGGCCGTATCTACAATGGTAAAGTGACCCGTATCGTTGACTTTGGCGCGTTCGTTGCCATCGGCGGTGGTAAAGAAGGTCTGGTTCACATCTCGCAGATCGCTGACAAGCGCGTTGAGAAAGTGACTGACTACCTGCAGATGGGTCAGGAAGTGCCGGTTAAGGTTCTGGAAGTTGACCGCCAGGGCCGTGTCCGTCTGAGCATCAAAGAAGCAACTGAACAGACTCCGTCTGCCGCAGCGCCGGAAGTTCCGGCTGCCGAGCAGGGCGAGTAAGGTTGCCGTTAGCCCTCCGCTTTTGCGGAGGGCGTTTTACGGGCAGGACGCCTCGTTTGCAGCCGGGGAACAGGACGTTCATCCAATCGTTGTCTTCGGGAGTGGGAAATGAAGCCTTTTTTGCGCTGGTGTTTCGTGGCGACAGCTCTCACGCTGGCAGGATGCAGTAGCACCGCCTGGCGTAAGGACGCCGTCCTCGCAGTACCATTGCAACCGACTTTACAGCAAGAAGTGATTCTGGCACGTATGGAACAAATTCTTGCCAGTCGGGCTTTATCCGATGACGAACGCGCACAGCTTTTATATGAGCGCGGAGTGTTGTATGATAGTCTCGGTATGAGGGCATTAGCGCGAAATGATTTTTCACAAGCGCTGGCAATCCGACCCGATATGCCTGAAGTATTCAATTACTTAGGTATTTACTTAACGCAGGCAGGCAATTTTGATGCTGCCTATGAAGCGTTTGATTCTGTACTTGAGCTTGATCCAACTTACAACTACGCGCACTTGAACCGCGGTATCGCCCTGTATTACGGCGGCCGGGCTAAGTTAGCGCAAGATGATCTGCTGGCGTTTTATCAAGACGATCCCAATGATCCTTTCCGTAGCCTGTGGCTTTATATCGCCGAGCGTAAACTCGACGAGAAGCGGGCGCTTGAAGCACTCAGAGAGCGCTTAGACAAGTCGGACAAAGAGCAATGGGGATGGAACATTGTCGAGTTCTACCTTGGCGACATTAGCGAAAAAGAGCTGATGACTCGTCTGAAGGCAGACGCAACGGATAACACCTCGCTCGCTGAGCATCTCAGTGAAACCAACTTCTATTTAGGTAAGTACTACCTAAGTCTGGGGGACAAGGACAGCGCTACGGCACTGTTCAAACTGGCGGTCGCCAACAACGTACATAACTACGTTGAGCACCGATACGCATTGTTGGAATTATCGCTCTTGGGCCAGGAGCAAGATGACCTGGCAGAATCGGACCAGCAATAGCTGACGAACACATCAGCCCATAGTTTTTTGCTTGCCATCACCTTCGCGGGTGAGGGCGTTGTTGTTCGTTAATACACCTACTTTGAGCCGGTTCACACTTTTCAATGAAAATTACCGTAAATTTTCACGATGAGTTATGTAGACTGGCCGCCATTAATTTTGAGGCACACGTACTACATGGCTGAATTCGAAACCACTTTTGCAGATCTGGGCCTGAAGGCTCCTATCCTTGAAGCGCTTAACGATCTGGGTTACGAAAAACCATCTCCGATCCAGGCTGAGTGCATTCCGCATCTGCTGGACGGCCGCGACGTTCTGGGTATGGCCCAGACCGGTAGCGGTAAAACCGCAGCGTTTTCTTTACCGCTGCTGAACAACATCGATCCTGAGCTGAGAGCACCACAGATCCTGGTGCTGGCGCCGACCCGCGAGCTGGCGGTACAGGTTGCTGAAGCAATGACGGAATTCTCTAAACATATGCGCGGCGTAAACGTGGTTGCCCTGTACGGCGGCCAGCGTTATGACGTGCAGCTGCGCGCCCTGCGTCAGGGTCCGCAGATCGTTGTCGGTACCCCGGGTCGTCTGCTGGACCACCTGAAGCGCGGCACCCTGGACCTCTCTAAACTGAGCGGTCTGGTACTGGATGAAGCAGATGAAATGCTGCGCATGGGCTTTATCGAAGACGTAGAAACCATTATGGCGCAGATCCCGGAAGGGCATCAGACCGCGCTGTTCTCCGCCACCATGCCGGAAGCGATCCGTCGCATTACCCGCCGCTTTATGAAAGAGCCGCAGGAAGTGCGTATTCAGTCCAGCGTGACCACTCGTCCGGACATCAGCCAGAGCTACTGGACTGCCTACGGTATGCGTAAAAACGAAGCGCTGGTGCGTTTCCTGGAAGCGGAAGATTTTGATGCGGCGATTATCTTCGTCCGTACCAAAAACGCGACCCTGGAAGTGGCTGAAGCGCTGGAGCGTAACGGCTACAACAGCGCGGCGCTGAACGGCGACATGAACCAGGCGCTTCGTGAGCAGACCCTGGAGCGTCTGAAAGACGGTCGTCTGGATATCCTGATTGCGACTGACGTGGCAGCCCGTGGTCTGGACGTTGAACGTATCAGCCTGGTGGTGAACTACGACATCCCGATGGATTCTGAATCCTACGTTCACCGTATCGGTCGTACCGGTCGTGCGGGCCGCGCGGGCCGCGCGTTGCTGTTCGTTGAGAACCGTGAACGTCGTCTGCTGCGCAACATCGAACGTACGATGAAGCTGACCATCCCGGAAGTGGAGCTGCCGAACGCAGAGCTGCTGAGCAAACGTCGTCTGGAAAAATTCGCCGCCAAAGTCCAGCAGCAGCTGGAAAGCAGCGATCTGGACCAGTACCGTGCGCTGCTGGCGAAAATCCAGCCGACGGCGGAAGGCGAAGAGCTGGACGTGGAAACGCTGGCTGCCGCGCTGCTGAAAATGGCCCAGGGCGAACGCTCGCTGATCGTGCCGCCGGATGCGCCGATGCGTCCGCGTCGTGAGTTCCGTGACCGTGACGATCGCTTCGAGCGTCGTGGCGACCGCAACGATCGCGCTCCGCGTGGCGATCGCGAAGATCGTCCGAAGCGTGAGCGTCGTGACGTAGGCGATATGGAACTGTATCGCATTGAAGTGGGTCGCGATGACGGTGTTGAAGTGCGTCATATCGTTGGCGCGATCGCTAATGAAGGCGATATCAGCAGCCGCTACATCGGTAACATCAAGCTGTTCGCTTCTCACTCCACCATCGAACTGCCGAAAGGGATGCCGGGCGAAGTGCTGCAGCACTTTACTCGTACCCGCATCCTGAACAAGCCGATGAACATGCAGCTGCTGGGCGATGCGCAGCCGCGCACCGAACGTCGTGGCGGTGGTGAACGTCGTGAAGGCGGTCGTAGCTTCGGCGGTGAGCGTCGTGAAGGCGGTCGTGGCTTCGGTGGCGAGCGTCGTGAAGGTGGTCGTGGTGATGGTCGTCGTTTCAGCGGCGAACGTCGTGAAGGCCGTGCGCCGCGTCGTGACGATGCATCCGCGCCGCGCCGCGATGACTCTGCCGGTCGCCGTCGCTTCGGTGGCGATGCATAATTAACGCAGCCCGCTAGCGTAAACTAAATAATACAGCCCCGATCGTCATGATTGGGGCTTTTTTTATTTCTTTTGTACTCGTGTACTGGTACAGTGCTTCGCACCCATCGTGGGAAAGTATTTTTGACTGGAGATTTCGGTAAATGGCGACACTAACCACTACGGCAACCCGTCCGTCCCTGTTTGGCGGCGTGGTGATCATCGGCGGCACGATTATCGGCGCGGGTATGTTCTCGCTGCCGGTGGTGATGTCCGGCGCGTGGTTTTTCTGGTCGCTGGCGGCGCTGGTTTTCACCTGGTTCTGCATGCTGCACTCCGGTCTGATGATCCTCGAGGCCAACCTTAACTACCGGATCGGCTCCAGCTTCGACACCATTACCAAAGACCTGCTCGGCAAGGGCTGGAACCTGGTCAACGGCGTGTCGATCGCCTTTGTGCTGTATATCCTGACCTACGCCTATATTTCAGCCAGCGGCTCGATACTACATCATACGTTTAGCGAGATGTCGCTGAACGTGCCGGCGCGGGCGGCGGGTTTTGGCTTTGCGCTGCTGGTGGCATTTATCGTCTGGATGAGCACCAGGGCGGTGAGCCGCATGACGGCTATTGTGCTCGGCGCCAAGGTGATCACTTTCTTCCTGACCTTTGGCAGTCTGCTGGGGCACGTCGAGCCGACGACGCTGTTTAACGTTGCGGAAAAGAACGCCTCCTATGCGCCATATCTGCTAATGACGCTGCCGTTCTGCCTGGCCTCGTTTGGCTACCACGGCAATGTGCCGAGCCTGATGAAATACTACGGCAAAGATCCACGCACCATTATCCGCTGCTTAACCTACGGTACGCTGCTGGCGCTGGGTCTGTACGTGGTCTGGCTGCTGGTGACGATGGGCAATATCCCGCGTCCGCAGTTTATCGACATCGCGCAGAAGGGCGGCAATATTGATGTGCTGGTGCAGGCCCTGAGCGGGGTGCTGAACAGCCGGAGCCTGGATCTGCTGCTGGTGGTATTCTCTAACTTTGCCGTCGCCAGCTCGTTCCTTGGCGTCACGCTGGGGCTGTTCGACTACCTGGCGGATCTGTTTGGTTTTGACGACAGCGCGCTGGGGCGCTTTAAAACTGCGCTGCTGACATTTATTCCGCCGATGATGGGCGGGCTGGTGAAACCCGATGGCTTCCTCTACGCCATCGGCTATGCCGGCCTGGCGGCGACGATCTGGGCGGCGATTGTACCGGCGCTGCTGGCTCGCGCCTCGCGTAAACGCTTCGGCAGCCCACAGTTCCGCGTATGGGGCGGAACACCGATGATTGTGCTGATCCTACTGTTTGGCCTTGGCAATGCGGTTGTACACATTCTGTCGAGCGTTAATCTGCTGCCGGTTTACCAGTAAGAGGCTTACCCGGTGGCGCGACGTCCACCGGGCCTGGATTTTGATTAACCCAACAATTCCTCTTTCACCTGCATCGCTAAATCGAAAGAATGCAGCCGCGCCTGGTGGTCGAAGATCTGGCCATTGACCATGATTTCGTCCGCCTCGGTTTCCCGCATAATCGACACTAAGCCGTGGCGGACTTTAGTTTTATCACCCACCAGCGACATGCGCAGCGCCTGCTGCACGCCATACTGCTCGGACGCTGACCACAGCTGATGCATATTTTCCACTGGCGGCGGCAGCTGTCCGGTTTCGCCGCGACGCAGCTTCACAAACGCCTGCTGCATGGAAGTGAAGAGAAACTCCGCATCGCGGTTGCTGTCGGCGGCGATGATATTGATGCACACCATGGCATACGGTTTTTCCAGCCGCGCGGAGGGCGTAAAGTTGCTGCGATACAGGTGCAGGGCCTGGAACAGCATATCCGGCGCGAAGTGCGAGGCGAATGCGAACGGCAAACCGAGCTGCGCCGCCAGCTGGGCGCTGTAGAGGCTTGAACCCAGCAGCCACACCGGAATGCGCTCCCCGTAGCCGGGAACCGGGCGCACGTGCGGGTTCGGATCGCGGGCGTCAAACCAGTCCACCAGTTCCCCCACGTCGCGCGGGAAGTTATCGACATCGCCGCTCATATGGCGACGCAGGGCGCGCATGGTGGGCTGATCGCTGCCCGGCGCGCGGCCAAGGCCGAGGTCGATACGCCCGGGATAGAGGGTGTTCAGGGTGCCGAACTGCTCGGCGATCACCAGCGGCGAATGGTTGGGCAACATCACGCCACCGGAACCCAGATGCAGGGTAGTGGTATTGGCGGCGAGATAGCCAATCAGCACCGAGGTCGCTGCGCTGGCAATGCCGACCATATTGTGGTGCTCCGCCAGCCAGTAGCGGTGATAACCGCGCGATTCGGCCAGCCGGGCGAGATCCAGAGAGTGGGTAAAGGCTTCTTTGGCAGAAGATCCTTGCGGGATCGGCGCCAGATCGAGCACCGAGAACGGAACAGATTTGTCAGTCATAAAGGCTCACTTTGCTACAGCATCGTCATCAGATTGAAGGTCTTCTTCCAGCCTGGCGCATCCAGGACGCGCCAGCCAGAAAAGCTGCATCTTTAATAATGCATTAAAATCTGAGCACTGCTGTTAACAAAGTGAGCGGTTTATCAGGCCTGCAGCGCCAGCCCGGGCAGCCGTTTCCAGTAGCCGTTGCAATCGCTGTTGCCGGTGAGCGCCAACGGCGCAGCGCCGTTTTCATTGGCGCGGAAGGCGTCGAGCATGGCGAAGGTCTCGTTGCCCATCGGCGATAGGCGTACCATATCCACCAGGCCGTGCATGGACGTCAGCTCATTGCCCAGGTTGTAGACATAGCCGCTCATGGTCTGGATACCGTTGAGCACGAACACCTGCTGGTTCTCCTGGGACAGCATGCTGCGTCCGGTTGGGTATTTGATGCAGCAGGTCTCGCACTCATCCTTTGGCCTATCTTCCGAGCGGGCGGTAAAGCAGCGGGCGGAATAAGCCAGCGGCAGATGGCCGTAGCTCAGCACTTCGACTTCAAACTGATTGCGAATGCCCAGCTCTTCGCACTGGGTCAGTAAATTAGCCAGCCAGTCGCGGGAAAGCTCCACCGGCATGCACCAGCGCACCATGCCCTGTTTTAACAGCAGGCGCAGGGTAACGGCGTTGTAGCAGTTCAGCGCATGCCCGGCGACGAACGGCAGCTTGCGTTCGGCGCAGAGGTTAACCACGCCCAAATCGCTGGCCTCAATCAGGAACTCCCCGTTATCGACATAGCGCTTCAGCTCGCCCAGTTCGGAGGAGGCCTGCACCAGCGCGAGGGTAGACAGCACCACCTGTTTGCCGCTCCCGGCCAACGCTTTCGCCATATCAATCCAGTCGCCGACTTTGGTAGCGCGGCGTTTGCTGCACACCGCTTCGCCGAGATAAATGGTGTCGGCGCTGCAGTTTGCTGCCTGCTGGTAAAAATTTTCCAGCGTCTCTTTTGGCCAGTAGTAAAGCACTGGCCCTAATGAATATTTCATGTTTCTCACTGCCATTTACGGTGGTAGGCGCCAAGGGTGGTTTGTGTACCTTCGGACATGGAGCCAAGGGTTTCCATCCATGCGGATTGCGGCACGAAATTCTGTGGATCGGCTTTGCAGCGATCGATCGCCTGGCGCCAGACTTTCGCTACCTGGGTGACGTAGGCCGGGCTGCGCTGACGGCCTTCGATTTTCACTGAGGCGATATTGGCGGCCATCAACTCCGGCAACAGTTCCAGGGTATTGAGGCTGGTGGGCTCCTCCAGCGCGTGATAGCGCTCGCCATCGACCAGGTAGCGGCCTTTACACAACGTCGGGTAACCGGCGTTTTCCCCATCCTGATAGCGGTCAATCAGCACTTCATTGAGGCGCGATTCCAGCCCCTGTGGGGTTTGCTGCCAGCGCACGAAGCGGGCAGGCGAGCAGGCGCCGACGGTGTTGGGCGATTCGCCGGTCAGGTAGGAAGAGAGATAGCAGCGGCCTTCCGCCATGATGCACAGGCTGCCGAAGGCAAAGACTTCCAGCGGCACCGGCGTGGCGCGAGCCAACTGTTTCACCTGGTGAATAGATAACACCCGCGGCAGTACGACGCGCGCCACGTCGAAGTTGCGATGATAGAAGCGAATGGCCTCTTCATTGGTGGCGGAAGCCTGTACCGACACATGGCGTTCTATATGCGGATAGCGCTCCGCGGCGTACTCCAGCATGGCGATATCGGCCAGAATGAGCGCATCGGCGCCCAGCTGAGCCGCCATATCCACCGCGCGCTGCCAGCGGGCGTAGCCGTCGGGGTGGGCGAAGGTGTTGATGGCGATATGCAGCTTACGACGGTGCTGATGCACAAAGCTGACGGCTTCCTGCAGTTTCTTTTCGGTGAAATTAAGGCCGGCAAAGTGGCGGGCGTTGGTGTCATCTTTCAGCCCGATATAGACGGCATCGGCGCCGTTTTCGATGGCCGCCTTAAGCGCCGGAAGGTTACCGGCTGGGCAGAGCAGCTCCATAATTTTTCCTGAAAAATGCGGCCCGTCAGGGACGCTGAATGGTTAACGAGCAGGGATTTTAGTTAACCTTCTGGTGACAATTTTTGATTTGAGGCAGTTAAAAGTGTATTGGCGGCGCCAATAACGGGCTGCCGTCATCGCGTTTTTGTTGATTTACGCCGCTATGTTGTTTATGTGATATGGCACAATAGCGGCACAATTGCATTCATGGAGTAAAGCTTGTGTTGGATAAACTGCGTTCCCGGCTGGTCCACTTTGGCCCGTCTTTAATGAGCGTGCCGGTTAAGCTGGCGCCTTTTGCCCTCAAGCGCCAGGTGCTGGAGCAGGTGCTTAGTTGGCAGTTTCGCCAGGCGCTGGCGGAGGGAGAGCTGGAGTTTCTCGAGGGGCGCTGGTTAAGTATTCATGTGCGTGACATCGGTCTGCTGTGGTATACCTCGGTAGTCGATGGTCGCCTGGTGGTCAGCCAGCAGGCGGACGCCGACGTCAGCTTCAGCGCCGACGCCAGCGATCTGTTAATGATCGCCGCGCGCAAGCAGGATCCGGATACGCTATTCTTCCAGCGTCGTCTGGTTATTGAAGGCGATACGGAGCTGGGGCTGTATGTAAAAAATTTGATGGACGCCATTGAGCTCGAGCAGATGCCCAAAGCGCTGCGCGTGATGTTGCTGCAACTGGCGGATTTTGTCGAAGCTGGACTGAAGAGCCCGCAGAAACCTGAACAGACATCGGTAGGTGAGGCATGCTGATTCGAGTGGAAATTGGGATTGATGCACCGGGAATCGACGCGCTGCTGCGTCGTACCTTCGGCCGCGATGCCGAAGCGCAGCTGGTGCACGATCTGCGTGAAGATGGACTGATCACGCTGGGGGTAGTGGCGACGGATGATGAAGGCCAGGTGATCGGCTACGTTGCCTTCAGCCCGGTTGCGGTGGAAGGTGAAGAGCTACAGTGGGTCGGCCTGGCGCCGCTGGCGGTGGATGAACGCTACCGTGGACAGGGCATTGGCCGGCAGCTGGTCTATGAAGGGCTGGATTCGCTGAATGAGTTTGGCTATGCCGCGGTGGTGACGCTGGGCGACCCGGAGTTATACCGTCGCTTTGGTTTTGAACCGGCCGCGCGCTTCGATCTCCGCTGCCGCTGGCCGGACAGCGCGGAGGCGTTCCAGGTGCACCGCCTGGCGGATGACGCCCTCGAAGGTGTCCACGGCCAGGTCGAATACAGCGACCACTTTAATCGTTTTTGAGCCTTGCCAGCAGGGTTTCGACGGTATCTTCTCCGGCAACGAGGCGCTCTTTTTCGCGCTTCGTTAGCTGCTTAATGCGGTATTCCAGCCGCAAAGCAAGTGAGTGTTCACCAACTTCATGGCTAAAGGCCAGCTGCAGGTCGCCTTTGCCGCGCAACGCCTTCGCGCCTTTCCCTGCCTGATGCTGGCGAAAGCGGCGCGGCACATCGGTGGTGATGCCGGTATAGAGGCGATTATCCGCGGTTCGAATGAGATACAGAAACCAGCACACGGTTATAAAGTCACTATGGTAAGGTGTAGGCACCATAGCATAATGGAGAAGAAAGATGGATACGCTTGCCGCCATTGGCCGCTGGCTGAGTAAACAGCACGTCGTCACCTGGTGCGTCTCCCGCGACGACGAGCTGTGGTGTGCGAACGCCTTTTACGTCTATGACCCGGATAGCGTGGCCTTTTATCTGCTCAGCGATGAGCACACCCGCCACGGCCAGATGACCGGCGAGCGGGCGAAGGTGGCCGGCACGGTCAACGGCCAGCCAAAAACCGTGGCCCTGATCCGCGGCGTGCAGTTCCAGGGCGAGATCCGCCGATTGCGCGGCGACGAAGAGGCGCGTATGCGTCAGCGCTACGTCAAGCGCTTCCCGGTGGCCCGCATGTTGTCGGCGCCGGTTTGGGAGATTCGTCCGGACGAAATCAAGTTTACCGACAACACGCTGGGGTTCGGGCAAAAGCTACACTGGCGGCGCGATGCCGGCGCCGAGCAGGCGTAGCGCTTCGCGATTGAAGGCCGGCAGATCGTCCGGCGTTCTGCTGGTGACCAGCTGTTCGTTATCGACCACCACCTCCTGGTCGTAAAACTCGCCCCCGGCGTTTTTCACATCCACCACGATAGGCTTCACCGCCGTGAGCTTACGCCCGCGGATCACATCGGCGCTGATCAGCAGCTGCGGGCCGTGGCAGATGGCGAAGACCGGCTTCCCGCCGTTGACAAAATCGCGGGTAAAGGTGACAAAGCGTTCATCCCCGCGCAGCTGGTCAGGGGAATAGCCCCCGGGCAGCAACAAGGCATCAAATTCACCCGGTGTGACGTCATCAATGGCCCGATCGATGGCGACCTCTGCTTCTCCCTGTTTACCCTTCACCGTCTTGCCAGCCTGCTTTTCGATGGTCACGACCTGATGCCCGGCGAGCTTAAACGCCTCGGCGGGAGAGGTAAATTCAGAATCTTCAAAGTCGTCGGTAATGAGCACGGCTATCTTTTTACTCATGTTTCCTCCGCTATCTGGATGGTCAATGAGGTAATTCCATGATGATGGTGGATACTTACCTTGTAAGGTATTAAGCCTGGAACATGAGCCCGAAAGTGCAAGGCGGAGAATTCTGTAAAGGAGAATCAATGAGTCAGGTATTATTGACCGGCGCGACCGGGTTAGTTGGCGGTCACTTACTTCGGCTGCTGCAGAATGAGCCGAGCATCAGCGCCATCGCCGCCCCGACGCGTCGCCCACTGGCGCCGGCGGAAGGGGTTTTTAATCCGCACGATCCCCAGTTGACCGATGCCCTGGCGCAGGTGGTTGACCCGGTGGATATCGTTTTCTGCTGTCTGGGAACGACGCGCCGGGAGGCCGGGAGCAAAGAGGCCTTTGTCCATGCCGACTACACGCTGGTGGTTGATACCGCACTGACCGGCAAACGGCTGGGTGCGCAACATATGCTGGTGGTTAGCGCGATGGGCGCCAACGCCCACTCACCGTTTTTCTACAATCGGGTGAAGGGGGAAATGGAGGCGGCGCTGATCGAGCAGGGTTGGCCGCGGCTGACCATTGCCCGGCCGTCGATGCTCTCAGGCGAGCGGGAAAAAAAGCGGGCCAATGAGACCTTCCTCGAACCGCTGTTCCGACTCTTACCGGGGAACTGGAAATCCATTGCGGCCCGCGACGTGGCGATTGCCCTGCTGGCGGAGGCGCTGTCGCCTACTCACGAAGGGGTGCAAATTCTCTCATCGTCCGAGCTGCGGGAGCGTGCCGCGCGGCAGGCGGAATAGCGGTTTGCAAACGCAGGCTTCCGGCGTAGTATTCACGGCTTCAATTCATATCCACATTTCTTGCTGGGGAATGCTATGGCTGGTCAGTCTTCATCTCAGGCGGCGTCACCATTTCAATGGTGGAAGCCCGCGCTTTTCTTTCTCGTCGTGATTGTCGGCCTGTGGTTCGTCAAATGGCAGCCATACTACGGGAAAGCCTTCACCGCTGCGGAAACCCACAGTATCGGTAAATCCATTCTCGCCCAGGCCGACGCTAACCCGCTGAAGGCGGCGTGGGACTACGCGGTGGTTTACTTCCTTGCCGTCTGGAAAGCCGCGGTGCTCGGCGTGCTGCTCGGGTCGCTGATCCAGGTGCTGATCCCGCGCGACTGGCTGCTGCGCACCCTGGGACAATCGCGTTTTCAGGGGACGCTGCTGGGGACGATTTTCTCGCTGCCAGGTATGATGTGCACCTGCTGCGCCGCGCCGGTCGCGGCCGGGATGCGCAAACAGCAGGTGTCGATGGGCGGGGCGCTGGCGTTCTGGATGGGCAACCCGCTGCTCAACCCGGCGACGTTGGTGTTTATGGGCTTCGTGCTGGGCTGGCAGTTTGCGTTGGTTCGCCTGGTGGCGGGCCTGGCGACGGTGTTGATTGTCGCGACGCTGGTGCAGAAATGGGTAAAAGAGGCGGCGACGCAGCCTGCCGTGGTGCCTGAAGCGCAAGCGAAAGCGGCCCAGGGCGGCTTCTTTAGCCGCTGGCTGCGGGCGCTGTGGACGTTGTTCTGGAACACCATCCCGGTTTATATCCTCGCGGTACTGGTGCTGGGGGCGGCGCGCGTCTGGCTGTTCCCGCACGCCGATGGCGTGGTGGATAATACCTTGTTCTGGGTCATCGCGATGGCGATTGCCGGCTGTCTGTTTGTGATCCCTACCGCGGCGGAAATTCCGATTGTCCAGACGATGATGCTGGCGGGGATGGGCGTTGCGCCGGCGCTGGCGCTGCTGATTACGTTGCCGGCAGTGAGCGTGCCATCGTTGATTATGCTGCGCAAAGCCTTTCCGGCCAAAGCGCTGTGGCTGACTGGCGGGTTGGTGGCGCTGTGCGGGGCGATTGTCGGTGCGCTGGCGCTGGTGTAGTTTGCCGTAAACGTACGGATAGCCTGATGGGGTGTCGGGCGGCGGCTACGCCTTACCCGGCACACAACGGACAGGGGGCGGTAGCCCGGCTAAGCGTAGCGCCAGCCGGGAAATTGCAGCTTTATTTAATATAGGTAAAGGCGGTGGTCACTCGGGACACGCCGCTCACCCGGCTGGCGATATCCGCCGCCGCGCGGCCTTCACGGTCGGTCACCAGTCCCATCAGGAAGACTTCGCTGTTTTCCGTGGTCACCTTCACGTTCGAGGATTTGACCTGATCGGTGCTCAGCAGCTGCGAACGCACCTTGGTGGTAATCCAGGTATCAGAAGAGGCGGTGCCTAAACCAATCGGCTGGCCCTGGCGCACTTCGTTAAACACTTCCGTGGTTCCTTCCACGCCCATGGCGATTTGCTTGGCGCGGGCAGAGAGATCTGGCGTCGGCGACTGACCGGTCAGCAGGACTTTGCCCTGATAAGCGGTAACGTTGATGCGGGCCTGTTTCTTAATCTGTTCATCTTTCGACAAGGCGCTATTGACGCGCAGTTCCAGGGTGCTGTCATCGACCTGGGTTCCCACCGTACGCGGGTCCGTTGCGGCTTTAGTGCCGACTGCTGCCGTTCCGACTACCGCGGCGGCAACGCAGCCCTGCAGCAGTAGTGCTGAAAGCAGGATGGCGAGGGGCGAGAGAGCCTTCATGTGTTCTCCTTAATCGTCCTGGTGTGGAAAAAGAGTGTTATCTATCAAATCGCACAGACAGTTGACGGTCAGCATATGCATCTCCTGGATTCGCGCGCTGCGGTGTGAGGGGATGCGGATTTCGACATCCTGCTGACCTAACAGGCCCGCCAGCTCACCGCCGTCATAGCCGGTTAACGCGACGATGGTCATGTCGCGGGTCACGGCGGCTTCCACCGCCTTGACGATGTCCCGACTGTTACCGCGCGTGGAGATTGCCAGCAGCACATCGCCAGCGTGTCCCAGGGCGCGCACCTGCTTGGCGTAAATCTCGTCATGCAGGCGATCGTTAGCGATGGCAGTTAAGACCACATTATCGGTGTTTAGTGCAATGGCGGGTAAACCAGGGCGTTCCGTTTCAAAACGATTAATCATGCTGGCAGCAAAATGCTGTGCGTTGGCGGCGGAAGTGCCATTACCACAACAGAGGATTTTGTTGCCGTTGAGCAGGGACTGCACGAGCGTCATCGCCGCCCGGGAGATGGCGTCCGGGAGTGCTTCTGCTGCGGCAATTTGGGTTTGAATGCTTTCGGTAAAGCAGGCTTTGATTCTGTCGAGCACGGGATCCCTTACTTCTGGTATTACGCTATTCGCCAAAGGCGTTTTTTAGCCATTGGATGTCGTTTCCGGTGAAGGCTACCACATCGAAACGGCAATCCACAGTCTCAAAGCTCCCATTCTGTCGGCAGAGCCACAAACGGGCGGCTTTAAGCAGGCGTTGCTGTTTTTGCGGGGTGACGCTGGCCGCCGCGTCACCGTACAGAGCGCTGCGGCGGTAGCGTACCTCGACAAAGACGGTGACGGCGCCGTCGCGCATAATGAGGTCAATTTCGCCGCCACGCTCGCGAGCATTGGCGGCAATAAAACGCAGGCCCTGGCTTTCCAGCCAGCGGCGAGCACGGTTTTCCCATGCATCGCCGGTCTGTTTGCTTAGCTGGCCGGGACGATTTGTCCCTGCTGGTATTTGAGCCATGACAGTTTCCTGGTAATCACGCAGTCCTGAGTCGCCGTCAGATCGCCGGTATTCCCGTTCAGCTCGAAGCCCGGCGTCTGGCGCATTTGCGTGAAGTGGTTTGCCAGCGACCAGGCGTCAGCGCCCATCGCATACAGACGCGCCAGCGAGTAGTCATTGCGCACCGCAGACAGCGCCTGCTGCATCAACGCCGGGTTGCTGCCAGCCAGCATCGGGATTTCGCTATACTGCAGGCCTTCCATCTCCAGACGGAAATCCGGACCTGCGGTGCCCTGTGCGCTGCGCGAGCTGGCGTACAGGGTGACATTGCTCTGGCTGCCGTTGCGCATCGCGATCATCGGTTTGATATAGCCAATCTGTTCCGGGGTGGCGAGGATATAGGCCGCGTCGATGCTGCCGCCGCTGCTAACCGGCATTTCATCCGCCGTGCCGAGGACGCTGTTCTGCGCTGATGGCAGGGTGGAGACCGGGGTGCCGCTCAGCGCAATGCCCCCTCCGCCGTTAACGCCGGCGCGCAGCTCCGCCGTGGAGCCAAAACGCTGCTGCAGGACGCTGGCGCCGCCCAGCTTCAGCCACTCGTCGGCAAACGCGTTGACCACACGATCGCCCAGCGCGCCGCGCGGAACCAGCAACAACGGCGTCTGTTTGCCCTGTTGATGGATGTGTCGGGCGGCGTCACGCGCTTCGTCTTCCGGTGACAGCGCGAAATAGCAGATATTAGCGCGGCCTTCGACCTTCTCCGGCTGGTTGAGCGCCAGCACGTTGAGCGGCGTATTGCTCTTGAGAACATCTTCGACATTCTCTTTTAGCAGCGGCCCGACGACGAGGGTGGCACCGTCCTGCTGAGCCTGGGCAAGGAGCTGGCCGATCGGCTGGCTGGTGGTATCGTAAATTTTCAGTTCCGCAGAGGGATTGGCGGCGGTGGCGACCACTGGCTGCGGCTGTGCGGCCGGGGCGGTGACCGGCTGGGTGACCGGGGACGCGGTGGTCTGCGGCGTGGTGGTCGCTTCCGGCGCCTGAGCCGCCGGCTCCGCCGCTGGCGTTGCCTGAGTTTGCGCCGGGGCCTGCACCGGTTCGGCGCGACTTCCGGCAGCCGTCAGATCGCTAATTTCCGCCTGCGACGGGCTTACCACGTCATCGTTACCGGACGTGTTCGCCGCCTGAGCGACCTGAGCGGGAACCGCGCTGCCCGTCACCGACGGCGCGCCGTTTTTGGCGGCTTCGAAGCCCTGCTGGATGGTGCGGCCGAAGATCGAGGCCTGGCCGTTCAGCGGCAGGAAAAGCGCAATCTTGTTGATGGAGGCGGGCTTATAGTTTTGCATGTTCACCAGCGCCGTTGGCAGCATTTTGGCGCCAGGGTTTTGCGGGTAGCGCGTCTGCCAGTCTTTGACGCCGGCTTTCAGCAGCGTGGGATCGTTGCGGTTGTCAAACCACATCCGCTGCAGATCCAGCCAGCCCTGGAGGGTGTTTTCATCGGCATTGATCACCAGCGCATTGGCCTGATCCTGGGTCATCGCGGTCAGCGCTTGCCAGGTCGCGTCAATATTTTGCTGGCGCTGTTTGGCATCGCTCAGCAGCGGCTGCTGGGCGATTAAGGCGCGCAGCAGAGTCACCGAGGGTTTGCCCTGGCTGGCATCGATTTGCGCCTGCCAGTAGCGCGCCTGCTGAGGCTGCTCCAGGCTTGCCGGGTCAAGCTTAGCCAGCAGAGTACGGGCACCCTGATAGTCGTTTTGCGCCAGCTTCACTTCTATCGCCAGCAGTGACTGTTCACGGGCCTGGGTGCTGTCCAGGTTTGACGGCAGCTGGTTAAACAGGTCGATGGCCTGCTGCTGCTTTCCTTCCTGCAGCAGTGCACGAATGGCGAGTAATTGCCAGTTGGTCTTGCTATCATTCGTGCTTTGCTGCATCTGCTGCAAGTAGAAACTGGAGTTGGCCTGCGACGTACCCTGCATAAACGCCGTGCTTTGATCCTGCGTGTGGGTGCCGCAGCCAGCAAAAAGAAGAGTCGCCAGCAATACGGGCAGACAGCGCGCGGGCTTAGAACGAAGAAATGTTGACGGTACCATAAGTGTCCAGTGATATTTTTTTGGCTCAATGCTCAATATTAAATCGGCAATACGGACGAGACAATGAAACAACACGAATCAGCGGATAATTCTCAGGGGCAGCTCTATATTGTGCCCACTCCGATAGGAAATCTGTCTGATATCACGCAGCGCGCACTGGAAGTGTTGCAAGCCGTTGATTTAATTGCTGCGGAGGATACCCGCCACACCGGTTTGCTGCTGCAACATTTTGCAATTAACGCCCGTTTATTTGCGCTTCACGACCATAACGAGCAGCAAAAGGCGGAAACACTTCTCGCTAAACTGAAAGAAGGGCAAAACATCGCGCTGGTCTCCGATGCGGGCACGCCGCTGATTAACGACCCAGGCTATCATCTGGTGCGTACCTGCCGCGAAGCCAATATCCGCGTCGTGCCGCTGCCGGGTCCTTGTGCGGCTATCGCCGCCCTGAGCGCCGCTGGCCTGCCTTCCGACCGTTTCTGTTATGAAGGCTTCCTGCCGGCGAAATCGAAAGGCCGTCGCGATACCCTTAAAGCGCTGGAAGAAGAGCCGCGCACCCTTATCTTCTATGAGTCGACCCACCGGCTGGTGGAGAGTCTGGAAGATATCTGCGCGGTACTGGGAGAATCTCGCTATGTGGTGCTGGCCCGCGAGCTGACCAAAACCTGGGAATCGATCCACGGCGCGCCGATTGGCGAGCTGGTGGCGTGGGTCAAGGAAGACGAAAACCGTCGCAAAGGCGAGATGGTGCTGATCGTCGAAGGTTTTAAGGCGCAGGAAGAGGCGCTGCCGGCAGCCGCGCTGCGGACTCTGGCGCTGCTGCAGGCGGAACTGCCGCTGAAGAAAGCCGCCGCGCTGGCCGCGGAAATCCACGGCGTGAAGAAAAATGCGTTGTATAAGTATGCCCTGGAGCAGCAGGGGGAGTGATCCTGTAGACCCAATTGAAGTCTGGCAAGCAGCCCTTCAGATAGTGAAGAGCTGCTTGAGCGTCCTCCTACATGTCGGAAGAAATGTCGGAAGAAATGTCGGAAGAAAAGTGCAGCCCGCCTTCCTTGCCGCACAGCACCCCTAACCAACCAGCCCGGATAAATCCGGGCTTAAAGTGGTTAAACCCTTACGCTCTCGATCAGGTCACCGGCGCCGGGTTAAACACCGCCAGCTGGTTATGCAGACCCCATTGATCGGAGAAGGTTTTCTTGCGTCCGCTGGCGACGTCGAGAATGAATTCGAACAGCTTCAGCCCCACCTCCTCAATCGTCTCTTCGCCGGTGGCGATGGTGCCCGCGTTAATGTCCATTAAGTCATACCAGCGGTTAGCCAGCTCGGTGCGAGTCGCCATTTTTATCACCGGTACCGCCATTAGTCCGTAAGGCGTGCCGCGGCCGGTGGTGAACACCTGCACCGTGATGCCAGAGGCCACCTGCTGGGTGCCGCAGACAAAATCGCTGGCGGGGGTGGCGGCGTAAATCAGGCCACGTTTGGTCGGGCGCTGCCCGGGGGAAAGCACCTCAACGATGGCGCTTTTTCCTGATTTGGCAATCGACCCCAGCGCTTTTTCCACCACGTTGGCCAGGCCGCCTTTCTTGTTACCGGGTGAGGGGTTGGCGCTGCGGTCGGTTTTGCCCATATCGAGATAGTTATCGTACCAAGCCATCTCTTCCAGCAGGCGTTTACCCACCTCTTCGTTGATCGCCCGCGGCGTCAGCAGATGGATAGCGTCGCGGACTTCGGTCACCTCTGAGAACATCACCGTCGCGCCGCAGCGCACCAGCAGATCGGAAGCGTAACCCACCGCCGGGTTGGCGGTCACGCCGGAGAAAGCGTCGCTGCCGCCGCACTGCATACCCACCACCAGTTCAGAAGCCGGGCAGGTTTCCCGCTGACGCTGGTTGAGTTTCGCCAGATGGCGCTCGGCGACCTGCAGAATGTCATCGACCATCGATTTAAAGCCCACGTGCTTTTCATCCTGCAGGCTGACGATACTGGCGCTGTCCACCGGGATGCTTTTGACATCTTCCGTCCCCTGCAGCAGCCGCTCGGGCTGCAGCTTTTCACAGCCAAGGCCAATGACCATCACTTCGCCGCCGAAGTTCGGGTTAAGGGCGATATTGTGGATGGTGCGTATCGGCACCACCGCCGCTGGCGCATTAATCGCTACGCCGCAGCCATAGAGGTGATTCAGACCCACCACGCCGTCGACGTTGGGATATTTCGGCAGCAGGTCGCGTTCAATGAGTTTCACCACGTAATCGACCACGCCCGCAACGCAGTGCACGCTGGTGGTGATACCCAGCAGATTTTTGGTGCCCACGCTGCCGTCGGCATTGCGGTAGCCTTCGAAGGTATAGCCTTCCAGCGGCGGCAGCGGGGCCGGCACTTTGGTGGCCAGCGGCAGGGTGTTCAACGGCGGGGCGGTGGGCAACGCCACTAACGACTCGTCAATCCAGCTTCCTTTGGGGATGTCGCGCATTGCCAAGCCAATGACTTCTCCGTAACGGATAATTTCACCGTGGGCTGGGATATCCACCAGGGCGACTTTATGACCCTGTGGAATGTGCTCGATGAGCGTCAGGCCGTCCGGGAAACGCGTTCCGGCGGTTAATCCCCGATCGTTGACAATAATCGCCACATTATCTGTCGGGTCAACTTTTATATAAAACGCGGTAGGCGATTGTTGTCGAATTGAAATATCAGCCATTGTCCAGTTATCTCCAAACAGGTGCTAAAAATATCATTAAATGGTAATTCTGGCGCTGTTAAGCAGAATAATGAAATAAAGCATGTCAGGTGTGTCGGCGTGAAGATGTGATCTGAATCACTCCTTGTCGCCATGGACGCGCGCGGAGGGTGGGGAATCGTAAGAAGTGTGGATTAGCGCCCATAGCTTAAGGCGATTGCCTAACTAAGGCTTTAAAAAATGTGTTTATATTGTGTTTATGCATAGTGTCTGGCGAGTGGGAGCTGACTATACTGAGTCGTGTTTTTGTGACGTCCGATATGCGCATGGTTTGCCTTTTAATCGCGGGTTAATAATTTAGCAGTCACCTAACGAATATTAAAAGATGGTTAATTTGCGATGGGCTTACATTTTCCGGACTCAAGGGCAGGAAATAAAAAAGGACACCCATTCGCTGGTTTATTCTGCGGATAATATTTGGGGTCAGGCGATACGCTTTTCCAGCCTAATGGGGCTCTCTCGCCGGGCTGGTGATATAACGAATGAATTGCAGAAGTTAGCAACGATTAACGCAAGGTAAAAATCATGGATAACGCAATTTTCCCGAACAAATTTAAGGCCGCGCTGGCGGCTCATCAGGTGCAGATTGGCTGCTGGTGCGCGCTGGCCAATCCGATCAGCACCGAGGTGTTGGGTCTGGCGGGTTTCGACTGGCTGGTACTGGACGCGGAACACGCGCCGAACGACGTCACCACGCTTATCCCACAGCTTATGGCGCTGAAAGGCAGCTCCAGCGCTCAGGTGGTGCGCGTGCCGACCAACGAGCCCATCATCATTAAGCGCATGCTGGATATCGGCTTCTATAACTTCCTGGTGCCATTTGTCGAGACAGCGGAACAGGCGGCGCAGGCGGTGGCTTCTACTCGCTACCCGCCGGAAGGGATCCGCGGAGTCTCCGTTTCCCATCGCGGCAATATGTTCGGCACCGTGCCGGACTACTTCGCCCAGTCCAATAAAAACATTTCCATTCTGGTACAGATTGAGAGCCAGACCGGGGTGGACAACGTCGAGGCGATTGCCGCGACCGAAGGTGTCGACGGCCTGTTCGTCGGCCCGAGCGACCTGGCCGCCGCGTTAGGTCATCTGGGCAATGCCGCCCATCCTGAGGTGCAGCGCGCCATCCAGCATATCTTCGCCAGCGCGAAGAAGCACGGTAAGCCAAGCGGCATTCTGGCGCCGGTAGAGGCCGATGCGCGGCGCTACCTGGAGTGGGGCGCCACTTTTGTCGCCGTCGGCAGCGATCTGGGGGTCTTCCGTTCCGCAACCCAGAAACTTGCTGATGCCTTTAAAAAATAATCACCAGGATGAAGAGAGAGAACAATATGACAATCAAAGTGGGTTTTATCGGTCTTGGCATTATGGGCAAGCCGATGAGCAAAAATTTGCTGAAGGCGGGTTACTCGCTGGTGGTGTCTGACCGTAATCCGGAAGCGATTGCCGACGTGATTGCCGCGGGCGCAGAGACCGCGGCCACGCCGAAGGCGATTGCCGAGCAGTGCGATGTGATCATCACCATGCTGCCGAACTCGCCGCATGTCAAAGAGGTGGCGCTGGGGGAAAACGGCATTATTGAAGGCGCGAAACCGGGCACCGTGGTGATCGACATGAGCTCTATTGCGCCGCTGGCCAGCCGGGAAATTAGCGAAGCGCTGAAGGCCAAAGGTATTGATATGCTGGACGCGCCAGTAAGCGGCGGCGAACCAAAAGCGATCGACGGCACCCTGTCGGTGATGGTCGGCGGCGACAAGGCGATCTTCGACAAATATTACGATCTGATGAAAGCGATGGCCGGCTCCGTGGTGCATACCGGCGACATTGGCGCGGGCAATGTGACCAAACTGGCCAATCAGGTGATCGTCGCCCTGAACATCGCTGCCATGTCCGAAGCGCTGACCCTGGCCACCAAAGCCGGCGTCAATCCGGATCTGGTTTATCAGGCGATCCGCGGCGGTCTGGCGGGGAGTACCGTGCTGGATGCCAAAGCGCCGATGGTGATGGATCGTAACTTCAAGCCGGGCTTCCGGATCGATCTGCATATTAAAGATCTGGCCAATGCGCTGGATACCTCCCATGGCGTGGGCGCTCAACTGCCGCTGACAGCGGCGGTAATGGAGATGATGCAGGCGCTGCGTGCGGACGGTCTGGGCACCGCTGACCATAGCGCGCTGGCATGCTACTACGAAAAGCTGGCGAAAGTGGAAGTGACTCGCTAACAAGAAGAGCCCCTGCGCGGCCTGGTGGTTATGCCTGGTGCAACAGTGCCAGACTGCTACGGGGGGGCTAGCATGGACGCGGTATTGATGCCGTTTCCGCGTGTTAACCTCAGTTGTGACGCAGGAAGCGGCGTTTCGCGCGCGTTGGACAATATTTATCATGCATCGCGCAATATCGCCGCCACCCTGCTGGTCGGGATGACGACAGAGGGATGACAACGGGCGGTAAACCCACTATACTGCGCGCCGAAGCTGACCAGACAGTCGCCGCTTCGTCGTCGTCCTCCTTCGGGGGGAGACGGGCGGAGGGGAGGAAAGTCCGGGCTCCATAGGGCAAGGTGCCAGGTAACGCCTGGGGGGTGTCACAGCCCACGACCAGTGCAACAGAGAGCAAACCGCCGATGGCCCGCGCAAGCGGGATCAGGTAAGGGTGAAAGGGTGCGGTAAGAGCGCACCGCGCGGCTGGTAACAGTCCGTGGCAGGGTAAACTCCACCCGGAGCAAGGCCAAATAGGGGTTCATAAGGTACGGCCCGTACTGAACCCGGGTAGGCTGCTTGAGCCAGTGAGCGATTGCTGGCCTAGATGAATGACTGTCCACGACAGAACCCGGCTTATCGGTCAGTTTCACTCCTTAGAAAACCCCGCTTCGGCGGGGTTTTTGCTATCTGAATACCGGACGCAGGATGAATGACTGTCCACGACGCTATACCAAAAGCACGCGGCTTACCGGTCAGTTTCACCTCTTTATGTCAAAACCCCGCTTCGGCGGGGTTTTTGCTATCTGAATACCGGACGCAGGATGAATGACTGTCCACGACGCTATACCAAAAACACGCGGCTTATCGGTCAGTTTCACCTCTCTATACCAAAACCCCGCTCCGGCGGGGTTTTTGCTATCTGAATCCGTGACGTGAATGAATGACTGTCCACGACGCTATACCAAAAACCCGCGGCTTACCGGTCAGCTAGCGTTATTTAACCACCTTAGGATTCTGTAGCGTCGGTATCCTGGAATCTTGCACCTGATGAACCTGGCCGATAATCGTGGCGATGCTGCCGTTGCTTAAAGACTCGACGTCTGCGCTGTTATGCGATCCAAAATTAAAGGTCAGACGTTTATCCGTTTTATTCTGCTCATCGCGCATGGTCACGATAAAATAGTAGCTGCCGGCGATGCCGCTCATTCTGCGAATGTCGACAATCACGCCGCGCACCTTAACCCATTTACCCAGATAATCGCTGCTGGCCTTCGCCGGATTGAGAGTAAACGGCTGCAGAAACTGCGCGACGGAATACGTTTGCATCGAAGCGACGGCGTCATCTCCCGGCTGAAATAATTTATCGCCTGCGGAATAAAAGGCTTTAGAGGCCAGGCCGCAGCCGCTTAACAACAATATGAAAAATACCAACGGTAATACACGAAAGCGTAATAACATACCTATCTCCTTATTTATTTTTTTAATGATATCCCTGATTCACTGGATAACGTGATGTGCGCTGATTAAATTAAAGAAAAAGTCACCACTGTCAACTATTTGATCTGCTTCTTTAATTGAAGGTAATGAGTTAATGTTGTTGTATGGATTGTACGAATTAACATAGTGACCTCATTCATGTAATCAATGCGTTTGGTGTTTTTATTCTTATCATGGATGTAAATAATCTTTAGGTATTATTTTTTACATTTATTCACTCCCGGCTGTAAAATAATAAACCGCTATTTCTGGCAATTTCACATCAGGATAAGACAATGAAATTAATAACCCGTATTGCGTTCGCCACCCTTCTGACCAGCGGTTTCTCTCTGACGGCACAGGCCGCGGACGTGCAGGCGGCGCCAGCGCCAGCGCAGGATCCTATTGTCCAGCACTTAAAACTCACCAGCGATCAGGTGGCGAAAATTAAAAGCCTGCATCAGCAGCTGGAAAATAATATGCAGCAGATTTCACAGCAAGACATTAAAGATGGCGCGCTGATTAACGTGATTGATTCCGGTAAATGGAATGAGAAAGCGGTGAAGGATCAGCTGGCGGCTTTCAGTAAAATCGATCAACAGGTACGTTATTATCGCGTGAAGTACTATTTTGATGTGAATCAGGTACTGACACCCGAGCAGCGTACCCAGGTGAAAAAAGATCTTGCCGACGCGCTGAGTGAATAATGCCATCGGCCCCTTTCGGGGCCGATATAAGTGGGAAGTCATCAAGGATAGCCGAATAATCCATACTGCAGGTTCAGGCGAGACTTTCTTCATCCCGCAGGCGAATCTCCGCCTCGGCAACAATGGCTTCCAGTTCGCTAAGCATCTCATCATAACCAAAGCTGACGACGCCGACGGTTTCCGGCGGCGTCGGGGCTAGCGGCGTCGGAGACGCCTTTTTTCTGTTTTTCTTCTTACTCACTGACAGACTCCATCACTTCCGTTGTTACACCGGTAAATCTATCAGCAAAGCGCGCAGCGGCGTATCGGCGACGAGGGTAATGTTAGCTTCGTCACGAATAAATGCCCCATCACCACAGGTGAGAGCCTGTTTTGATTGTTCCTGCGCGACGGCATGGACCGTGCCGTGGATCGACTGCAGGTAGGCGCGTGGCCCATGCAATTGCACGTTGATCTGCTCACCTTTTTCCAGCGCGATATGATAGACCCAGGCTTGCTGGCGAAGCTGGAGGCTATTATTCCCCCCATCCGGTGAGGCCAGCAGCTGTAGCGGCGCGTTGGCGACCTCGATTTTCTGCTGCAACGGGTTTTCCCGCTGCGGGCAGGCATCAAGCCACAGCTGCATCCGCGTTAACGACTGCTCTTTGCTCAGATTATGCTCGCTATAGCTCACGCCAGGCTGGGTGGCGATCAGCAGTGCTTCACCGGCTTTGGCCTGCACGTGGTTGCCGTCGCTGTCGCGATACTCCGCTTCGCCTTCCAGAATCAGGTTCAGGATATCGACTTTTGGGTACGTTCTGGCCTGGAAGGAAGCGCCTGGCGCCAGCACTTCCTGATTGAGAACGCGTAAGGACGCGAAGCCCAGTAATTTCGGGTCGAAGTAGTGGCCAAAGGAGAAGGTGTAGCGGGCCTGCAGCCAGCCGAAGTCTGCTTGTCCGCATTGTTTGGCTGTTCGGGTAGTAATCATGTTCTTGACCTCTCTTTACACTAAATCAATGGTAAAGGTATGGACGCTGTATTGTTAGCCAGATATTCTGCCCGGTATGTTCAAATTTCCTGAATGAGAAAGCGATGGCCAAAGAGAGAGCATTAACGCTGGAAGCGTTACGCGTGATGGATGCGATCGACCGTCGCGGGAGCTTCGCTGCCGCGGCTGATGAGCTGGGACGCGTGCCTTCCGCCCTGAGCTACACCATGCAAAAACTGGAGGAGGAGCTGGACGTGGTGCTGTTTGACCGCTCAGGTCATCGCACAAAGTTCACCAATGTCGGACGGATGCTGCTGGAGCGCGGGCGCGTGCTGCTCGAGGCGGCGGACAAGCTCACCACCGACGCCGAAGCCCTGTCACGCGGTTGGGAAACTCACCTGACGATCGTCACTGAAGCGCTGGTGCCCACGCCGGATCTGTTTCCGCTGATTGAGAAACTGGCGACCAAGTCCAACACCCAGCTGTCGATTATCACTGAGGTGCTGGCCGGTGCCTGGGAGCGGCTGGAGCAGGGGCGGGCGGATATCGTTGTCGCGCCGGATATGCATTTTCGTTCCTCCTCGGAGATTAACTCGCGCAAACTCTATTCGGTGCTCAGCGTGTACGTCGCGGCGCCGGACCACCCGATCCACCAGGAGCCTGAACCGCTCTCTGAGGTAACCCGCGTGAAATACCGTGGCGTCGCGGTGGCGGATACCGCGCGCGAGCGGCCCGTTCTCACCGTTCAGCTGCTGGATAAACAGCCGCGCTTAACGGTGAGCACCATTGAAGATAAGCGCCAGGCGCTGCTGGCCGGGTTAGGCGTGGCGACCATGCCCTATCCGCTGGTGGAGAAGGATATTGCCGAAGGACGCTTGCGGGTGGTCAGTCCGGAATATACCAATGAAATTGACATTATCATGGCCTGGCGACGGGACAGCATGGGCGAAGCGAAGTCCTGGTGCCTGCGCGAGATCCCTAAGCTTTTTGCCGGCAGATAGTCGAGAACGCTCCTCCCGCTAGCGGGAGGAGCAGGAAGATTTAGTATGAAAAGGGTTTTGGATCGGGCCCGAATCGGTTGTTGCCTTCCGTTCCGCGCTGGCAGTTAAAGATCAGAATCACCAGCCAGCCGATGACCGGGATCAACAGCAGCAGCAGCCACCATGCCGAGCGGTCGGTGTCGTGCAGACGCCGAAACTGCACCGCCCACCACGGTAAAAAGACCAGTATGCCATAGATGGTCGTCAGAATGCCTTCGCCGCCCGCCCGCTGCCAGCCCAGCATTTTATCGATGATGCTCAATACGCCGGTCAGGATGAGGTTGACCAGAATAAACATCCAGTACTCTTTGCGCCGCGCACGGCCGCCAAATCCTATATAGTTTTTTAATACCTTGAGATACCAGTCCATTTCTACGCCTCAATTAACCGTCAATCACTTGTTTTTTAAGCGATCGCAATAAGAATAGACGTGAATGAATGGTGGGTAAATATCTGTTTTCTGAATTATTGGGCGCCATCACTGGCGCCCGACGGATCAACGGAAGCGCTGGTCGCGACCGTGCGGTTCGCTGAGATCCTGCTGCGGCCCAATGGAGATGATGCCGGTAGGGTTAATGGTTTTATGGCTGCGGTAATAGTGGTGACGAATATGCGGAAGACTCACCGTCTCCGCGATACCCGGCATCTGGTAGATGTCGCGCAGAAAACCGTAGAGATTGAGATAATCGCTGATGCGTCGTTTGTCGCATTTAAAATGGGTCACATACACCGGGTCGAAGCGTACCAGCGTCGTCCACAGGCGAATATCCGCTTCCGTCAGCTGATTGCCCGTCAGGTAACGATGCTGACCGAGGATCTGCTCCAGCCGCTCCAGTGAGGTAAACACCGCATCCACCGCTTCGTCGTAAGCCTGCTGACTGGTGGCAAAGCCGGCTTTATACACGCCGTTATTGACGTTGTCGTAGATCCAGCCGTTCAGCTCATCAATTTGTTCCCGCAGCGCCGGCGGGTAGTAATCCCCGGCTCTGGCGCCCAGGCCATCGAAGGCGGTATTAAACATACGGATGATTTCTGCCGACTCATTGCTGACGATGGTCTGCTGTTTTTTATCCCAGAGTACCGGGACGGTGACGCGGCCGGTGTAGTGCGGGTCGGCGTGCAGATACAGCTGATAGAGAAAATCGTGCTGATAAAGGGTGTCACCGGTGGCTTCCGGGAAGCTGTCGTCAAAGGTCCAGCCGTTTTCCAGCATCAGCGGATGGACCACGGAGACAGGAAGAAAGGGCTCCAGTCCTTTCAGCTTACGCATAATTAACGTGCGATGCGCCCACGGGCAGGCGAGAGAGACGTACAGATGATAGCGATCTTTTTCCGCCGCAAATCCCCCTTCGCCACTCGGGCCGGCCGCGCCATCGGCGGTGAGCCAGTTACGGAAGGCGGAAACGGAACGCTTAAAACGCCCACCGGTGGATTTTGTGTCATACCAGGTATCCTGCCAGACGCCGTCGACTAATTGTCCCATCTTTGTTCCTCCTTCTGACTTCAGATAGCAAAAGCGAGGAGTGGTCTCCTCGCTTTTTTCATTCAGTATAGTGCGCTTACCATTTCTTATTCAGTACACGGTCGATGCTGAATGCGCCCGGTCCGGTAATGGCCAGCAGCAGGTAACCGCCAGCGATGGTCAGGTTTTTCATGAACATCAGGGAGTTCACGCCTTCCGCAAAGTTGCTGTGGAACAGGAACGCGGTCAACAGGGTAAAACCTGCGGTGAACAGCGCGGTGGTCCGGGTCAGGAAACCGAACAGAATCGCCAGTCCGCCGCCGAATT
Organism: Klebsiella sp. 1SOBk10mer; assembly: GCF_046602535.1. NCBI lineage: Bacteria > Pseudomonadati > Pseudomonadota > Gammaproteobacteria > Enterobacterales > Enterobacteriaceae > Klebsiella > Klebsiella sp. 1SOBk10mer. The sequence goes on from NZ_JBKIUP010000006.1 coordinate 129,022, forward strand.
CAAGGAGGATGGTCAGCGGCAGCAGCGCACCCGGTACGCCCATGGCTTCCATATACTGCTGGGTTCCCGCATAACCGGTGATTTTGCCCCATCCTGCAGTGATAAACAGAATCGGCATCAGAATGCGCGCTACCAGTACACCAACATCTTCTAATTTTTTCATTTCTTACTCCAGAAAACCCAAAGGGCGGCGGTTTTGTTTTTTAGCGCAATCCCGCGTAGTTACACGGTGTTGCTGTCGATGGAGAGGATAGTAGCGAGGCGGAGAGGGAATTGTTAGCAAGGAAAACTGTAGATCTAGTTCAAAGTTTCTGAGTAATCGGCAAGAGGGGGGCGAAAGATTCCTGAACGCGATAGATCACTACCGCTCCTGGTATAGGCCTGGCCAGGCGGGTAAGAGGACTGGCTGACCGCGGATGGCGGCCAGGAGGCAAGCTGTTACGAACGGCGTTGCGTATCGGGCGGGGAAGTGGCAGAGCGGGGCGCCGGGAAAAGCGCCCGCGCTCCGGGCGGCTAGCGGACTGTCGACTGGCGCAGGATCCCGCGGACCAGCCGCCAGGTACTCCATAAACCCAGTCCGCGTTTGGTCCAGCGCATTAAAAAATGCGGGTGCCGTACGGACCACACGGCCATCAGACCGCTGCCTACCATCAGCCACGAACGTAAACTGAGCAGCGTATGCCAGCCTCGGTCTAAGGGCGCAGTCGCATCCAGCCAGTGGCGGCGACAGGCGCTCAGCTCCAGCCGTTGCTGCTGGATCTGGCGCAGCAGTTGCGCCTTTTGCCGTTCACGCTCCTGTCGGCCATTCATGGTTTATCTTCCTCCAGAAGGGCACGGTCGTTCTCCAGCTCTCTTCGCGTGAGGCGCAGCAGCGTGGAGCGTCGCGCCTTACGTAAGGTAAGGATTCCGACAATCGCGGCGGCGAGTAGCAGCACGACGGTGGTGGCGATCATGACGTGCAGGCGGTACTGAGCGTCAACGGCCCAGATAACCAGCACCAGCAGACTCATGAGGCCAAACGCGGCAAACAGCAGCGTCAGTCCGGTCATGATCAGCAACTGGAAGAGGTTGGCTTTCTCCTCCTCCAGCTCCACGACGACCAGGCGCAGCCGTGTTTCCACCATTTCGACCAGCAGCGTAACGATACGCTGGCCAATGGAGAAGACGCGCTGACCCGGCCCCTGCGTGTGTTGTGTATTCGCCATAATCAGCGACGCGACAGCAGGACACCCAGCACCAGCCCGACGGCGGCGCCAATCCCGACCCCAGTCCACGGATTTTCGCGAACATAATCATCCGCTCGCGCGGCGGTCTCACGAGTTTGACGCAAAATCGCTTCGCTGGTCTCACCCAGGCGGGCGCGGCTCTCTTTCAGCGCGCTCTCCGCTTTACTGCGCAGTTTACCCATCTCTTCTTTCGACTTGTCCGCCGAGGAATTCAGTACTTCCTCCAGGGTGTCCGCCAGCGTTTTCAGTTCTGCACGAAGGTCGTCAGTCACATTCTCTTTAGCCATGTCGTTCTCCTGTAGCGTGGTCCGTATTGCGAAAGTTAATGGTGATTAGTAATCCCGAGACTCCAGCGTTTTCAACTCCTGTTGCGCTTCATTGAGTTTATGCTGGCGTTTGTTGATTTTGTCCGCATCGCCTTTCTTCCGGGCTTCCTGCAGATCGCGCTGACGTTCAGCGATCTCTTCCCGCTGTTTGGCAATTTTTTGCTGATGATCGGCTTTGAGTTTACTGTCGCTGCAGTTCTCCCGTACCTGACGTAGCGCGGTATTTAGCCCATCAATGCGACTTTGATTGTGATGCTTTTCGGCATAGCTGATCTCTCGTTGAATATCCTGCTCTTTTTCCTGGCAGGGAGAGGCGGCTATGGCGCTGGCGCTAAGTGAAGACAGGGCCAGAAGCAGAGCGATGCGGTGTTTCATGGATAGTACCTTCCATTGTCTTAGGGTATACCCGGAGGATAAACCCGTTCCCGTTGGTAAACGTGAATGCGTTGATTCACGCAGGTTTAAGCATAGTAACAAATGCGGGAAACCACCAGACTGCGTTGAAAACGCAGTCTGACGGCCGTTTACCCGAGCCGATGCGGCGCGTCGCGCAGGCGGGATAACCAGGCGGTGGGCGAGTTATCGTCCTCCAGCAAGGCGATAATATAACCATGTGGCAGAGCGCGACCGAGAACCTCTTTCGCCGCCGCGCCCTGGGCGGTGGAATCAAACTTAATCAGCAGGCCATCCTTTTGCGGCGTAATGCTCTTGAAGCGGATACCGTTAGCGTCGAGGTGATGCCAGACGGAGAAACCATCCGGCATACTGACGCCCTGGCCAACCGGACGGATCGCCAGCGTGGCCTCCTGCTGCTGCACCGCCAGCCAGAGCCAGAACAGCGCGCAGAGCAAAAGAGAGCCACCCAGCAGCCAGCTGAGCTGGCGCAGGGAAGGGCGTTTTATGACCATCATCAGCCCCGGCTTCTGTATTTTTTCTTCCACAGCACCACCAGCGAGCCGATCAGTCCGAAGACCAACAGCGCAACCGGCAGGAGCATCAGGCAGGACATCAGCTGATCTTCATACTTAAGGAATACCGGGGTTTTGCCCAGCAGATAGCCCAGCGAGGTCAGGATGAGCACCCACAGCAGGCCGCTCATCCAGTTAAAGAACTGAAAGCGGGCGTTATTGAGACCGGAAAGCCCGGCGATGGTCGGCAGCAGCGTGCGCACGAAGGCGATGAAGCGGCCGATCAGCAGCGCGGAGAGGCCATGCTTATGAAACAGGTGATGCGCGCGCTGATGATAGTGAGAGGGCAGATGCGACAGCCAGTTTTGCACGATCCGTGTGTTGCCTAGCCAGCGCCCCTGGATATAGCTCAGCCAGCAGCCGAGGCTGGCGGCGGCGGTGAGCAGCAGCAACGTTTCCGGAAAGCCCATCGCCCCTTTGGCGATCAGCACGCCCACGAGCACAAGCAGGCTGTCCCCCGGCAAAAACGCGGCAGGCAGTAACCCGTTCTCAAGGAACAAAATCATAAACAAGACAAAATACAGCATGCCAATCATGGAGGGATTCGCGAGCGTTTCGTAATCCTGAGCCCACAAGGCATTCAATAACTGGGTTAATAGTTCCATTCACGATTCCTGGTACATCGGTTAACGGCACGTCTGAGCGCGTGGCATGTAGGGCGACAAGATTTTTATGAGATTATGGTCGCTGCTTCGGCGCTCTGAACGCTTCCCTGTATAAAACTGAAGTAAGTCAATACCTACTCCCAGAACGGCAAAATGCATCTAATTGTAACAAATCGCCTGACTTTCCGTCAGAGAAATTGCAAGGTGTTGCTCGTTGATTTTGCTGATTGCGGCGATGTGAGGCGAGAGGATTTACACAGGCTGACACTATATATGTTTTGCTTACCTCAGCCTGCCTGGGGAACAGGCGCGCAGGGGCCGCGCGCCGGGGGGATAAAGGCTTATTTCGCGCCGTTGGCCGCCGTATCGAGATGAACCACCGGGTTTTCGGCAAATAAGTAGCGATCGGCATTAAATTCAAAGTCGTCGCTGGTTTCGTTAAACAGCATTTGCTTGGTATTTTCCAGATGCTGCCACATCGCCAGTTTGGCGGCGTTCGGATCTTTTCGCAGCAGAGCCTTCAGGATCTGATCGTGGTCGTCGCACCAGTTATCGACGGTGCGCAGGTCAATATGCTCATGCAGCTTTTTCCAGTACGGGTTATGCACGCGCTGGGTCCACATTTTTTCCACGATCGCCGCCAGGGCGCTATTCTGCGTGGCCAGCGCCACCTGGACGTGAAACTGCAGATCCCACTCGGAGTCGCGGAAACACTTCTCGTTGCGCGCTTTCTCCTGAATCTCCATCAGCTTCATGATGTCCTGCTTGGTCACCTGAGTGGCCGCGAATTCGGCGATATTGCTTTCAATAAGCTGCCGCGCCTGCAGCAGCTCAAAGGGGCCATAGTTGGCGAACTCAAGGCTTTCATCGGCCACTTGCTGGTATTTCGGATGGTTAGAGATGACGTGAATGCCCGACCCTTTGCGGACTTCGACATACCCTTCCACTTCCAGCATGATAATGGCTTCACGAACCACGGTGCGGCTAACGTTTTTTTCATCGGCGATAAAGCGCTCGGCGGGCAGCTTATCCCCTACAAGGTAGACACCTTGTTCGATGCGCGTCTTCAGCTCAGCGGCAAGCTGCTGATAAAGACGGCGTGGTTCAATGATTTCCATATTCGCTCCCGCAAGATGGCGACAATATTCGATTTGTTATACCACTTTTACGCGATTTCCACCACTGGCAGGGATGAAAAAGCCGCCTGAGAAGGCGGCTTGGCAGGCGATCACCTCATCATCAGCGTCTCTAACTCTGGGTGGCCGGTTTGCGGCTGCTAAGCGGCGGCGTGTCATCGTCAGCCGGTTTGTTTTTCAGCACCGTCCAGATGACCAGCGCGCCCAGCAGGTCAAAGACCGCCAGTACGGCAAACAGCGGGCTGAAGCCGATGGTGTCTGCCAGCGCGCCGACGACCAGGGCGAACATGGTGCTCGCCAGCCAGGCGGCCATCCCGGTCAGACCGTTGGCGGTAGCGACTTCGTTACGGCCAAAGACGTCGGAAGAGAGGGTAATCAACGCCCCGGACAGCGCCTGGTGAGCGAACCCGCCGATGCACAGCAGGGCAATCGCCACGTACGGGCTGGTGAACAGGCCGATCATCCCCGGGCCAATCATCAGCAGGGCGCCCATGGTGACCACCATTTTACGCGACACGATCAGATTGACGCCGAACCAGCGCTGGAACAGCGGCGGCAGGTATCCACCGACGATGCAGCCGAGGTCGGCGAACAGCATCGGCATCCAGGCGAACATGGCGATCTCTTTCAGGTTAAAGCCGTAAACCTTAAACATGAACAGCGGGATCCAGGCGTTAAAGGTACCCCAGGCCGGCTCGGCGAGAAAACGCGGCAGGGCGATACCCCAGAACTGACGGTTGCGCAGGATCTGCCACGGCGACATTTTCTTCGCGTTATTGGTCTGGTGTTGAGACTCCTGGCCGCCAATGATGTAGTCGCGTTCTTCGTCAGATAATTTCTTCTGATCGCGCGGGTGTTTGTAGAAGATCAGCCAGGCGATGGCCCAGGCGAAGCTCAGCACCCCGGAGATAATGAACGCCATCTGCCAGCTGTGCATGACAATCGCCCACACCACCAGCGGCGGCGCGATCATGGCGCCGATAGAGGAACCCACGTTGAAGTAGCCCACCGCGATAGAGCGCTCTTTCGCCGGGAACCATTCGGAGCTGGCTTTCAGCCCGGCGGGGATCATCGCTGCTTCCGCCGCGCCCACCGCGCCGCGGGCCAGCGCCAGGCCACCCCAGCTGCCGGCGAGGGCGGTCGAGCCACAGAATATCGCCCAGGCGATAGCGAAGAAGGCATAGCCGACTTTAGTCCCCAGAATATCAAGGACATAGCCTGCGACAGGCTGCATGACGGTATAGGCAGCGGAATAGGCTGCAATGATATAGGAGTACTGTTGGGTCGAAATGTGTAACTCTTCCATCAGCGTCGGCGCGGCCGCCGCCACGGTGTTACGGGTCAGGTAGCCCAGCACGGTGCCCAGCGTCACCAGTGCGATCATGTACCAACGTAACCCTTTAATTTTACGCATGTAAACCTCATCGTCTGTAATTTCTCCGCACCAGGTGCGGCCTCTCCTGACGGCGATACGCGGTCGGGAAAGCGAAACGGAGGGTTCAGGAGGGCGGTCCCCTCTGGCCCGAACCTTACCATCAGTTGTTATGTAAAAAGTCGGTATCCATTCCGTATAAGCCGATGCCATCAACACCGGTAAAGCATTCCGTCGGTTTATATGTTGCGACGGCAGAAAGATAACTTGTCATACAACTTTAAAAGTTGAGTGCTGTCACAAAAGTGGGAAAGTTAGTGTGGTCTTTATGACTGGCGAGGAAAGCCAGATACGGCGCGCCCTGGCGAGACGTTTGCCGTGGACAGGCGGTTTTTTTTATCAGCGTTTATTGATCTAACTCACGAAAAACAGTTCGGTCTGTGGAAATTGGTGTGATAACTTTGTCAGCATTGTAGTCAATCATCTGAAAGGCTCCTGTTCCGGAGCGAAGAGGACATACGAATGACACCGTTTATGACCGAAGATTTTCTACTCGATAGCGAATTTGCCCGCCGCCTGTACCACGATTACGCGAAAGATCAGCCTATTTTCGACTACCATTGCCACCTTCCGCCGCAGCAGGTTGCCGAAAATTATCGTTTCAAAAATCTGTATGACATCTGGCTGAAAGGCGATCACTACAAATGGCGCGCGATGCGCACTAACGGCGTGCCGGAGCGTCTGTGTACCGGGGATGCCTCCGATCGCGAGAAATTTGACGCCTGGGCAGCCACCGTGCCTCACACAATTGGCAACCCGTTATACCACTGGACCCATTTAGAGCTGCGTCGCCCATTTGGTATTACAGGTAAGCTGCTGTCACCTTCCACCGCCGATGAGATCTGGGAACAGTGCAATGCGTTACTGGCGCAGGACGCCTTCTCTGCCCGCGGGATCATGAAGCAAATGAACGTGAAGATGGTCGGCACCACCGACGATCCGATTGATTCCCTGGAACACCATGCGGTTGTCGCCAAAGACACTTCATTTGATATCAAGGTGTTGCCGAGCTGGCGCCCGGATAAAGCGTTCAACATCGAGCAGGCGACCTTCAATGACTATATGGCTAAGCTGGGTGAAGTGTCCGACACCGATATTCGCCGTTTTGCGGACCTGCAAAGCGCGCTGACCAAACGTCTGGACCATTTTGCCGCTCACGGTTGCAAAGTCTCCGACCACGCCCTGGACGTAGTGCTGTTTGCGGAAGCGACCGACGCCGAGCTGGACGCCATTCTGGCGCGTCGCCTGGCTGGTGAAACCCTTAGCGAACGCGAAGTGGCGCAGTTCAAAACCGCGGTGCTGGTGTTCCTCGGCGCAGAGTATGCTCGTCGCGGCTGGGTGCAGCAGTACCACATCGGCGCGCTGCGCAATAACAACCTGCGTCAGTTCAAATTGTTAGGCCCGGACGTGGGCTTCGACTCGATCAACGATCGCCCGATGGCTGAAGAGCTGTCTAAGCTGCTGAGCAAGCAGAACGAAGAGAACCTGCTGCCGAAAACCATTCTCTACTGCCTGAACCCACGCGATAACGAAGTGCTGGGCACCATGATCGGTAACTTCCAGGGCGAAGGGATGCCGGGCAAGATGCAGTTCGGCTCCGGCTGGTGGTTCAACGATCAGAAAGACGGCATGGAGCGGCAGATGACCCAGCTGGCGCAGCTCGGCCTGCTGAGCCGCTTTGTCGGGATGCTGACCGACAGCCGCAGCTTCCTCTCCTACACGCGCCACGAATACTTCCGCCGCATTCTGTGCCAGATGATCGGCCGTTGGGTGACCGCCGGCGAAGCGCCTGCGGATATCGCGCTGCTGGGCGAGATGGTGAAAAACATTTGCTTTAACAATGCGCGTGACTATTTCGCCATTGAACTGAACTAAGACCAGAGGTCGGTTGATATGCAATACATCAAAATCCATTCGCAGGATAACGTCGCGGTCGCGCTGGCGGATATGACGGCCGGTAGCGTGGTGACGATCGACAATGACCCGGTCACCCTCGGTCAGGATATCGTTCGCGGACACAAGTTTGCACTGCGCGCTATCGCGAAAGGGGAAAACGTCGTTAAGTATGGGCTGCCGATTGGCCATGCGCTGGCGGATATCGCGCCGGGCGAGCATGTCCATGCGCACAATACGCGCACCAATCTCAGCGACCTTGACGCGTATCGCTATCAACCGGAGCAGGTTGCCCAACCGCCGCAGCCAGCGGATCGCGAAGTGCAGATTTATCGTCGCGCCAATGGCGACGTCGGCGTGCGCAATGAGCTGTGGATCCTACCGACCGTCGGCTGCGTCAACGCCATGGCCCGCCAGATGCAGAACCGTTTTCTGAAAGAGGCAAACGGCGCGGAGGACATCGATGGGGTGCATCTCTTCAGCCATACCTATGGCTGCTCGCAGCTCGGGGACGATCACCTCAATACCCGCACCATGCTGCAGAATATGGTTCGCCATCCGAACGCCGGGGCGGTGCTGGTGGTGGGCCTTGGCTGTGAAAACAACCAGGTGGAGGCCTTTCGCGAAACGCTGGGCGAGTATGATCCGCAGCGCGTGCACTTTATGGTTTGTCAGCATCAGGACGATGAAGTGGAGGCGGGAGTGGCGCATCTCCACCAGCTGTATGACGTGATGCGTCAGGATAAACGTCAGCCGGGTAAGCTGAGCGAGCTGAAGTTTGGCCTCGAGTGCGGCGGGTCTGACGGCCTGTCCGGCATTACCGCCAACCCGATGCTGGGGCGCTTCTCAGACTACGTGATCGCCAACGGCGGCACCACCGTGCTGACCGAAGTGCCGGAGATGTTCGGCGCTGAACAGCTGCTGATGAGCCACTGCCGCGACGAAGCGACCTTCGACAAGCTGGTGACTATGGTCAATGACTTTAAGCAGTACTTTATCGCGCACGACCAGCCTATTTACGAAAACCCCTCGCCGGGCAACAAGGCCGGGGGGATCACCACCCTCGAGGATAAGTCGCTGGGCTGTACCCAGAAAGCGGGCTCCAGCCAGGTCGTGGATGTCCTGCGCTACGGCGAACGTCTGAAGGTTCATGGTCTGAACTTGCTGAGCGCGCCAGGCAATGATGCCGTCGCCACCAGCGCGCTGGCCGGCGCCGGCTGCCATATGGTGCTGTTCAGCACCGGCCGCGGCACGCCGTACGGCGGCTTTGTGCCGACGGTGAAGATCGCCACCAACAGCGAGCTGGCGGCAAAGAAAAAGCACTGGATCGACTTCGATGCCGGACAGCTGATCCACGGCAAAGCGATGCCACAGCTGCTGGAGGAGTTCGTGGATACCATTGTGGCTTTCGCCAACGGCAAACCGACCTGTAATGAGCAGAATGACTTCCGCGAGCTGGCCATCTTTAAAAGCGGTGTTACCCTGTAAAGGCGCATTCATATTGGCGCCCGGGCGGCGTTGATCGCGCATTGGCCTGATAGCGCAGCGTCATCGGGTAAGCAGCAGCGGCGTTTCAGCCTGTGAAGCGCCGTTTGTTTTTTCTCTCAGGGAGCTTTCATGACCGCGTATTGGCTGGCTCAGGGCGTCGGCGTTATCGCCTTTCTTATCGGCATTACCACCTTTATCAACCGCGACGAACGTCGCTTCAGGCTTCAGCTGGCGGTCTATAGCGCCGTTATCGGCGTCCATTTTTTCCTGATGGGCGCCGCGCCTGCCGGGATGAGCGCCGGGCTTAATGCGCTCCGCACGGTCATTTCCCTGCGCACCCGCAGCCTGTGGGTGATGACAGTCTTTATCCTGCTGACGTTGATCCTCGGCCTTGGCAAGCTGCAGCATGCTATGGAGCTGCTGCCGATTATTGGCACTGTCGCCAGCACCTGGGCGCTGTTTCGCTGTAAAGGGCTGACCGTCCGCTGCGTGATGTGGTGCTCCACCGCCTGCTGGGTGACGCATAACCTGTGGCTGGGTTCGATTGGCGGGACGCTGATTGAAGGCAGCTTCCTGATCGTCAACGGCCTGAATATCATTCGCTTCCGCCGGATGCAAAAGCGGGGTATCGATCCGTTCAGGGTTGAAAACGCGGTGCAGGAAGAGAGCCCCTCCGCGCGGTAGCGGAGGGGAAAGGCATTAACTGCGCAGGGCGTTTTTCGCCAGCTGGTCGTCTTCCGCCATGCAGGCGGCGGCGGTAAACAGGGCGTCGGTGGAGGAGTTCAGCGCGGTTTCGCAGGAATCCTGCAGCACGCCGATGATAAAGCCGACGGCAACCACCTGCATCGCCACATCGTTCGGAATACCAAACATATTACAGGCCAGCGGGATCAGCAGCAGCGAACCGCCCGCCACGCCGGAGGCGCCGCAGGCGCACAGCGAAGCGACCACGCTCAGCAACAGCGCCGTCGGCAGATCCACCGGAATGTTCAGCGTATGGACCGCCGCCAGCGTCAGCACGGTAATCGTGATTGCCGCGCCCGCCATATTGATGGTCGCCCCCAGCGGAATGGAGACCGAATAGGTATCGCGATCCAGGTTCAGCTTCTCGCATAGCGCCATATTCACCGGAATATTGGCGGCGGAGCTGCGGGTGAAAAACGCGTAGACGCCGCTTTCGCGCAGGCAAGTCAGCACCAGCGGATAGGGGTTACGGCGAATCTTCCAGAACACCAGCAGCGGGTTAATCACCAGCGCCACCAGCAGCATACAGCCCACCAGTACCAGCAGCAGCCGGGCGTAGCCCCACAGCGTTTCAAAACCGGTGGTCGCCAGGGTGGAAGAGACCAGGCCGAAGATCCCCAGCGGCGCAAAGCGGATCACCACTTTAACGATAAAGGTCACCGCGTGGGAGATATCGTTGATCAGGTTTTTCGTGGTGTCGTTACCATGGCGCAGGGCGAAGCCAAGCCCCACCGCCCACACCAGAATACCGATATAGTTGGCGTTCAGCAGGGCGTCGACCGGGTTGGACACCATGCTCATCAGCAGACTACGCAGCACCTCAACAATCCCCGACGGCGGCGTGATGCTGTCGGCGGCGGTGGTTAAGTGCAGAGTCGACGGAAAGAGAAAACTGAACAACACCGCAGTCAGCGCCGCGCTAAAGGTGCCCAGCAGATAGAGAAACAGAATAGGGCGAATACTGGTTTTTTGTCCGTGCTGATGGTTGGCGATCGAGGCCATGACGAGCATCAATACCAGCACCGGCGCTACCGCCTTTAACGCGCCGACGAACAGGGTCCCCAGCAGGCCGACGGCGATAGCCGCTGGCTTAGAGACCAGCGCCAGCAGCACGCCAAGCACCAGGCCGATTAAAATTTGTTTCACCAGGCTGCCTTGCGCCAGGCGGGAGAGCCACCCTGATGGGGGAGTGCGTGTTGTCATAATTCATTCCTTCCAGTGATGTAGCAAGCCATCCCAGCCACGTATTATTTGTTACGTTTATGTCAGGATGTAAATAGATGTTTGCATAGCCGAGTATACGGAAAGAAAGCCTGGCGGGAAGCGTAAAATACTGTGATTTTAATCTGGATCTTATTTTTTAACCACGCAGTAACATAATTGTGACATGAGCAGGCATTCTCGTTATGAGAAGGTCTGCTATAGCCGATTACCGCGCCGCCAGCGGGAGCCGACGGCGCGCCAGGCAGGTTATTCAGGCAGTTTGCGCTGCTTGTCGTGCTGCTTGTTGACCCAGGCGTTAATCAACAGCGTGACGGTCAGGATGCCGCCCACGACCCCCAGCGAGATGGCGACCGGAATATGGTAGAAGTCGACGATCAGCATCTTCACGCCAATAAACACCAGGATCACCGACAGGCCATATTTGAGCATCGAGAAGCGCTCAGCGACCCCCGCCAGCAGGAAGTACATGGCGCGCAGGCCGAGAATGGCAAACAGGTTCGAGGTCAGCACGATAAACGGGTCGGTGGTGACCGCGAAGATCGCCGGGATACTGTCGACGGCGAATATCACATCGCTCAGCTCGACCAGAATCAACACCAGCAGCAGCGGCGTGGCGAACAGCACCCCGTTTTTACGGGTGAAGAAGCGCTCGCTCTCGATTTTATCGGTCATTCGCAGATGGCTGCGGATCCAGCGCACCAGCGGTTTGTCGCCGATGCCGGAATCATCCTCTTTCGCCAGCGCCATCTTCACGCCGGTAAACAGCAGGAAGGCGCCGAAGACGTACAACAGCCAGTCGAACTGGGAGATAAGCCAGCTGCCGGCGAAGATCATAATGGTGCGCAGAACAATCGCCCCGAGGACGCCATACACCAGCACCCGGCGCTGCAGAGCAGGCGGCACGGCGAAGTAGCTGAACAGCATCAGCCAGACGAAGACGTTATCGACCGCCAGCGCTTTTTCAATCAGATAACCGGTGAGGAAGGCCAGGGCCTGCGGATCGGCGACGGCGCGGCCCTGGGTTTGCACCAGATACCACCAGAACGCGGCGTTGAACAACAGAGAAAGTGTGACCCAGAGGATAGACCAGCCAGCGGCCTGCTTCATGGTCATGCTATGCGAACCGCGTCGTCCCTGAAGCAGCAGGTCGATCGCCAACATGATCGCGACGACGACAGCGAATCCACCCCATAGCAACGGCGTGCCGACAGTATTCATTTGATATTCCTTACATAAAAACAAAAACGGCTGACGTCGGAAGACGGCAGCCGCTGCGCTTTTATGCATAGACCTCGCCTTCCGGCAAGGTCTCACTTACAACAACCAAAGTTCATCGCGATGGGCTTTGGTGATTGCCCGGCGACCGGATGCGGTATTACACGCATCGTAATGACGATCGGCCGGCAAGGAAGTTACTCCCCTTTGCTCGTAACAAAATATGTCACGAGGCGGTTTTCGTCAATGGCGGCCAGACGGGCCTTTACACTCTTTTACGCCAGCGGCTGCGTATCGGCCGGGAAGATCACCCCGGTCTGGCGACGAATTTCGCTCGACAGTTTCGCCGTGATACGGCTCACAGCCAGGCCCGGATGGTCGACATCCTCTGTTTCCACCAGCCGCGCGAAGGTCTCCGCCTCATACAGCATAGTATTGATATGCTGCGGCTGCGTCAGGTCCTGGGCTTTGCCGCCGCGCGGCACAAACGCCAGCTTCTGGCACTCGGAGATTTTTTCGATCACCAGTACCCCTTCTTCCCCCTGAATTTCGCTGGGGATCGCCGAGTCGCTCACCTTGGAGTGATGCAGCGTCACGTCGAAGTCGTCATAGCTCAGCACCACGGTGCCCTGGGCGTCCACGCCGCTGTCCAGCAGGCAGGCGGTGGCATGAACGGCCCGCGGTTCGCCCCACAGCGCCACAGCGGACGCCAGGCAATAGAAGCCGATATCCATAATCGAACCGTTGGAGAACGCCGGATTAAAGGTGTTGGGGTTTTCGCCGTCGAGGTAGCGCTGGTAGCGCGAAGAGTACTGGCAGTAGTTAATGAAGGCTTTACGCAGTTTACCCACTTTGCCGAGGGTTTCCTTCAGCAGCAGAAAGTTGGGCAGGCTGGCGGTTTTGAAGGCTTCAAACAGCACCACGTGGTTGGCTTTCGCCACCGCGATGGCCGCCTCGACCTCCTGTAGATTCGACGCCAGCGGTTTTTCGCAAATGACGTGCTTCTTGTGGCTCAGGAACAGCCGCGTCTGCGGGAAGTGCAGGGAGTTCGGGCTGGCGATATACACCGCATCAATGGCGTCGCTTTGCGCCAGCGCCTCCAGCGAGGTAAACAGATGCTCGACCGGATAGTCATTGGCGAAGGCTTGCGCCTGTTCGAGGCTGCGGGAGTAGATGGCGGTAAGTTTATATTTGCCGGTTTCATGGGCGGCATCGACAAACTGCTTAGTGATCCAGTTTGTGCCAACAACTGCGAAACGTATCATAAACGGTGACGAACTCCATTAAAGGGAACCTGTCGCCACTCTATCATGCCCCCATGACAAAACCAGTGCGTGACTACGCAGAACGCTTCAACGAAAGGTGCGTCAGCCACAGGCGGGTGTCGAACTCCAGCTGGTGGTATTGCGGCTCCATATGGCAGCACAGCTGATAGAAAGCCTTGTTGTGATCCTTCTCTTTCAGATGCGCCAGCTCATGAACCACGATCATGCGCAGAAAGGCCTCCGGCGCGTCGCGAAATACCGTCGCCACGCGGATTTCCGCTTTGGCTTTCAGCTTGCCGCCCTGAACGCGGGAAATGGCGGTATGCAGGCCGAGCGCATTGTTCAGCACGTGGATCTTACTGTCATACATCACTTTGTTGATCGGCGCCGCGCCGCGCAGAAAGCGGTTTTTCAAGTCCTGGGTGTACTGATAAAGCGCTTTATCGCTGTTAACGTCGTGCCCTTGCGGATAGCGCTTTTGCAGCACCTCGCCGAGGCGGTCTTGCTCGATTAACGTGGTCACCTGCGCCAGCAGCGATTCAGGATAGCCCTGTAAATAAATGAGTTTTGTCATCGTCTTATCATTACGTCTGTCAGGAGGGCAGTTCAGCCACGGTCATGGTAAAGACCAGCGGCGCAGTACCCTCATTGCGGTAACCGTGCTCTATTTCGGTGCGGGCCACCGCGGATTCTCCGATCGCCACCGTGCGGCAGGTCTCGCCAAGCGTCAGCGTCAGCGCGCCGGCTTCCACGTGCAGCAGCTCGAAGGTCGTCGCCGGGTGGCCGGGCGAGGTAAAGGCTTCGCCGGGCTGCATCTCCCAGCGCCACAGCTCAATCATTTTCGGCCCGGCGGTGCCGGCGAGAAGCCTGGCGCTGCCTCCCAGCGGGCCTTGCCAGAGGGTGGGGATCTGCTCGGCGGGAATAATATGCAACGCGGGTTCGCTTGCCACATTGACAATATCCGCCACCGAAACGCCCAGCGCGGCGGCGAGTTTGCAGAGGATCGCAATGCTGGGGTTGGCGGCCTCTTTTTCCATCTCGACCAGCATACCTTTGCTGATGCTGGCTCGGCGCGATAGCTCGTCCAGCGACATTTTTTTCGCTTTACGGTAGGCCTTCAGCCGCGTGGCGACGGCGCGACTTACCTGGTCGACATCAGATCCTGAATCGGTCGTTATATTGACTTTTACGTTCATTGGTCACTATGATGAAACAAATTGGTCATTACAGGATTATCGAATGCGTAGCGTAACGCCGTCAATCGAATCTGCGGTCAGCCGCCTGGCGCCGGGCTTTCGGGCATTAAGTATTGTGGTGGAGAGTGCGCCGGTGGCCAACCCCGCCATCGCGGAGCAGGCGCTGGCCGAGGCCTGCCAGGCGGTGCAGCAGGATGATGTGCCCTGGGCGCAAGCGCACCTGGCGGCATGGGATGAAGCCTTCAGCGCCTTCGGCGCGAAGGCGAAACGTACCCCCTGTTCGGCGCAGGCGCTGCGCAAGCGGGTGCTGAAAGAGGGGAGCCTGCCGGCCATCGATCCGGTAGTGGATATCTACAACGCGATCAGCATTCGCTATGCCGTCCCGGTCGGTGGGGAAAATCTGGCCGCCTACCGTGGCGAACCGCGGCTGGCCATTGCCCGCGGCGATGAGCCATTCGATACGCTAAAATCGGCGGAGCCGGTGGTGGAATATCCGGAGCCGGGCGAAGTCATCTGGCGGGATGATATAGGCGTAACCTGCCGACGCTGGAACTGGCGACAGGGCGTACGTACCCGGCTGGACAGCGGCGCGCAGACGATGTGGTTTATTCTCGAAAGCCTGCCGGCGATGCCGTTGTCGGCCCTGCAAGAGGCGGGAGAGCGGCTGGTAGGCTATCTGCAGCAGCTGATGCCCGGTGCCCGCGCGTCGATAACGCTGCTGCAAGCCGATGGCGAGGGCGATCTACGCTGAGCGGCGATGATCAGCGATCTCTCTTCAACTGGACAGGATTTGCGTATAAACTCGCGGGTTTTACTATTCCGGAGGCGGAGAGGCGATGAGCCAGGCAGAGTTAAACGGTGAGTTATTCACATTAGAGCGGTTCCCACCTAACGCTGAAGAAGAAGCGCTTCAGGCGTGGGAAGCGGCGGATGAATATCTGCTGCAACAGGTGAATGACGTCGACGGCCTGACGCTCATCTTCAACGACGGCTTCGGCGCGCTCGCCTGCGCGCTGGCGGAGCGCAACCCCGTCAGCATCAACGATTCCTTTATTTCCGAGCTGGCGGCCCGCCACAACCTGCGGATGAACGGCATTGATGAAGAGAGCGTGCGCTTTCAGGATAGCCTGAGCCCGCTGCCGGCCGCGCCGGCGCTGGTGCTGATTAAGGTGCCAAAGCAGCTGGCGCTGCTGGAACAGCAGCTGCGCGCCCTGCGCCAAGTGGTGACGCCGGAAACCCGTATTATCGCCGCGGCGAAAGCCCGCGATGTCCATAACTCGACGCTGGCGCTGTTTGAAAAAATTCTCGGTACCACCACCACCTCGCTGGCATGGAAAAAAGCGCGTCTGATCCACTGCGTTTTCACCGCCCCTGAGCTGGCCGATGCGCCGCAAACCTACAGCTGGAAGCTGGACGGCACGCCGTGGACCATCCACAACCATGCCAACGTCTTTGCCCGCAGCGGTCTGGATATCGGCGCGCGCTTCTTCCTGCAGCATTTACCGTCTAATTTAGAAGGCGAGATCGCCGATCTCGGCTGCGGCAACGGGGTGATTGGCCTGCAGGCGCTGGCGCAGAACCCGAACGCGCGGGTCATGTTCACCGATGAGTCGCACATGGCGGTGGCTTCCAGCCGGTTGAACGTCGAGCACAACCTGCCGGACGATATCGACCGCTGTGAATTTATGGTCAACAACTCGCTCTCCGGCATTGAGCCGGACCGCTTTACGGCGATCCTGTGCAATCCGCCGTTCCATCAGCAGCACGCCATTACCGACCATATTGCCTGGCAGATGTTTAACGACGCCCGCCGCAGCCTGAAATACGGCGGCGAGCTGTACGTCGTCGGCAACCGCCACCTCGATTACTTCCGTAAGCTGAAGCGCGCGTTTGGTAATTGCACGACGATTGCGACGAACAATAAGTTCGTCATTTTGAAAGCGACCAAGGTGCGTAAGCAGCGCTGATGCTTGTCGCAGTTTACCCGGCTTGCGGCTGTCGCCTTAGCCGGGCTACCGGCTGACGCCTTCGCCGGGCTAGCGTGCGGGATTATCGTGGTAGCCCGGGGAAGGCGCATCGCGCCGCCCCCGGGACACGGCTAAATCGTCAGCGCCAGCTTCGTGCCCTGGGCAATCGCCCGGCGCGCATCCAGCTCCGCCGCCACGTCGCAGCCGCCGATCAAATGCACCGTTTTCCCTGCCGCGCGCAGCGGTTCCGCCAGCTCGCGGCGCGGCTCCTGACCGGCGCAGACAATCACATGATCCACCGCCAGCAGCTGGCGTTCGCCGCCGATAGTCATATGTAACCCCTCATCATCGATCTTCTCATAGCTGACCGCCGGGATCATTTTCACGCCGCGCGCCAGCAGCGTCGCGCGATGGATCCAGCCGGTGGTTTTGCCGAGCCCTTCGCCCGGTTTGCTCGCTTTGCGCTGCAGCATCACAATCTGTCGCGGGCTTTGACTCAGCTGCGGGCCTTCAGGACGCAGCCCTCCCGCCGTTTGCAGGCTGGTATCGATACCCCATTCGCGACAGAACTCGCCGATATCCTGGCTGGTGGCCACGCCCGACTGGCTTAGGTACATCGCGGTGTCGAAGCCGATGCCGCCGCAGCCGATGATCGCCACCTTCGCGCCAACCGGCGCTTTGTCGCGCAAGACATCCAGGTAGCTGAGCACCTTGGGATGATCGATCCCGGCGATCGCCGGCAGGCGCGGGGCGATACCGGTGGCGAGGATCGTCTCATCGAAAGCCAGCAGATCGTCTGCCGTAACGCGGGTGTTCAGGCGCAGATCGACGCCGTTAAGATCGAGCATGGTGCGGTAGTAACGCAGCGTCTCGTGGAACTCCTCTTTGCCAGGGATCTGTTTGGCGATATTAAACTGGCCGCCGATCTCCAGCAGCGCATCGAACAACGTGACCTGATGGCCACGGGCGGCGGCGTTAACGGCAAAGGCCAGACCGGCCGGCCCGGCGCCGACCACCGCCAGCCGTTTAGGCGCGTTGGCAGGCAGGACCGGCATCAGGGTTTCATGACAGGCGCGCGGGTTGACCAGACAGGAGGTGACTTTGCCGACGAAGATCCGATCGAGACACGCCTGGTTGCAGCCGATGCAGGTGTTGATCTGATCGGCACGATCGTTCTGCGCTTTTGACATAAATTCGGCGTCGGCGAGGAACGGGCGGGCCATCGATACCATATCGGCATCGCCGCGGGCGAGAATATCCTCCGCGACCTGCGGATCGTTGATGCGGTTGGTGGTGATCAGCGGGATCGACACCGCGCCTTTCAGCTTGCGGGTGACCCAGCTAAAGGCGCCGCGCGGTACCGGCGTGGCGATGGTTGGAATGCGCGCTTCGTGCCAGCCGATCCCGGTGTTGATGATGGTCGCTCCCGCCGCTTCAATCGCTTTGGCCAGTTCAGTGACTTCCGCCAGCGTGCTGCCGTCGTTGACCAGATCGAGCATCGATAGGCGGTAGATGATAATGAAATCGTGACCGGCGCGCTGGCGCACGGCCTTGACCACTTCAACGGCGAATCGCATACGGCGCGCGTAATCGCCGCCCCATTGATCGCTGCGCTGGTTAGTGCGCGCGGCGAGGAATTCGTTAATCAGATAGCCCTCAGAGCCCATCACCTCGACGCCGTCATAGCCCGCTTCCCGCGCCAGCTGGGCGCAGTGGGCAAAATCATCGATCAGCGTGAGGATCTCGTCGTGGCTCAGCTCATGAGGGGTGAACCGGTTTATCGGCGCCTGCAGAGGCGAAGGGGCGACCAGCGCGGGCTGGTAGCTGTAGCGCCCGGTGTGCAGGATCTGCAGGGCGATTTTACCGCCTTCCTGATGTACCGCGTCGGTGATCTGGCGATGATGCGCCAGATGGCTGGCATCGTTGAGCACCGCGCCGCCGGCCATGGTCACCCCGGACGGGGCGGGAGCGATGCCGCCGGTGACGATCAGCGCCACGCCGTGACGCGCGCGCTCGGCGTAAAAGGCCGCTAACCGCTGCGCGCCGTCGGGCAGTTCTTCCAGACCGGTATGCATGGAGCCCATCAACACGCGGTTTTTAAGGGTGGTGAAGCCCAGCTCAAGCGGGGCGAAAAGCGACGGATAGCGGCTCATAATGGCTTCCAATGTAAAATTATTGTTATGTGGTCGGATGAGTTACTAATTTAGCCGTCGTGGAGAAAAAGGGAAAAGGGGAGTGCGGTGATTGTGATGGGATTCAAAGAACGGCGAAGCGTTGCCCCTCACCCCGGCCCTCTCCCAAAGGGAGAAGGAGAAAGGCGGACCAGCACTGGTATTCAGGTCAGCGCCAGACGGTTCCTTCTCCCGCCGGGAGAGGGTTAGGGTGAGGGCGAAGATGGGCACCGATATCCAGGCCAGCGCCGGACGGTTCCCTCTCCCGCCGGGAGAGGGTTAGGGTGAGGGCGAAGACAGGCACCGATATTCAGGCCAGCGCCGGACGGTTCCCTCTCCCACCGGGTTAGGGTGAGGGGGAAGACGCAACGCGCTGGCGGCGTTCCAGACCCGGCGCCTGCCACATCGATGTTGTCAGCCCGCTATCGACAAGACCAAGCTGATCGGCATACACCGACTGCCATTTACTCATCATCTCCTGATAAAGCTCGCGATGTTGCGGATTAGGGCTGAATTCGCGGTGCCAGCTCACTAACTTTTCTCCAGCGCTGGCCATATCGCCGTACAGCCCGGCGCCAGCGCCGGCGGCAATGGCGCAGCCGAGGGCAGTGGCTTCGCGGACCACCGGTACCCGCACCGGCAGGCCGGTGACGTCGCTGAGGATCTGGCTCCACAGCGCGCCTTTAGAGCCGCCGCCGGCAAACACCAGGCTGTCGAAAGTCACCCCGGAAAACTGCGAAATCTGCGCCAGGTTGCAGGCGGAGACAATCGCCGCGTTCTCCTCCAGGGCCCGGAACAGGGTGGCTTTATTGCACTTCTCCGGATCGATGGAGAGGTTAATAAACGATGGCGCAGCGTGGTACCACTGCTTAAAGTGCATGGCGTCGGAAAAAATAGGCATCACGCCGTGGGAACCGGCGGGTACGCGGCTGGCCATCTCCTCCAGCAGCGAATAGGCATCGACGCCGAGACGCTCGGCAATCAGCTTTTCTTCAGCGCAGAAGGCGTCGCGGAACCAGCGCATGGTCAGTCCGGTAAAGAAACTGATCGATTCCGCCTGCGCCATGCCGGGGATCACGTGAGGATTGACGCGGATATTCATCTGCGGGTCGGTGCGCACCTGCGGCAGATTGACTACCTGCTGCCAGAAAGTGCCGCCGAGTACCGCGCTTTGCCCGGCGCGTACCACCCCGAGCCCGAGGCAGCCGAGCTGCACGTCGCCGCCGCCCATCACCACCGGCGTCCCGGCGCGCAGGCCGCTCTGCTGGGCTGCCGCTTCGGTGACGGCGCCCAGCAGCGTGCCGGTCTCTTTCACCGGCGAGAGCATATCGGCGCGCAGCCCGGCCATATCCAGCAGCGCCGGACGCCAGTCGCGGCTGAACAGATCGAGCATGCCGGTGGTGCCTGCGTTTGACGGGTCGACCGCCAGCTCGCCGGAAAGCTTCGCCGCCAGCCAGTCGCTGATCATGGTGATAGTCGCCGCCTTGCGGTAGATATCGGGACGATGGTGCGCCAGCCACAGCAGGCGTGGCATGGCGCTGAGCGCCAGCGTTTGCCCGGAGACCTCGTACACCTCGGATTCAAAACGATAGTCGTGGATCTCCTTAAGCTCCGCCACTTCGCGGCTGGCGCGGGCATCAACGTTGGCGCAGGCCCAGATGGCCTCGCCGTTGCGGTCATAGAGGACGATCCCTTCGCGCATCGAACAGCAGGCGACGGACTGAATATCGGCGGCAGAGAGCCGGGCGGCGTCGAGCGCCTGGCGAATGCACTGGCAGGCCAGCTGCCAGTTGGTGGTAAGGTCGAACTCCATCGAGCCGGGGACGTTATCGACGCTCAGGTGTTTCCATTCGGCCTGGCCCACCGCCAGCTGGCGGCCATTAAGATCGAAAATGACCGCCCGTATGCTGCCGGTCCCGGCATCTAACGCTAACAGGTAACTCATGACATGCGCCTCACTGTTGTCGCGCGGCGCCGGGCCGTCAGGAGGCCAGTGCGAGCACCGCGCGTGCTGTTGTCTCTTCCGTTACCAGGCCATTAATGCGCTTGCCAATCAGAGCGGCATGAATCGCCTGCGCTTTTTGTTCTCCCCCGGCGACGCCGACGATGGTCGGCAGCTGCGCCAGCTCATCAAGGGTCACGCCGAGCAGTTCCCGATGGATCTCCAGTCCTTCTACCGGCCGGCCGTCGGCCTGCAGGAAATAACCTAAAATGTCGCCGACCGCCCCTTTGCGGGCGTACATCAGCTGTTCGCCCTCGCTGATATAGCCGGAGCGGAGAATGGTCGCGTCGCGCCGCTGATCGATAGCGCCAATGCCAACCACCGCCGCGTCCGCCGCCGTCGCCGCCAGCATCACATCGCGCACGCTGGATTCGCGGCGCAGGATCTCAGCGACCTCCGCCGACGAGACCCGCAGCGGCGCCGGAATAATACTGACGCTGCAGGCGGCATCCAGTTGGCCGATGCCGGTCATATAGGGGCCGACGCCGCCGGAGAGAGTGACCAGTCGCACCTGCTGTGAGCCGATAAAGCCGCTGAGATGCTGCAGGCAGCTCATGGTGGCTTCGCCGAAGCCGACCGCCAGCAGCTGTCCCGGTTGCAGAATGCCCATCAGCGACTGCGCGGCACCGATCCCCAGCCGGGTATTCATCGGCGGGGTGTTGAGCGCCGGCAGCACACGGGCAATCTTGAGGCCAAAGCGCTGCTGGAGTTCACTTTCCAGCGCCAGACAGCCCTCATAGCGCGAGTTGATCTGCACGCGAATCACCCCGGACTGGCGGCCTTTCTCCAGCAGGCGGGAAATCTTCAGCCGCGGCAGCCCCAAACGCTCGCCGATGTCGTTTTGCGTCAGGCCGTCGTGGTAGTAACACCACGCCACCCGCGCCACCAGCTCTTCCTCGGCTAACGCCAGCCCGGCGTAGCGATGGTCTTCCGTAATGCGTTTTTCGCTCATAAATTGAACTCTTATAAAAATTTAGATCATATGTTCGCTATTGCGCGGCCGGAAAGTGTGAGCCGACTGGCAAAACGGATCTTTCATCTCTGGCCGCTTTTTTCCGGACGATCTAAAGCGCCAAACTGTGATCTTCGCACGGTTGTAAATATAGTTCACCGTCTACGCTTTTGAACATTATTAAATTTAAAAATCATTTGTTCAAACGAGGCGCGACGATGAAGCCACTGCTTGAAGCTCGCCAGATCCGCAAACAGTTCTCCGGCGTTGCCGTGCTGAAGGGCATCGACTTTACGCTATGCGCGGGCCAGGTGCATGCGCTGATGGGGGGCAACGGCGCGGGTAAATCGACGCTGATGAAGATCATCGCCGGCGTCGAAACCCCGGATAGCGGTGAACTGACGATCGGCGAACGCGCGTTTGCGCGCCTTAACCCGGCGTTGGCCCACCAGCTGGGCATCTATCTGGTGCCGCAGGAGCCAATGCTGTTTCCCAACCTCAGCGTGCGCGAGAACATTCTCTTTCGTCTGCCGAAGCGGGCGGATACCACCGCGCGGCTGCAGGAAAAACTGCAGCAGCTGAACTGCCAGATCAACCTCGATGCCAGCGCCAGCACGTTGGAAGTGGCCGATCAACAGATGGTCGAGATCCTGCGCGGCCTGATGCGCGAGGCGCGGATCCTGATCCTGGATGAACCCACCGCCTCTTTAACGCCGGGTGAAACCGAGAGACTGTTTAGCCAGATCCGCGCGTTACAGGCGCTGGACGTTGGGATCGTCTTTATCTCGCACAAACTGCCGGAAATCCGCCAGCTGGCCAGCCATGTGTCGGTGATGCGCGACGGGGCAGTGGTGCTCAGTGGCGAAACGGCGGGCTACGGCGACCAACAGCTTATCAGCGCCATGACGCCGGCCAGCCGCGACCATGCGCTGAGCGACACGCAAAAGCTGTGGCTGGCGCTACCGGGCAACCGCCGTACCCAGGCGCAGGATTTTCCCGTGCTGCGGGTGGAGGATCTCACTGGCGAAGGTTTTATCGATCTCAGTCTGGAGATCCGCGCCGGGGAGATCGTCGGCCTTGCCGGGCTGGTGGGATCCGGGCGCACCGAATTTGCCGAAACCTTATACGGCCTGCGTCCGCCGCGCGCCGGGAGGATCTGGCTGGAGAACCGCGAGATTAGTCAGGAGAGCACCCGCGCCAGGTTGGCCAGCGGGCTGGTCTATCTGCCGGAAGACCGCCAGGTCTCCGGGCTGTTTCTCGATGCGCCGGTGCGCTGGAACACGGTGATGTTCAATCAGCCGTCGTGGTGGCAGCAGGGGAAACGGGAGGCGGCGGTGGTCGAGCGCTATCACCGGGCGCTGGGGATCAAGCTGGCCGATGGCGACCAGCCGGTACGCACTCTCTCCGGCGGCAACCAGCAGAAGGTGCTGCTGGCGCGCTGTCTGGAAGCTAATCCGTTGCTGCTGATTGTCGATGAGCCGACGCGCGGCGTGGATGTCTCCGCCCGCGCCGATATCTATCAGCTGCTGAAAAGCGTCGCCGCGCAAAATGTGGCGGTGCTGATGATCTCTTCCGATGTGGAGGAGTTCGTCGGTCTGGCCGACCGGGTGCTGGTGATGCATCAGGGCCGCCACAGCGGCGAGCTGGCGCGGCAGGCGGTGACCGTCGATCGCATGATGACCCTGGCCTTCGGAGGGCAGGCATGAAAACGTTATTCAAGAATCGCGAACTGAGCGCCTTTTTTGCCATCGTGGCGCTGTTTGCCGTGCTGGTGGCGCTCAATCCGGCCTATTTCAGCCTACAGACGCTGGCGATGATTTTCGCCAGCTCGCAGATCCTCTGCCTGCTGGCATTGGGCGCGACGCTGGTGATGCTGACCCGCAATATTGACGTGTCGGTAGGTTCGACCGTTGGGCTGTGCGCCATCGCCGTCGGCGTGGCGCTGAACAACGGTTACGGGCTGGCGACGGCGATCGCCTTCGCGCTGGCGATTGGCGCGCTGGCCGGGGCTTTTAACGGCCTGCTGGTGGTGGGGCTGCGCATTCCGGCGATCGTCGCGACGCTCGGCACGCTGGGGTTGTATCGCGGGGTGATGCTGCTGTGGACCGGAGGGAAATGGATCGAAGGCTTGCCCGACAGCCTGAAATCGCTTTCGGAGCCCGCGTTTATCGGCGTGTCGCCGCTGGGCTGGCTGGTGCTGGCGCTGCTGCTGGTGGGCGGCTGGCTGCTGTCGCGCACCGCCTTTGGTCGTGATTTTTACGCCGTTGGCGATAACCTCGCCGCTGCCCGCCAGCTGGGCGTGGCGGTCAATCGCACACGGATGCTGGCTTTTACCCTCAACGGTATGCTGGCGGCCTGCGCCGGGATCGTCTTCGCCGCGCAGATTGGCTTTGTGCCCAATCAGACCGGCAGCGGCCTGGAGATGAAAGCCATCGCCGCCTGCGTGCTGGGCGGAATATCGCTGCTCGGCGGCACCGGTACGCTGCTCGGCGCGTTTCTCGGCGCCTTTTTCCTCACCCAAATCGACACCGTGCTGGTGCTGTTCCGCCTTCCTGCCTGGTGGAATGACTTTATCGCCGGCCTGGTGCTGCTCGGGGTGCTGGTGCTTGATGGACGCCTGCGCCAGGCGCTGGCCCGCCATCAGCGGGCGCTGAAGTACAGTCGTTTCCAGCCCGGCAACAAAGGGGGCAAACAGGTTGCCCGCTTTCCCGAACGCAAAAGCAAAGAGGTGGCTTAAATGAAGCTGAAGCTTAACTGGGAAAGCGCGCTGCTGGCGTTATTAGTCGTGGAAATCCTGCTGTTCGGCGCGCTGAATCCGCGCATGCTGGATCTCAATATGCTGCTCTTTAGCACCAGCGACTTTATCTGCATCGGCATCGTCGCGCTGCCGCTGACGCTGGTGATTATCAGCGGCGGGATCGATATTTCGCTGGGCTCGACCATCGGACTGTGCGCCATCGCCCTCGGGGTGATGACCCAGGCGGGCTGGCCGCTGTGGCTGGCGGTGTCGCTGACGTTGCTGCTGGGGCTGCTGTGCGGGCTAATCAACGCCGCGCTGATCCACTACACCGGCATCAGCCCGCTGGTGATCACCCTCGGGACGCTGTATCTGTACGGCGGCGGCGCGCTGCTGCTTTCCGGCATGGCCGGCGCCACCGGTTATGAGGGGATCGGCGGCTTTCCCGACAGCTTCACCGCCTTCGCCAATTTAACCCTGGGCGGGCTGCCGCTGCCGCTGGTGCTGTTCGCGGGTATCACCTTTCTCTTCTGGCTGCTGGCCCATCGCGGGCGCTTTGGCCGCCACCTCTTTTTACTCGGGCAAAACCCGCGCGCCGCGCGCTATGCGGCGCTGTCGGTGAACGGCATCCCGTATGTGCTGTATGGCCTGGTCGGTATTGCCTCGGCGGTCGCGGCGCTGGTGATGGTCTCCTATTTCGGCTCGGCGCGTTCGGATTTAGGCCGTGACCTGCTGATGCCGGCGCTGACCGCGGCGGTGCTCGGTGGGGCCAATATTTACGGCGGCTCGGGATCGATACTGGGTACCGCGCTGGCGGCATTGCTGGTGGGGTATCTGCAACAGGGTTTACAGATGGTCGGCATCCCCAACCAGGTGTCGAGCGCGCTGTCAGGGGCGCTGTTGGTTGTGGTGGTGATGGGGCGTTCGCTGAGCCTGCACCGTGAATGGGTGCGCGCGACCTGGCGGCGTCTTTTCTCGCGTAAAACAATCGGAGCACAACAATGAAAACAAAACGTATCCTGCAGGTCAGCGCGCTGGCGCTGGCGATGAGCGTGGCAACCGCGCAAGCGGCGGACCGCATCGCCTTTATTCCTAAGCTGGTCGGCGTCGGCTTCTTTACCAGCGGCGGCAACGGCGCGAAAGAGGCGGGAAAAGCGCTGGGCGTGGATGTCACCTATGACGGCCCAACCGAGCCCAGCGTCTCCGGCCAGGTGCAGCTTATCAACAACTTCGTCAACCAGGGCTACAACGCGATTATCGTCTCAGCCGTCTCACCGGACGGCCTGTGTCCGGCGCTGAAGCGGGCGATGCAGCGCGGGGTGAAAGTCCTGACCTGGGATTCCGATACCAAGCCGGAGTGCCGCAGCATCTATATCAATCAGGGCACGCCGCAGCAGCTCGGCGGCCTGCTGGTGGAGATGGCGCAAAAGCAGGTGACGAAGCCCGCTGCCAAAGTGGCGTTTTTCTACTCCAGCCCGACGGTGACCGACCAGAACCAGTGGGTGAAGGAAGCCAAAGCCAAAATCGAAAAAGAACATCCGCAGTGGCAAATCGTCACCACCCAGTTTGGCTATAACGATGCCACCAAATCGCTGCAAACTGCCGAGGGGATCTTAAAAGCGTATCCGGATCTCGACGCCATTATCGCGCCGGATGCCAATGCCCTGCCGGCGGCGGCGCAGGCGGCGGAGAACCTCAAGCGTCAGGGCGTGGCGATCGTCGGCTTTAGTACCCCCAATGTGATGCGCCCCTACGTGGAGCGCGGCACGGTGAAAGCCTTTGGCCTGTGGGATGTGGTTCAGCAGGGCAAAATTGCGGTTAACGTCGCCGATCGATTACTGAAAAAGGGCGATCTTAACGTCGGGGATAGCGTTGAGGTGAAAGATATCGGCTCGCTGAAGGTCGAACCGAACAGCGTGCAGGGCTACCAGTATGAGGCGAAGGGCAACGGTATCGTGTTGCTGCCGGAGCGCGTGGTGTTCAGCAAAGAGAACATCAATAACTACGACTTCTGACGGAGGATGAGATGGCTGATTTAGATGATATCAAAGAGGGCAAGGACTTCGGCCTCGACCGCCCGCAGCAGAACACGCTGTACACCCTGAAAGGCTGCGGCTCGCTGGACTGGGGCATGCAGTCGCGGCTGGCGCGCATTTTTAATCCGCACAGCAACCGCACGGTCATGCTGGCCTTCGACCACGGTTACTTCCAGGGGCCAACCACCGGGCTGGAGCGTATCGACCTGTCGATTGCGCCGCTGTTCGAGGAGACCGACGTGCTGATGTGTACCCGCGGCGTATTGCGCAGTCAGGTACCGGCGGCGACCAATAAACCGGTGGTGCTGCGCGCCTCCGGCGGTAACTCGATTTTGAGTGAACTCTCCAACGAATGCGTGGCGGTGGCGATGGAGGACGCCCTGCGTCTCAACGTTTGCGCGGTGGCGGCGCAGGTCTATATCGGCAGCGAATACGAACATCAGTCGATCAATAACATCATCAAACTGGTGGACGCCGGCAACCGCTACGGTATGCCGGTACTGGCGGTCACTGGCGTCGGCAAAGAGATGGCCCGCGACGCCCGCTACTTCTCGCTGGCCAGCCGGATTGCCGCCGAAATGGGGGCGCAGTTTGTGAAGACTTATTTTGTTGAGGACGGTTTTGAGAAAGTGACCGCCAGCTGCCCGGTACCGATCGTCATCGCCGGGGGCAAAAAGCTGCCGGAGCATGAGGCGCTGGAGATGTGCTGGCGGGCGATCGACCAGGGGGCGTCCGGGGTGGATATGGGACGCAATATCTTCCAGTCCAGCGCCCCACGGGCGATGCTGAAGGCGGTGAAAAAGGTGGTGCATGAGAATCTGAACGCGCGCGAAGCGTACCAGTTCTGGCAGGAAGAGAAACAGGGAGAGCGGAAATGAACGTGACGCTGGTGGAGATCAATATCAAACCGGAGCGGGTCGACGAGTTTCTCGAGGTATTTCGCGCCAACCACGAAGGCGCGCTGCGGGAGCCGGGCAACCTGCGCTTTGATGTCCTGCAGGATCCGGAAGTGAAGACCCGCTTTTTTATCTACGAAGCCTATAAAGACGATGAGGCGGTGCTGGCGCACAAGAAAACCCCGCACTATTTAGCCTGCGTCGAAAAGCTGGAGGAGATGATGTCGCAGCCGCGGCAGAAGCGCAGCTTTATCGGCCTGCTGCCGCAGGTGTGAGACGAGCCCTCACCCCGACCCTCTCCCGAGGGGAGAGGGAGAAAAGCGGCTTCGAACGGTTCCCTCTCCCTGTGGGAGAGGGGTAGGGTGAGGGGAAAACGCTACGGCTTACGGAAAAACTCGTTATACAACATATATAAATGCGCCGCGCTCCACGAGAAGTTGGGCGCCCCCTGCTGGGCGCCGGTCAGCGGATTGTAGTTCTCCTGAATCGGGCCATCGGCGGTTAAGCCTTTGGCGTGCTGGAAGAAGGCGTCCGCCAGCTTCAGCGCCTCATCGCGATGACCGTAGCGCTCCATTCCCTTCAGGCCGAACCAGAACTGATCCACCCACACCCGTCCACGCCAGTAAATATCGGCGCCAAAGGCCGGGTTGGTCAGTGCGGCGGTGCCCAGCGGCACAAAGGTGTTGAACTCTTTCGGGTCGAGCATCACCGAAATCACATCGTCAGCATGTTGCTGCGTCGCCGCGCCGTTAAACAGCGGCGACCAGCCTTCCGGCCCTTTGCCGCGCTCGACGATCGGTTTACCGGCGCAGCCGTTGGCTAGCGGTTGTTCCTCGATACGAATGTCGTAATAGAAGCGGGTCTGCGGGTCAAACATGCAGGTATTGATATAATCCGCCAGCTTCGCCGCCAGCGCCTGATAGCGCTTTGCCTCTTCCGCTTTGCCAAGAACGGTCGCCATCTGCGCCAGATAGTGGTTATCGCTGTACATATAGCTGGCCTGATCGACCGACTCCTGAAGCAGCGAATACCCCAGCAGGTTGCCGTCGCGGTCGCGGTTTTCGGCGAATTTGACCGTCCAGTCGCTGCGTTTGCCGCCGTTGGCGACATATTTATCCAGCTGTTCTTTATCGATAAAACCAAATACCGCCGCATCGTCTCGCCCGGATTCCCACGATGCCGCTACCTGCGCCGGGATTTCGAGGCTGTCGTAATCGCCTTTGGCCGTCACCTGCTCGTAGGCGCTGAGGCCGGAAAGCGTCTGCTCGGTTTGCCCTTTTTTCACCGTGAACAGCATGGCGCCGTCGGCGGTGTTGTGCGCCTTATCGCGGGTCGCGCCATATTCCGGCACGCCGTTACCGTTATGGTCGCGATTGCGCAGCCACCAGTCGTGATAGGCCACCAGCTTCGGATACATCTCTTCCAGCCACGCTTTATCTTTGGTGACGTTATACACCTCCATCACCGACCAGGCCGCGAGGCTTGGCTTAGTGTTGCGTTCGTTCCAGTTGCCGCCGTCGCCGCCGCGCTCGGGGCTCAGGTTCCAGGCAATCAGATCGGGCACAAATCCGGCATCCTGCGGACGCACCTTATCATTGGCTTTAATCTGCCAGGAGAAGACGGCGCGGATATTCTCTTTGGCGATATCCGGGTTGAAGTGGGCCATGGCGTAGGCTTGCTTCCAGGTATCCCACGGCCAGGTCTGGTTGCCGGAGAACCAGCGGCCGGTCACGGATGGGGTGACGGTGTGGTAATGCACCGCGCCGCCCGGCGCGCGCCAGTTGCCGTTGAGCGTCTCAATGGCTTTCACCGCTACGCGAGTCTGTTCGGCGGTGGCGTCCGGATTAATGAGCCCTTTTTGCAGATAGCCGTCCCAGCGCTGTTCGGAGGCGGCGAGATAATACGCCGGGCGCGCCAGAATATCGCGGATTTGCGCTTTTTCCTGGCGCGCTTGCTCCGCGGTAAGTAGGTGCGAATAGGTAGTGTACAGGATGGTGGAGCCGCGGATCTCCGCGCTGCTGGTAAAGCGATGACCGTCGATACGGGTCTCGGTTACCAGCGAACGATGGATCTGATACTGCGATTCACCGGAAGTCATCAGGTCAGAGGCGGCGCGAACTTTGCCAAAGCTGACCGTCAGGCCGTCGGGCGTGGCGCTCAGGCGGCGCTGATAGCCCGGGAAAGCTTCATCAATGGTTTTGACCGATAGCGCTTTCCCCTCTTTGGCGGCCAGTTTTTCCAGCAGTTCGCCATCCCACACCAGCTTCAGCGGAGTGTTGCTGGTGATTTTGGTCTCCAGCAGTGAAGTGTGGGCGCTGGCGAAGCGCAACGTCATCTCCACCTTCACGCCGGGCGCGGTCAGCGTTTGCTTCAGCGCGCCGGGCAGGCTCCAGGCCTGCAGGGTGAAATCGACCTTTTTGCCGTTCTGATACACCGTCAGGCGATCGAAGTTGGTGGCCATAAAGTTGATGTACTCTTCGGTCAGCAGCGCCGGGCCGGGGAAGCCGCCCATGGTCGCCGGGCCGTCGGGCAGCAGGTGGCCGTGCCACGCCCCGAGGTCGAAGAAGGGGTTGAAGCGCTGGTGGTCATCGGCGTCGAAATCCTGCATATACTGCGGCGCGCCGCTGCGGTCGATGACGTTTTTAAACGCCTGCGCGGTGACGGCGTGGGCGGAAAAACTCAGCATCAGCGCGCAGGCCAGCGGCGTCAGCGTAGTGGTGAGGTTCATGGTATCTCGGCTCCTTGTTACCAGTAGAAGTATTGCATCAGGAAAATTTTGTCGCTCGGGTCGCCGCTGGCGTTGCTGGTATAGAAACGGCTGTCGGCGGCGGTGGCGAAACGCCCGCCGCCGTATTCGTACCAGATGCCAAATTGCATAAACGCGGTGGTTTCATCAGCGGCGTGGTCCGGGCGGTGTTTGGCGTAGCTGTATGCGGTGGAGAAGTAGAGTCCGCTTAATGCTTCATACATGGCGCTGGCCATAAAGCCGGTTTCGCTGCCGGGAACATCCAGCCCTTTGGCGCGGCCGGTATGGTGCCAGGCGCGGAAGGCCAGATTGGGCGACAGAACGCCGGTCAGGAATAGCTGTCCGGTGCCGTCGGTCACTTCAAGGCCGTTCATCCAGGTGACATCTTTGACGATGTCGTACTGAACGTAGCCGTTGACCATTGCCGGGTAGGTGTACTTATCGTCATAGCGATCATATTTGCCGAAGTGCAGCCAGGCCTTGCTTTCATCGTGATGACCGGCCGGCGTGGCGGTGACGCTATAGCGGAAATCGCCGCTGCGGTTTTGTACTTTCAGCGCGTACATGATGTCGCGGGTATTGGGGATCACATAACCCAGATCGGGGGTAAAGTCGCCCCACCACTGCAGGTCGTCCAGCGACGAATCCTGGCGCAGGCTGAGCATGATCTCGGTGTTGTTATCGGTTTTATAGCCGCCATAGAGGCGGTTAAGGCCGCCTTCCACGCCACCCCAGCTGTGGCCGGGCGTCCAGGCATTGCCCTGGCTATCGGCCTGTACCGTCCAGGCTTCGCCGTAAATCAGCCCGAACCAGTGGCCGTTTTTGACCTCCAGCCCGCCCTCGATATAGGTGCCATCGCTGTATCTATGTTTGTCCTCGCCTTCTAAATCCATGTATCCGCCAACCCCCAACTCGCCGTAAAAGCGATAGGAGGTGGTGGTTAATTCCGGCGTTTTGGTATCGTCGTGCTCGGCCGGATGGACGGTCTCAGCGGCCGCCGCAGGGGCGCAAAAAGCCAGGGCAACGAGTGCCCCGTATAAGTAAGAGTTAGTTTTCATTTTTTTAAGGTATTTAAGAGGTATGGGAAGCCGGAGCCGCTTCTATTTGTTGTTGTTCCTGGGTTAATCCTTTGACGTATCTGCTGTATTTCCACCACGCGAAGCCAAGGAAAATCACGATCCCGCCAACGTTGTAGAAAATAATGGTCAGGATGTTGCCGCCGGTTGGGAAGGTTGAGGCGACGAAACCGATGGCGAAAATCACAATTAGCATGGATACCACCACGATGCCGGTGGTACGCGAGCCCATGCGGAAATCGCGCGGCAGATGGTCGAGCTTGCGGCGCAGGTTGAGGTAGGCCAGCATGATGAACAGCGGCGGCAGCATGGAAGCGGCGGCGGTCATGTTGATGATGGTGTTCATCAGATCCTGCACGGTGTTGGATCCCAGCGTCGGGATGATCATCAGTGGAATAACGATCAGATACTGGATCCAGGCCGCGCGCGCCGGGACACCGTTCTCATTGAGCTCGACGGTTTTTTTACCAAAGATGCCGGAGGGAATTTCCGAGAAGAAAATTTTAACCGGAGTGGCGGTCCACATCAGTAGCGAGCCAAACATCGCGGTAAACGAAACGAGGCCGACGAAGCGGTTCATCAGCATTTCCGGCAGGCCAAAGTAAGCCGCCAGGCCGTGGAACACCTGCACCGATCCGCCGGTAAACTTCAGCTCTTTGCTGCTGACGAAGACGTTGATCAGCACGGAGGAGATCGAGTACAGCACGCCGATGAAGATCCCGGCGAGGATGATCACTTTAACGAAGGATTTCGAGCCGCCTTTCACATCGTTGACGTACACCGCCACCGATTCCGCGCCGCCCGCCGCCATAAAGATCCACGTGGTAATACCGAGGAACGCCCAGTTGAAGTTAGGGATCATCGCTTCGACGGTGATCGGATCCGCTGGCTGCACGCCGCCCACCAGTGCGGAACCGGCCAGCAGAATATAAGAGAGCGTCAGCAGCAGCATCAGCGATGAGGTGACGGAGGTGATAGGCCCCAGCATTTTCGCGCCGTTGGTGGAGATCCAGGTGGAGAAAGCGAACAGCGCCATGCTCAACACAGTAGTGGCGAACGGCGTCAGAATGTATTCGTAGCCGAGGAAGGCGTAAGAGGCATAGGCGATCACGCGCGGCAGCAGCGAGGTGAAGAAAAACAGGTTTACGAACCAGTAGGTATAGGCGGTGATAAACGCCCAACGGCCGCCGAGCGAACTCTTCACCCAGGCGTAAACCCCGGCCTCGGAGTTTTTATTCAGCGACACGAACTCGGCGATAATCAGGCAAAACGGAATGAAGTAGAACAGGGTAGCGAGGAAGAACATCGGCGCCGACGCCAGCCCCAGTTCGATATTGTTGTTGATGACGTTATTGAAACTGTAAACGGCGGCAAAGGTCAGTGATAACAGGCCGAACTTGCCGATGGTATTACGTTTAGTATCAGACATAACACATCTCCACACATTGTCCTTCAGAGGGTCGCTGAAGGGGGTTGTGTTGTTTGTAGGGTAGAGGTAGTTAAGAATTAATGTTGATTTTAGTAAAAGTTTTAGTAAATAGAAGTAAAGAAACCGAATAGCTTTAACTCGATCACGAAAAAGGTTGAGTAATACGTAATCAGGCGAGGGATAAAAAAATCCCGCCAGCCGATGAGGGGCTGACGGGACGACAGGAACGTTATTTACCGGCGGCGGCAGCGTTAACCGGCGCCGCGGCGCGCAGACGTTGCTGCTTTTTTTCAAAGCGGGTGATCCACCACCACGCCAGGCCGGAGAAGACCGCGGTCATAAAGACGTTGATAAAGAAAGCGTTAACCAGATCGACGCCTGGCGGGAAGGCCGAAGCAGTCATGCTAACCACGAAAATCACTATCAGCATCGATACCACGCTCATGCCCACTTTCCTCGAGCCCATACGGAAGTCGCGCGGCGTGTCATCGTGTTTCCAGCGGAAGACGAAGTAGGCGGCCATGATGAACAGCGGCGGCAGCATGGCGGTACCGGCGGTGAGATTAATGGCGGTGTTCATCATCTGCTGCACGCTGGCGGAGCCGAAGCCGTTAACTATCAGCATCAGGAAGACGAACAGGAACTGCCACCAGGCGGCGCGTACCGGCACGCCGTGAGCGTTCAACTCGGTGGTTTTCTGGCCGTAGATACCTTTCGGGATTTCCGAGAAGTGGATTTTGACCGGTGCGGCGGTCCACATCATCATGCTGCCGAAGATGGCGATAAACAGAATGATGCCGACGAAGCGGCCCATCAGCGCTTCAGAAATGTGGAAGTAGGCGCCGAGACCGGTAAAGATTTCCACCATTCCGCCGGCGTAGGTCAGGTTCTCTCGGGCGACAAAGACGTTAACCAGCAGCGAACCTAAGGCATACATACCGCCAATCAGCACCCCGGCGGTGATGATGACTTTAATAAAGGATTTCTGCCCGCCCTTGGTGTCGTTGAGGTAGGCGGCAACGGTTTCCGCGCCGCCCGCGGCCTGGAAAATCCAGCACATAATACCGAGCGTCGCCCAGTTGATGGTCGGTTCCATCGCCGCCAGGGTAATCGGCTGCGCCGGGACGTGACCGGAACCCAGCGCGGTCAGCGCGCCGACGACGTAAATCGCGAACAAAGCGAACACGCCGTAGGCCACGCATTCGGAAATTTTACCCAGCCAGGTCGCCCCTTTGGTGGATATATGGGTAGCCATGGCGAACAGCACGATGGAGATAAGCGAGGTCACCATCGGCGAGAAGGGGATCGCGTAACCGGTGATCGCGTATGAGGCGTAGGCCACCACGTTCGGCAACAGCGAGAGGAAAAAGAACAGGTTCACAAACCAGTAGAGGAAGGAACCAAGATAGGCGGCGCGTGTGCCCAGCGGCTGCTTCAGCCACGCGTACATCCCGGATTCGGAGTGTTTATTGGCCGAGACGAATTCGGCGATGATAAACACGAACGGGATAAAGTAAACGATAGTGGCGAATAAGAAGATAGGCGCGGAACTGAGCCCTAACTCAATGTTGTTATTGACGATATTTCGCACGTTAAAGACGGCGGTAAAGGCCATCGATAACAGCGCGAACTTGCCGATTTTGGCACGTACAGATTCGGACATACGTCCTCCAATCATTCATCTACCCGCCGCAGCGGGCTGGAACCGAAAGGCCAACGGGCGTACCCGTTGACCTCCCTTGTCGCTTAACGCGGGTTTACTTATTGAGGAAGTAGCCGTCTTCAACCGTGACTCGCAGCACCACTTTTTTTACCGGCGCATCGCAGATAAAGCGGTAGGCTTCGTCGATATCGCAAATCACCATCTGCCCTTCGTGAACCTTCATCGTTTCACCGATCCCTTTCAGGTATTCGCGATCGGTTTCGTCGCGGTAGCAGGCGACAGTTTGCAGATTTTCTTTGGCGGCAAACTCGATTTTCTGCTGCCCCTGCAGGTAATAGTGCACCTCAAAGTAGCGGCGGTTGCCGACAAAGAGCGCGTCGGTCGTACTATCGGTTTCCACTCGATAGGAGAGCGAATCGCCAATGGAATGCGCCACGCCCGGGCGGATGTTGTCGATGTTATTGATGGCTTCCACGCAGCGCTGCCATTTGCGGCCGCTATGATAAACTTGCTTAAACTGTTCTAAATTATCGAGAATTCTCATTGTTCAGCCTCGCTGTGTGCAACGGGGGAAAAGAAACCGGCGCCGAAGCTATGGTTCGCCAGTACCTGCGAGGTGCCGCATCCGCCCTCCAGCGGCAGCAGCGTAAAGCCATAGTTGAAGGTGTTGAGCCAGACGCGCCAGCTATCCAGCACTTCGCTGCCCCAGGAGTTGGAGCCGAGGCCGAGCAGTTGCGCATCGATATTCAGAGTGATGTCATCGCTGCGCTGTAGTTCGTTGCAGTGCTGGGCGGCGTGCAGGTTTTCTGCCGTATAATGCCAGGCGCTGATGTTGAGCGGATTGCGCGGTACGACCAGCAGACCGCTGCCGTGGCGGTCGCTGAACGATGCCCAGCGCACGTGCTGACGGTTGCCGTTGTTCTGCGGGAACGGATAATTGACAAACATATCGTCGACGGTGGTATGCCAGATATCAATGATGTTGCTTTGCTGGCTGTCGGCGTAGTTCTCGCCCGGTCCGCGGCCATAGTAGTTCACCTGGTCGAACTCACCGTTAATGCCCAGCATAAAGCCGATGCACGGGACGATGTGCGGATAGTCGCCGTAGCGCTCGCCGGCCAGCTCAACGTTGATGTGGCCCTGTGGGGTAATCTGCCAGCGATAGGTACAACGCATACCGAAGTCGAACACCGGCGGCGCAATTACGCTGCGGGTGGTGATCACCACCGTTTCGCCCTCTATTTCGGCGCTGAATTCGCGCAGATGTTCCTGCATTATCTGCAGGTGGGCCGGCTGCCACAGTCCTTCGTATTCCTGTTTATGGTTATCAATCATGGGCTTGAAGAAATTGATCTTCGGCTCGCGGGTTACCTGGTCGACGCCGTTGACCTGCCATTCGCTCAGTTTGCCGCTGACCTTACTGAACACCACGCGGAAGTTATGGCCGCAGATGGTGTAGCTGAGGCGTTCATCGACAATCTGCAGCGGCGTGGCGCTGGCGTTTAACAGCGGGGTTCGCGCGGCGGTTCGCGCTTTAAGCGGGAACTGATAGACGGCGATATCGTGATTGGCTTCGCTATACGGGGTACGCGAATCTTTGGTCACCATGATGTTGACGAAAGCTTCACGCTCGTCGAGCTGCGGGAGGGCGATTTGCAGGTCGCGGCCGCTATTCGGCGCCAGGTCTTTCACTTTCAGCAGCTGACTGGAGAGCGTTTCGCCTTCGGCGCGCACTTCAACGCGCAGGGTGTAGTCATCGAGAGTGGAGAACCACAGTTTGTTTTCCACTCGCAGTTCGCCGCGGCAGATATCCCGCGCCTGTACTTTCACTGGGGCGATGACCTGTTTGTATTCGCGCAGGCCCGGCCCCGGCGTCTGGTCGGAGAAAATCAGACCATCGAGGCAGAAGTTGTAGTTGTTCGGGTAGTCGCCATAATCGCCGCCGAATTTGTACCACACCGCGCCGTTTTCGTCGGTGGCCTGAATACCGTGATCGCACCATTCCCACACGTAGTGGCCCTGGATGCAGTCGTGCTGGTAGAAGACGTTCTGGTATTCGGTTAATCCGCCGGGACCGTTGCCCATCGCATGGGCGTACTCACAGATAATGCGTGGTTTTTCATGCGGATGTTCGCCAAATTCGTTCATCAGCGGCACGCGGGTGTACATGGTGGAGATGATATCCACCACCTCGGCGTCGCGATCCTCTTCGTAGTGCACCAGCCGGGTATCATCCAGCGCTTTAGTGGCGTGGTACATGGCGCGGATGTTGCAGCCATAACCGGATTCGTTACCCAGCGACCAGATGACGATCGACGGATGGTTTTT
Source organism: Klebsiella sp. 1SOBk10mer (assembly GCF_046602535.1). NCBI lineage: Bacteria > Pseudomonadati > Pseudomonadota > Gammaproteobacteria > Enterobacterales > Enterobacteriaceae > Klebsiella > Klebsiella sp. 1SOBk10mer. The sequence goes on from NZ_JBKIUP010000006.1 coordinate 165,743, forward strand.
CTGCGCGTGGACGTGGCGCACGATGCGCTCAACGTAGATGTGTTCCCAGGCCGGGTCGTCAGTGATGGCGCTGAGGTTGCCGACGTTGGCGAAACCGTGGGACTCCACGTCGGTTTCCGCCATCACGAACAGTCCGTAGATATCGCACATTTCATAGAAACGCGGGTCGTTCGGGTAGTGGGCGGTGCGAACCGAGTTGATGTTGTGCTGTTTCATCAGCAGCAGATCTTTTTCCACGCGATCCATGCCGACCGCGCGGCCTTTCAGATGATCGTTATCGTGGCGGTTTACGCCGTGCAGCATCACGTAGCGGTTATTGATATAGAACAGGCCGTCACGCACTTTGATATCGCGGAAACCGACGCGCTGCGGGATGATTTCCAGCACCTCGCCGGCGGCGTTCTTTAACGTCAGCACCAGATGATAGAGATACGGGCATTCCGCCGACCACTGCTGCGGCGCGCTCACATCAATCGTGAAGCCGGTGTTCAGCTGCTGACTGACCTGCAGTTGACCGACGTTGCCCGAATAAAGCGCCTTTTCGCCGTCGAACAGGGTATATTCCAGCGTCGCCGCCGCCGTCTGCGGAGCCAGGTTTTCCAGCGTCAGCTGGCAGGAGAGGGTCGCGTCGATGTAGTCATCGTTAAAATCGGTGCGCACGGTGAAATCCTGCACGTGCAGCGGATTTTTCCCCACCAGATAGACGTCGCGGAAAATGCCCGCCGACCACCACATGTCCTGATCTTCAATATAGGTGGAGTCCGCCCACTGCATCACGCGCACGCACAGCAGGTTGTCGCCGGTTTTCACCGCCGCGCTAATATCGAACTCGGCGGTCAGGCGGCTGCCTTTGCTAAAGCCGATGTACTGGCCGTTAACGTAGACTTCGAAATAGGTTTCGACGCCATCGAATTTGATGATGGTTTGTTTGCCCTGCCAGCCGTCGCCGAGGGTGAACAGGCGCTGGTAGGCGCCGGTCGGGTTATCGGTCGGAACATACGGTACGTCGATGGGGAAGGGGAAACCTTCGTCGGTGTACTGCAGCTGACCGTGGCCCTCCATCTGCCACATACCCGGTACGGTAATCGGCCCCCACTCGTTCTGAAAGCACGAGGTAAAGCTCTCCGGTACCAGCAGCGGGTTGGTGAAAAAGCGGAAGTTCCACTGCCCGCTGAGGGACAGGAAGCGGCTGCTGGTTTCGCGGGCGAAGGTCCGCGCCTGGGCCAGTGAGTCGTAAGAGAAGAAATACGCCCGCGGCGGCAGCCTGTTTTCATGAGTGAGTTGAAGGTTTTCCCAGCGATTCATATCGCCTCCCTGAACGGCTTAATAAGATAAACCTCATTTTAGTAAAACTTTTACTAAATAAAATCGTCAGGGATGATTTACTTTAACTTGATCACAAAATGAGCCGCTTTATGCCGGGTGGCGGTTTCGCCTTACCCGGCCTACAGAGTGGCGTTCCGGCCAGGACCGGTAGCCCGGCTAAGCGTAGCGCCGCCGGGATGTGGTTGGATTAACGGGTGGTTCCGCGCAGCTTCAACACGCTGGGAACAAAAACGTTAAGCGGCAGGGCGCGGCCATCGCGGGCCTTCTCGATCAGCAGGTTCACCCCCTGGCTGCCCATCATTTCGGAGTGGATCCGCACCGTCGACAGCGGCGGGAAGGTAAAGCGCGCGGTGGGGATATCGTTGACGCTAATTAGCGAAATATCTTCCGGGATCGCCAGCCCGCGTTCGTGAATGGCGCGCAGCACGCCGATGGCGATGGAGTCCGAGGCGACAAACAGCGCCCGCGGAAACTCCGCTTGCGCCAGCATCTGCTTCGCCAGCTCATAACCGGACGAGCTGGAAAAACCGCCGCGCCAGATATCATCGGCTGAAACCACGCCCTTCAACTGGCCGTACTCCACAAACGCCACTTCACGAATATCGGCCTTGCCGGGCTGGTCCTGGCCGCCGATAAATCCAATACGCGACGCGCCTTGCTGGATAAAGAAGTCGACCACCTCTTTAGCGATACGTACCAGGTCGATATCCACCGCATCGTACGGGCTACCGGCTTCGTGGAAATCAATAAAGCAAATATTGTCGGTCAGCGCGCTGGCGGTCTCGCGCAGCTCGCGCGTCGGCTGGCCAATAATCAATACGCCGGTGACCTTTTTCAGCTCGGGCAGGGTGTTATTGAGATAGCAGTTGGTGAGCTCGATGGCGAGCTTTTCGCATTGGGTTTCAATACCGTGGCGAATGGCGAGATAGTAAGGGTCGTTAATTTCCAGCTCTTGCTGGTAGCTATACAGCGCCAGGATATGATGATGGCCGACGGGTAGGACCTGCGTTTTACGCGCGCTGCTGCTTTTATACTCCAGCTTCTCCGCAATCTCCAGAATACGATGCTTGGTCTCTTCTTTTACATTCAGGGTGGGATCGTCGTTTAACACCCGGGAAACCGTCGCCAGCGAAACACCCGCTTCGGTCGCAATGTCTTTTAGCGTTGCCATCTTTTTCCTTTATCGGACGTTGCCCATGTTTGCTCATCCATTGTAAAGCAAGCGTCGCGTCCTGCACCTTATTTCAGTAAAAAACGCCTGCGTGGGAGGGCTATTTTCCCCGGCGATAGCGTGACAGAAGTAGCATTATTCTCAGTAGCATGCAGACGAACGGCAAAAATTTGCTATCTTTTAGTAAAAATTTACTGGAGGTGAGAGATGGATACCGTAGCTTACGCTGATTTTGCCAAACTGGAGATGCGCGTCGGCAAGATTGTCGAGGTGAAGCGCCATGACAATGCTGACAAACTGTACATTGCGCGGATTGATGTCGGCGGCCGCACGCTGCAGACGGTCACCAGCCTGGTGCCCTACTACAGCGAAGAGGAGCTGCTGGGGAAAACGGTGGTGGTGCTGTGTAATCTGGCGAAAGCCAAAATGCGTGGTGAAACTTCTGAGTGCATGCTGTTATGCGCAGAAACCGAAGACGAAAGCGAAAGCGTGCTGTTGACGCCGGAGCGAGTCATGCCGGCAGGCGTGCGGGTGGTATAACGAAAATACCCTCTCCCGACCGGGAGAGGGTTGTGTGTGAATTACGCCTCTGCAACCGAGACGCGCAGGGCCGCCAGCGCCTTACGCGCCGCCTTCAGCACCTGCTCGCACTGCTCAAGGGTGAGCGTCAGCGGCGGTTCAACGCGGATCGTCTTGGCGTTGTTTAACGTCCCGGCGACCAGCACCCGCTGTCTGAACATCTCGCTGGCAAAGTCGTAGCCAATCTCGTTATCGACAAACTCGATGGCCATCAGCATGCCTTTCCCGCGCACATCATTTACCAGGTCCGGATACTCCTGCGCCAGCAGGCGGAAACCGTCCAGCAGCATATCGCCTTTCTGCGCCGCCTGCGCCGGCAGGTTTTGCGTCAACAGCACGTTGATGGTCGCCAGCGCCGCCGCACAGGCCAGCGGGTTGCCGCCGAAGGTGGTGGTGTGCAGGAACGGGTTGTCGAACAGCACGGAGAAGACCTCCTCCGTCGCCACCGTCGCGCCGATCGGCATCACGCCGCCGCCGAGCGCTTTCGCCAGACACAGGATGTCGGGCTGAACGTTCTCATGCTCACAGGCGAACATCTTGCCGGTGCGGCCCATACCGGTCTGCACTTCGTCGAGGATCAGCAGGGCGCCAAACTCGTCGCACAGTTTGCGCACCGCCGGCAAATACCCCGTCGGCGGCAGGATCACCCCCCCTTCGCCCTGAATCGGCTCAAGGATCACCGCCGCGACGTCGTCACCGGTTTTCTTGCACTCGCTCAGCATGGTGCGCATGGCGTTGATATCGCCGAACGGCACATGGCGGAAGCCCGGCAGCAGCGGCATAAACGGTTTGCGGAAAGTCGACTTGGCGGTGGCCGACAGCGCCCCCAGCGATTTGCCGTGGAAGGCGCCGCTGGTGGCGATGAAGGTGAATTTACCTCGCGGCGACTGATAGGCTTTCGCCAGCTTGATGGCCGCCTCTACCGATTCGGTACCGCTGTTGCAGAAGAAGCTGTACTTCAGTTTGCCGGGCGTTAAGGCCGCCAGGGTTTTCGCCAGCATCGCGCGTAGCGGGTCCAGCAGTTCCTGACTGTGAAGCGGTTGTTTCGCGAGTTGATTCTCGACGGCGGATACCACAACTGGATTACGGTGCCCTACATTGAAGATGCCAAACCCGCCAAGGCAGTCGATAAACTCCTGTCCCTGGGTGTCGACAAGCGTATTTAACCCTCCCGCTTGCCACTCTACGGCTCCGTAATCCCCGCCGGCTGTGACCGATTTTCGATACTCTAAAAACCCCGGATTCACATGCTCTTTAAAGTATTCTCTAACCTCCTGGTTAAGTGCTTTCATTTCCTCATGGTCAAGCGTGCGCTTTTCAATGAGATTCAGTGCGTGTGCGCTGCAGGCCAGAGCCGATGCGCTGGAAGGTAACCTGTTCAAAATGTGCTCCTGGGGCGGACGTATCACACGATACTGGATTAAGTATTGCAGGGATTACGCCAGTTCGGCAGAAGCGGTGAAAATCGGGATAAATGCAAAGTAAAAGACGAAATGTGTAAAATTTAATCTCATGGCGCCATTATTGGCACGTTTTATTCCTGAGCTGGCGAGATTTTCTGCCTTGCGGACTTTAGCGGGACGATCCGTCGTGGTGCGGGCTGCCCCAGCGCGGGGCAACCGATGGTGAGAAAAGAGGCTTAGTCTAGCTGGGAGATCTCCATCGCCGCTCGGTCGATAATGCCAATGATCTGCTTGAGCTGGGCGGCGCTGCTGGCCTGCTGGTTCACTTTCAGGTCGAGGACCGCTTTGAAATTCTCCAGCGCGCGCTTCATCTGCGGATCTCTGCGCAGCTCGCAGCCGACCATCCGCGCCTGCAAACGCGCCTGGATATGGGCCAGGTGCTCCTGGTTCTCCGCGTGCAGCTGTTTCCCCTCTTCGCTGATGACGATTTTTTTGCGTCCGTTGTCGTCTTCCACGCTGATAAGGCCCTGGTCCTGGAGCAGATCCAGCGTCGGGTAGATCACCCCCGGGCTGGGGCTGTAGTTCCCCTGGGTGAGGGTTTCGATCTCTTTGATCAGCTCATAGCCGTGGCTGGCGCTGCGACTGAGGATGTCCAGAATAATCAGCCGCAGTTCGCCGTGGCCAAAGAAACGCTGGCGACGTCCGCCGCCGCGGCGGCCATGTTCGCCGTGTTCGCTGGGATCGCTGTGGCGCCCGCGTGGCCCACGCCCCTCTTCATGATGATGTCGCATGGTTACCTCCTGCTGTTTTTGATATATCTAATTTATATCTAAAAAATGAATGTTCGCAATGCTGGTTGATATTTATTTTTTAATCTATTGATATGTATGTAATTATTTTCTGGTTGTGGATTTTGATGCGGTTTGTTTTGACTATATCAAAAAAAGACTTGCATTCTTTTTAGTTGGCAATCATTATCATTTGCATCAAGTTTAGATATATCTATTTACCGTTCACGAAGGCGATCGATGATGACAAAAACCAAAGCAGACAAGTACCCGCAGCGTGTCCGCAATGAGCTGCGTTTCCGTGAGCTGACGGTGCTGCGCGTGGAGCGCGCAGGCGCGGCCTTCCAGCGCATCGTGCTGGGAGGCGAGGCGCTGGAAGGTTTCGTTTCCCGCGGCTTTGACGACCACACCAAGCTTTTCTTCCCGGAGCCGGGCGCGGCGTTTGCGCCGCCGCAGGTGACCGAGGAGGGGATCGACTGGGGTGAGGGCGTGCGGCCTGCTACCCGCGACTATACGCCGCTGTACGATGCCGAACGCCATGAGCTGGCGTATGACTTCTTTATCCACGATGGCGGAATTGCCAGCCGCTGGGCGCTGGAGGCAAAAGTGGGCGATAAGCTGGTGATCGGCGGTCCGCGCGGCTCGCTGGTGGTGCCGGAGGATTACGCCTGGCAGTTATATGTCTGCGATGAGTCCGGTATGCCGGCGCTGCGTCGTCGCCTGCTGGGATTGCGTCAGCTGGCGGTGACGCCGCAGGTGACGGCCATCGTCACTATCGCTGATGCGTCATATAAAGATTATTTGGCGGATCTCGACGGCTTTAACATCGAGTGGGTGGTGGGCCACAATCCGGCGTTCGTCGCCGAGCGTCTGGCCCAGGTGAAGGTGCCGGCGGAGGATTATTTCATCTGGCTGACCGGTGAAGGCGCGGTGGTGAAATCGCTGCTGGCGCGCTTTGAAGATGAGAGCATCGATCAGCAGCTGGTGCGTTCGCAGGCGTACTGGCACAGCAAGTAAAAAGCCATCGTGGTAAAACCCGGATAGCGGCGCGTAGTGCCTTATCCGGGCTAACCGCGATGCCGTTTTTTGTCGGGTGTCGGCTAACGCCTTACCCGACCTACCCTTCGGCGCTGTGACGTTGCCCCGGTAAGCGCAGCGCCACCGGGGAGGCTTATCGTTCCGCCAGCGCCTTAAACACCATCGCCACCGCGTGGGCGCCTGGGTCCATGTTGCCGAGCAGGCTGTCGCTGTTGAGATAGGACGCTCGTCCGGCGCCGGCTTTGCTCGACTGGCAGGTGCGATCCGCGCCGGCCTGCGCCGCGGCAAAAGCGGCCTGCAGGTTCTCCGGTTCGGCCAGCAGCGCCGTCAGCGCCGGCTGCAGAGCATCGATCATTGTCCGGTCGCCTTCATCGGCGCCGCCGTAAAATTTCATCTGCTCCAGACCAGCGTTCAGCGCCTCGGCCACGCTGGCGCCTTGCTCCAGTTTCTGCCCGGCAGCGGTGAAGAAGATCGACATCAATACCCCGCTGGAGCCGCCCATCACCACCGTCAGGCGTTCGCCCGTGAGCGCGAACAGCGTGGGTAGATCGTTGAGCGGCAGCTGCTGGCGCTGCAGCAGGTCGGCAATCTCACGCGCCCCGGCGGCGAAGGTGGAGCCGGTATCGCCATCGCCCACTTTGGCATCCAGCGCGTTGAGATGATCTTCAAGCCCGACGAGGGTGCTGGTCACCTGCGCGACGTAATCGCCCACCTGCGGGTTGGCAGAGGGCGTAAAGTCGACGCGTGCGCTGGCGAGAGTGGAGGGCATGATGTTAACTGTCCGCGGCTGCACCGGCCGTGGCCAGCCGGCGGTTTCCACATCCGCCAGCAGCGCTTTCTCAATACTCTCTTCCAGCACGATGGCGCTCAGCGAGAAACCCTTCATATCCAGGGCCGTCACCAGCGAGGCCGGGCCAATCAGCCAGTCAACGCGCGCCTGCAGCGGCGTGTTAACCAGTTCGCGGGTCAGGATCGCCATTTCGGCCACCGACACGCCGCCGAGGTTATTGAGCATCACCGCCAGACGGCCGGTTTCCGGCAGGGCGGCGGTCAGTTTTTCCACCATCAGGTTGATGATGTCCGCACTGTTTTGCGTGGCGATGGTGGAGGCGCCAGGCTCGCCGTGGATGCCCATTCCCAGCTCGGCGTGACCGGCCTGATGGCGCGGCGCGCTGTCGGCCTCCTGTGGCAGATGGCAGCTGGCCAGCGCCACCCCGATGCTGGCGGTGTGGTTGGCGGCGTACTGCGCTTCGCGCAGAACGGTGGCGAGGTTGTAGCCGCGTTCGGCAAAATAGCCCGCCACCTTATGGACGAACAGCGTACCGGCGATGCCCCGCGGCTGTTTGTTATCCGGCAGCGAAATGTCGTCGCCAACGATCAGCATTTCCACGTTGTAGCCAAGACGGCGCGCTTTCTCCGCCGCCAGGCCGAAGTTCAGCCGGTCGCCGGTATAGTTTTTTACGATCAGCAGGCAGCCCGCCTCGCCGGTCACCGCCTGAATGGCGGTAAGCACAGCGTCGACGCTCGGCGAGGCGAACAGATCGCCACAGACTGCGGCGGTCAGCATGCCTTTACCAATAAAGCCGACGTGCGCCGGTTCGTGGCCGGCGCCGCCGCCGGAGATCACCGCCACGTTGTTTTTATTCAGGTCGCGACGGACCACCACCCGGATCGCCGGGTCGCTCTCCAGCCGGGCGAGGTTATTCCACGGACTGGCGATGATGGTTCCCTCAATCACGTCGTTGACGAGGCTGGCGCGCTGGTTAAAAAAGAATTGAGACATAGTGGTTCCTGAAGAGTAAGCGAAAACTCACCCTCCGGAGGCAGACCTCCGGAGCGGTAACGGTCAAAGTGGATTTAGTGGCGGATAAGGCGCTGGTGGCGCATATCGAGCGTGATGGGCTCGCCGGGCTGCACGCTGTTCAGCGCCTCGCCCTGCTGGCACAGCCAGGCGATCCCCGCCGCGCGGGCGATAATCGCGCCGTGGGCCTGTTCGCTGCCGTCGCGCAGGCACAGACCTTTGACGCGACTGGCATCCAGTTGCAGGACGGTCGACGGGAACATGTTGTCGGCGATAATGATGGTCGGCTCGCCGGGCGTCGGCAGCGTCTCCTGAACGTCCTGCAGATGGCGCAGGGTGCGCTGCAGAATATCTTCGATATCGATATAGCGCGCCTGCAGATAGGGGTCATCCAGCTGGCGATACTGCTGGCTGAGCTCCATCAGCACCTGATGCCACGCCCATTCCGCCGAGCACGGCTCGGTGAGCAGACGATCGTTGGCGGCATCAAACAGATCCTCATCGTCGAGCAGGGTGTGGTGCCCGGCGAAAATCGCCGCGATGTCGGCGTTAAATTTATTCTCCGCCAGCTCGGTCAGGGCGGTGAGCTCCGCCAGCGTCTGGTCGATGGCCCGGCGCAGTCGCTGCTGCTCGCGGGCGACATCGGCGGCGGCCGGACGCACAGGTTGGATCAGGGCCAGCGGATAGCGCAGCGCGATGCCTTCGACGCGCCCGGAGGCGGCCGGGGCCGCTGCCGGTTGCGCCGCAGGCGATTCGCCGAAGTTATCGGCGGCCAGCGCCTGAAACGCCGCCAGCGCCGCATCGGCCTCTGGCCCACGGGCCAGCAGGCGCAGCTTGTCGTTGCGTCGCACCTGCAACAGGGCGATTTGGTTGAGGCTGTCCGGTTTGACGCACTTCCCGTTTTTCTCCAGCAGCAGATCGGCGTTAAAGCCTGCCAGCGCGGCGACCAGCTTCGACGCCGGACGCACGTGCAGGCCGTTGTGGTTCTGTATGACCACCGCAAGCGATTTGCTGTCGCCATCGTCGGCAAGCGTCGGCGTCGGGGCGGCGTCAGGGGTTGGCGAAGGTAAACCCAGCTGGATCCGTTTGGCCTCCAGGGCGTTCATGGCGTCGGCGATCACTTTGTCGATCCCGGCGCCGGAAGCGGCGCTGACGGTGGCCGCCAGCGTCCCCTCCACCAGCGGCGCGGCGCACAGCCGCACCTTCGCGGCAATCGCCGGATCGAGCAGATCGAGAGCGGTCTCGGCACTGAGCAACGCGCTGCCGATATCCATCATCACCAGCACGTGGTCGGTGTCGGCGACGGATTCGATCGCTTCCATGACCTTGATCGGGTCGGTGCCGATCGGGATGTCGGGGTCGTCGATCCCGGCGGCGATCGCCAGCTTGCAGCCGTCGTTGATTAACATCTGCCGGGCCAGTTCTCCGACACCTTCGCCCAGCCGGGCGCTATGAGAAACAATAACCAGGTTTACCATCGCGATTTCCTTACTCTTTGGCCGCGGCGGCCAACATCTGCATCATAAACATCACTGACGTGGCGCCCGGATCCTGATGGCCGATGCTGCGTTCGCCAAGGTAGCTGGCGCGGCCTTTGCGCGCCTGCATGGTGATGGTACTGTGGGCGCCGGCTTCCGCTGCTTTGCAGGCGGCATCCAGCGCGGCGGCGATCGACAGGTGCTGCTCGCTGGACTGGCGCAGGGAGTCCACCACCGGCAGCCAGACGTCGCACATGGTTTTATCCCCCGGCTCCGCTTTGCCGCGGTTGACGACGCCGTCCGCGCCTTCGCGGATCATCAGGTACAGTTCGTCGAGCGTCAGGCTCTGGTGAGCCTGAGTGACCTGCGCGGCGCGAATGAAGAAGGTGCCGAACAGCGGGCCGCTGGCGCCGCCGACGTTGGAGAGCAGCGTCATGCCGGTGTTTTTGAGGATAAAGCCAATATCTTTATCGGCAATCGACGGCAGCTTTTCCACCACCTTGCTGAAGCCGCGGTGCATGTTCAGGCCGTGATCGGCATCGCCGATCTCTTTATCGAGGCCGGTGAGAAAATCGCTCTCTTTGGTGAAGATATCGCCGCAGCGGTACAGCCAGTCGACGATTTGCGTTCTGTTCAGTGACATGTCGTGCTCCTTAGTTTCCCCAGTTCAGCGCCGGGGTATGAACCGGGGCGTCCCATAGCGCCAGCGTCTCATCATCCACTTTCAGCAGAGTGATGGAGAAGCCCGCCATATCCAGCGAGGTGCAGTAGCTACCGACGAGGTTGCGTTCGATGATGATGCCGGACGCTTCGCAGCGCTGGGCGAGACGGTGATACACGCCGTACAGTTCGGACAGCGGGGTGGCGCCGAGGTTATTGACCAGCGCGATGACCCGGTCGCCGTTTTGCAGCGCGGTTTTGCTCTGCTTCACTTCCTGCCACGCGCCCTTGACGGTATCCCACTGGCGCAGCGTGCGGCTGTAGGCGCCATTCTCCAGCAGGGTATCGAACATCTCATCGACGGTTTGGTCCAGCGAGCTGAAGCGACGGCGGTCGATGCCCGGCTCGCCGTGAATGCCGACGCCGAACTCCATTTCATCGTCCTGCAGGGTAAAGGAAGGTTGTCCGGCGGCCGGTACGGTGCAGGCGCCGAGGGCGATGCCAATGGAGTGGCCGAGATTATTCAGGCGGCGCCCCAGTTCAGCGCAGGCCTCCAGCGAATCGCCGCGCTCGGCGGCGGCGCCGACCAGTTTTTCGATCAGTACGGTATTGGCGACGCCGCGGCGGCCTGCGGTATAGAGACTGTCCTTCACCGCCACGTCGTCGTCGACCACCACGGTGGTGACTTTAATGCCGCTCTCATGCAGCAGCTCGGTGGCGGTTTCGAAGTTCAGGATGTCGCCGGTGTAGTTTTTGATAATCAGCAGGACGCCTTCGCCGCCGTCAATCTGCATCGCGCATTCGAACATTTTATCTGGCGTCGGCGAGGTGAAGATTTCCCCCGGGCAGGCGCCAGAAAGCATCCCCTGGCCGATATAGCCGCAGTGCATTGGCTCATGGCCGCTGCCGCCGCCGGAGAGGAGGGCGACCTTGCCGGCCACCGGCGCATCGGCGCGGGTGACGTACAGCGGGTCCTGATGCAGGGTAAGCTGCGGGTGGGCTTTAGCCAGCCCCTGTAATTGTTCATTCAGTACATCTTCAACACGGTTAATCAGCTTTTTCATTATTCAGTGCTCCGTTGGAGAAGGTTCGATGCGGCCTCTCTGCTGGCGGAGGCGGTCATCGCGTAGGGGTATCGTCTGACGGTGCAGCGTGCCTGGCGATATGATGATTCTGGCTGAGCGGACGAAAAAAAGAATGCCCCGGCGATCGGGTTTCATTACGAAACATCGCCTGCTTATTTTGTTTCTTTATGGAACGTTTTTGCTGAGAAAACGGTGAAAATGCGAGCTGGCGCGCTTTTTTTCACCTGCTTTAAGCCCCGGTCATCGCAGCCGGCACAGTAGGCGGAAAAAATTTTTCGCTGATTTTCACGCAGCTGCGCGGGAAAAGCCTGCCGCTAAAGGGGGATGGTAGGGGAATTATGCGGCAGAGGAGCGGATCGGGATCGCAATCCTGACGGAGAACAGGGCTTTTTGTTCCAATATGGAACGTAAAAATTTAACCTGTGTTTCATATCAGAACAAAAAGGCGAAAGATTTTTTTGTTCCCTGCCGGCCCTACAGTGATCGCACTGCTCCGGTACATTCCGTTGAGGCCGCGCTTTACCGGCCGGCGCGGATAACGCCAGGGCTCATCATGTCTACATGCGCACTTATTTGAGGGTGAAAGGAATGCTAAAAGTTATTCAATCTCCAGCCAAATATCTTCAGGGTCCTGATGCTGCTGTTCTGTTCGGTCAATATGCTAAAAACCTGGCGGAGAGCTTCTTCGTCATCGCTGACGACTTCGTGATGAAGCTGGCGGGGGAGAAAGTGGTGAATGGCCTGCAGAGTCACGATATTCGCTGCCATGCGGAACGGTTTAACGGCGAATGCAGCCATGCGGAAATTAACCGCCTGATGGCGATTTTGAAAAAACAGGGCTGCCGCGGCGTGGTCGGCATCGGCGGCGGTAAGACCCTCGATACCGCGAAGGCGATCGGGTACTACCAGAAGCTGCCGGTGGTGGTGATCCCGACCATCGCTTCGACCGATGCGCCGACCAGCGCGCTGTCGGTGATCTACACCGAAGCGGGCGAGTTTGAAGAGTATCTGATCTATCCGAAAAACCCGGATATGGTGGTGATGGACACGGCGATTATCGCCAAAGCGCCGGTACGCCTGCTGGTCTCCGGCATGGGCGATGCGCTCTCCACCTGGTTCGAGGCTAAAGCCTGCTACGATGCGCGCGCCACCAGCATGGCCGGGGGGCAGTCCACCGAGGCGGCGCTGAGCCTGGCCCGCCTGTGCTATGATACGCTGCTGGCGGAGGGCGAAAAGGCACGTCTGGCGGCGCAGGCCGGGGTGGTGACCGAAGCGCTGGAGCGCATCATCGAGGCGAACACCTACCTCAGCGGCATTGGCTTTGAAAGTAGCGGCCTGGCCGCCGCCCACGCGATCCACAACGGTTTCACCATTCTGGAAGAGTGTCACCACCTGTATCACGGCGAGAAAGTGGCCTTCGGCACCCTGGCGCAGCTGGTGCTGCAGAACAGCCCGATGGACGAGATTGAAACCGTGCTGGGCTTCTGCCAGCGCGTCGGCCTGCCGGTGACCCTCGCGCAGATGGGCGTCAAAGAGGGGATCGACGCGAAAATCACCGCGGTGGCAAAAGCCACCTGCGCGGAAGGGGAGACCATCCACAATATGCCGTTCGCGGTGACCCCGGAAAGCGTGCACGCCGCTATCCTCACCGCCGATCTGTTAGGCCAGCAGTGGCTGGCGCGTTAATTCGCGGTGGCTAAACCGCTGGCGCCGGTCAGCGGTTTCTCTTTCTCCCCTCTGGCAGTGGCTGCCGGAGGGGTTCTCTATGGTAAAACGCGGAAAACAGTATGACTGTTCAGACTCAGGATACCGGGAAGGCGGTCTCTGCCGTCATCGCCCAGTCATGGCATCGCTGCAGCAAGTTTATGCAGCGCGAAACCTGGCAAACGCCGCACCAGGCTCAGGGCCTGACTTTTGACTCTATCTGTCGGCGTAAAACCGCGCTGCTGACCATCGGTCAGGCGGCGCTGGAGGACGCCTGGGAGTTTATGGACGGTCGCCCCTGCGCGCTGTTTATTCTTGATGAGACCGCCTGCATCCTGAGCCGCTGCGGCGAACCGCAAACGCTGGCGCAGTTGGCTGACCTGGGATTTCGCGACGGCAGCTACTGCGCGGAGAGCATTATCGGCACCTGCGCGCTGTCGCTGGCCGCGATGCAGGGGCAGCCGATCAACACCGCCGGCGATCGGCATTTTAAGCAGGCCCTGCAGCCATGGAGCTTTTGTTCGACGCCGGTGTTCGATAACCACGGGCGCCTGTTCGGCTCTATCTCGCTTTGCTGTCTGGTGGAGCACCAGTCCAGCGCCGACCTTTCCCTGACGCTGGCCATCGCCCGCGAGGTGGGCAATTCCCTGCTCACCGACAGCTTGCTGGCGGAATCCAACCGCCACCTTAATCAGATGTACGGCCTGCTGGAGAGTATGGACGACGGGGTGATGGCGTGGAACGAACAGGGGGTGCTGCAATTTCTCAATGTTCAGGCGGCGAGTCTGCTGCATCTTGATGCCCAGGCCAGCCAGGGGAAAAATATCGCCGATCTGGTGACCCTTCCGGCGCTGCTGCGCCGGGCCATCAAACACGCCCGCGGCCTGAATCACGTTGAAGTTACCTTTGAAAGCCAGCACCAGTTTATCGACGCGGTGATCACCTTAAAACCGATCGTCGAGGCGCAAGGCAACAGCTTTATTCTGCTGCTGCACCCGGTGGAGCAGATGCGGCAGCTGATGACCAGCCAGCTGGGCAAAGTCAGCCACACCTTTGAGCAGATGTCAGCCGACGATCCGGAAACCCGGCGGCTGATCCACTTTGGCCGCCAGGCGGCGCGCGGCGGCTTCCCGGTGCTGCTGTGCGGTGAAGAAGGGGGGGGGAAAGAGCTGCTGAGCCAGGCCATCCACAATGAAAGCGAGCGGGCGGGCGGCCCCTATATCGCCGTCAACTGCCAGCTGTATGCCGACAGCGTGCTGGGCCAGGACTTTATGGGCAGCGCCCCCACTGACGATGAAAATGGCCGCCTGAGCCGCCTTGAGCTGGCCAATGGCGGCACCCTGTTTCTGGAAAAAATTGAGTATCTGGCGCCGGAGCTGCAGTCGGCCCTGCTGCAGGTGATTAAGCAGGGAGTGCTTACCCGCCTCGACGCCCGCCGCCTGATCCCGGTGGATGTGAAGGTGATCGCCACCACCACCGTCGATCTGGCCAACCTGGTGGAACAGAACCGCTTTAGCCGCCAGCTGTACTATGCGCTGCACTCCTTCGAGATTGTCATCCCCCCGCTGCGCGCCCGGCGCAACAGCATCCCGTCGCTGGTGCATAACCGGCTGAAGAGCCTGGAGAAGCGTTTCTCTTCGCGGCTGAAAGTGGACGATGACGCGCTGGCCCAACTGGTGGCCTACTCGTGGCCGGGAAATGATTTTGAGCTTAACAGCGTGATAGAGAACATTGCCATCAGCAGCGACAACGGCCACATTCGGCTAAGCAACCTGCCGGAATATCTCTTTTCCGATCGGCCGGGGGTCGATAGCGGCTCATCGCTGCTGCCGGCCAGCCTGACCTTTAGCGCCATCGAAAAAGAGGCCATCATTCACGCTGCCCGGGTGACCAGCGGGCGGGTGCAGGAGATGTCGCAACTGCTGAATATTGGCCGCACCACCCTGTGGCGCAAAATGAAGCAGTACGATATCGACGCCAGCCAGTTCAAGCGCAAGCATCAGGCCTAGCCTCCTCGATACGCGCCATGGAGAACAGGGCGTCCGACAGACGATTGCTGTAGCGTTTGAGCGCGTCGCGCAGTGGGCCAAATTGGCCATCCTCTGCCGTGCGAATGCGCTAGCGATGAGTGTGACGGGGCCCGCCGCATAACGGCGGGTAACGAGGTTAACTTTCCCCGGCGAGCGCCGGGGGAAGGCTTATTTTTTAATAACAGAGTTGAGGTCGCCGAGTTTAGCGGCGGGGTTCTTGTGGCACTGCTGCAGCATTTTCGGCACCGAGACGGTCTCGACTTCATGCCAGTCGACATAGTCCCCGCCGCTGAAGTCGGTGTTGCGATTCACTACCCAGAAGGCCACCGGGGTCATGCTTTTCGGGTTCATATCCATAAATTCCTGACAGGTCATATTCTGCGGTGTGGTTTCCTGTACCGCGAATGCCGGGCTGGTCATCAGACAGAATGTGGTCGCCGCCACGGTCAATACGAGTGCTTTAGGTAAATTCATTTTCTTCTCCAGTCATAAAATACGGCTTAAGCCCGAGCATGCTTCATCTTATTTCTCAGGACCAGAAAGCCGATGGCGCTAAATATCATTTCAACGCCGATAAATGCGGTAATAAATAACCAGCTTTGCTGCGGGTTCATTGCCAGCCACAGGCAGGCGATAATTAAATCCAGCAGACCGATAAAAATATTCCAGCCAGCGCCGCTTTGTTTTCGGGTTTTACATCCGCTGACGATGCGGGAAATACCGCCGAGAACAAATAAAAGGCCGAATAAAAAGGCCAGACTGCTCATGCCGTTGAGGGGATTGACGACAAAACTCAGGCCGAGCACGATCCAGGCGATGGCGAAGATCAGCGCCACCAGGCGTGATTTCCAGTGCTGCTGACGGAAAACAATCAGGCTGTATAGCGAATAGAAGCCGCAGATCATGAACAACATGCCGGTCACCGTGGCGAGATACCAGCCGGCGACCAATGGCCAGGCCAGACAACAGGCTCCGCAGATAAACAGCAGGGTGGCCATCATGCCGGCATGCCGTTTATATCGAATGAAGACGCGTGGGCTAAACGCATTTAAGGTGTAATGGCTAAACATAAACATAATTGCTCCGCAGATCCGGTTGGCGGCCTGACGCTGAATAAAATACGTTATGATTTATTCAGCGGGCCAAAAGAAATGTCTGAGGAAAATAGTAGGCCGTGCCATCGCCAGGCGTAAATAAGAGTGCTGAGGTCACTTTATACGCCTTGTCTGACAGCTGTCAGACAAGGCCCGCAATATCGATTCCGGGCTCTGATTCTCAACAACCACGATATTTTTTAAGCTGGCTGCGTTTGGTGATGCTTACCGATTTTAATCAGGAGTTAACGATGAAAAAAGTCATTCTGGCGAGCCTGCTGGCAACCATGATGGGGACCTCTCCGGTGTGGGCAGCAGATAACGCGACGGCAGCGCCTGCCGCGGCAGCCACAGCGCAGGTGCAGAAAGAAGCCGCCGATGTGTTACAGGTGGCGGTTCAGGGCGCGAACGCGATGCGCGACGTCCAGTTCGCCCGTCTGGCGCTGTTTCACGGCCAGCCGGAGAGCGCCAAAAAACTGACAGACGACGCCGCCGCGCTGCTGGCCGCCGATGACGCCAGCTGGGCGAAGTTCGTGAAAACCGACGCGACAGCCAAAATGATCGCCGATCGCTATGTGGTGATCAATGCGACCATCGCCTTGTCTGAAGACTATGTGGCCACCCCGGAAAAAGAGAGTGCCATTAAATCTGCCAACGAAAAACTGGCGAAAGGCGATCAGAAAGGGGCTATCGATACCCTGCGTCTGGCCGGTATTGGCGTGATTGAGAACCAGTATCTGATGCCGCTTAACCAGACCCGTAAGGCGGTGGCGCAGGCGCAAAAACTGCTGAAAGCCGGGAAGTATTACGAAGCGAATCTGGTGCTGAAAGGCGCTGAAGAGGGCATCGTGGTGGACAGCGAGATGCTGGTGGCGGGTAACTGATCCTCGTTCCACCCTGAGAGAGCGCAGAGGAAGAGACTGACAAGGATGTCCCCTTAGCGGTCGGGCAGCGGACTGCCCGACCGGAACGGCTAGCGGCCGATGAGGGCGTCGATTTCGCCATCGATCTCGCGCATGACGCCGGTGATGTGCTGTACCACCTCCAGACAGCTTGCCGGCGTCAGCGAATCAGGTCGCTTAGCCTCAAAAGGGGCGCACAGTTGTTGTAGCGCAGTAATCCCCAGGATTTGTGCTGAACCGTGCAGACGGTGCAGCGCCCGCAGAAAGGTCTGCGGTTCATGCCGGGCGATAGCCTGTCCGGCGGCCTGTAAATCTGTGGCCGACGCATCGCGGAACGTCTCCAGCATCTCAGCCATCAGCGCCTGGTCTCCCCCCGTATTTTCGGTCAGCACGCTGAGCTTCAGATGCCGGGCGGCGTTAGGTGATGCGTGGCCCACCGCTAAGCGGCTGAGCTCATGGCTCAGCGTCTGAACCGACACTGGCTTAAACAGACACATATTCATGCCGCTGGCCAGACATGCCTCCCGCGACTGCGGCAGCGCGCTGGCGGTCACTCCCCAAATCACCAGGCTCGGGTAGCGTCGGCGTAACGACGCCGCCAGCGCCAGGCCATCTTTCTTCGGCATATTGAGGTCCGTGATCAGCAGATCGTAATGTTTGCCGGCGAGCTTATTCTCCGCTTCTTCACCGTCGCAGGCTTCATCGACACTGTAGCCGATAGTGTTGAGCTGGCGTTTGAGCAACAGCCGGTTGGTGGGGTGGTCGTCCGCTATCAATATCGACAGCCCGGGCAGGGCCTGCGGCCTGGCGGGCAACGCCTGTGGCGCGTGAATCGCGCAGCGACTCACCCTGACCGGCAGCGTGATGGTGAAAGTGGTCCCCACACCCGGACGGCTGACCATCTCCAGCCGGCCCTGCATCAACGTAACCAGCTCCTGGCAAATGACCAGCCCCAGCCCGGAGCCGGTCTGCTGGCGTCCCTGGCGCGCCTGGGCATAGCGATGAAAGAGGGTGGCCTGCTCTGCTTCACTGATCCCGCAGCCGCTGTCGCTAACGATGAGGGTCAGCTCTCCCTGTGTCTCATCCGCCTGCGCCAGCCGGCAGGAGATCTGAATCGCGCCCTCGGCGGTAAACTTCAGCGCATTGCCGATGAGATTATTGAGAATTTGCCGCAGCGCCTGAGGGTCGACCCACAGCGCGATCCCCTCCTGCAGAGGGAGATGGCTATGCAGCGCGATCCCCTTCTGCTGCGCCAGCGCGCCGAAGGTGTGGCACTGCTGCGACACCACCTGCGCCACATCGCTCCACTGTGGGGTGATCTGGTATTTTCCCGACTCAATCTTGTCGATATCGAGAATATTGCCGATAAGTCCCAGCAGGGTTTGCGCCGTCGACCCCGCCAGCTCGATCGCCTCTTTACGCTGACCGACGTTCAGCTCCGGTTTCGCCAGCAGTTCCAGAAAGCCGACGATGGCGCTCACCGGCGTGCGCAGCTCGTGGCTCATGCTGGCCAGAAAGCGACTCTTGGCTTTTGTCGCTTGAATCGCTTTGTCTTTTTCCCGCTCCAGCGCGCAGGAGAGGGCTTCCTTCTGCGCCAGCTCCTCTTCCAGCCGCTGCTGAGAGTCTTTGCGTTTGCGTACTTCCCGGCACAGGGAGAGTCCCCAGCCGAGGCTGATGGCGATCAGCACCAGCGCGAAGGCGATCAGCTGGTAAAACTGGCGGCTGTACTGGCTCCAGTTCTCTATTTGCTGGCTGGAGATTTTCGACCACTTCTCGGTCATCTGCAGAATGTCCCGCGGCGGAATGGCCTGCAGCGCTTTGTTGAGCACTGCGGCCAGCACCGGTTCATCGCGTGGGATCGCCAGCCGAATGGCGGCGACCGGGAGTCCATCGATGCGGGTGTAGTGAAGATCTTGCGGATAGTAGTGATCGATCATATAGCGGGCGGAAAGCTCCGAGGCCACGGCGGCATCCGCCTCGCCTTCCTCCACCATCTTCATGGCGACACCAACGTTATCCGTCTCCACCCAGTTAACCTGCGGAAAGCGCGCTTTCAGGTCGTGGGCGGCGATCGGCCCCACCGGCAGGGCGATCCGTGCCGGGCGCGTCAGCAGATGCGGGTCGGGCGCGCTGCCGCGGGCGACCAGCACAAAGGCCACGTTAATGAGCGGCTCGCTGAGGGTGACGTAGGCCTGCGGCTGCGGGGTCAGGGTCGCGGCGGGCATGATCGCCCAATCCTCTTTTTCCATGCGCTTTGCCAGATCCTGACGATTGCGCACCAGAATAGGGTCAAACTGCAGCCCGGTCTGTAGTGAGAAAATATTCAGCATATCGGCCATGATGCCGCGCAGCTCATCTTCGTCATCCACCAGGGTAAAAGGTGGAAAGTAGGGGTTAACCAGCAGGCGGATGTGACGATGCTTCCGCAGCCAGCGCTGCTCCTCAGCGGTAAAAGGCAACGGGGTATTAAGAAACGACAGATCGCCGCGGTTGAGCCAGTTTTGCATGATCCGCATCGCGGTATCGCTGTCGATGGCGTGGATAAAACGGTCAAGGAGCTGGTGCAGCGCCGGTCGATCCTCGCGGGTGACAAAGCGGTTGTGCTGCTCCTGCTGACGAAAATAGTGTGCGATGACCAGCGATTGCGAGAAATATTTCGAGATGCAGTGGCCGGTGGTGATGTTATTGCCGATGAAATACTGATTCTCGCCGCTGACCACCGAGGCGAGAGCCTGATAGTCGCTATCGTAAAGGGTGATTTTGGCGTTGGGAAAGGCCTGTTGAATAATATCGAAAAAGGCGCAATCGCGGGTGCAGGCTAGCTTGACGCGGCGGTCGGTGGTTAGCGGCGGCAGGGGGGATTTTAGCGAGGTGACCAGCGTCGGCCAGGTTTTGATCAGCGGTGCGGATTGAACCAGGCCCGGGGCGAGCGCATCCCGGTGCGCCACCTGAGTGAGCAGGGTATCGACCTGGCGGTCGGCCAGGGCGGCCAGCGCCTGCTGCTCGGTGTCATATTGGCGGATAACCACCTTCAGCCCGAGGCTGTGCGCCATCAGCGCCAGATAGTCGGCGTTAATCCCCTGATAGCTTTCTTCGTCGCTGTCGTAGACGACGGGCGTCATCTCAGGGAGCCAGGTGCCGACGATCAGCGTTGGCTGGGCGGCCAGCCAGGCCTTTGCCTTATCGTTGAGCGGAATGTCGATCGCCGCAATGTGGGCATGGCTTTTCAGCTCCAGTTGCTTCATGGCAAACGCGGAGGGAGAGAGACTCAGCGCCAGCCCGACAATCAGGGATAAAATAAGACGAACGACCATGCCATCACCCTATTTTATTGCGTTGCGCAAAGTCATAAAGCTCAAGCAGGGAGCTGCAGCCTAATTTATCCATCAGACGGACCTTATAGGTGCTTACCGTCTTATTGCTGATATTCATTTTGCTGCCGATGGTGGTGTAGTCGATGCCGCTGAGAATATAGCGGAAGACCTTCATCTCCTGCGTTGACAGCGTATCCAGTCGGTCCTGATCGGTGATGCCGTGGGTGCAGAAGCGCTCCAGTGAAAAAGGGAAATAGCTGTAGCCATTATTGGCCGCGTCGATCGCGGCGAGGATATTATTCATTCCCTCTTTTTTACTCACAAAACCATTGGCCCCGCAGTCGGCGCTACGTTTGCCGTAAAACAGTTCATTCTTGGCGGAAATGACGATGATTTTTCCCCGGTAGCGGCGTTTTCGCAGCTGCTCCAGAACGTCTATGCCGCTGAGTTCCGGAATATCAACGTCGACGATCAGCAGGTCAGGCTGCATGGTTTCGGCGGTCTGTACCGCATGGGCGCCGCTGTCGAGTTCCGCTGCGACGGTAATGCCGTTGCTGTCGAGAAGGTTGCGAATGGCGATACGTGCCAATGGATGATCGTCAATGATTATCGCATTCATGGGGGCGTAAATCCTGATATGAAAAAAGAGGGCGATGCCTGATGCAGGTGCGGCGGGGGTTATTTTTATCGGTGCCGTAATAAGGCGCAATTGTAACACAAATCGTTTTCGGCCGGGAAAATATTGTGGATGTGTGCCTGCCGAATATATTTGCATATCGGGATGACAGCTGTAGGAAAAGGCGTTCGCTTGCTTCAGCGCTGTCTGCTGTTAAAAAAAATGCAAACGATTAATCTGCGCTTTTTAAGGTGAGGTGCCGGGAATATCGTCCGGTGACAGCTGGCAGGTAAAATAATAACAATGGTAAAAGCAAAGCGCCCCCTCTGGCGAAAATGTGCTTGGAAACGTCTGATGGCAGGAATAATCGTCCTGGCAATAAGTAACGCCGCGGTGGGAAAGGACGTGACGACCACTGAGGCGCGGACGCGCGATATGATGCGCTGTCAGGATTATCTGCAGCTGGATCCGCGCACCTGGACGCCGATGGTGATCTGGCTGATGAACGATCCTTTTTCCCTGCAGCCGCCGGAGTGGACCGACTTCCATGAAGCCGAGCTGGTGCTGACGCCGATCCTCACCGAAATCTGCCGTCAGGAGCCAGATGCCTGGCTGACTTCGCTGCGGGAACGGCTCAATTCTTATCAGCAGGTGCGGTCGCTGAACTAAGCGACCGCGGTAAAGCGGCAGAAAAAGTGACTAAACGTGCAGTTAGCGGCCAATTTCTGCGCCGAAGATCAGCAGCGGCCCGCTTTTTTCGACAGGGCGTCGCAGGTTTTGCTCGCTGGCGTCGGGTTGGCGCCGGCACAGATGGCATCCGAGACGGTGCTACTACCGCCCAGCGGGATCAGTCCATACAGTTTCGGCTCGGCGGCTTTAGTCACATAGCAGCGATGGCGGGTGTTGCCGATGGTCGCCACAAAGTTGGTTTTCACATCCTGCTGCTTCGCATCGGAAATGGTCACCTGCGAAACATCGACATTAAAGGCAAAAGCGGCGGCTTCTTTCATTTCGCTTTCCGTCGCCATCGGTGGTTTAGCTACGCAACCCGTTAATAACAGTGCCAGACAGGTACTGACTGATATATCCCGTATTTTCATATTTTCATCCTTTTGTGTGAGTCAGCGGGTTGTATATATGAGCGACGGGAGGGGGGCGTTGATTTTGATCAGCTGGTACAGGGAAGGGGTATTTTTCGGAAATTGGCCTGAATTGTTAAAGTTATCGTGAGCAGTATGAATTCCAGCGTTGCGGGAATGAAAGGTGTTTTATGCCGACCTTGCGTAGTAAGACAGAGTAAACAGGAACGCGGCAATGATGGACTGGCTTCGGGAGGTGGACAACGCAGATGGCCTGCGCAAACTTTTGCCAGGATAGAGCACTGTCTATTTTAGCGTAAGCGTAAATTTTCCTTTTCGCGATAACGGATTTTTTTATCCTCTTAGCGGAATGGCAAGAAAATGCTGACCACGCGCATTGCTCAACGGCTTATGTTGCCATTTTATCGCTATTCTAAAATTTAGAAACAAAAAAGCCACTCTTTCGAGTGGCCTAACTATATGTATTTACTGCTAAAATTTGGTGGCCCCTGTTGGGTTTGAACCAACGACCAAGCGATTATGAGTCGCCTGCTCTAACCACTGAGCTAAGGGGCCGTGGCGAGGGATTATAAAGTAACTGACGGTTGCAATCCAGCGTAAAGCGCGCAGCTGCTGTTTTTATAAACAATGCATTTTCAATCCTTTATAATCATGTTTTAGCCATACAGCCGGAGAAAACATGATTAGCGATATCCTTGCGCCGGGCCTGCGCGTCGTCTTTTGCGGTATCAACCCGGGGAAGTCTTCCGCCCATACCGGCTTTCATTTTGCCCATCCTGGCAACCGCTTCTGGAAGGTCATCCATCAGGCCGGCTTTACCGATCGGCAGCTCAGGCCGGAAGAGGAGCTGCAGCTGCTGGATACGCGCTGCGGCATCACCATGCTGGTTGAGCGTCCGACGGTGCAGGCCAGCGAGGTCGCCCTGCAGGAGCTGCGCAGCGGCGGCCGTGAGCTGGTGAAGAAGATTGAGGAGTATCAGCCGCAGGCGCTGGCGGTGCTCGGCAAGCAGGCCTTCGAGCTGGCCTTTAACCAGCGCGGGGCGAAGTGGGGGAAACAGGCGATGACCATTGGCACGACCCAGGTGTGGGTGCTGCCCAATCCCAGCGGTTTAAACCGGGCGACGCTCGATAAGCTGGTGGCGGCCTATCGTGAACTGGATGATGCCCTGGCGACCCGCGGTCAGTAGCGGAGAGCGGCGGCTTTCCCCGAGCGGCCAGCGAAACGCCATAAAAAAAGCTCCCCGCAGGGAGCTTTTTAACCGGCTTTGGACGCTGTCCCGCGACGATTAATCGTCGAGGAAGCTACGCAGCACTTCAGAACGGCTCGGGTGGCGCAGTTTACGCAGCGCCTTCGCTTCGATCTGACGGATACGTTCGCGAGTAACGTCGAACTGTTTACCCACTTCTTCCAGCGTGTGGTCGGTGTTCATGTCGATACCGAAACGCATACGCAGGACTTTCGCTTCACGAGCGGTAAGGCCGGCCAGCACGTCGTGCGTTGCCGCACGCAGGCTCTCGGTGGTCGCGGAATCCAGCGGCAGCTCGAGGGTGGTATCCTCGATGAAATCCCCCAGATGCGAATCTTCATCGTCGCCGATCGGCGTTTCCATGGAGATAGGCTCTTTGGCGATCTTCAGCACTTTACGGATTTTGTCTTCCGGCATCAGCATGCGCTCAGCCAGCTCTTCCGGGGTCGGTTCACGGCCCATCTCCTGCAGCATCTGACGGGAGATACGGTTGAGCTTGTTAATGGTCTCAATCATATGCACCGGAATACGGATGGTGCGCGCCTGATCCGCGATGGAGCGGGTGATCGCCTGACGGATCCACCAGGTAGCGTAGGTCGAGAACTTGTAGCCGCGACGGTATTCGAACTTATCCACCGCTTTCATCAGACCGATGTTGCCTTCCTGAATCAGGTCGAGGAACTGCAGACCGCGGTTGGTGTATTTCTTGGCGATCGAGATAACCAGACGCAGGTTCGCTTCCACCATCTCTTTCTTCGCACGGCGGGCTTTCGCTTCACCGATGGACATGCGACGGTTGATATCCTTCACCTGCTCGATGGTCAGGCCGGTCTCTTCTTCGATCTGCTGCAGCTTCTGCAGGCCGCGCTGCACGTCTTCTTTCACTTCCAGCAGCTTCTCGGACCACGGCTTGTTCATCGCCACCGCGGCGTTGAACCAGGTTTCGCTGGTTTCGTTGCCGGTGAACAGGGTGATGAAGTTTTTCTTCGGCATTTTGCACTGCTCAACGCACAGCTTCATGATGATACGTTCCTGAGTACGAACGCGATCCATCATGCTACGCATGCTGTTGACCAGGTAATCGAACTGCTTCGGCACCAGGCGGAACTGCTTGAAGACTTCAGACAGCTTCAGGATCTCTTCCTGGGCGGCGGCATGGCTACGACCTTTGGCTTTGATAGTGTCGCGCGTCAGCTCGTACTGGGTACGCAGCTCGGCGAACTTCTCACGGGCCAGCTCAGGGTCGATGCTGTTGTCGTCATCGCTGTTGTCGTCGGCGTCTTCATCTTCGTCTTCGTCTTCGTCGTCATCCATCTCTTCCTGAGACAGCTCGGAGCCAACGTGGGTGGCGGTCGGCGCCATATCTTCTTCGGCATTCGGATCGACGAAACCGGTGATCAGATCGGACAGACGGGCTTCTTCCGCTTCCACGCGGTCGTACTGCTCAAGCAGGTAGGTGATCGCTTCCGGGTATTCGGCAACGGAGCACTGCACCTGGTTGATGCCGTCTTCAATGCGTTTGGCGATGTCGATTTCGCCTTCACGGGTCAGCAGCTCTACGGTACCCATTTCACGCATGTACATGCGCACCGGGTCGGTCGTACGCCCGATTTCGGATTCCACGCTGGAGAGCACCTGCGCGGCGGCTTCGGCAGCATCTTCATCCGCGGTGTTTTCGGCAAGCATCAGATCATCGGCATCCGGTGCTTCTTCCATCACCTGAATGCCCATGTCGTTGATCATTTGGATGATGTCTTCGATCTGATCGGAATCGACGATATCTTCCGGCAGATGGTCATTGACCTCGGCATAGGTCAGATAGCCTTGCTCCTTACCACGTTGGACAAGAAGCTTCAGCTGTGACTGCGGGTTTTGCTCCATAAGACGGTATCCACACTTAATTCGTTTGATTGGTGTCGACAGGCGGGCTGTCGACATTTAAAGCGAGGGCGTACTTATATTATTGCCGCTGCGCCTCTGCGCGGCTGTCGGGGGCTTCCCGATCGATACTCGGCACTTAAGCCGTTAAATACGGTGTCCTTCACGTTGCTCTGCGTTCTGCTGCTGCATCAATGCAACGTGAATGACTGAGTCTGTCATTTATTTCTTCGCCAGCTCCTGGCTGATGGTCCAGAGCTCCCGGCGTTCCTCACTGCTTAAACCGTGTGTGCGATCGCGAGCAATCAACTCTTCCTGTCGCAGTTCCAGCAGTGAATCAAACATATGGTTGAGCGAGTCGGTGAAGGTTTGTTCAGCGATATCTTTATCTGCTATATCGTCCCACATCGACAGTTTTTCAAGGGTTGCGGCCTCTTTTGTGCCGCGATATTGCTCTAAAAGTTGCCCGGTAGTCAGACCAGGCTGCGCCAGACAGCTCTTCACCAGCTCGCCGAACAGGCTCAGCCCCGGCATTTTGCGCGAGTCCAGCCCCTCCAGCGGTGGGACTAACGGCGCCAGATCCGGGTTTTGCACCAGCAGTCCTATCAGTATACGCATGGTCGTGCGTTTTAGCTGTGGCGCGGGGCGCGGGGCGCCATTTTCCGCCTGTTTTGGCATTAAACGTTCAAGCTGGGCGTCATCTAAAATGCCCAGCTTGTTGCCCAGCTCCTGACGCAAATAGATGCGCAGGGTTTCGCCCGGTACCTGGGTTATCAGCGGCAGCGCCAGCGTGCTCAGCTGCGCGCGCCCGTCCGGCGTGCTGAGGTCGACCTGCGGCAGCAGGCTGTTAAACAAGAACGTGGAGAGCGGCTGAGCCTGCTCCATCCGCGCCTCGAACGCCGCTTTGCCCTCTTTACGCACCAGCGTATCCGGGTCTTCGCCGTCAGGCAGAAACATAAAGCGCAGCTGGCGACCATCGGTCATGTACGGCAGCGCCGTCTCCAGCGCGCGCCAGGCGGCATCGCGGCCGGCCCGGTCGCCGTCGTAGCAGCAGATGACGTTATTGGTCACCCGGAACAGCAGCTGGATATGATCGGCCGTGGTCGAGGTACCCAGCGAGGCGACAGCATAATTGATGTCGTACTGCGCCAGCGCCACGACGTCCATATAGCCTTCGACAACCAGCAAACGCGGTGGTTCGGGGTTGTCCTGCTGCGCTTCATACAGGCCATATAGCTGACGGCCTTTATGGAATATGTCGGTTTCCGGGGAGTTGAGATACTTCGGCAGGGCATCGCCCAGCACCCGTCCGCCAAACCCAATCACCCGGCCTCGCTTATCGCGGATGGGGAACATCACCCGTTCGCGGAAGCGGTCGTAACTGCGTCCCTGATCGTTGGTGACCAGCATGCCGGCATCAATAAGCGACTGGCGATTTTCCTGATTGCCGCCAAAACGTTTTAAAACGTTATCCCAACCTGGGGGAGCATAGCCGATGGCAAAGCGCGTAATCACCTCGCTGCTTAACCCCCGTTTTGCCAGGTACTGGCGCGCAGGGTCGGCGGCGGGCTGCATCAGAGACTGTTGATAAAACGTATTCAGACCATCCAGTAACTGGTAGAGGTTCTGCCGTTGATGGCGCTCTATCTGGCTGGGTCCGTTGCCTGCTTCATAAGGCACTTCGAGGTTGTGCATGGCGGCCAGCTCTTCGACCGTTTCCACGAACTCGAGCTTGTCGTAGTTCATCAGGAAATCGATAGCATTGCCGTGCGCCCCGCAGCCGAAGCAGTGGTAAAACTGTTTTTCACCGTTGACGGTGAAAGAGGGGGTTTTTTCGTTATGGAACGGACAGCACGCGTGAAAATTTTTGCCCTGCTTTTTCAGCTTTACCCGCGCATCGATCAGATCGACGATGTCGGTTCTGGCAAGCAGATCGCTAATAAATACACGTGGAATTCGTCCAGCCATAAGCCCCGTTATTTCTGATGACTATAAACGAAAATAAGCCGCGCATTCCTTTCGGAAGCACGGCCTTACAACTACAACTCGGTCTGAATTGAGAGCGTCGCTCTCAACAGATTAGTACAGACGAGTACGGCGTGCGTTTTCGCGAGCCAGTTTCTTCGCGTGACGTTTCACTGCAGAAGCTTTAGCGCGCTTACGTTCGGTAGTCGGTTTTTCATAGAACTCACGACGACGAACTTCCGCCAGAACACCTGCTTTTTCGCAGGAACGCTTGAAGCGACGCAGAGCTACGTCGAACGGCTCGTTTTCACGTACTTTAATTACCGGCATGTGCCTCTCACCTTTGATTAATTCGGTTTGCCGCTGGCCGCAATGCCAGCTTATTTCAAAATGGTGCGGAATTTTACTGCAACTACTGCTGCTTTGTAAAGCACCTGCGCCTTTTTTGAAAGGGACTTTTATAAGGGTGAGGAGTATACACGAAGAGAGCACCAG
Organism: Klebsiella sp. 1SOBk10mer; assembly: GCF_046602535.1. Lineage (NCBI taxonomy): Bacteria > Pseudomonadati > Pseudomonadota > Gammaproteobacteria > Enterobacterales > Enterobacteriaceae > Klebsiella > Klebsiella sp. 1SOBk10mer. The sequence continues at coordinate 193,416 of NZ_JBKIUP010000006.1, forward strand.
GGGTGAGCAAAGTTTTACATCGCCGGTCATTGGACCTACACTGCGCGGTATTGAAGCGAGGTAAAACAACTCATGCGTGTACTGGGCATTGAAACATCCTGCGATGAAACCGGCATCGCGATTTATGACGACCAGCAAGGTCTGTTAGCCAACCAATTGTATAGTCAGGTGAAACTGCATGCGGACTACGGCGGCGTGGTGCCGGAGCTGGCATCGCGCGACCACGTGCGCAAAACGGTGCCGCTGATCCAGGCGGCGCTGAAAGAGGCCGGCCTGACGGCGAAAGATATCGACGCCGTCGCCTATACGGCGGGTCCTGGCCTGGTCGGCGCGCTGCTGGTCGGGGCGACCGTTGGCCGGTCGCTGGCCTTCGCCTGGAACGTGCCGGCGATCCCGGTACACCATATGGAAGGGCACCTGCTGGCGCCGATGCTGGAAGATAACCCGCCGGCGTTCCCGTTCGTCGCGCTGCTGGTTTCCGGTGGCCATACGCAGCTGATCAGCGTCACCGGTATCGGCCAGTACGAACTGCTGGGCGAGTCGATTGACGATGCGGCGGGCGAAGCCTTTGATAAAACCGCGAAACTGCTGGGGCTGGATTATCCCGGCGGGCCGATGCTGTCGAAAATGGCGTCCCAGGGTACTGAAGGCCGCTTCGTCTTCCCGCGTCCGATGACCGACCGTCCGGGGCTGGACTTCAGCTTCTCCGGACTGAAGACCTTCGCCGCCAACACCATTCGCAGCAACGGCGACGATGAACAAACCCGCGCCGACATCGCCCGCGCGTTTGAGGATGCGGTTGTCGATACGCTGATGATTAAATGTCGCCGCGCGCTGGAGCAAACCGGCTTTAAGCGTCTGGTGATGGCGGGAGGCGTGAGCGCCAACCGCACCCTGCGGGCGAAGCTGGCGGAGATGATGCAAAAACGCGGCGGTGAGGTATTCTACGCCCGCCCTGAGTTCTGTACCGATAACGGCGCGATGATCGCCTACGCCGGCATGGTGCGTCTGCAAACCGGCGCCAAAGCTGAGCTCGGCGTGACGGTCCGCCCGCGCTGGCCGCTGGCCGAACTACCTGCCGCCTAAAGCGTCCTGAAACAGGCCGACGTCACGTCGGCCTGCCTACCTGACTACTCCATACTTTTACACAGTGAGCAGATGGCACCCTGATGCTTATGTGAATGCATCACGTCCGGGCGCTCGTACTCTTCCTCACAGCTAACGCATTGATACACGGTGGTCGAGGCGTTCCCCGCCGCGTCATAGCGCGGTTCGGCGATCCCGTCATCCACCTGCTTAATATAGTAGCGCCCGCGGGTGAGAATCCCCATCAGCGGGGTCATGACAAAGGCGACGACCAACGCGATCAGCGGCGAGAACGGCGCCAACGTCGTCCCCAGCAGGCCGAAGAAAGCGCAGATCGACAGCCCGGCGGCCAGGCCAAAGGAAACCACGCCCACCGGGTTAACGTTGTAGATCATGCCGCGACGATATTCCGGCTGCGCCGGGGCCAGCTTGAGCAAGCCTTTATTAAAGGTGATGTCGGTCGCCACCACCACGACCCAGGCGATAGCGAAGTTGGAGTAAAAGCCGAGGATCCACGACAGGGCGCTGAACATATCGCCTTCCATCAGCGCCAGGGCAATCGCCAGATTGACCACCACAAAAATAATCCGCCCCGGATAGCGTTTGGTGGTGCGGGTCCAGGCGCTGGTCCACGCCAACGAGCCGGAGTAGGCATTGGTGACGTTAATTTTGATCTGCGAGATCACCACCAGCACCACCGCCAGCGTCAGGGCCAGCCAGCCGGGCACCAGATTATCGAAGACGCTGACGAACTGCTGCACCGGTTCGGTATTGTGCACCGCCGGAAAACGGGTCAACAGATAGAAGCCGAGGAAGGCGCCGATGATCTGTTTGATCGCGCCTAACACCACCCAGCCCGGGCCTGCGGAAAAGACCGCCAGCCACCAGCTTTTACGGTTCTCCGCGGTTTTAGGCGGCATAAAGCGCAGGTAATCAATTTGCTCGCCAATTTGCATGATCAGCGACAGGCATACCCCGGCGCCGAGCATGATGGCGGTGATGTCCACCGTCGACGCGCTGTTTTTACCAGCGAAATGCAGGAAGCCGTCCACCAGCTGCGGATCTTTGACAATCAGCCACACCACCGGCACCACCATCAGCACCAGCCACAGTGGAGTGGTCCATACCTGCAGGCGGGTCAGGGCTTTCATGCCATAGACCACCAGCGGGAGCACCATCAGGGTGGCGATCAGATACCCCATCCACAGCGGTATCCCGAGGCCCACCAGCAGCCCCTGGGCCATGATCGAGCCTTCGAGGGCGAAGAAGATAAAGGTGAAGCCGGCAAAAATAATGCTGGTGATCACTGAGCCGAAATAGCCGAAGCCGGCGCTGCGGGTGATCAGGTCAAGGTCAATGTTGTAGCGCGCGGCGGTGATCGCCAGCGGAATGCCGGTGAGGAAGATCACCAGCGCCGCCACCAGGATCGAATAGATGGCGTTGCTGGTGCCCCAGGCCATACCGATGCTGGCGCCGATGGAAAAGTCCGCCAGATAGGCGATGCCGCCCAGCGCCGTGACCGCGACGACGCCCGGTCCCCAGCGGCGGAAGCTCAGCGGGGCGTAACGTAAGGTGTAATCTTCTAAGGTTTCCCGGGAGCCGGAAGTCCGCGCTGTCGCGGGTAATTCAGGGTTGAGATCCAGTGATGACATAGTCATTCCTTAATGGTTAGGCATGACTTGAATTAGCAAACCTTATGCCATATTGCAGGGCAGGCGTGGCGGGGAGGGGAGCGCAGGGTGATAGAAGAGAGAGCAGGGGTTGCACCATCCGGACGCGTCTGCGCCCGGCTGGTGCAACAGGCCTATTTGCCGAGCATGCCTTTGTCTTCGAGGAAGGCGATAATGGTGCTCAGGCCGTCTCCCTGCTTCAGATTGGTGAAGGTCCACGGGCGATCGCCGCGCATACGCTGGGTATCGCTGGCCATCACCTCCAGCGAAGCGCCGACATAGGGGGCAAGGTCGGTTTTATTGATCACCAGAAAATCGGATTTGGTGATCCCCGGCCCGCCTTTGCGCGGGATCTTCTCCCCTTCGGCCACGTCAATGACGTAGATGGTCAGATCCGCCAGCTCCGGGCTGAAGGTGGCGCTCAGGTTATCGCCGCCGCTTTCCACGAAGATAAGGTCGAGGTTACCGAACTTTTCACTCAGCGCTTCCACGGCGGCGAGGTTCATCGAGGCATCTTCGCGGATCGCTGTGTGCGGGCAGCCGCCGGTTTCTACACCGACAATGCGTTCAGGGGCCAGCGCGCCCGCTTCGGTGAGGATGCGCTGATCTTCTTTGGTATAGATGTCGTTAGTGACCACCGCCAGCTGCCAGGTATCGCGCATCGCTTTGCACAGCGCTTCCAGCAGGGCGGTTTTACCAGAGCCGACCGGGCCGCCGACGCCGACGCGCAGCGGGTGTTTATAAGAATTCATGGCTTCTCCTAGGAACGGAATAATCGGGAGTATTGGGTTTCATGCCGGGCAGAGGCGATGGCGGCGAGCGGCGTGGCCGATCCGATATCGCCGTCCGGCGCGGCCAGTGCGCGGGGCATCGCCGCCGCGTAGTGGTCGCAAAGACGTAAAATGAGCTGCTGGGCGGCCTGCTGGCCGAAGGGCACCAGCTTGACGCCGGCCATTACGGCGCTCTCAATCCAGCTGTAGCCCAGGCTTAAGGCCATCTCGGGCAGCGCGATGCGCCAGCGCACGCCGAGCCAGGCCATCCCGGCGAGCTGGCTTTGCTGGCACAGCGTGCGCCACGGCGGCGGGCAGTCCGGCTGCCAGTCGCTCAGCAGGCGGGCAAACGCCGCGCCGCGGTTGCGCTCTTCCTCCCGCAGTTCACGGGTCTCCCGGCAGGCCAGCAGATAAGCCGTCCAGCGCCGGGCCGCGGCGATATCGCCTTGTTCGCAGGCGCGGTACAGGCGGGCGAACAGCGGCAGGTCAACGGTAAAAAAGCCTTCCGTCATCTGCCGTCGCTGCCAGCGCTCGAAGGCCGCGACGTCCGGCACCCAGCAGGCTTCCACAGCCCACTCCAGCCCCTGGGACCAGCTGTAACCTCCTACCGGCAGGTTGCTGCTGGCCAGCTGCATCAGCCGCAGGCGTTGTTCCGCTGTCGACATGCTAGTGGCTGTGAGCGTGGTGGTCATGATGAGCATGATGATGACCGTGGCTTTCGCTGGCGTAAGCGCCGGCTTCCGGCTCGAACGGCAGCTGGCCAAAGGTCACCGTCAGGCCGAACTGGCGCAGCATATCGTCCAGCACGTGATCGTGATGGTAGCGCAGCTCGCCCGGCATAATCTGCAGCGGTACGTGACGGTTGCCGAGGTGATAGCAGGCCTTCGCCAGCATAAACGGGTCGTCGCAGCGCACCACCGACACCCCTTCATCAGCGGCAATCACCTGCACAAATTCGGTGCCGTCTTCGTTACTCAGCACATCGCCGCCGCGCAGCAGCAGGCCGCGGGGCAGCAGCAGACCGGCTTCCCGGCCATCGTTGAGGGTAACTTTTACCCGGCTTTTGACGCGAACATCAATCGGCAGCGTAACGCTGGCGGTCGCGGCGGCGGGGGTCTCCAGACGTTGAGTTAAATAAAGCATCCGCACTCCTTAAAACAGAAAATAACGTTGCGCCATCGGCAGAACCTCTGCCGGCTCGCTGGTGATGAGTTCGCCATCCACTCGCACCTCATAGGTCTGCGCGTCGACGGTGATGTTAGGCTGCAGGCTGTTGTGCACCATGTCGGCTTTCTGCACCGTGCGGCAGCCTTTCACCACGGCAATCGCGCTGCGCAGGTTCAGCCGCTCGGCTACGCCATGGTCCGCCGCTGCCTGCGACAGGAAGGTGAGGCGGCAGTGATGGCGGGCGCTGCCCAGCGCGCCAAACATCGGACGGTAGTGTACCGGCTGCGGGGTCGGAATAGAGGCATTGATATCGCCCATCGGCGCGATGGCGATCATGCCGCCCTTGATCACGGTGGCCGGTTTCACGCCGAAGAAGGCAGGCGACCAGACCACCAGGTCCGCCAGCTTACCCACCTCAATGGAGCCGACTTCGTGCGCGATGCCGTGGGTCAGCGCCGGGTTGATGGTGTATTTGGCGATGTAGCGCTTCACGCGGAAGTTGTCGTTATCCCCGGTCTCCTCCGCCAGCGCGCCGCGCTGCACCTTCATGCGGTGCGCCACCTGCCAGGTGCGGAGAACCACTTCTCCGACGCGGCCCATGGCCTGCGAATCGGAGGAGGTGAGCGAGAAGGCGCCAAGGTCGTGCAGCACGTCTTCTGCGGCGATGGTTTCCCGGCGAATGCGCGACTCGGCAAAGGCCACGTCCTCGGCGATGTCCGGGTCCAGATGGTGGCAGACCATCAGCATATCGAGATGTTCGTCGATGGTGTTGAGGGTGTAGGGCAGCGTTGGGTTGGTGGAGGACGGCAAAATGTTCGGGTGGGCGCAGGCGGTGATGATGTCCGGCGCATGGCCGCCGCCGGCCCCTTCGGTATGAAAGGTGTGAATGGTGCGCCCGCCGATGGCGGCAAGGGTATCTTCCACAAAACCGGACTCATTGAGGGTGTCGCTGTGCAGGGCGACCTGAATATCCATCTCATCGGCGACGGTTAATGCGCAGTCGATCGCCGCCGGGGTGGCGCCCCAGTCCTCATGGATCTTCAGGCCAATAACGCCCGCCGCCACCTGCTCGCGTAGAGCGTCCGGCTGAGAAACGTTGCCCTTGCCCAACAGGCCGATATTAACCGGCAGGCTGTCGGCCGCCTGCAGCATGCGTGAGATATACCATGGCCCCGGGGTGCAGGTGGTGGCATGGGTACCCGCCGCCGGGCCAGTACCGCCGCCGACCATGGTGGTCACGCCGGAGACCAGCGCCTCTTCCGCCTGCTGCGGACAGATCCAGTGAATATGGGTATCGATCCCGCCGGCGGTGACGATTTTTCCTTCGGCGGCAATCACTTCCGTCGCGGCGCCGATGGGGATGGTGACGTTGGGCTGGATGTCGGGGTTGCCGGCTTTGCCGATGGCGAAGATCCGGCCGTCCTTCACGCCGATATCGGCCTTAACGATGCCCCAGTGATCGACGATCAGCGCGTTGGTGAGCACCAGGTCAACACAGTCGGCGGCCAGCATCTGTCCCTGGCCCATCCCGTCGCGGATCACTTTGCCGCCGCCGAATTTGACCTCTTCCCCGTAGGTGGTCAAATCGTCCTCCACCTCGATCCACAGCTCGGTATCGGCCAGGCGCACCTTATCGCCGACGGTGGGGCCGAACATGTCGGCATAGGCCTGGCGTGAAATATTACTCATCGTTTGCCTCCAGTGGGCCCATGACTTCGCTGCGGAAGCCGAAGACGGCGCGGTGACCGGCGAAGGCCACCAGCTCAACCTCGCGTTTCTGGCCAGGTTCAAAGCGTACCGCCGTGCCGGCCGGGATATTCAGGCGATAGCCGGTGGCCTGCTGACGGTCGAACTTCAGCGCCGGGTTGACCTCGGCGAAATGGTAGTGCGAACCGACCTGAATCGGCCGATCGCCGTGGTTTTCAACGACCACGCGACAGGTCGCCCGGCCGGTGTTGAGGGCTATCTGGCCGGGCTTAACGTGATATTCACCAGGGATCATGGCGCTGCCTCAGATAATCGGGTTGTGAACGGTGACCAGCTTCGAGCCGTCCGGGAAGGTGGCTTCGACCTGGATATCCGGGATCATTTCCGGGACGCCTTCCATCACCTGCTCGCGGGTCAGGACGTGACGACCTTCCTCCATTAGCGAGGCCACGCTTTTGCCGTCGCGGGCGCCTTCCATAATAAAGGCGCTGATCAGGGCCACGGATTCCGGATAGTTGAGCTTCAGGCCGCGGGCCAGGCGGCGTTCCGCCACCAGCGCGGCGGTAAACAGCAACAGCTTGTCTTTTTCTCGGGGGGTCAGTTCCATAACGTTCTCTTAAGTCAGCCAGATTCGGGGGAGTACGGGGGACTTGCCGGTGAGATGAGGACGCAGAAACTGCCAGACGTCGCGCATCACCTGCTGGCAAATCAGATTATCGTCACTGAGGAAGCGCACCGTCAGTAGGTGGTCGGTCAGGCTGGCGCCGGCGTAGAGGCCGAGCGGCGCCAGCGCGTCGCGCACCCCGTCGAGCAGGGCATCGGTTGCCGGATAGCACAGCAGCGTGCCGACCCAGGGACGTCCAGCGATGCTGGAGAGCTCTCCCTCCTGCAGGTGCAGGCGCTCGACCAGCAGCGGCTCATTGTCCACCCATACCTCCAGCCGGTTGCTGAGGGTGCCGTGGCTGAAGGTTTCGCCGATCACCGGGCGGCCAAGGCAGAGCAGATCCCAGGCCAGCAGGGTGCTGGAGGCACACAGGTGAAAGGTGGTGGACAGCCGGGCGTTCGCCCCGGGAAAGAAGATGGCATCCTGCGGGAGCCACTCCAGGGTCGCCTGCGGGGCGAGGGTCAACTGCTGGCGCAAAAGCGCTTGCGCGCCGCTGCTGCGGTAAAACTTGCTGGCGCCAGGCATGGTGATCAGGGTATGGCAGCCGGGATCAAGGTGGGCGCTAATCGTCAGTTCATCACCGCCGACGATGCCGCCGGGGGGGTGAAGCAGATAGAGGTGACAGGTCTCTTCTTCCGGGTAAAACGGGCGCTGGACGGTCAGCGGGCCGACGTGTTGGGCGCTGGCGAGAACGGTCTTGCCGCCGGCCTGCTGAAAGCGCAGATCCAGCGTGGCCTGCCAGCCTTTTTTGAGTGGTGGTAACACGGTGCCGTGCAATGTTGCGCCCCTGCAAAATCAAGATAAAACAGCAGCAATGAGTATTGATCGGCGGGAGATTATCCCGGTCATACGAAACGCTTATGTCATCTGTTACCCGCAGCGTCGCATTGGGCGCGAGGGGAAAGCGGCATAACCGCTCCGGATTATTCACCCGGATAATCATTGCCGTCAATATCCTGATCCGCTGCCTAGCCGCTGCGGAAAAGGCGCCAGCGGGGGGGACGCCGCGCCGCTGGTCGCTGGCGTGATTTTTGCTGTGGGTCACCGCTAACGCATTGTTACAAAAGAGGGATGTGGTGAAGATCGCCAATCATGACGACGTAAGGCGAAAAGGCGGGTGAGACAGGTAAATAGAAGCGGGGATCCCTCCGGCTGGCGGGGCCGGGAGGGGAGATTACTTCTCTTCTGGCGTTTTTTTCTTCTTCACACGCGTCCAGATTTTGCTCTCCTGGCGGCGCCACAGACGCTGAATGTTGTCGTGATGGCGCAGGAGGATCAGGCAGGAGAGCATCGACACCGGGAAGGTGTACTGCGGTTTAAACCACCAGACGTAGAACGGAGCGATCAGCGCGCTGACGATAGCGCCAAGGGAAGAGTAACCGCTGAGCAGGATGGTCAGCAGCCAGGTCCCGGCCATCACGCCGGTCAGGTCGAGGCCGATGGGGGCGATAGCGCCGAAGGCCGTGGCGACGCCTTTACCGCCGCGGAAATGAAAGAAAACCGGCCAGATATGGCCCACGCAGGCGGCAATCGCCACTAAACCCAGCCAGAACGGCGTCAGGCCCAGCGCCCAGGCGCCCCATACCGGCAGCATGCCCTTCAGCACATCAAAAATAAGTACCGCTACGGCCGCCCCTTTTCCGCCAATTCGTAGTACGTTAGTGGCCCCGGGGTTGCCTGAGCCGCTGTCGCGTGGGTCGGGCAGGCCAGCAAGGCGACATACCAGAATGGCGCTGGAAATGGAGCCGCAGAGGTAGGCGAGGAGTACCAGTCCAGGCGCGATTGCACTCATAACGCTGTTCCGTTTTGAAAATGTCGTTGTATTCTCTGCATCTGTGGATAATACGCATAATTCGCCGGAAGTGGTATCCGGTTTAGCTAAAAAGCAGGCAGGGCGTGATGGATATTGTATTTATAGAGCAACTTTCGGTAATCACCACCATTGGTGTTTATGACTGGGAACAAACCATTGAGCAGAAGCTGGTGTTCGATATCGAAATTGCATGGGATAACCGCAAGGCGGCCGCCAGCGATGATGTCAGCGATTGCCTCAGCTATGCTGATATCAGCGAGCGCGTCATCGCGCATGTTGAGGGGGGAAAATTCGCGTTAGTGGAGCGGGTGGCGGAAGAGGTGGCCGACCTGCTGCTGGAGACATTCCAGTCGCCATGGGTGCGCATTAAAGTCAGCAAACCTGGCGCCGTGGCTCGCGCGGCAAACGTCGGGGTGATTATTGAACGTGGCCTTAATCTGAAACAAAACTTTTCAGGTCATACTTGTTAAACAAATTGCGTTTATACCGGTCATAGCATCCGGTCATCAGGCAATTTTACTGGCGATCTTCTACCAGAACGGCAGGCGAATCCTTGTGTACGCCGTGTATGCTGCGGATTGTGCGCCCTCTGGCAGTCGGGTTGTGCCTGTTGAACGATACCGTGTTCCTGGTTTTTTTCATTTTACTTTTTTAAAGGGTTTAATTGGATGAGCGATATACACTCGCTGCTGGTGGCGGCAATATTGGGTGTGGTTGAGGGGTTGACAGAGTTTTTACCTGTTTCCAGTACCGGTCATATGATTATTGTTGGTCACCTGCTGGGGTTTGAAGGTGATACGGCAAATACCTTTGAAGTGGTTATTCAGCTAGGCTCGATACTCGCCGTGGTGGTCATGTTCTGGCGTCGCCTGTTCGGCCTGATCGGCATCCATTTCGGCAGGCCGCCGGAGCACGAAGGTAAAGGCAGCGGTCGCTTGTCGCTTATCCATATCCTTCTCGGCATGATCCCCGCGGTGGTGATGGGGCTTATTTTCCACGACACCATTAAATCTTTGTTTAACCCGGTAAACGTGATGTACGCCCTGATTGTCGGCGGTGTGCTGTTAATTGCGGCGGAAGTGCTGAAGCCGAAACAGCCGCGCGCGGTCGGGATTGACGATATGACCTATCGTCAGGCGTTCGTTATCGGCTGCTTCCAGTGCCTGGCGCTGTGGCCGGGCTTCTCCCGCTCAGGGGCGACCATCTCCGGCGGCATGCTGATGGGCGTCAGCCGCTACGCGGCGTCGGAATTCTCATTCCTGCTGGCGGTACCGATGATGATGGGCGCCACGGTGCTGGACGTCTACAAGAGCATCGGCTTCCTCAACATGGGCGATGTCCCGATGTTTGCCGTCGGCTTCGTGATGGCGTTTATCGTGGCGCTGATTGCGATTAAAACCTTCCTGCAGCTGATCAAACGGATCTCGTTCATTCCGTTCGCTATCTACCGCTTTATCGTCGCGGCAGCGGTTTACGTGGTCTTCTTCTAAGGCCTGCGCCCTCAGCCTTGCGGCTGGGGGCAACGCTGTTCCTTCCACTGCGCCACCGCCGCAATTCTCCGCCGCGTCAGCTCCTCGCGAATTTCCGCCCCTTTAAACCCCGCCGCCACCACCTCTTTGGTGGAGACCGACCGCGCCACTTCCCAGGCCTCTAATAGCAGGCGCCCCTGCGGATAATCGCTAGCCTCGAAACCGGTGCGCCCGCGAACGTCGGCTTCACTGGTGAGGGCGATCTGCTGCACGCGCTGCGGTTTACGCCAGGCGTCAATGCTGTCGAAGAGTTTGACGAGGGTTTTCGGCTGCAGGATCGGTAGGGTGTGGATCAGATCATGATACTCCGCCACCAGTTTCGCGAGATCGCGGATATCGTTCGGCACCCGCAGACGCGCGCAGAGCTGTTCCACCAGCTTGACTCCCGCCGGGCCATGGCCGTGGTGACGCGGCCAGAGCGCTTTCGGCGTCAGCCCTTTGCCGAGGTCATGGCATAGGGTGGCGAAGCGCACATCGACGTCCGGCGACAGCATCGCGGCCATCGTGACGGTCATCAGGGTGTGCAGGCCGGTGTCGATTTCCGGGTGCCATTTGGCTGGGGCCGGCACACCGTACAGGGCGTCAATCTCCGGGAACAGCACCTTGAGGGCCTGGCAGTCGCGCAGCGTCTGAAAAAAGACCTGCGGGTTGCGGGTGGTCAACGCGCTTTCCGTCTCTTTCCACACCCGCTCCGGCGTTAAATGGGCCAGTTCGCCGGCCTCAACCATGGCGGCCATCAGGGTCTGGGTCTCTTCGGCAATGCGAAAACCGAGATGGGCATAGCGGGCGGCAAAGCGCGCCACGCGCAGCACGCGCAGCGGATCTTCGCTAAAGGCGGGGGAGACATGGCGCAGCAGACGCTGGCGGAGATCGTTTTGTCCGCCGTAGGGGTCGATAATTGCGCCGTCGGCGTCCTGGGCGAGGGCGTTGACCGTCAGGTCACGGCGCAGCAGATCCGCTTCGAGGGTGACGTCCGGGGCGGCATAGCAGGTAAAACCGGTATAGCCTGCGCCGGATTTGCGCTCGGTGCGGGCCAGGGCATACTCTTCCCGGCTTTGCGGATGAAGGAACACGGGAAAGTCACGGCCTACCTGCTGATAGCCCGCGTCAAGCATCTGTTGCGGGGTGGCGCCCACCACCACCCAGTCTCGGTCTTTGACCGGCAGTCCTAACAGCGCGTCGCGCACCGCACCGCCGACCAGATAACTCTTCACGCCTGATTCTCCCGTATCTGTTTTTTGCAAGATGATACGTAAGTCTGGCAGAGAAGACGAATTAGTTCATCCACCGGTCTTTACGTTTGCGGCTTGGCACCAGATGCGGCAGCACCAGACCCAGCAGCAGACCGACGCCCAACACGCCGCCGCCGTACATAAACCACTGCATGATAATGGTGCGCTGTTTGTCATCAAGCTGCAGATTCGCCGCATTCACCTTCTTCTGCGCGACAACCAGCTCATTTTTCAACTTTTGGTTCTCGTCTTTCAGCGCGTTGATCACGCTGTCGCTGCCGGCGACTTTCTTCTGCATATCCGCCGTGCGCTGGTTCCAGGTGGCGTCGATATTATTCAGCTTATCGGTCAGCGTTTTGACCTGGTTTTCCAGATCCGGGACGCGGGTGCGCAGGCTGGGCTCGTTGCTCAGCTCTTTCAGCGGGATCCAGGCAGTACGCCCATTGGCGTCGCGGATCTGCGCGTAACTGGTGCTGTCGTTGGTTTGCAGCACCGCCACTTCTTCCCCGGCGTTGATGGTGCCGACCAGACGATAATTATCGCCCGGGCCGCTGCGAACCCAGGTGTTCAGCTCATCGGAAACGTAGCGCTTTTCTTCTGCGTGAACCGCCGTGGCGGCGCTAAGCGCGAGCAAAGTAAAAGTAATCAGGCGTAATTTTGGCATCAGGTCATCGTTTGGTCATAAAAAGTGGAACGATAGTAGAGGCATCGCCAGAGCGACGCAAAGTTTTCCGCCACAATCGGAATCATCCAGGAGGTGGCCCGGCAAAAAGCGCGTTGCATGGCGATTCGCCGCAAAATACTATCTACTGACAAAAAATATCGTCGTAAGTTCGCCGCAATTTGTCGGCGCAGCACAGAAGCGGAAGAATTCAGTCATGGCTCAAGAAATCGAACTTAAGTTTATCGTCGCTCAGGATGGGGTAGAGACGCTGCGCGAGCAGCTCAATGCGCTCGAGGCGAAACATACGCCCGCGGGCCAGTTGCTGAACATTTATTACGAAACCGCCGATAATTGGCTGCGTCGTCACGACATGGGGCTGCGCATCCGCGGCGATCAGGGCCGTTATGAAATGACGCTGAAAATCGCCGGTCGGGTGGTGGGCGGCCTGCACCAGCGCCCGGAATACAATATTCCCCTGGATAAACCGGAGCTGGCGCTTGAGCGCCTGCCGGCGGAGGTCTGGCCGCAAGGGGAACTTCCGACCGCGCTGGCGGAGCATGTCCAGCCGCTGTTCAGCACCGATTTTGCCCGTGAACGCTGGGTGATCCAGGAAGGAAAGAGTGAGATTGAGATTGCCCTCGATCGCGGCGAAGTGAAGGCGGGCGAGCATCAGGAGCCGATCTGCGAGCTGGAGCTGGAGTTGCTCGCCGGGGAGACCGCCGATCTGCTGCGCTTCGCGCATCGTTTGCTGGAGAGCGGCGTCCTGCGTCAGGGGAGCCTGAGCAAAGCCGCGCGCGGGTATCATCTGGCGCAAGGCAACAATGAGCGCCCGGTGGCCCGGCTGGCGGTGCTGCCGGTGGCGGCGAAGGCCAGCGTGGAGCAGGGGCTGGAGGCGGCGCTGGAGAGCGCCCTGGCGCACTGGCTGTATCACGATGAGGTCTGGCTGCGCGGCAACGCGAAAGCTAAAGCGGAAATCCTGCTGGCGTTGGCCCGCGTGCGCCATGCCCTCGTGCTGTTCGGCGGCATCGTGCCGCGGAAGGCGACCACCCACCTCCGCGCCTTGCTGAACGACGCCGAAGCCGCGCTGCTGGCCGCGGACACCGCCGAGGAGGCGTTATTCCGCACCGAGGTCGTCGCCGCCAAACTGGCGCTGACCGAATGGCTGGTCCAGCGCGGCTGGCGTCCGTTCCTCAACGAGGCGGGAGAGAAAAAAATAGCCGGATCGTTCAAACGGTTTGCCGATATTAACCTCTCGCGGGTGGCGGCCGAGCTGCGCAGCGCCGTGCAGCATCTGGCGGTTGAAGATGCCGCCGACCAGTTGCCGAAGCTGTCCCGCGATATCGACAGCGTCCAGCTGCTGGCGGGCGCCTATGGCGACGCCGTCGCGCCGTGGCTGGAGAACTGGCAGGAGCTTCAGCGTGCGATAGAGCATGATGACCGCAGCGTCTTTGAATATTTCCGTCGCCAGGCGCTGGCTGCCGAGCCGTTCTGGCTGCATAGTGGAAAACGATAATTACAGGCCAGGGAGCCCCTATGATGCCGCTTTCTTCGCAGTTACAGCAGCACTGGCAGACGGTCGCTGACCGCCTGCCAGCGGATTTTCCCGTCGCCGAACTGAGCCCGCAGGCCCGGTCGGTGATGGCGTTCAGTGATTTTGTCGAACAGAGTGTGATCGCCCAGCCAGGCTGGCTGAACGAGCTTGCGGACTCCTCGCCGGAGGCGGAAGAGTGGCGGCATTACGAGACCTGGCTGCAGGATCGCCTGCAAGCGGTGGCTGACGAAGCGGGGTTGATGCGAGAGCTGCGTCTTTTCCGCCGCCAGATGATGGTCCGCATTGCCTGGGCGCAGGCGCTGTCGCTGGTAAGCGAAGAAGAGACGCTGCAGCAGCTGAGCGTCCTGGCAGAGACCCTGATTGTCGCCGCTCGCGACTGGCTGTATGCCGCCTGCTGTAAGGAGTGGGGAACGCCCTGCAACGCTGAGGGTCAGCCGCAGCCGCTGCTGATCCTCGGGATGGGAAAGCTGGGCGGCGGCGAGCTGAACTTCTCTTCCGATATCGATCTGATTTTTGCCTGGCCTGAGCATGGCGCCACCCGCGGCGGCCGCCGCGAGCTGGATAACGCCCAGTTCTTTACCCGCCTGGGGCAGCGGCTGATCAAGGCGCTCGACCAGCCGACGCAGGACGGCTTTGTCTATCGGGTGGACATGCGCCTGCGACCGTTTGGCGACAGCGGGCCGCTGGTGCTCAGCTTTGCGGCACTGGAGGATTATTACCAGGAGCAGGGCCGGGACTGGGAACGCTACGCGATGGTGAAAGCGCGGATCATGGGCGATAACGACGACGCCTACGCCAGCGAGCTGCGCGCGATGCTTCGCCCCTTCGTCTTCCGCCGCTATATCGACTTCAGCGTGATCCAGTCGCTGCGTAACATGAAAGGGATGATCGCTCGCGAAGTGCGGCGTCGCGGGCTGAAAGACAACATCAAGCTCGGTGCCGGCGGGATCCGTGAAATTGAGTTTATCGTGCAGGTCTTTCAGCTGATCCGCGGCGGTCGCGAACCTGCGCTGCAGCAGCGGGCGCTGCTGCCGACGCTGGCGGCGATTGATGAGCTGCATCTGCTGCCGGAAGGCGACGCGGCGCTGCTGCGCGCGGCCTATCTGTTCCTGCGCCGGCTGGAAAATCTGCTGCAGAGCATCAACGATGAGCAGACCCAGACTCTGCCGCAGGATGAACTGAACCGCGCCAGGCTGGCGTGGGGGATGCATACTGACGACTGGGAGACGCTGAGTGCGCAGCTGGCGAGCCATATGGCCAGCGTGCGGCGGGTGTTTAATGAGCTGATCGGCGATGATGAGGCTCAGTCGCCGGATGAGCAGCTCGCCGAGTACTGGCGCGAGCTGTGGCAGGATGCGCTGGAAGAAGATGACGCCAGCCCGGCGCTGGCGCATTTAAACGACGCCGACCGCCGCAGCGTGCTGGCGCTGATTGCCGATTTCCGTAAAGAGCTGGATCGGCGCACCATCGGCCCGCGCGGCCGCCAGGTGCTGGATCAACTGATGCCGCATCTGCTGAGCGAAATCTGCTCGCGCGCCGATGCGCCGCTGCCTCTGGCTCGGATCACGCCGCTGTTGACCGGGATCGTCACTCGCACCACCTATCTTGAACTGCTGAGCGAATTCCCCGGCGCGCTGAAGCACCTGATTACGCTCTGTGCCGCGTCGCCGATGGTCGCCAGCCAGCTGGCGCGCCACCCCCTGCTGCTTGATGAGCTGCTGGATCCCAACACCCTCTATCAGCCGACGGCGACCGATGCCTATCGCGATGAGCTGCGTCAGTATCTGCTGCGGGTGCCGGAAGAGGATGAAGAGCAGCAGCTGGAGGCATTGCGCCAGTTCAAGCAGGCGCAGCAGCTGCATATCGCCGCGGCGGATATCGCTGGCACGCTACCGGTGATGAAGGTTAGCGATCACTTAACCTGGCTTGCCGAAGCCATCCTCGACGCGGTGGTGCAGCAGGCATGGGGACAGATGGTGGCCCGCTACGGCCAGCCGACCCATCTGCACGATCGCCAGGGGCGCGGCTTCGCCGTCGTCGGCTACGGCAAGCTCGGCGGCTGGGAGCTGGGCTACAGTTCCGATCTCGACCTGGTGTTCCTCCATGACTGCCCGCCGGAGGTGATGACCGACGGCGAGCGGGAGATCGACGGCCGTCAGTTCTACCTGCGGCTGGCTCAGCGGATCATGCATCTGTTCAGCACCCGCACTTCGTCCGGTATTCTCTACGAAGTTGACGCCCGGCTGCGCCCTTCCGGCGCGGCGGGGATGCTGGTCACCACCGCCGACGCGTTTGCCGACTATCAGCAGAACGAAGCCTGGACATGGGAGCATCAGGCGCTGGTGCGCGCTCGCGTGGTCTATGGCGACCCGGCGCTGCAGGCGCGATTTGACGCCATTCGGCGCGATATTCTGACCACCGTGCGGGATGGCGCGACCCTGCAGACCGAGGTTCGCGAGATGCGCGAGAAGATGCGCGCCCACCTTGGCAACAAACATACCGATCGTTTTGATATCAAAGCCGATGCCGGTGGGATCACGGATATTGAATTTATTACCCAGTATCTGGTCCTACGCTATGCCAGCGACAAGCCAAAGCTGACCCGCTGGTCTGATAACGTGCGTATTCTCGAGCTGCTGGCGCAGAACGACATCATGGACGAGGAGGAAGCGCGAGCTTTAACGCACGCGTACACCACCTTGCGTGATGCGCTCCATCACCTGGCCCTGCAGGAGCTGCCGGGACACGTGGCGCCGGAGGCATTCAGCCGGGAGCGTGAGCAGGTCAGCGCCAGCTGGCAGAAGTGGCTGATGGCTTAACTATAAAATCGGGTGTGCTATTATCGCGCGCAAAGTTTGCGTCTCGCAGGAGAGAGTCATGAAAGTAACGCTGCCGGAGTTTGAACGTGCAGGAGTGTTGGTGGTGGGTGATGTGATGCTGGACCGCTACTGGTACGGCCCCACCAGTCGTATTTCCCCGGAAGCCCCGGTGCCGGTGGTGAAGGTGGAAAATATCGAAGAACGTCCTGGCGGCGCGGCAAACGTAGCGATGAACATCGCCTCCCTGGG
Source organism: Klebsiella sp. 1SOBk10mer (assembly GCF_046602535.1). NCBI lineage: Bacteria > Pseudomonadati > Pseudomonadota > Gammaproteobacteria > Enterobacterales > Enterobacteriaceae > Klebsiella > Klebsiella sp. 1SOBk10mer. Next base: position 210,338 of record NZ_JBKIUP010000006.1, read on the forward strand.
GGCGACGTCGCGCCTGGTGGGATTGACCGGGATTGATGACGCCGCTCGCGCGCTGAGCCAGGCGCTGGCCAACGTCAATGTGAAGTGCGACTTCGTCTCCGTCCCGACTCACCCGACCATCACCAAGCTGCGGGTGCTGTCGCGCAACCAGCAGCTGATCCGCCTCGACTTTGAAGAGGGCTTCTCCGGCGTTGATCCGCAGCCGATGCACGAGCGCATTCAGCAGGCGCTGGGCGCCATTGGCGCGCTGGTTCTCTCGGATTACGCCAAAGGGGCGCTGACCAGCGTCCAGACGATGATCAAGCTCGCCCGTGAAGCAGGCGTGCCGGTGCTGATCGATCCGAAAGGTACCGATTTCGAACGCTATCGCGGCGCAACGCTGCTCACCCCGAACCTCTCTGAGTTTGAAGCGGTGGTGGGCAAGTGCCAGGATGAAGCGGAGATCGTTGAGCGCGGCATGAAGCTTATCGCCGAATTCGAACTGTCAGCGCTGCTGGTGACGCGCTCAGAGCAGGGGATGACGCTGCTGCAGCCGGGGCGTCCGCCGCTGCATATGCCGACCCAGGCTCAGGAAGTGTACGATGTCACCGGCGCCGGCGACACGGTGATTGGCGTGCTGGCGGCGACCCTCGCCTCCGGCAACACCCTGGAAGAGGCCTGCTATTTCGCCAACGCCGCGGCGGGCGTGGTGGTCGGTAAGCTGGGAACCTCCACCGTTTCTCCTGTCGAACTGGAAAATGCGGTTCGCGGCCGGGCTGAGACCGGCTTCGGCGTGATGAGCGAAGCGGAACTCAAACAGGCGGTAGCGGCCGCGCGTAAGCGCGGCGAGAAAGTGGTGATGACCAACGGCGTCTTCGACATTCTGCATGCCGGTCATGTTTCCTATCTGGCGAATGCGCGCAAGCTGGGCGACCGTCTGATCGTGGCGGTCAACAGCGATGCCTCCACCAAACGTCTGAAAGGCGAAACCCGCCCGGTGAACCCGCTGGAACAGCGGATGATCGTGCTGGGGGCGCTGGAGGCGGTCGACTGGGTGGTCTCCTTCGAAGAAGATACACCGCAGCGCCTGATTGCCGGGATCCTGCCGGATCTGCTGGTGAAAGGCGGCGACTACAAACCGGAGCAGATCGCCGGCAGTGAAGAGGTCTGGGCGAACGGTGGCGAAGTGCTGGTGCTCAACTTTGAAGATGGTTGCTCAACCACCAACATTATTAAGAAAATACAAAAAGATAGCGAAAAATAACCGTTTCGCTATTCCCCCGCCATAACGGTGCGGCATCACGGCCTGCGATAGCGATATCGCGGGCCGTTTTTATTTAATGATGTGGAAAATGATTTGGCGCAATAAATAATCATATTAAGCGCATTTTTCGTACAAATGGCGTTAAGGTAAGCGTAAATACTGAAGTGAGTAAAAGGCATATGACTGATCAGAACATCCACCGCTGAAGGAGTATGCGCATGAACCATAACGACATGTATTCAATGAAGAATTTTGATTTTTTGGCACGGAGTTTCGCCAGAATGCACGCCCAGGGCCAGCCAGTTGATCTTCAGGCCATTGTCGGCAATATGGATGAAGAACATCGTGAATGGTTTTGCCAGCGCTATGAACTGTACTGTCGTCAGGTGAACAGCCCGGCGGAAGCCGCACACTAAGCCAACGCAAACGGGCCCCTGAGGGCCCGTTTTTTTACTGCTGCTCTTCGCTGCCAGGCGTCGTCGCCGGGCGGTTTTCGAGGTCATTCAGGCGCTGTTCCAGCAGCGCCAGTTTTTCGCGGGTCCGCAGCAGAACCTGAGTCTGCACGTCAAACTCTTCGCGGCTAACCAGGTCCAGACGGGTCAGCTGCGACTGCAGCGCCTGGCGGATTTTCTTTTCAACATCCTCACCCAGATCGCGAAGTCCTTTTGGCATCGACTCATGGACCTGGCGGGCGATTTGTTCAATTTTTTTCGGGTCAATCATGGTGGTTTCCTGCTCGGGTTGGATGATTGATCATTGTAGTGCGAACCAGGCCGCCTATAAACCAGAAATGTTTGAAGCTTATGCATTGCCGAGGATAGTCAATAGCGTTATAGTTATCTCGCTTATTCTCAGGGCGGGGCGAAATTCCCCACCGGCGGTAAATCAACCATGGCGTTGAAAGCCCGCGAGCGCTTCCCGTGACTACGGGAAGGTCAGCAGATCCGGTGTAATTCCGGGGCCGACGGTTAAAGTCCGGATGGGAGAGAGTAACGGCACAGTCGGGCCCAGGCCCGCTCGCGTTGACTTTTGCCGCTAAACCGGCGCTCCTAAGACTGCCCTGATTCTGGTAACCATAATTTTAATGAGGTTTTTTTTACCATGAATCAGACGCTCCTTTCTTCTTTTGGTACCGCTTTTGAACGTGTGGAACACGCTTTGGACGCCCTGCGCGAAGGCCGCGGCGTGATGGTGCTTGACGATGAAGACCGTGAAAACGAAGGCGATATGATCTTCGCCGCCGAAACCATGACCGTAGAGCAGATGGCGCTGACCATTCGTCACGGCAGCGGCATTGTGTGCCTGTGCCTGACCGAAGATCGCCGCAAACAGCTGGATCTGCCGATGATGGTGGAGAACAACACCAGCGCCTACGGCACCGGCTTTACCGTCACCATCGAAGCGGCGGAAGGCGTGACCACCGGCGTTTCCGCTGCTGACCGCGTGACCACCGTCCGCGCGGCGATTGCCGACGGCGCGAAACCTTCCGATCTCAACCGTCCTGGCCACGTTTTCCCGCTGCGGGCGCAGCCGGGAGGCGTACTGACCCGCGGCGGCCACACCGAAGCCACTATTGACCTCGTGACCCTCGCTGGCTTCAAACCGGCAGGCGTGCTGTGCGAGCTGACCAATGACGATGGCACCATGGCGCGCGCGCCGGAGTGCATCGCGTTCGCTCAGCAGCACAATATGGCGGTGGTCACGATTGAAGATCTGGTGGCCTATCGTCGCGAACATGAGCGTAAAGCCAGCTAATCAGCGGCTCACAACGCCAGTGAAAACAGCCCGCTTATTAGTGGGCTGTTTTGTTTCTGTGCCTTAACCGATGCCCATCGTCTGGAGCACCACCAGACTCAGCCCCATCACCGACATCCCGCACAGGACGCCATAGCTCGGGTTGCTTTGCGGATCGATCTCTTTCGCCAGCGGCATCAGTTCATCGACCGACAGCGCCACCATAATCCCGGCGACGGCGGCCATGATTGCGCCCATGACCATCGGCGAGACCAGGCTACCCAGAATCAGCCACGCCAGCACGCCGCCCAAAATCTCCGCCATGCCGGAAAGACCGGCCCAGAGCACCGCCTTACTGCGCGATCCGGTGGCGGCATATACCGGCCCGGCAACGGCCAGTCCTTCAGGAATATTGTGCAGGGCGACGGCAAGCGCCACACCCATGCCAAGCTCGAGGTTGTTGCTGGCCGTGACATAGGTGGCGATCCCTTCCGGAAAGTTATGCAGGCTGATACCCAACGTCAGCAGAATGGCGGTGCGGCGTAAATTGCGCGGGCGCGGCGCGGCGGGGGTCATCAAATCCTGCGGGTGGGCATGCGGCAGCAGGCGATCGAGACCAAAGTAGCCCAGCAGGCCGAAAACAAACATTCCGTAGCCGAGCAGCGGCGACATGTCCTCGGCGGCCAGCGCGGCAGGCAGCATTTCCATCAACGAAATCAACAGCATGATCCCGGCGGCAAAGCCGAGGGAGAAGCCCAGCAGGCGGTTAGAGGGTTTCTGGCCAATCACGCCAAAAATGGCGCCTATAAAGGTTGCGCTACCGGCTAACAGCGTCAATATTAAGGGTGATGACATCGCTTCTCTCCCTGCGAAAATAAGTGCATAGGAGTATATTGCCTGAGGATGCGCGTACGGGACAGCTCCCTTTACCGCGAATTACATTCAAATTTTCTGACGATCATCATCATGGTTATCTGAGTTTATCCTGGCGCAAAAGCGCGTAATGTGAGCACATCACATTGACACCCTAAGGATATCATCATGTCCCGTACCCGAATGCCCGCGTTGTTTCTCGGCCATGGCAGCCCAATGAACGTGCTGGAAGACAACCGCTATACCCGCGCCTGGGCTCACCTGGGCGAAACCCTGCCGCGTCCGAAAGCGATCGTGGTGGTCTCTGCGCACTGGTTCACCCGCGGTACGGGCGTGACGGCGATGGAGGCCCCGAAGACCATTCACGACTTCGGCGGTTTCCCGCAGGCGCTGTATGACACCCATTACCCGGCGCCGGGCTCCCCGGCGCTGGCGCAACGGCTGGTGGAGCTGCTCTCGCCGGTGCCGGTCACTCTCGATAAAGAAGCCTGGGGATTTGACCATGGCTCGTGGGGCGTGCTGATCAAGATGTATCCGCAGGCGGATATCCCGATGGTTCAGCTGAGCATCGACAGCACCAAACCACCGGCCTGGCATCTCGAAATGGGGCGAAAGCTGGCCTCGCTGCGTGATGAAGGGATTATGCTGGTGGCCAGCGGCAACGTGGTGCACAACCTGCGTACCGCCCGCTGGCATGGCGAGAACACGCCGTATCCGTGGGCGGAGTCCTTCAACAACTACGTGAAGGCGAATCTGCAGTGGCAGGGCCCGGACGATCAGCACCCGCTGGTTAACTACCTGGCACACGAAGGGGGCTCGCTCTCCAACCCCACGGCGGAGCATTTCCTGCCGCTGTTATACGTGCTGGGGGCATGGGATGGCGTGGAGGCGATTTCGACCCCGGTCGATGGCATCGAGATGGGCTCGCTGAGTATGCTGTCGGTGGTGGTTGGCGCCTGATAAAAATTGAGCTCCGGCGGCGGTATCGTCGCCGGAGCGCGACATTATTCGACGAAAATGTGCGGATAGAAACGCGACAGATCCTGGGTAATCAGCGCCCGGTCTTCACGAATGCCGATCCCGGCGGGCTGATCGTTGATGAGCCAGCTGCCAATCAGCGTGTAGCTGTCACCAAACTTCGGCAGCGGGTAAAATTCCTGCACGATAGTGCCTTCTTCCCCATACGGACCTTCCACCGACTCCACCACCTTGCCCTGTTCAACGATCGATACGTTGGCGCCTTCGCGGGAGAAGATCGGCTTAATGACGTACTTCTCCATCTCCGGATGGGCATCTTCGCTGAAGTAAGCCGCCAGCAGATTTGGGTGATTGGGGAACATTTCCCACAGCATCGGCAGCAGCGCTTTGTTGGAGATGATGCTCTTCCACGCCGGCTCCAGCCAGCGAACGCCGGCGTCTTCCAGCTTGGTGGAGAACATCTCCCGCAGCATAAACTCCCACGGATAGAGCTTGAACAGGTTGCCAATCACCTGATCCTGGAGATCGGTAAACTGGCCTTTTTCACCCAGTCCAATATCTTCGATGTAGAGGAATTCCGTCGCCAGCCCCGCCTCGGCGGCGCAGTCCTGCAGATATTGCACGGTGCCGCGATCTTCAACGGTATCGCGGCAGCAGGCCATATGCAGCAGCTGGAAGCCAAACTGCTCGCGCAGCTCACCGAAGCGATCGATCAGCTTCTCCTGCAGGCTATTGAACTGGTCGCTGCCCGCCGGCAGCTTGCCGGCGTTGAGCTGGTCTTCCAGCCAGATCCACTGGAAGAAGGCCGCTTCATACAGCGAGGTCGGCGTGTCGGCATTGTTCTCCAGCAGCTTCGGCTCGCCGACGCCATCCCAGGCCAGGTCGAGACGTGAGTAGAGTGACGGCTGGTTGGTTTTCCACGACTGGCGCACAAAGCCCCAGGTGTGTTTAGGGATGCGGAATTTGGCCATCAGCTCATCGCTGGCGATCACTTTTTCCACCACCTGAAGACACATCTGATGCAGCTCGGCGGTGACCTCCTCCAGCTTTTCCACCTGGGCGAGGCTCAGCTTGTAATAAGCCTCTTCGCTCCAGTAGGGCTCGCCGTACATGGTGTGGAAGTTGAAGCCGTATTCGGTCGCTTTCTCGCGCCAGTCCGGGCGCTCGGTAATGCTGACTCTTTCCATGTTGCTTAGCCGCCCATTGAGCGAGAAGAAGAGGTTGAGCCTGCGGCGCTACGCTGCATAGTCGACTGCTTCGCCACCGACTCGCCGAAGCCCCCGCGGGTGACGGTCGTGGTGGTTGCCGGTTTCGGCGCCATCGCGGTTTTCGGCACGTTCATGGTGCGGCCCGGCTGGGCGGCGCCATAGCTCTTACCGCTGGCGTCAGTGTACTGACCGTAGGCCGGGCTGGCAGGGTTTTTGGAGCTGAACAGCGGCTGCTGTTGCGCCATGCCGCCGCCCATCAGGCGGCCCATCATGTAGCCGGCCATCAGCGGCATCCAGAAGCTGCCGCTGCTTTGCGCCTGGGCCTGGTTTTCCGGGGCGACGCCCGCCTGGGCAGGCGTTTGCTGGCACTGACCTTCGCCAAACTCGGCGACGCAGTCTTCGCGGGTGGCATATTTCGGCGCGGTGCGCTCTGCCTCTTTCACCGCGTTGGTGTAGGCCGTGGTGCATTCGGCTGCTTTGCCCGGGTTGGCGGCGGAGCAGTCATCGGCGTTCTGGTACAGCGAGACCGTTTCGTCGCTTTTTTCACAACCGGCAAGCATAAAGACCGCGGTGACGGCCAGGGCGACCGGCGTCAGGTGGCGTGCGCTCCAGCTTTTGCGGAACGACGAATGATTAATATTTTTTGTCCGTTTCATATTTGTCTTCCAGGACCCAGTGGTATGGCGTGTGTTAACGCTCAGGATAGAGGATGAGTGGTGGAAAATGAAGCGAAGAGGGGCGCTAAGCGGGGGATCTTTACGTTGCCTTACGTTTAACGCATCGCCTGTCCGACGGACAGGCGATGCGCGTCACAGTATGAAAATTACTGACGGAACGGATTGCTGCCGCTGCTATGGGTCGTCGTCCGTGCGGACGCCGGCTTCATAGCCGCAGTCGTGTTGCCGTAACCATCGGCAGTGGCATCCTGCTGCGGATTCTCCGGCGCGACGCTGTCGGCAGAGGTCGAGATCGGTTTGCCCAAGGTGTTGTTCAGGGCGATCAGATCCTGCTCGTTCAGCGTACCTAACGCCGACTTGATGTTCAGCTCGTTGATCAGGTAGTTGTAGCGCGCATTAGAGAGCTGCTGTTTGGCGTTGTACAGCGTGGTGGTGGCGTCGAGGACGTCAACGATAGTACGGGTACCCACCGAGTAGCCAGCTTCCATCGCATCCAGGGAGCTTTGCGCAGAGACCACCGCCTGTTTGTAGGCGTTGATGCTGCTGATAGAGGCATTCACGTTGTTAAACGAAGAACGCACGGTCTGGACCACGCTGCGGTGAGCGCTTTCCAGCTGCTCGCTGGCGCCGACGAAATTGTACTGCGCCTGTTTGACCTGCGAGTTAACCATCCCGCCCTGGTACAGCGGCAGGGAGAAGCTCAGGCCGATTTTGTTCTGACCGATATCAGCATCTTGCGAGATGCTTTTTGAGCCGCTGTAGCGGTTGTTGGAAACGCCCGACGAGGCGTTTAAATCCAGGGTCGGCAAATGGCCGTCCTGCGCCTGGCGAATCTGCTCGCGGGCCAGGTCCTGATTCAGACGCGCCTGCAGCAGCGACAGGTTGCGGTTCTCGGCTTCCTTCAGCAGGGCGTTCACCGCCTGCGGTTTGCTGGTTTTGAAGCCGTCTACGTTCAGGGAGGCCAGCTCCGGGTAGTAGTTGCCGGTAACCTGGCGCAGCTCTTCCACGGCGTTGTCGAGATCGTTACGTGCGGTCACTTCGTTCGCCAGCACGGCGTCGTATTGTGAGCGGGCGTTCTGCACGTCGGTGATCGCCACCAGACCGACGTTAAAGCGCTGGGTGGTTTGATCCAACTGACGGTAAATAGCCTGTTTCTGCGCTTCGGTATAAGAGAGCGTGTCGATGGCGGCCAGCACTTTGAAATAGGCCGTCGCGGTATTCAGAATCAGCGTTTGCTGATCGGTTTGATACGTGACATCCTGAATGCCTGCCGCTTTTTCCTGCAGCGTCAGGGCGCGCCATTTCGACATATCAAACAGAACCTGCGTTAACTGCAGCGAGCCGCTGGTGACGTTAGAATTCTGGTCTTTATAATCACGGAAGCCGCTGGTATAGGTATAATCCGCTCCCAGCCCGAGCTGAGGCAGTAATGGACTGCGCGCTTCGTTGATCTTTTCGAATGCGGCGTCACGATCGGCTGCCGATTTACGCAGATCGGGGTTGCTGATGCGCGCCTGCTGGTAAACCTGAAGCAGGTTTTCCGCCTGGCTCATGGCGCTGAACCCGGTCAGGCTCAGGCCGATAAGAATGGGGAGCAATTTCTTCATTTGCATTCCTTGTTGTGAAGCATTTAGCGCTGGTCTAATTCTAAGAAAAATTCCGCTGATTGTATCGATTCTGCCGCCGTAAAAAGTTGGCGTTACGTGCCATCCGGCGGTAATTTGCACCAATCTAACATACGGACCGTAAAACGGTAGCCAAACGGTCTGGAAATCCCTCATTTCGGATTAGCAGGACATAACAATGAGCAAACCCATCCACCAGGGAATTACCTTCTCCAAAAATGATGTAGAAATTATTGCACGCGAAACGCTGTATCGTGGTTTTTTTTCACTCGATTTATACCGTTTTCGCCACCGCCTGTTTAACGGCGGCATGAGCGGCGAAGTCACCCGTGAAATTTTTGAGCGCGGGCATGCCGCCGTCTTGCTACCCTTTGACCCGGTGCGGGACGAAGTGGTGCTGGTCGAACAAATCCGTATCGCCGCCTATGATACCAGCGAGAGCCCGTGGCTGCTGGAAATGGTCGCCGGCATGATCGAGGCGGGTGAGACGGTGGAAGATGTCGCCCGTCGGGAAGCGCTGGAAGAGGCCGGGCTTGAAGTTGGGCGGACGAAACCAATATTAAGCTATCTGGCCAGTCCTGGCGGCACCAGTGAACGGTTATCGATCCTGGTGGGCGAAGTTGATGCATCGACGGCAAAAGGCATTCACGGCCTGGCCGAGGAAAATGAGGATATTCGGGTGCATGTGGTAAGCCGGGAGCAGGCTTACCAGTGGGTAGAAGAGGGGAAAATCGACAACGCAGCCTCTGTCATCGCCTTGCAATGGCTGCAATTGCATTATCACAATTTACGAAACGAGTGGACAAAATGAAGCGTTATACACCTGACTTCCCTGAGATGATGCGCCTGTGCGAGACCAATTTCGCCCAGTTGCGCCGCCTGTTGCCGCGAACGGATGCAGCGGGTGAGAAGGTGAGCTATCAGGTGGGAAGCGCGCAATATCGGTTAACGATAACGGAATCAACCCGCTACACTACTCTGGTGGCGATAGAGCAGACTCTGCCAGCGGTGAGCTACTGGAGTCTGCCATCCATGACCGTTCGCCTCTACCATGACGCCATGGTGGCCGAAGTGTGTTCGAGTCAGCAGATCTTTCGCTTCAAAGCGCGATATGATTATCCTAATAAAAAGTTGCATCAACGCGACGAAAAGCATCAAATTAACCAGTTTCTGGCCGACTGGCTGCGTTACTGTTTAGCACATGGAGCGATGGCGATTCCGGTTTGTTAGCGTCGTTAAACCTAAGGACACCATTTGGAAAGCCTGTTAAACCTACCTCTGGCTGGTGAGGCCAGAGTCAGGATCTTACAAATTACTGATACTCACCTGTTTGCTGAAAAACATGAAACGTTGTTAGGCATCAATACCTGGGAAAGCTATCAGGCCGTACTGTCGGCCATTCATGCCTCACAGCGTCCATGCGATTTGATTGTCGCAACAGGCGATCTGGCGCAGGATCACTCCTCCGCGGCCTACCAGCATTTTGCTGAGGGCATCGCGAGTTTTGCTGCACCCTGCGTCTGGCTACCGGGCAACCATGATTTCCAGCCGGCGATGTACAGCACCCTGCAGGAGTCGGGTATTTCCCCCGCCAAGCGCGTGTTTCTCGGCGACCACTGGCAGATCCTGCTGCTGGACAGCCAGGTGTTCGGCGTTCCCCATGGCGAGCTGAGCGACTTCCAGCTGGAATGGCTCGAACATAAGCTGGCGGAGGCGCCGGAGCGTTATACCTTACTTCTGCTGCATCATCATCCGCTGCCGGCCGGCTGCAGCTGGCTGGATCAACACAGTCTGCGCAACGCCGGCGCGCTGGACAGCGCGCTGAGCGCCTGGCCTCGGGTGAAGCATCTGCTGTGCGGCCATATTCATCAGGAACTGGATCTCGACTGGAATGGCCGACGTATGATGGCGACGCCGTCGACCTGCGTTCAGTTCAAGCCGCACTGCGCCAATTTCACCCTCGATACGGTGTCGCCGGGCTGGCGCTGGCTGGAGCTTCACCCTGACGGAACGCTGACCACCGAAGTGTGCCGCCTGGAAGGCGCGGCGTTTCATCCGGATATTGCTTCAGAAGGCTACTGATGGCGACGCTTCTTTATCTGCACGGCTTTAACAGTTCCCCGCGCTCGGCGAAGGCGACGGCGTTAAAGACCTGGCTGGCGCAGCACTATCCTGAGATCGCCATGGTGGTGCCTGAGCTGCCGCCTTACCCGGCGGAAACGGCGGAGCTGCTGGAGTCCATCGTGCTGGAGCACGGCGGCGAGCCGCTGGGGGTCGTAGGGTCGTCGCTGGGCGGCTACTACGCCACCTGGCTGTCGCAATGCTTTATGCTGCCAGCGGTCGTGGTTAACCCGGCGGTGCGGCCGTTTGAGCTGCTGAACAATTTTCTCGGCCACAATGAGAATCCGTACACCGGGCAACAATATGTGCTAGAGTCTCGCCATATTTACGATCTCAAAGTCATGCAAATCGACCCGCTCGAAGCGCCGGATTTACTCTGGCTGCTGCAGCAGACCGGGGATGAAGTGCTTGATTACCGCCAGGCCGTTCATTACTACGCCTCCTGCCGGCAGACGGTGGAGGAGGGCGGTAATCACGCATTTGTCGGCTTTGACGATCATTTCACTCAGATTATCGAATTTCTCGGCCTGCGCTAAACGGCCCTGAACGACCTACGAATACACACCATGACGCAATCTTCATATAACGCTGATGCCATTGAGGTACTCACCGGGCTAGAGCCGGTGCGCCGCCGTCCGGGCATGTATACCGACACCACCCGTCCTAACCATCTTGGTCAGGAAGTGATTGATAACAGTGTGGACGAAGCGCTGGCAGGCCACGCCAAACGCGTGGAAGTGATCCTTCACGCCGACCAGTCCCTCGAGGTGATTGACGACGGGCGCGGGATGCCGGTCGACATTCACCCGGAAGAGGGGGTGCCGGCGGTTGAGCTGATCCTCTGCCGACTGCACGCGGGCGGTAAGTTTTCCAACAAAAACTACCAGTTTTCCGGCGGCCTGCACGGGGTGGGGATTTCGGTGGTCAACGCCCTGTCTAAACGCGTGGAGGTCAACGTGCGTCGCGACGGTCAGGTCTACAGCATCGCCTTTGAGAATGGTGAGAAAGTAGAAGACCTGCACGTCACCGGCACCTGCGGTAAACGCAACACCGGGACCAGCGTCCATTTCTGGCCTGACGAAAGCTTCTTCGATAGCCCGCGCTTCTCCGTTTCGCGTTTGACCCACTTGTTAAAAGCGAAAGCGGTGCTGTGCCCGGGCGTGGAAATTGTTTTCCGCGATCAGGTCAACAACAGCGAGCAGAGCTGGTGCTATGCCGATGGCCTTAACGACTACCTTAGCGAAGCGGTGAACGGCCTGCCGCTGCTGCCGGAAAAACCCTTCGTCGGCACCTTCTCCGGTGAGACGGAGGCGGTGGACTGGGCGCTGCTGTGGCTGCCGGAAGGCGGCGAGCTGCTGACCGAGAGTTATGTCAACCTGATCCCGACCATGCAGGGCGGGACGCACGTCAACGGCCTGCGCCAGGGGCTGCTGGACGCGATGCGTGAGTTCTGCGAGTACCGTAATATTCTGCCGCGCGGGGTGAAACTGTCGGCGGAAGATATCTGGGATCGCTGCGCCTACGTGCTGTCGGTGAAGATGCAGGATCCGCAGTTCGCCGGGCAAACCAAAGAGCGCCTGTCGTCGCGCCAGTGCGCGGCGTTCGTCTCTGGCGTGGTGAAAGACGCCTTCAGCCTGTGGCTGAACCAGAACGTGCAGGCTGCGGAGCTGCTGGCGGAGATGGCCATCTCCAGCGCCCAGCGTCGTCTGCGCGCCGCCAAGAAAGTGGTGCGCAAAAAGCTGACCAGCGGTCCGGCGCTGCCGGGTAAGCTGGCCGACTGCACCGCCCAGGATCTGAACCGTACCGAACTGTTCCTCGTCGAAGGGGACTCGGCGGGCGGGTCAGCCAAGCAGGCGCGCGATCGTGAATATCAGGCGATCATGCCGCTGAAAGGCAAGATCCTTAATACCTGGGAAGTCTCTTCCGATGAAGTGTTAGCTTCGCAAGAAGTGCACGACATTTCGGTGGCGATTGGTATTGACCCGGATAGCGATGATTTAAGCCAGCTGCGCTACGGCAAAATTTGTATTCTGGCGGATGCGGACTCCGATGGCCTGCACATTGCCACGCTGCTGTGCGCGCTGTTCGTGAGACACTTCCGTACTCTGGTGAAAGAGGGGCACGTCTACGTGGCGCTGCCGCCGCTGTACCGTATCGACCTCGGCAAAGAGGTTTACTACGCGCTAACGGAAGAAGAAAAAACCGGCGTGCTGGAGCAGCTGAAGCGCAAGAAAGGCAAGCCAAACGTCCAGCGCTTTAAAGGTCTCGGCGAGATGAACCCGATGCAGCTGCGGGAAACCACCCTAGACCCAAATACCCGCCGCCTGGTGCAGCTGGTGATCAGCGATGAGGATGAGCAGCAGACCACGGCGATGATGGATATGCTGTTGGCCAAGAAGCGTTCTGAAGACCGTCGCAACTGGCTGCAGGAGAAGGGCGATATGGCGGACCTGGAAGTGTAAGACCGCACGCTGCGCCAGACGTAAAAGGGAGCCTCAGGCTCCCTTTTCTTATTCCGTTTCAGCGTCGGCGGGCTTAGACGCCGGCCTGCAGGATACGGATGGTGGTCTCCAGCACATCGCCTTTGACCGCTTCCGACCAGGCTTTCATGTGCGGGGTCTGCAGGTGCGCTTCAAGATGCGCGACGCTTTCCCACTGCTCCACCATGACGATAGAGTCAGGAGCGGTGGTCTGGAAGCTGACGCCAGCGGCATGATCCACCATAGGCGCATAGCCGTGGCAGCCGGCTTCCTGCAAAACGGTCGGAATAATTTTCGCGAACTGATCGAGAACCGCCTGGCGGTGGTGCTGGCCCGGACGGGTACGGATTTCTGCAATCACTGTTAACATGGTTAACTCAACTCCTTCTGTGTGGATCTTGTCATACTCCAGGTTCCAATAACTCGAAATATGTAGAGCATAGACCCCTAGTTAACCAAAAATTTCCGCCAGATGCTTGCGATATTCTGCGATATACCGTGGGACATCAGGCATTTTTATCACGTCGTTGGCGATAAAGGTTGGCAGCGCCTCCATACCCAGGAACTGGTTGGCTTTATGGAACGGCAGGTAAACGCCGTCAACGCCAACGCCGTGGAAGAACTGCTCTTTGTCGGTGAAGGCCTCCATTGGCGCGTTCCAGGTCAGGGAGAGCATATATTTTTTCCCCTGCACCAGGCCGCCGGAGCCATATTTTTTGCTGGCGTCGGAGCGGGTACGGCCGTCGCTGGCGTACAGCGAACCGTGGCCTTCGGTAAAGACGTCATCTATATATTTTTTCACCGTCCACGGGGCGCCCATCCACCAGCCCGGCATCTGCCAGATCACCACATCGGCCCAGAGGAAATTCTGCACTTCGGCTTTTACGTCGTACTCGCTTTCGGCGCGAACGCTTTTAACATCGTGCCCGGCGTCGCGCAGATAACTCTCCGCGACCTCGGTCAGGGTGTCGTTCAGTTGGCCATTCGAGTGGGCGAATTTTTTTGCGCCATTGATAATCAGGATGTTGCTCATTAGTTGTCCTCAATCTTGAAAATTTGCCGACGATCTTACCCCGCGAAGCGGGGCAGTAAAATGAGCAAAATGTGCAAAGTCTTTTGCTAAATGAGCAATAATCCCGCTACCAGCCAACGCGGGCTTCGAAGCCCCCGTCGCGGGCGTTGGCAAACTCGACGCGCATGCCATGCAGCGAGGCGATGCGCCGGACGATAGACAAGCCCAGGCCGCTGCCCGGAGCATCCTGACCAGGCGGGCGGTAAAAACGTTCGCCGACGCGCGCCAGCGCCTGCGGGCTGATGCCGGGGCCGTTATCGCGGACCCGAAACTCGCGGGCGTTGAGGGTGATATCGACCTGGCTGCCGCGCGGGCTGTAGCGCACCGCGTTATCCAGCAGATTGCGCACCAGCAGGCTGAGGAGCAGCGGCTGGCCGGTGCGGGAGATGCCAGAGGCATTAAGATGCAGGCGCAGCTCAATCCCGGACTGCTGCGCCGGGTGGTACATCTCCATTACCGCCGACTGCAGCAGGTCGTCGAGGGCGACCGGCTGCAGGTCGTCCAGCTGGGCGAGCGAGTCCAGCCGCGACAGCGTCAGCAGCTGATCCACCAGACGGGTGGCGCGATCGATCCCCTGATGGAGCTGAGCCAGGGCTTTCTCCCGCCCTTGTGGATCGTCCAGAGAGAGCTGGGCGACTTCAGTCTGCACCTTCAGCGCCGCCAACGGGCTGCGCAGCTCGTGGGCGGCATCAGAGGTAAACCGACGCTCGCGCAGCATGACGTCGTGGGTGCGCTGGAACAGCTGATTCAGCGCTTCGACCAGTGGGCGGACTTCAGGGGGGATCTTCTCCACGCTGAGCGATTCCGCCGAGTCCGGCGCGCGCAGACGCAGCGTGCGCGCCAGATGTTTCAACGGCGCCAGTTCGCGGCTTAACAGCACGATGAGTAGCACGAACATCAGCGGCAGGGCGACCATCCACGGAGTGAGCTGCGAGGTGACAATGTCCATCGCCATTTCGCGGCGATAATCCCACTCCTGGCCGACGGCGATGCGGTGGCGGCCATCGGCGGTGGTTAACCACAGGAAGCGCCACTCGTCATCATCGCCGCGCAGGTAGCCATCGCTAAAGCCCTCACGCTGCGAGTGCCACTGTATATCCTCTCCGTTCTCGCCGTCGTTAAGCACCATTTTGCCGTCGCGGGTGAAGATGGCGAACGCCAGCGCATCGTCGTCGATATGCCCGTGGCGCACCTTTTTCTTTTCCCCGAGCGATACCGGCGGGGCGCGCAGTTCATCGAAATGCATGGCGCTCAGGCGGCGGGCGAACAGCAGCTGCTGGGTATCAAACAGCTTATCCAGCTTTTTACTGGTCTGCTGCCAGGCGATCACGCTGGCCACGCCCCAGGCGGCGGCGGTCAGCACGGCAAACAGCAGCGTCAGGCGCAGGCGCAGGCTCAGGCGGGCAAGTCGTTTCATGCGTCACCCAGGGTATAGCCGATGCCGTGGACGGTGCGGATAAATTCACTGCCGAGTTTGCGCCGCAGATGGTGGACGTGAACTTCCACGGCGTTGCTGGAGACCTCGTCGTCCCAGTTGTAGAGCTTTTCTTCAATAAGCTTACGCGGCAGCACGCGCCCGGCGTTACGCAGCAGCAGTTCCAGCAGGGCGAACTCCTTCGGCTTCAGCGTCAGGCTTTCGCCGTCGAGGCTGGCGGTTAAGCGGTTCGGGTCAAGGCGTACCTTGCCGTGGCGCAACTCGCTGCTGCTCTGGCCGTGGGCACGGCGGATCAATGCTTCGAGGCGGGCCGCTACCTCAATCAGGGCGAAAGGTTTGCACAGATAATCATCGGCGCCCAGGCGCAGCCCCTCCACCCGCTGGCTGAGCGCATCGCGGGCGGTGAGGATCAGCACCGGTTCATGGCGGCCTTTGTCGCGCCACTCGCGCAGAATATCGAGGCCATCAACGCCAGGAAGAGTGAGATCAAGAATTGCCGCGTCGTAGGGGGCGCTGTATAGGGCGTTTTTGCCCTCCAGCCCGGCGGTAAACCAGTCGATGCTGAAGCCCATTTTGCTTAGCCCGGCCTTGATGCCATCGCCGATTAACTTGTCATCTTCCACCAATAATATGCGCATGTTTCCCTCTGACGATCCTGATTCTTTGCGCAGTAAACCGCGTTGAAGCGGGTGATGTACAGCATTAAAATTTCTTTTTTCCCCTTAAGAAGTCGTTAAGTTTTGTCGGGCGTAATAGGAGCCATATCAACACGAAGGGAGAACACATCATGAAGAAAATTGCTGCGATGACCGCGATCGTTGCCCTGGTTTCCATGCCGGTGCTGGCTGCCGGACAGGGCGGGTATACCGGTCCTTCTGCGACCACGCCGGCAAGTTCAACCACCCAGGGCGGCGGCTTCACCGGCCCGAGCGGCGCGGTCACCACCGTCACCAATGTCAAATCGCTGCGGGACGATACCTGGGTGACCCTGCGCGGCAAAATCACCGAGCGCGTTTCCGACGATCTGTATAAGTTCCAGGATGCTACCGGAGTGATCAATGTCGATATCGACCACAAACGCTGGAACGGCGTCACCGTCGGCCCACAGGACACGGTAGAAATTCAGGGGGAAGTCGATAAGGACTGGAACTCGGTGGAAATCGACGTTAAACAGATCCGTAAAATCGCGCCATAAGTCTCCGTCGGATAAGCGCAAGATCGGTCAGGCATCGCTATCCTCGCTCTGTCAGAGTATGTCGCGAGGAGGAGACGATGAACGATATTAAGGCCAGCCCGGCGTATGTCGGGCGCTTTCAGCGCGTCTGTAGGTACATTGCGCACCATCTTGATGAGCCGCTGTCGCTGGAGATGCTGAGCGCGATAGCGCACAGTTCGCCTTACCATTTTCACCGGCAATTTAGCGCTTATACCGGCATTCCCTTGTACCGGTATATTCAGTGGTTGCGTCTGCGACGCGCCTGTTGGCGCCTGGCGTTCAACCCCCGCGATAAAGTCATCGATATTGCCCTTGATGCCGGATTTCAGAATGCGGAGTCGTTCAGTCGTGCCTTCCGTACCGCGTTTGACCAAAGCCCGACCCAGTTCCGTCAGCAACCGGACTGGGCCGAGTGGCATCGACGCGTACCGAAACATACGCTACAGGAGCAAACGTCGATGGACGTCAACATTATTTCGTTCCCCACCACCCGGATAGCCGTACTGCAACATCGCGGCAGCCCGGACCTTGTCAACGCCACCGCCGCGCGTTTTATCGCCTGGCGTAAAACGAGCGGATTATCGCCCATCGCCACCTGCGATACCTGGGGGATCGCCTGGGACGATCCGCAGACCACCCCGCAGGGGGAATTTCGTTTTGACATCTGCGGTACGGTCGCACGGCCGGTCGGTGAAAACGCCTTTGGCGTGATTAACGGCGAAATCCCCGGCGGACGCTGCGCCGTCGTGCGCCATCACGGCTCGCTGGACACGCTGGCGAACAGCGTTTGGTTTCTCTATCGCGACTGGTTACCCGCTTCAGGCGAGACGTTACGGGATTTTCCGGTGTACTTCCGTTACCTCAATTTTGTCCATGAGGTGGCTGAGCATGAGCTGCAAACCGATATTTATCTGCCGCTGGCCTGATTAAGGTGACGGAATCCTCAACCGATCTCACGGCCTGTGACTCAGGGCGTGAGATCGGGTATTATCGCGGGTAGTTTTGCCGTCCGAACGGTCGGTACCCAGATTGAGGATCCACGATTAATGAGCGATATGGCAGAGCGCCTTGCGCTGCATGAATTTACGGAAAATGCTTACCTGAACTACTCCATGTACGTGATCATGGACAGGGCATTACCGTTTATTGGCGATGGCTTAAAACCGGTCCAGCGTCGCATCGTCTATGCGATGTCCGAACTGGGGCTGAACGCCAGCGCCAAATTCAAAAAGTCCGCCCGCACCGTCGGCGACGTGCTGGGTAAATATCACCCGCACGGCGACAGCGCCTGCTATGAAGCGATGGTGCTGATGGCGCAACCCTTCTCCTATCGCTATCCGCTGGTGGATGGCCAGGGGAACTGGGGGGCGCCGGACGATCCGAAATCCTTCGCCGCCATGCGTTACACCGAATCCCGCCTGTCGAAGTATGCCGAGCTGCTGCTCAGCGAGCTGGGGCAGGGGACGGTCGACTGGGTGCCAAACTTTGACGGCACGCTGCAGGAGCCGAAAATGCTGCCGGCGCGCCTGCCAAACATCCTGCTCAACGGCACCACCGGCATCGCGGTGGGCATGGCGACCGATATTCCGCCGCACAACCTGCGTGAAGTAGCGAAAGCGGCGATTACGCTGATTGAGCAGCCGAAAACGACCCTCGACGAACTGCTGGATATTGTCCAGGGGCCGGATTTCCCGACCGAGGCGGAGATCATCACTTCGCGGGCGGAAATTCGCAAAATCTACCAGAACGGACGCGGCTCTGTGCGCATGCGCGCGGTGTGGAGCAAAGAGGACGGCGCGGTAGTGATCAGCGCGCTGCCGCACCAGGTCTCCGGCGCCAAAGTTCTGGAGCAAATTGCGGCGCAGATGCGCAATAAAAAGCTGCCGATGGTGGATGACCTGCGCGACGAATCGGACCACGAAAATCCGACCCGTCTGGTGATCGTCCCGCGCTCCAACCGGGTGGATATGGAGCAGGTGATGAACCATCTGTTCGCCACCACCGATCTGGAGAAGAGCTACCGCATCAACCTCAATATGATCGGTCTCGACGGCCGCCCGGCGGTAAAAAACCTGCTGGAGATCCTCAGCGAATGGCTGGTGTTCCGTCGTGATACCGTACGTCGCCGTCTGAACCACCGGTTAGAGAAGGTCCTTAAGCGCCTGCATATCCTCGAAGGTTTGCTGGTGGCGTTCCTTAATATCGATGAAGTCATTGAGATCATCCGCACGGAAGATGAGCCGAAGCCAGCTCTGATGTCGCGCTTTGCCATCAGCGAAACCCAGGCGGAAGCGATTCTGGAACTGAAGCTGCGCCATCTCGCCAAACTGGAAGAGATGAAGATCCGCGGCGAGCAGAACGAGCTGGAAAAAGAGCGCGATCAGCTGCAGGCGATTCTGGCCTCTGAACGTAAGATGAACAATCTGCTGAAGAAAGAGCTGCAGGCCGATGCCGATGCTTTCGGCGACGATCGCCGCTCGCCGCTTCACGAGCGTGAAGAAGCGAAAGCGATGAGCGAGCATGACATGCTGCCGTCTGAGCCGGTGACTATCGTTCTGTCGCAGATGGGCTGGGTGCGCAGCGCCAAAGGGCACGACATTGACGCCCAGGGCTTAAGCTATAAGGCGGGCGACAGCTGGAAAGCCTCGGCGAAGGGCAAGAGCAACCAGCCGGTGGTGTTTATCGATACCACCGGGCGCAGCTATGCCATTGATCCGATTACTCTGCCCTCGGCGCGTGGCCAGGGTGAGCCGCTGACCGGTAAGCTCACGCTGCCGCCGGGCGCGACCGTGGAACATATGCTGATGGAAGGCGACGATCAGAAACTGCTGATGGCCTCCGACGCCGGCTACGGTTTTGTCTGCACCTTTAACGATCTGGTGGCGCGCAACCGCGCCGGTAAAGCGTTGATCACCCTGCCTGACAACGCGCATGTGATGCCGCCGCTGGTCATTGAGGACGAGTCCGATATGCTGCTGGCCATCACCGCCGCCGGGCGGATGCTGATGTTCCCGGTCAGCGATCTGCCGCAGCTGTCGAAAGGCAAGGGCAACAAAATCATCAACATTCCCGCGGCGGAAGCCGCCGCCGGACAGGACGGTCTCGCACATCTGTTTGTCCTGCCGCCGCAGAGTACGCTGACCATTCACGTCGGCAAACGGAAGATCAAACTGCGTCCGGAAGAGCTGCAAAAAGTCACCGGCGAGCGCGGCCGCCGCGGTTCGCTGATGCGCGGGCTGCAGAAAATAGACCGTGTTGAAATTGACTCGCCGCGCCGCGCCGCGGCAGGCGATAGCGAAGAGTAAGCGCTTCTCCTCCCGTCTTTGACGGGAGGAGGCGAAAAAATGCCGCAAAATCGTTGTTTATTCAGGCGTTGCGATTAACAATGTCCATCATCAGGGACCCAGGAAGAACGGTCCCGGCCTGCGCAGAACTCGTGAGCCTGCCTTCTGCCAGCAGCGAATAATTCTAAGAGGTTTGGGTTTTAGAGGTAGCTATGCTATTCATTTTTCGAGTAATTTTCGTGGTCATTTATTGCATCGTGGTGTGCATACTTGGCTGTCTGTACTGCTTGTTCAGCCCGCGTAATCCAAAACACGTTGCCACTTTCGGCCATCTGTTTGGCCGCTTATCCCCGGTGTTTGGCCTCAAGGTGGAGCTGCGCAAACCTGCCGACGCGGAAAGCTATGGCAACGCGATCTACATCGCTAACCACCAGAACAACTATGATATGGTGACGGCGTCTAACATCGTGCAGGCCCCGACGGTTACCGTGGGGAAAAAGAGCCTGCTGTGGATCCCGTTCTTTGGCCAGCTGTACTGGCTGACCGGTAATCTGCTGATTGACCGTAATAATCGAACCAAAGCGCACGGCACCATTGCCGAGGTCGTTAACGCCTTTAAAAAGCGTAAAATTTCGTTCTGGATGTTCCCGGAAGGGACCCGCAGCCGCGGCCGCGGTCTGCTGCCGTTTAAAACCGGCGCCTTCCACGCGGCTATTGCCGCCGGCGTGCCGATTATTCCGGTGTGTGTCTCGAATACATCGAATAAAATAAAGCTCAATCGCTGGAACAACGGTCTGGTGATTGTGGAAATGCTGCCGCCGGTGGATACCAGCCAGTTCGGTAAAGACAACGTGCGCGCGCTGGCGACGCATTGCCGCGAGCTGATGGCCGCCAAAATCGCTGAGCTGGACAACGAAGTGGCCGAGCGCGAAGCGGCCGGCAAGCAATAAGACAGGAAACGCCGCCACCGCGCGCGTATTGCTGGCGGGAAACGAATTCCCTTTTTCATTTGTCAGTATGTCATGGAGTTAATATGTCACTCAGTCGGCGTCAGTTTATTAAGGCTTCCGGCGTAGCGCTGTGCGCTGGCGCCGCGCCGCTGAAGGCCCATGCCGCCGGCCAGCAGCCTGCGCTGCCGGTTCCGCCGCTGCTGGAATCCCGTCGCGGTCAGCCGCTGTTTCTGACGCTGCAGCGTTCGCACTGGTCGTTTACGCCAGGCACCCGCGCCCCCGTCTGGGGGATCAATGGCCGCTATATGGGGCCGACGATCCGCGTCTGGAGCGGAGACGACGTCAAGCTTATCTACAGCAACCGTCTGACAGAGAACGTCGCGATGACCATCCGCGGCCTGCAGGTGCCGGGCCCGCTGATCGGCGGCGCGGCGCGCATGATGTCGCCGAACGCCGACTGGGCGCCGGTGCTGCCGATCCGCCAGAGTGCGGCGACGCTGTGGTACCAGGCCAATACGCCGAACCGGATGGCGAAGCAGGTCTATAACGGTCTGGCCGGCATGTGGCTGGTGGAGGATGAGGTGAGCAAGAACCTGCCGATCCCTAACCACTATGGCGTCGATGACTTCCCGGTGATAATTCAGGATAAACGGCTGGATAACTTCGGCACGCCGGAATATAGCGAACCGGGCAGCGGCGGCTTCGTCGGCGACACGCTGCTGGTCAATGGCGTGCAGAGCCCCTATGTCGAAGTGTCGCGCGGCTGGGTGCGACTGCGCCTGCTGAACGCCTCCAACTCCCGGCGCTATCAGCTACAGATGAGCGATGGCCGACTGCTGCATGTCATTTCCGGCGACCAGGGGTTCCTGCCGGCGCCGGTTTCGCTCAAGCAGCTGTCGCTGGCGCCGGGGGAACGGCGTGAAATCCTGGTCGATATGACCAACGGCGATGAAGTGTCCATTACCTGCGGCGAAGCGGCGAGCATTGTCGACCGTATCCGCGGCTTTTTTGAACCGTCCAGCATTCTGGTCTCCACGCTGGTGCTGACCTTGCGCCCGACCGGGCTGCTGCCGCTGGTCACCGACAGTCTGCCGGTGCGTCTGCTGCCGACCGAGCTGCTCTCCGGTACGCCGATCCGCAGCCGGGATATCACCCTCGGCGACGATCCAGGGATTAACGGCCAGCTATGGGATCCGCAGCGTATTGATATTACGGCGCAGCAGGGGACCTGGGAGCGCTGGACAGTGCGCGCCGACCGCCCGCAGTCGTTCCATATTGAAGGGGTGATGTTCCAGATCCGTAACGTCAACGGTTCGACCCCTTTCCCGGAAGACCGCGGCTGGAAGGACACCGTGTGGGTCGACGGGCAGGTCGAACTGCTGGTCTACTACGCCCAGCCGTCGTGGCCGCACTTCCCGTTCCAGTATCTGAGCCAGACGCTGGAGCTGGCCGACCGCGGTTCGATTGGCCAGATGCTGGTGAATCCTGCGCCATAATCTCTTCGACCCTGGCCGGCATACGGTCAGGGTTTGAGAAAATCCTCCTTCATTTCCACTATCATTCCGGCTTATAATCCACGCCCTTTTGGTTATTTTTTTATCATTTTCCCCGGAAGCAATATGAGCGCAATATCCCTGATCCAACCGGATCGTGACCTTTTTTCCTGGCCGCAATACTGGGCTGCCTGTTTCGGCCCTGCGCCATTTTTACCGATGTCGCGTGAAGAGATGGATCAACTTGGCTGGGATAGCTGCGACATTATTCTGGTGACCGGCGACGCCTACGTCGACCACCCGAGCTTCGGGATGGCCATCTGCGGCCGTATGCTGGAAGCGCAGGGGTTCCGCGTGGGGATCATCTCCCAGCCGGACTGGAACACCAAAGACGACTTCATGCGTCTGGGCAAACCGAACCTGTTCTTCGGCGTGACCGCCGGCAACATGGACTCGATGATCAACCGCTACACCGCCGACCGTAAGCTGCGTCATGATGACGCTTACACCGCCGGCAACGTGGCGGGCAAGCGTCCGGACCGCGCCACCCTGGTCTACACCCAGCGCTGTAAAGAGGCGTGGAAAGATGTGCCCGTGATCCTCGGCGGCATCGAAGCCAGCCTGCGCCGTACCGCCCACTATGATTACTGGTCCGATACCGTGCGCCGCTCGGTGCTGGTGGACTCCAAGGCCGATATGCTGATGTTCGGCAACGGCGAGCGTCCGCTGGTGGAAGTGGCTCATCGCCTGGCGATGGGCGAAACCATCGATCAGATCCGCGATGTGCGCAATACCGCCATCATGGTGAAAGAGGCCCTCCCGGGCTGGAGCGGCGTTGACTCCACCCGTCTGGATACCCCGGGCAAAATCGACCCCATCCCGCACCCGTATGGTGAAGATCTGCCGTGTGCAGACAACAAACCGGTGGCCCCGAAAAAAGCCGAGGCTAAAGCCGTTGTCGTGCAGCCGCCGCGGCCAAAACCGTGGGAAAAGACCTATGTGCTGCTGCCCTCCTTCGAGAAGGTGAAAGGCGATAAGGTCCTGTACGCTCACGCCTCGCGCATTCTGCACCATGAAACCAACCCCGGCTGCGCCCGGGCGCTGATGCAAAAGCACGGCGAGCGCTACATCTGGATCAACCCGCCGGCAATCCCGCTCTCCACCGAAGAGATGGACAGCGTTTTCGCGCTGCCCTACAAGCGCGTGCCGCATCCTTCCTATGGCGATGCGCGCATCCCGGCGTATGAGATGATCCGCTTCTCTATCAACATCATGCGCGGCTGCTTCGGCGGCTGTTCGTTCTGCTCGATCACCGAGCACGAAGGACGCATTATCCAGAGCCGTTCTGAGGATTCGATCATCAATGAGATCGAAGCCATTCGCGACACGGTGCCGGGCTTTACCGGCGTGATCTCCGATCTCGGCGGACCCACCGCCAACATGTATATGCTGCGCTGCAAATCGCCACGAGCCGAGCAGACCTGTCGCCGTCTCTCCTGCGTCTACCCGGATATCTGCCCGCACATGGATACCAACCATGAGCCGACGATCAACCTTTACCGTCGCGCCCGCGAGCTGAAGGGCATCAAGAAGATCCTTATCGCCTCCGGGGTACGCTATGACATCGCGGTCGAAGATCCGCGCTATATTAAAGAGCTGGCGACCCACCACGTCGGCGGCTATCTGAAGATCGCGCCGGAGCATACCGAAGAGGGCCCGCTGTCGAAGATGATGAAGCCGGGAATGGGCAGCTACGACCGCTTTAAAGAGCTGTTCGACACCTATTCGAAGCAGGCGGGTAAAGAGCAGTATCTGATCCCGTACTTTATCTCCGCCCACCCGGGGACCCGTGATGAAGACATGGTGAACCTGGCGCTGTGGCTGAAGAAGCACCGCTTCCGTCTCGACCAGGTGCAGAACTTCTATCCGTCGCCGCTGGCGAACTCGACCACCATGTATTACACCGGCAAAAACCCGCTGGGCAAGATCGGCTATAAGAGTGAAGAGGTGGTGGTGCCGAAGGGCGATAAACAACGCCGTCTGCACAAAGCGCTGCTGCGCTACCACGATCCGGCCAACTGGCCGCTGATCCGTCAGGCGCTGGAGGCGATGGGCAAGAAACACCTGATTGGCTCTCGTCGCGACTGCCTGGTGCCGGCGCCGACCCTGGATGAGATGCGCGAAGCGCGTCGCCAGAACCGTCATACCCGCCCGGCGCTGACCAAGCACACGCCGATTGCGCATCAGCGTTCTAACGGTGGCGCAACGGCGAAAAAGCCCGTCAAACGGGGTAAAGTCGCCGGGCGTTAAGCCTGACTTTGCGCCCGGCTGCGTTTCGCTGGCCGGGTGGTTTCTCAAGCCGGGCACGCATCAGCGCAGCCCGGCTTTTTTACCTGTTATCCGCCGAACTGATCCGGGTCAGGACCCAGACGCTTGCCCTGATCCAGCTTCGCAATCTCACCCAGCTCCTCTTTATCCAGGCGAAAATCCCAGACGTTAAAGTTTTCAGCGATGCGCGACGGCGTGACGGATTTCGGGATCACCACCAGACCGCTGTCTAGATGCCAGCGGATGACAATCTGCGCCGGCGTTTTACCATATTTATCAGCCAGCTGATGGATGACTTTCTGATCGAAGACGCCCTTACCGCCCTGGGCCAGCGGGCTCCAGGATTCGGTCTGGATCTTGTGGGTGGCGTTCCAGGCGTGCAGCTGCCGCTGCTGAAGCAGCGGATGCAGCTCTATCTGGTTGATCACCGGCGCGACGCCGGTTTCATCAATCAGCTTCTGCAGATGCGGCACCTGGAAATTACACACGCCGATGCTCTTCGCCAGCCCCTGCTGCTGCAGCTCAATCAGCGCCTGCCAGGCCTCGACGTAATGGCCGATAGCCGGCACCGGCCAGTGGATTAAATAGAGATCCACATAGTCCAGTTTCAGCTTGCTGAGACTCTCTTTCAGCGCCTCGTGCGGCCGTTTTTGATCGTCGTTCCATAGCTTGGTGGTGATGAACAGCTCATTGCGATTGACGCCAGCGCTTTGCAGCGCGTTACCGACGCCAGCCTCATTTTGGTACGCGGCGGCGGTGTCAAAAGAGCGATAACCGACTTCCAGCGCCTTATGAATGGCGGAGACGACTTCCTCGTTGCCAGCTTTCCACACGCCGAGACCCAGCTGCGGCATCAGGTTGCCGTCGTGTAGTTTTATAACGGTTGGATGTGTCATGCCTTCCTCCTGTTAATGAACTCGGCGAAGCAGGATCCGCCGAGGGGTAGCATTAAGTCTGGACGAAATAGCTAAAAACGGTAGTAAAAACACCCCTCCCCGACGTTTGTTTAACGTAAGGAGAGGTGAATCAGGCGGGGTAACTTAGCGGGCAGCCTCGTAGATACGGCGGCTGACGTCAAGGGTGATATCCTGATGCTCGCCCAGTTTGGTCATGCCGTGCTCTTCCAGTTTCGCCAGCAGCGCCGGGATGGAGCTCCCGTCGAGACCGTAATCGGAAAGGCGGGTCGGCACGCCCATCTGCTCGAAGAACTGGCGCGTCGCGGCGATGGCGGCATCGATACGCTGGTCGTCGGAGCCCTCGGTGATATGCCACACGCGCTCAGCATATTGCAGCAGCTTGTCGCGCTTGGTATCGCGCTTCTCATTCCACAGCGCCGGCAGAACGATAGCCAGCGTCTGGGCGTGATCGAGACCATGCATCGCCGTCAGTTCGTGGCCAAGCATATGCGTTGCCCAGTCCTGCGGCACGCCAGCGCCGATCAGGCCGTTCAGCGCCTGGGTCGCGGCCCACATAATGTTGGCGCGCACGTTATAATTTTCCGGCTCCTGCAGCGCTTTCGGGCCATCCTCGATCAGGGTCAGGAGAATGCCTTCGGCGAAGCGGTCCTGAATTTTGCCGTCAACCGGGTAGGTGACGTACTGTTCGACGGTATGGACGAAGGCGTCAACCACGCCGTTGGCGACCTGGCGCGGCGGCAGGGTATAGGTGTAGACCGGGTCGAGGATCGCGAACTGCGGCTGAACGTGCGAAGACATAAACGCGCGTTTGTCACCGGTAGTTTTCCGCGAAATCACCGCCCCTTTGTTTGATTCAGAACCGGTCGCCGGCAGAGTGAGAACCGAGCCCATTGGAATGGCGCTGGCGATCTTACTGCCATAGGTTTCCAGAATTTCCCACGGATCAATGTTGGCGTCATAGTGGGCTGCTGCCGCGATAAATTTGGTGCCATCCAGCACCGAACCGCCGCCGACCGCCAGCAGGAAAGTGACCTTCTCTTCGCGGGCGAGCTTCACCGCATTCATCAGGGTTTCGTAAGACGGGTTCGGCTCGATGCCGCCAAATTCAAGGACGTCCAGGCCATTCAGGGCGGTCAGTACCTGATCCAGGACGCCCGTTTTTTTCACGCTGCCGCCGCCGTAGGTGATCAGTACGCGAGCTTCCGCCGGGATCTGTTCACGCAGCTTTTCAATCGCGCCTTTGCCAAACAGAATGCGGGTTGGGGTATGCAGGTCAAAATTATTCATTGCTTGGGTCCTCCAAAGAGTAAAACTGCCGACAGGGACGATACCGCTGCCCGATGACGGTTATTGTGGTCCTCGCGCCGTTGCCCCTCAATGCACATTTCTGCCTATGTCTTGCCTATTTCTCCATATGGCTGGAGAATCCGCGGCGACCTGCGCACAATATATAGGTGAAGAAACATCGGGAGAGACGGTGGCAATGCAACACGCAGAGATATGTCGGACACTGACAGAGAAGGTTAACCAGCTGAAAGATAAGCACGAAATGTTAAGTTCGCTGCTACCTGACGTTCGCCTGCTGTACGGGACGCAGCCGGGACCGCGGATGCCGGTGATGTACCAGCCGGGGATCGTTTTTCTCTTTTCTGGCCATAAAATTGGTTATATCAATGAGCGGACGTTTCGCTACGATACAAACGAATATCTACTGCTGACCGTACCGCTGCCCTTCGAGTGCGAAACCTTTGCCACCCCGGAGGTGCCCCTGGCCGGGATGCGCCTGAACGTCGATATCCTGCAGCTGCAGGAGCTGCTGATGGACATTGGCGAGGATCCGCTGTTTCAGCCCGCCGTTGCCTCCAGCGGGATAAACTCCGCAGTGCTTTCGGAGGACATCTTGTGCGCTGCTGAACGGCTGCTCGACGTGATGGAGCGGCCGTTGGACGCGCGGATCCTTGGCAAGCAGATCGTCCGTGAAATCCTCTACTATGTGCTGACGGGACCCTGCGGCGGCGCGCTGCTGGCGCTGGTCAGCCGGCAGACCCACTTCAGCCTGATTAGCCGCGTGCTCAAGCATATCGAGAGTCAGTACACCGAAAACCTCAGCGTCGATCGGCTGGCGGCCGAAGCGAATATGAGCGTGTCGGCGTTTCACCATAATTTTAAAGCGGTGACCAGCACTTCGCCGCTGCAGTATCTGAAAACCTACCGTTTGCACAAGGCGCGCATGCTGATGATCCATGACGGCATGAAGGCCAGTGCGGCGGCGATACAGGTGGGCTATGAAAGTCCTTCCCAGTTCAGCCGCGAGTTTAAGCGCTACTTCGGGATGACGCCCGGGGAAGACGCCGCGCGTATTCGTATGATGCAGGGGATGTAAGACCGGGGGAGGGAGCAGGCCGGGCGGGCGCAGCCCCCCCGGCAGTCAACGTCAGGCGCTGCAGTATTTCTTTTTGATCACCACGAACAGCGTGCCGAGCAGGCCAGCCAGCAGCAGGGCAATTGGCAGGATCATCAGACAGGTCATCACCTGATCTTCATGACGTTTCACGAACGGGATCATGCTCAGCGCATAGCCGAGGCCCGTGACCACGCCGACCCACAGCAGGGCGCTCAGCCAGTTGAAGAACTGGAAGCGGCGGTTCGGCAGACCGGAAATCCCCGCCATGGTTGGCAACAGGGTACGGACAAAGGCCAGAAAGCGGCCCGCGAGCAGCGCCAGCAGACCGTGGCGGTCAAACATGCAGGTGGCGCGCTGATGGTACTTATGCGGCAGGTGCGCCAGCCAGCCTTTCACCGTTTGCGTATTGCCCAGCCAGCGCCCCTGTACATAGCTCAGCCAGCAGCCGAGGCTGGCGGCGGCGGTCAGAATGGCGATAGTGGGCACAAAGTCCATGACGCCTTTAGCAATCAGCGCGCCGGCGAGCAGCAGCAGGCTGTCTCCAGGTAAAAAGGAGGCAGGCAGCAGCCCGTTTTCCAGAAACAGGGTCGCGAACATAACCAGATATACAACGCCCACAACATGAGGGTTCGCCAGAGCGGCAAAATCATGTTGCCACAGCGCGGCGACAATCTCTTGAATGACAACCATGGACTTTCCTAAGTGGTACCGTATTGTTGACTAGTGTACTCCTGAAGAGACCCGAGCACCTTGATCCCGGGCGCAACAAAAGCGGCCGCTCCGATAAAAAGCGTCCGCTATTGTTGCCACTGACTGTCACTTTACACGATACGCGCGAAGCCCGCTGCTAAATCCGCCTGCAGATCGTCAACATTTTCGAGACCAATGTGCAAACGGATCAGCGTGCCGCTGAAGTCGACTTCCGCATCCGGTCGGATGTGAGCGATTTGCTCCGGCTGATTGGCCAGAATCAGCGATTCAAAGCCGCCCCACGAGTAGGCCATGCTGAACAGGCTGAAGTTGTCGAGATACTCTGCCAGCTCAGCGTCGTTGAGACGCTTGTTGAGCACAAACGAGAACAGCCCGCTGCTGCCGGTAAAATCGCGTTTCCAGAACTCATGGCCTTTACTGCCGGGCAGGGCGGGGTGGTTGACCCGCGCCACCTGCGGATGCTGCGCCAGCCACTCGGCGATGCGCAGGCTGCTTTCATGATGCTGACGCAGGCGGACGCCCAGCGTGCGCAGGCCGCGGCTGGTCATATAGGCGGTATCGGCGTCCAGCATTTGCCCCATCAGATAGGCATTCTCACGCAGCTGCGGCCAGCAGCGCGCGTTCGCCACCGCGGTGCCGACCATGGCGTCGGAGTGGCCGATCAGGTATTTGGTGCCTGCCTGGATGGAAATATCAATGCCAAAATCCAGCGCTTTGAACAGGATCCCCGCCGCCCAGGTGTTATCGATCATGATAATCGCTTCCGGCGCGACCTGACGCACGGCGGCGACAATCGCTGGCACATCATGCACTTCCATGGTGATGGAGCCGGGCGATTCCAGGAACACCACGCGGGTCTCCGGCCGAATAAGTTGGGCAATATCAGCGCCGATTAAGGGATCGAACCAGCTGGTGGTGACGCCGAGTTTGGCGAGAATTTTGGTACAAAAGTCCTGGCTTGGCTCATAGGCGGTATTGGTCATCAGCACATGGTCGCCCTGCTCGACAAACGCCAGGATAGTGTTGGCTACCGCGGCGGCGCCGCAGGGGAAGAGGGCGCAGCCGGCGCCGCCTTCCAGCTCGCACATCGCTTCCTGCAGCGAGAAGTGGGTCAGGGTGCCGCGACGCCCGTAAAACAGCTCGCCGTTGGCCCGATTGCGAGTGGCGTGCTTTTTGGCCTCTACGGTGTCGAAAACCAGCGATGACGCGCGCTGGATCACGCTGTTCACTGAGCCCTGGGTGTACTTTTTGCTCCGCCCGGCGTTGACCAGCGCGGTATCAAGATGTTTATCAGCCATGTTGATGAACCTGTTTTTATACGTCTGGACGTCTAAACTAGCATGATTCTTCTTTTCTGTACCAGCGCGCTGCCGATACAGGCGAAAATTTTACCAGGCCCGCGGTTAGCCACTTTTTTACTGCGTAAGCGCAAGGAAAATAAACGTGATTTGCTGCACAGTGTAAATACTAATGAGAACCACTATCAATTCGATGTCGTTTTGATATTATTGAGGGCAGATTTTGTGATTATCGTCGTGGAGATAGAGCGTGGGTAATAATTTGATGCAGGCGGATCTCTCCGTTTGGGGTATGTATCATCATGCTGATATTGTCGTTAAGGTGGTGATGATTGGCCTGATTCTGGCGTCAGTCGTCACCTGGGCCATCTTCTTCGGCAAAGGGGCGGAAATCCTCGCCAGTAAGCGTCGCCTCAAACGCGAACAGCAGCAGCTGGCGGAAGCCCGCTCTCTCGATCAGGCCAGCGATATCGCCAGCGCCTTTGAGGCGAAAAGCCTCACCACCCAGCTTATCAATGAAGCGCAGAACGAACTCGAACTCTCCGCCGGCGCCGAAGACAATGAAGGCATCAAGGAACGAACCGGTTTCCGCCTTGAGCGCCGCGTCGCGGCCGTCGGTCGCCATATGGGGCGCGGCAACGGCTACCTGGCCACCATCGGCGCCATTTCGCCGTTCGTTGGCCTGTTCGGGACCGTCTGGGGCATCATGAACAGCTTTATCGGCATCGCTCAGACCCAGACCACCAACCTTGCGGTGGTGGCGCCGGGCATCGCGGAAGCGCTGCTGGCGACGGCCATCGGCCTGTTCGCCGCCATCCCGGCGGTGGTCATCTATAACATCTTCGCCCGCATGATCGGCAGCTATAAGGCCTCACTCGGTGACGTCGCCGCTCAGGTACTCCTGCTGCAAAGCCGCGACCTGGACCTCAGCGCCAGCGGCGTGAAGCCGGTGCGCAGCGCGCAGAAATTACGGGTAGGTTGATCGGCTATGGCGATGCGTCTTAATGAAAATCTGGACGATAACGGCGAAATGCATGAGATCAACGTGACGCCGTTTATCGACGTCATGCTGGTTCTGCTGATTATCTTTATGGTGGCCGCGCCGCTGGCGACGGTCGACGTGAAGGTGAATCTGCCGGCCTCCTCCAGCCAGCCGCAACCGCGACCGGAAAAACCTATCTACCTGTCGGTGAAGGCGGATAAGAGCATGTTCCTCGGCAACGACCCGGTGACCGAAGCGAATATGATTAACGCCCTGGATAGCCTGACCGCCGGCAAAAAAGATACCACCGTCTTCTTCCGCGCGGATAAAACCGTCGATTACGAGACGATGATGAAAGTGATGGATACCCTGCATCAGGCGGGATATCTCAAGATCGGGCTGGTGGGCGAAGAGACCGTCAAAGCGAAGTAACCTACCCCTTTCCACTTATCTCCTCAGGCTGGCCTTGCGCCAGCTTTTTAATAGGTGATGCAATAACTTGTAAGACCAATCTTATAGATGTGTGACAACTTTCTCAGTTAACAGAAAACATAAACCCGATGCGAAAAATGACAATAGGATAGTTTTTATCCTGCCTCTACAGTGAATACCACTTCATCTGAGAGGGGTTATATTGTGAATCACGATAATAAACTGTCATTTGCGGAGAAGCTGGGATATGGCATGGGAGATGCAGCCTGCGGTATCGTTTACTCTTCGGTAACCATGTTTTTGACATGGTTTTATACGGATATTTACGGGCTCTCAGCTGCCGCAGTCGGAGTGATGTTCCTGGTGACGCGGGTTCTGGATGCGATTACCGATCCGCTAACCGGCATTGTTGCAGACCGTGTAAAGACCCGCTGGGGCCATTTTCGCCCGTGGCTTATCTGGTTTGCCGTACCTTATGCCGTGCTGGCGGTAATGACCTTCACGACCCCGGAATTTGGCGCATCGGGTAAACTGGTTTATGCCTACCTGACCTACACCTTACTCATGCTGTGTTACACCTTTATCAATATTCCTTACTGCGCATTGGGCGGAGTCATTACGCGTGATGAGAAGGATCGCCTTTCAGCCCAGTCATATCGTTTTACGATCTCTTCTCTGGCCGGTCTGATGGTTTCTGTCGCAACCCTGTTCCTGGTGGATTTTTTCGGTAAAGAAAATAAGCAGTTTGGTTTTCAGGCGACAATGGGAATCATGGGCGCGATCGCTATTGTAATGCTGGCTTTTTGCTTTTTCTCTACCAAAGAACGCGTGGCTCCAGCTGTTGAACAGCAGGGGAGCATACGCGAAGATCTCCGTCAGCTGCTGGCGAATGACCAGTGGCGTATTGTGGCGATAATTACTTTTT
Organism: Klebsiella sp. 1SOBk10mer; assembly: GCF_046602535.1. Lineage (NCBI taxonomy): Bacteria > Pseudomonadati > Pseudomonadota > Gammaproteobacteria > Enterobacterales > Enterobacteriaceae > Klebsiella > Klebsiella sp. 1SOBk10mer. The sequence goes on from NZ_JBKIUP010000006.1 coordinate 242,724, forward strand.
TCTCCAGTATGGCCGGGGTTATGCGCAGCGCCGCCACGCTCTATTATGCAACCTACCTGATGTTAGGCGGCGTGGAGTCAGCGGCAGGAACGGCCATGAAATCAGCATTTGTTTCCACCAGCGTCGTTGGCACGATTATCGGCAGCATCGCCGCCGGATGGCTGGCCAAGCGCTATCGTGCGGTATCGCTGTTTAAAAATATCAACCTCCTGCTGGTCCTGGTTGGCGTCGTAATGTTCTTTGTGCCGCCGACCTGGCTGCCGGTGGTGTTCCCTTTATACTTCCTGGTCGGCTTCTTCCATCAGATGTACCAGCCGTTTAAATGGAACATGATGGCCAACGCTGCCGATTATGGCGAATGGAAGTTTGGCCGTCGCATCACGGGATTATCCTATTCCGGTAATCTGTTTGCTTTGAAAATGGGCATGGCGGTTGCTGGTGCCGCCGTAGGTTTTTCGCTTGGGCTATTTGGCTATCAGGCGGGCGTAACGGCGCAGACTCCGCTGGCGACAATGGGAATTGTGGGGCTGTTAACGCTCGGTCCATCACTATCTTACCTGCTCCTGTGGTGGCTGGCGCGTTTCTATAAGCTGGATGACAAAATGATGCAGACAATTCAGCGCGAGCTGTCCATGCGTCAGCAGCAGGGGCATTCAGAGAGGCATTTGCCGCTAAACGCCGTTCCGGAAAAGGCCTGAGGAGATGCGAAACATGACCCCTTCTGAATACCAGAATCCTATCTTATGCGCCGATTATTCCGACCCGGATATCGTGCGCGTAGGCGATGATTTCTTTATGGTCTCTTCCAGTTTTAACCATATGCCCGCTTTACCGATCCTGCATTCAACGGACCTGGTTAATTGGACTATCATCAACCACGTTATGGATGAACTGCCGCTACCTGGTTATGACCGGTATCAGCCGGGTAAGGGCGTATGGGCGCCGTCGATTCGCTGGCATGATGGCAAGCTGTGGGTCTGCTTCAGCACGCCAGATGAAGGTATTTTTATCTGCCATACCGAGGATCCATGGGGGGAATGGAGCGCTCCGCACTGCCTGCGCAAGGCCAGAGGTTGGATAGATCCCTGCCCGTTCTGGGACGACAATGGTCAGGCCTGGTTGGTACATGCCTTCGCCCATAGCCGCAGCGGCATCAAGCATAAATTGCAGTTGTTTGCGATGGCGCCGGACGCCAGCGAATTGCTGGGCGAAGGGCAGATTATCTATGACGGCTGCTGCGATTTACCTACCCTTGAGGGGCCAAAGGTTTATCAACGCGCCGGTTGGTACTACATCTTTGCTCCTGCGGGCGGGGTTGAAAATGGCTGGCAGACGGTACTGCGCGCGCGCCAGATGACGGGGCCTTGGGAAGCCAAAAACGTGCTTTTCCAGGGAAACACGTCGATAAATGGACCACATCAGGGCGGCTGGGTGGAGGGAGAGAAGGGCGAATGCTGGTTTGTTCATTTCCAGGACTTACATCTCTATGGCCGCGTGGTTCACCTCCAGCCGATGTACTGGGGCAACGATGGCTGGCCGCGTATCGGTGAGCAGGTTGGCAACTGCGGCGTCGGACAGCCGGTTTTACGTTGGCCGCGTCCTAAAGGGTTAACGCCTTCACCGGCATTGGCGCCGCAAACCAGCGACTATTTTGCGCAAGGCCAACCGGGTATACAGTGGCAGTGGCAGGCTAACCCCAGCCCTGAGTGGCTGTTGCCGGCGGAAGGCGAACTTCGATTACGCTGCGTCCCATTATCCGAAGTCGATGGACAGAGAGCGTTATACTGGGCGCCGCAGCTGTTGCTGCAGAAATTTCCGGCGCTAACTTTTAGCGCGAAAACAAGCGTAACGTTATATGCCGCTCAGGACGGTGATGCCGGAGGCCTGATCGTATACGGCGAACGCTACGCCGCTTTGCTGGTGGAGTTTGGGCAAGGGAGTTACCGGCTCGTGTGGCGACACGGTTGGATGAGCGATGCGGGCGTAGTGCGCGAAACTCGTCAGGTTCTTGCTGAGCTTAAGTGCGGCAAGTGTCAGCTGCAGGTTGCCGTAGGCGAAGGCGGCCTGTGTCAATTTTCCTGGCGAGCCGAGGAGGAGTGGCGGAAGGTTCCTCTTTGTTTTGCTGCCGGGAAGGGAAAATGGGTCGGTGCGAAATTTGGCCTGCTGGCTGCTTCAATGGTTGGCCTACAAAGCGAGGGCTACTCCGCTTTGCAGGACTTTGAGGTCATACTTTAAAGAAACCGTTTCTGGCCGCCTGCAGATGACGCGGGCGGCTGATGTTGCATAAGCGTTACCCTGTTGCGATATAATGGCGGCCGTTTATGTTAACTGACAGGATCTTATGGAACGCTTTCTGGAAAATGCTATGTACGCCTCGCGCTGGCTGCTGGCGCCGGTTTATTTTGGCCTCTCGCTCGGTCTGATTGCGCTGACCATCAAATTTTTTCAGGAGATCTTCCACATACTGCCGCATATTTTTAGCGTCAGTGAGTCGGATATGATTCTGACCCTGCTGTCGCTGGTGGATATGACCCTGGTGGGCGGTTTGCTGGTGATGGTGATGTTCTCTGGATATGAAAATTTTGTCTCGCAGCTGGATATTAACGAGGGTAAAGAAAAACTCAGTTGGCTGGGCAAAATGGACGCGACTTCGCTGAAAAATAAGGTTGCCGCCTCCATCGTGGCGATCTCCTCTATTCACCTGCTGCGGGTGTTTATGGATGCGAAAAACGTCCCGGACAATAAGCTGATGTGGTACGTGATTATCCACCTGACCTTCGTGCTGTCGGCCTTTGTGATGGGCTACCTCGATCGTCTGACCAAAGTGAAACACTAATCCCTTCTCTCCCGGCGGTGGCAGCTGCCGGGCTTTTTTCTCCCCGTTTCTGCTTTACTGCGCTGGCGTATGTCCGGGCTTCTGCTTTGCTTAAAAGGCGATAAACAACGGAGGCAGGGTGATGACGCGATTAACGGCCAAAGATTTCCCGCAGCAGCTGCTTGAGTATTATGACTACTATGCCCACGGTAAAATCAGCAAACGCGAGTTTCTCCAGCTGGCGGGGAAATATGCCGTCGGCGGGATGACCGCGCTGGCGCTGTTTAATCTGCTGAAGCCCGACTATGCCCTGGCAGAGCAGGTACCGTTCACTGACCCGGATATCCGCCCGGAGTATATTCATTATCCCTCTCCTGACGGCCACGGCGAAGTGCGGGCTTACCTGGTGACGCCGACGAAAATAGCCGATAAAGCGCCCGCCGTTGTGGTGGTACATGAGAACCGCGGCCTGAATCCCTATATTGAAGACGTCGCCCGGCGGGTAGCGAAAGCGGGGTATATCGCGCTGGCGCCGGATGGCCTGAGCTCCGTCGGCGGCTATCCGGGGAATGATGATGAAGGCCGCGCGCTCCAGCAGAAAGTCGATCCCGTGAAGCTGATGAATGATTTTTTTGCGGCGGTCGCGTTTATGGCGAAGCATCCGCAGGCGACGGGGAAGGTCGGTATCACCGGTTTTTGTTACGGCGGCGGCGTCAGCAACGCGGCGGCGGTCGCCATTCCGGAGCTGGCCTGCGCGGTGCCGTTTTACGGCCGCCAGCCGCCGCTGAAGGAGGTCGATAAAATTCAAGCGCCGCTGCTGCTGCACTATGCCGGCCTCGATAGCGGCATTAATGAAGGCTGGCCTGCCTATGAACAGGCGTTGAAGGAACACCATAAAGTCTACGAGGCCTATCTCTATCAGGGCGTGAATCACGGCTTTCATAATGATTCCACGCCGCGCTACGATCGGGCTGCGGCGGATCTGGCCTGGCAACGCACGCTGGCATGGTTTGATAAGTATTTACGCTAACGCAAACGTCATAAATAGCACTACCGCTCGCTCAAAAAAACGCTATGTAATTTATTATATAACGATTGGGAGAGCTTGATGGAAAATCATTTTGGCAAAGGCTTAATGGCGGGGCTACAGGCATCCTATGCTGATACCGCCGCGCATGCGGCGAATTTTTGCGCCGACTATAAACGCGGGTTTGTGCTTGGTTACTCGCACCGCATGTTTGAAAAAACCGGCGACCGCCAGCTCAGCGCGTGGGAGGCGGGGATCCTGACCCGTCGCTATGGCCTTGACAGAGATATGGTGATGGACTTCTTCAAAGAGAGTGGTTCCTCGACCGCGATGCGCTACTTTATGGCGGGCTATCGGCTGGAAAGCTAACAACCGGAGGCGGTTGCCTCCGGTGGGTCAGAGCGTTACGCCTGGCGCTTATCTTCCGTTTGGGTGTCAAAGTCGCGGGCGTCGTGGCGCTCATGCAGCTGCTCATTGAGCGGGCCGTTGGTGCGGTTCACGATGCGTCCCCGCTTGACCGCCGGGCGGTTGCCCACATCCTGCGCCCAGCGCAGCACGTTTTTATAGCTCCCGGCGTCGAGAAACTCCGCTGCGTTATAGACATTGCCCAGCACGACGTTGCCGTACCACGGCCAGACAGCCATATCGGCGATGGTGTACTCCTCGCCGGCTACATAGCGACCGCGGGCGAGCTGTTTGTCCAGCACGTCGAGCTGGCGTTTGGCTTCCATCGTAAAGCGGTCGATCGCGTACTCGATCTTCACCGGCGCATAGTTATAGAAGTGGCCGAAGCCGCCGCCGAGGAACGGCGCCGCGCCCTGCAGCCAGAACAGCCAGTTGAGGGTTTCGGTGCGACCGGCAGGATCTTTCGGCAGGAAGAAACCAAATTTTTCCGCCAGATAGAGAAGAATGTTGCCGGACTCAAATACCCGGGTCGGCGGCGTGGTGGAATGGTCGCTGAGGGCCGGGATCTTCGAGTTCGGGTTGATCTCGACAAAGCCGCTGGAAAACTGATCCCCTTCGCCAATGCGTATCAGCCAGGCGTCGTACTCCGCGCCGCTGACGCCTAACGCCAGCAGCTCCTCCAGCATGATCGTCACCTTCTGGCCGTTGGGCGTGCCGAGTGAGTATAGCTGGAGCGGATGGGTTCCCACCGGCAGGACGCGTTCATGCGTCGCGCCGGAAACGGGACGGTTGATGTTGGCGAACGCGCCGCCGCTGTTTTGCTTCCATTCCCACACTTTTGGTGGCTGGTAGTTTTGCTCTGACATGCTGGTTTGCCTTTTTCGTGGATGTACAAAAAGTGTAGCAGGTGACCTCAGGCCATAATCCGCGCGGCCCACACGCTGACATCATCGCCGCTGCCCAGATCCGGCTGCACCAGGCCATTGACCATAAAGGTCGGCGAGACATGGATGCCGTTCTGGCGGGCATATTTACTGTGCCATTTGATCACGTCCTGCAGCTCCGGGCGGGCAAAGGCGGCCCCCAGCAGCACGTGACTGTAGCGCTCAATGCGTTCAATGATTTGCTGCGGGGTGGCGTTCATGTTCGGCCCGCTGCAGTGATCGGTAAACTCAAACTCTTCCCGATGGTCTGCCACGGCCTGCATCACCTTATGCGCCTGCTCTCTGCCATGCGGCAGGGTGGACGCGGCGAGGATGCAGCGGACAATCACCCCGGAGAACAGATGCCACGGCTGCGATTGCAGCCGTATCTTGATGGTGACGTTATCGGCGCCGACCTCATCGAGCAGATCGTCGAGTTTATTAAACGCGCGGACAGAGTAGGGGCAGGTGGGCTCAAGGAACACCTCAAACGTCCGCGGGCCGTGTCCCCAGACCAGCGGTTGGGCATTCAGATGCGAGGGTGTGCTCATTGTCGACTCCTGATGTTGCGTTGTTTTTTGTTATATCACCGATAACGATATCACTTCTGCTTCCGGCTGCAGGGTTATTTTCCTTAACGGCACGATTAGCGAAACGAATGAGTGGTATCATCGTTACACCTCTGTCTGGTAAGTGCCTGCGGCAGGATAAGAAGAGGGAGTTTTGTTTCGCCAACTGCCCGGGCTGCATTAATTTGAGGTCAGGCTAAATGAGCAAAGGATCGACAAGCAGTGACGCCCCGTTTGGGACATTGTTAGGCTACGCGCCCGGCGGCGTAGCGATTTATTCATCGAATTACAGTAGCTTAAATCCACAGGATTATCCGGATGACGCGACGTTTCGCAGCTACATCGGCAATGAGTATATGGGGCATAAATGGCAGTGCGTGGAGTTTGCGCGCCGCTTTCTGTTCCTGACCTACGGGTTTGTCTTTACCGATGTGGGGATGGCCTATGAAATCTTCTCCCTGCGCTTTCTGCGCGAAGTGGTCAATGACAACATTCTCCCGCTTCAGGCCTTCGCCAACGGCTCCCGTCGTCCGCCGATCGCTGGTTCGCTGCTGATCTGGCAGAAGGGCGGCGAGTTCAAGCACACCGGCCATGTCGCGGTGATCACCCAGCTTGTCGGCAATAAGGTGCGTATCGCCGAGCAGAACGTCATTCACTCGCCGCTGCCGCAGGGCCAGCAGTGGACCCGCGAGCTGACCCTCGAGGTCAACGCCGGCCGGTACACCATCAAAGATACCTTTGCCGATACCGAAATTTTAGGCTGGATGATCCAGACCGCCGATACCGAACACAGCCTGCCGCAGCCGGTACTGCCGGGTGAGGCGATGGCGATCAAGGGCGCGCGGCTGCCGAACAACGGCCAGTTCCGCGGCAAATGGCTGAACGAGAAAGATCCGCTGCAGAAAGCCTACGTGGCGGCCAACGGCCATTTTATCAATCAGGATCCTTATCAGTATTTCACTATCAGCGAAAGCGCCGAACAGGAGCTGATTAAAGCCACCAACGAGCTGCACCTGATGTATCTGCACGCCACCGATAAGGTGATGAAGGATGATAACCTGCTGGCGCTGTTCGATATCCCGAAAATCCTCTGGCCGCGTCTGCGTCTCTCCTGGCAGCGCCGGCGTCATCATATGATCACCGGGCGCATGGATTTTTGCATGGACGAGCGCGGGCTGAAGGTATACGAGTACAATGCCGACTCCGCCTCCTGCCATACCGAAGGCGGGCTGATCCTCGAGCAGTGGTTGAAGCAGGGCTACTATGGCACTGGTCACAATCCGGCGGAAGGTCTGCTCGATGAGCTGGCGGGAGCGTGGAAACACAGCCGGGCGCGGCCTTTCGTGCACATCATGCAGGACAAGGATCTGGAAGAGAATTACCACGCGAAGTTTATCCAGCGTTCGCTGACCCAGGCCGGTTTCGAGAGCAAAATTCTCTTTGGCCTCGATGAGCTGCGCTGGGACGCTGCCGGCCAGCTGATTGATGCCGACGGGCGGCTGGTCAACTGCGTCTGGAAAACCTGGGCATGGGAAACCGCCATTGAGCAGGTGCGCGAAGTCAGCGCCGATGAGTACGCGGCGGTGCCGATTCGTACCGGGCATCCGCAGAATGAGGTGCGACTGATTGACGTCCTGCTGCGTCCTGAAGTATTGGTATTCGAACCCCTGTGGACGGTGATCCCGGGCAACAAAGCGATCCTGCCGGTGCTGTGGTCGCTGTTCCCGCATCATCGCTATCTGCTTGATACCGATTTTGTGGTTAACGACGAGCTGGCGAAAACCGGCTATGCCGTGAAGCCCATTTCCGGACGCTGCGGGAACAATATCGACCTGATCGGGCCTCAGGATGAGGTTCTGGATAAGACCAGCGGCCAGTTTGTCGATCGCAAGAATATCTACCAGCAGCTGTGGTGCCTGCCGAAAGTGGATGGCAAGTATATCCAGGTGTGCACCTTTACCGTCGGCGGTAACTACGGCGGTACCTGCCTGCGCGGCGATTCGTCGCTGGTGGTGAAAAAAGAGAGCGACATAGAGCCGCTGATCGTATTGAAAGACAAAGCGTGACGTGCTGACCCCGGATAGCGGCTCCTGCCCTGTCCGGGGAGAGCGCAGAGACACGAACAAGGATAGCCCGGACTGGTAAGCGCCGCCGGGGAACACCTGCAACAAAGCCAAGATAATTAACACAACAACAAGACAGAAAAGGAAAATAGTATGCACGATCGGCGTCTCGCCGCCCGCGCGGGTGAACTCAAGCCCTCCGCCGTCCGCGAACTTCTCAAGCACAGTAAACTGCCGGGCGTGATCTCGCTTGGCGGCGGCATTCCGGCCCCGGAACTGTTTGATACCGAAGGCCTGGAGCTGGCGGTGCAGAAGGTGATGAGCGAGCGTTTTCATGACGCATTTCAGTACGGTCTGACGGAAGGCTACCCGCCGCTGCGTCAGGCGGTGAGTGAAATCTGCCACTCCCGTGGCGTGACCTGTTCAGCCGCTCAGGTCTATATCACCTCCGGCTCCCAGCAATCGCTGGATATCGTTGCCCGCACGCTGCTCGATCCAGGCGATACTATCGTCGTTGAGCGACCCACCTATCTGGCGGCGCTGCAGGTGTTTCAGCTGGCGCAGGCCAATATTCTCAGCGTCGATACCGATGATGATGGGATGCTGGTGGAGCAGTTGGCCGACCTGCTGGAGACCACCCGCGTCAAAGCCGTCTACCTGGTGCCGACGTTCGGCAACCCCGGCGGTAAAACGCTGAGTGAGGCGCGTCGTCGCCGGCTGGTCGAGCTGGCGAAAAAATATGACTTCGTCATTCTGGAAGACGATCCCTACGGTGAAATTAGCTTTACTGACGCCGTGCGACGTCCGCTCTATCAGCACGCTGTTGAGCTGGGCTGTGAAGATCAAGTGGTTTACACCTCGACGTTTTCAAAGATCCTCGCGCCGGGGATGCGTATCGGCTGGATCGTCATGCCGGACTGGCTGGCGCAGCAGACGGTGATTGTGAAGCAGGCGGCGGATCTGCATACCAATATGCTGTCGCAGGTGATCACCGCGGAATACCTCAGTCTGAACCGGCTGGATAACCAGATTGCGTTGATTCGCGAAGACTATCGCAAGAAGTGCGTGGCGCTGGCCGATGCGCTGGAAAGCCGCCTTGGCGAGCACCTGGAATTCAGCCGCCCGCAGGGGGGGATGTTCCTGTGGGCGCGTTTCCGCTATCCGTTCGATACCATGGAATGGATGAAGAAAACGCTGGAAAACGGCGTGGTGTACGTTCCGGGAGAAGCGTTTTATCACGATAATCCGGATACCCGTACCCTGCGTCTTTCCTACTCAACGGTGTCGGAAGCCGGGCTGCTGACCGCCGTTGAGCGGCTGGCGGCCTCCCTGTAACGGCCCTGCTGTGCGCCGCTTAGCGGCGGCGCATCCTCTTCGCTTCAATAGCGAGAGGGAGTGACGCTAGCGTTCAGCGCTGGGATCACTCCGTATCGACGATGCGATCATCCAGCCAGACCAACATCAGCGCTGCGAGAAAAGCTACCGCAAAGGTACCAATAAACAACCACATAGATGTCCCTCACGGGTTAATTATTTTGCTGATTTTACCGGAGAACGATCGTTTCGGTCGGAGATGGAGATTTTTGTCCCAGCCGAATGGCTGGCGAGAGAGAAAAAGTCATCGGCATCAATATCGAAGTTAAGAATAATTTCCCTGTATTCCCCACCGTTAATTAACGCTTTGGCTTCTTTAACACTACTGGCAATAATGACAGGCATCAGTTTTATCTCATTTTGAAAACTGAGAAGCAAAATAAGAGTTAGTTCGTACCAGATCAACTACTTTTTATCGTATACGACTGCAGAAAAAAACGTCCTCCTGTGGCTCGGTGATAGAGGAGGATTTTGTGACAGCGATCGGCTCGTCAACAGCGGGATCTTATCGGGCGCTGTGACGGGCTGCGGTTTCGCCAGCCCGCCGGGATTATTTACCCTGCTGTTTTGCTCGTAATATCTCGCCACAGCGCTGCTGGTCCTGACGCAGCGCCTGCTGTTCCTGCGGGCTGAGCTGATGCCAGGTGTCCAGCATCCGCTGCCCCAGCGCCGGCAGGTAATGTGCTTTATGCAGCGCGTAGTCAGAATTCCCCCCCTCGACGATATTCTGCATATCGTGGAGGAACTGGCGGCTGTCGTCATGATCGATCACGCAAAATACCGCCCGGTAGTAAGCTTCGTCTTCCTCGGTGTAATGCGGAGTGAACCACCAGACCAGCAGCACGGTAAGCGCCAGCAGCGGGATAATAAAGAGTAATTTTTTCAACATCAGTTTTTCGGCCGGAGACAATCAGCCGTCAATGTACCTGCAACAACGTCAGGATGTAAGCGCCGGCCCCGGCGGGCCGGCACTGGCTAGTAGCCGACCGGGTAGATGCGGCCGGTTTGCACCCCTTCAATGCTGCGGCGATAGGCCTGTGCTACGGCGGCGGCGGGAATGCTGGCAAAGCCCGGGAAAAAGTCGCCGTAGGCCGCCAGCGACTCGCTGAGCACGGTGGGGCTGATGAGATTGATGCGGATCCCGCGCGGCAGTTCGCAGGCGGCGGCCCGTACAAAGCCTTCCAGACCGGCGTTGACCGTCGTGGCATTGACGCCCTGAGCAATCGGCTCCTGCGCGACAATGCCGCTGACCAGGGTAATCGACCCGCCGTCGCGCAGGAAATGCTGGCCGATCAGCGCCAGGCGAATTTGCCCCAGCAGTTTGTCCTGCAGACCGAGGTTGAACTGGCTGTCGGTCATGGTGCTTAACGGCCCAAAGTGCAGATTACCGGTGGTGGAGACGATGGCGTCTACTTCGCCGGTCTGCGCAAACAGCGCCTCGACGCTCTCCTGCGAGGTGATATCCACCTGATAATCTCCCCGGGTGCGGCCAACGCGGATAACGTCATGTCTCTGACTCAGTTCTTCGCTGACCGCGCGACCGATGGTGCCGCTGGCACCGATAACGATAATTTTCATGGCAGACTCCTGATGAGGTGAGAGGCTATTCTTTAATAAAACGGATATCGGATAAACTGGCTAAAAGTTAGAACATTACTAACCAGAGGTTAGCAATATGGATAAGCTGCGAGGGATGGAGACGTTTATTGCCGTGGTGGAGTGCGGCAGCTTTACCGGGGCGGCGTCGCGCCTGGGGCTGTCGGCGGTGATGGTCGGGAAATATATCGCCCAGCTGGAAACCCAGCTGGCGACGCGCCTGCTGGAGCGTAACACCCGACGCCAGAGCCTCACCGACGCCGGGCGGGTCTATTTTGACGAAGCGAAACGGGTGATGGAGCAGGTCTCCATCGCCGAAAGCGCGGTCGAGCGGCTGCGGCTGGCGCCCGCCGGCACCCTGCGGGTGAGCGCGCCCACCTCGTTCGGCGCCAGCGTGATTGCGCCCCTGACCGCCACCTTTCTGCAAGCCTGGCCAGCGGTCCGGGTGGAACTGGATCTGACCAACCGGATGGTCGATCTGGTGGATGAGGGGTTCGACCTGGCGATCCGCATTGGCGAGATCCATCAGGAGGATCTGGTGGCCCGCTATCTGGCGCCCTATCGGATGGTGATCTGCGCCGCACCGGCTTATCTGGCGCGTTACGGAACGCCCGGGAGGCCGGAAGATCTCGCCGATCATCTCTGCCTGTCCCATACGGTCTGGACCGCCCGCAACGAGTGGCGGCTGCCGGGCATGGAGGGGGAAGTGCGCTGGAAGCGCGATGCGGTTTTGCGCTGCAACGATGGCTATGCGCTGCGCCAGGCGGCGATCGCCGGGGCTGGGCTGCTGATGCAGCCGGAGGTGCTGCTGGCCGATGCGCTGGCCAGCGGCAGCCTGGTGCGGGTGCTGGAGGCGTGGACCCCACAGCCGCGGCCCGTGCATCTGCTCTGGCGCCAGGATCGCCGGCCCCTGCCGAAGCTGACGCAGTTTATCGCCCACCTTCAGCAGGGAATGCCTGACGCGCTGGCGACGACCTGCGCGTCGGAATAATCACTCCTCCCGAAGCGCCTGCTGCCAGTCGGCAATCAGATCGTGAGGATCTTCGATCCCGACCGACAGGCGGATCAGCTGCGGCGTGATGCCGTTCGCCAGGCGCTTCTCCAGCGGGATCGAGGCATGGGTCATGCTGAAGGGCTGGCTCACCAGGCTCTCGACGCCGCCCAGACTCTCCGCAAGGGTGAACCAGCGCAGCTTGCTGATGATGCGTTCGGCGTAACCGTCATCGCCTTTCACCACTACCGAAATCATGCCGCCGGGCAGGGCCATTTGCCGGCGCGCCAGCTGATGGTGCGGGTGCGAGGCCAGCCAGGGGAACCAGACTCGCTCTACCTCCGGCTGCTGTTCCAGCCATTCGGCGAGCTGCAGCGCGTTCGCGCTGTGGCGCTCCATCCGCAGCGCCAGGGTGCGGATGCCGCGTAGCGTCAGGAAGCTGCTGAACGGGTCGAGTACGCCGCCTACCGCATTCTGCAGGTAGCCAAGCTTCTCCGCGAGCGCGGCGTTATCGCCGACCACCGCCAGGCCGGCGACGACATCGGAATGGCCATTGAGGTACTTAGTCGCGGAGTGGACCACAATATCAAACCCGTGCTCCAGCGGGCGATGGATCGCCGGCGAGGCGAAAGTGTTATCGGCGACGCTGATCAGGTTATGGCGGCGCGCGATAGCGGCGATAGCGCTGAGATCCGCCAGCTTCAGCAGCGGGTTGGTGGGCGTTTCCACCCAGATCATGCGCGTATCGGGGCGGATCGCCGCTTCAATTCCCGCCAGGTCGTCGGGTTTCACCCAGCTCACCTGCAGACCAGCGCTACGGCGGCGTACGTTTTCCAGCAGGCGGTAAGTGCCGCCATACACATCATCGACCGCCACCAGGTGACTGTCCTTATCCAGCAGCTCCAGCACGGTGGCGATGGCGGCCAGCCCGGAGGCGAACGCGTAGCCGCGCGTACCGTTTTCCAGGTCGGCGATCGCCGTCTCCAGCGCATGGCGGGTAGGATTCCCGCTGCGGGAATATTCATAGCCAGTATGCTGCCCCGGCGCCGGCTGAGCGAAAGTGGAGGTGGCATAAATAGGCGGCATCACTGCGCCGTGGCTGTCGGTGAAGGTTCCGCTATGTACGCTCAGGGTGTGGATAGATGACATAAAAAATTCCTTATTGTGCTACTTGGTTACGCCAGGCGGTCAGTACATCGCTGCGGGTGACCAGGCCAAGAAAACGCGCGTTGTCAGCGATCACCGCCACCAGACCGCGATCGAGAATGGCCTGCAGTTCGCTCTCTGGCGCACGCTTATCGAGAGTTTCAACATGGCGGCTCATCGCTTCGCTGACCGGCAGGGAGAAGCGTTGGCGATCGCCCTGTACGTGGCGGATCAAATCCCACTCATCGACGATGCCGACCACGCGGCCATCCTCCAGAACCGGCAGCTGGGAGATGTCATACAGCCGCATGCGGGTAAAGACCGCGGCCAGGGTGTCGTCCGGCGCGGCCGTGACGGTAGCGCCTTCGTCATGGCGCAGGGCGATAAAATCACTGAGATCGCCCTGTTCGGGGCGGGCGATCAGCCCTTGCTGGCGCATCCAGTCGTCGTTGAACATTTTTGACAGGTATTTATTGCCGCTATCGCAGGCGAAGGTCACCACCCGCTTCGGACGGCTTTGCGCCCGGCAGTAGCGCAGCGCGGCGCTGAGCAGGGTGCCGGTGGAGGATCCGGCCAGCACACCCTCGACCTGCAGCAGCTGGCGCGCGGTGTGGAACGCTTCGCGGTCGCTGACGCGATAGGCGGTATGCACCCCCTCCAGCCTGGCCAGCGGCGGGATGAAATCTTCTCCAATCCCTTCGACCAGCCAGGATCCCGTTTCGCCGTAGCGTCCGGTATCAACCTGATCGGCAAGGATCGAGCCCGTCGGATCGGCGAGGATAAATTCCGTTTTCGGCGAGTGTTCTGCAAACCAGGCCTGAAGCCCGCCCAGCGTGCCGCCAGAGCCAACGCCGACGACGATGGCGTCGATGTCGCCCTCCAGCTGCTGATAAAGCTCCGGCGCGGTGGAGGTCGCGTGCGCCAGCGGATTAGCGTCGTTGTTAAACTGGTCGATATAAAAAGCCCCCGGCGTTTCATCGGCAAGGCGGCGGGCATAATCCTGGTAATAGGCCGGATGACCTTTATTGACGTCGGAACGGGTGAGCAGCACCGTCGCGCCCAGCGCCCGCAGGTGAAAGATTTTCTCGCGGCTCATTTTGTCCGGCACCACCAGGATCAGGCGGTAATTTTTCTGCGCCGCGATCAGCGCCAGGCCGAGGCCGGTATTGCCGGCAGTGGCTTCGATAATTGTCCCGCCGGGCGCCAGTTTGCCCTGGCGCTCGGCTTCGTTAATCATCGACAGCGCAACCCTATCTTTAATTGATCCGCCCGGGTTCTGATTTTCCAGTTTTAAAAACAGACTGCATGGCCCGGTATCCAGTTTGTGCAACTGGAGCAGGGGAGTATGACCGATCAGGTCGCTCACGGAATGAAACAGTGACATAACCATTTACCCACTCGTTTAAGATATTTTTGCATGGTAGGTCTGTGAAATCGGTAATTTAAAGAACATTTATCTGTCATTTAGCGCAAAATGGAATATAAGATGCTGTTCAGCCATCCGGAGGGAAAGCAGGGTAGCCGCCTGGGCGGATCGATTGCCAGAAAAGGGCGTTTTTAGCCGCTTTTAACGACAGAATGGCGATTTGAATCAGCGGGTTATCTGATATTTGAAAATGTATTTGCGAAAAGATTCTATGGGGAGAGGCGGTCTGCGCTGGCCGTTAAGTGGCAGCTGGCTCACCAGGAGAAAAGTGCAGCAGAGAATCACGGGTTAGCGTTGTTCGATGAAGAGTTCGGCTACAGAAGAGCAAAAACCCGCCTTGTGGGCGGGTTCTTTAAATAGTGGTGCCCGGACTCGGACTAACGCCGCAGGCGTTGAACAGCGCGCGTGTCGCGCTGGCCCCGAAGGGGGGAGCCGCTGTGCGGCGAATAATCGAACGCAGTTCGATGGAGAGTCCGGCTACAGAAAAGCAAAAACCCAGCCATAGGCTGGGTTCTTTAAATAGTGGTGCCCGGACTCGGAATCGAACCAAGGACACGGGGATTTTCAATCCCCTGCTCTACCGACTGAGCTATCCGGGCAACGGGGCGCATTAAACCGTAATCGCCGCGCCTCGTCAACGAAATTTATCTGTTTTGCAGCAGACTGAACAATCTATCACCACATTGCGCTAAAAGCACGCGTCTTCAGGCAAAAAACAGCGTCCAGGCCGCTGAGATCGGCATCGCCAGCACCAGCGCAGGCAGCATATTCACCACGGCAAACATTTTTATTCCGCAGATGCGCAGCCCGGTGGCCACCAGCAGCATACCGCCGACGGCGCTGAAATCCGCCAGCATCATCGGCGTGGTGAGCGGCATAATGATCGCCGCGCAGGCCGCGAGGGTCAGCTGGATAAGTAGCATCGGTACGCTGATGGCGGCGACGGCAATGCCCAGGGTACAAGCGAAAATGGTGGCGGTGAAAAAATCGAGAAACGCTTTGGCAATCAGAATGCTGGCGTCGCCGGTCATCCCTTCGCGCATGGCGCCGAAGACGCCGGTGCCGCTGGCGCAGAACAGGACGATAATCGCCACATAGCTCTGAATATAGGAGTCATGAGCCGAGGCTTTTTTCTTACCCTTCGGCGTCAGCAACTGCTGGAGCTGACTGACCAGCGTATTAATCCCTTTTTCCATATTACAAATTTCGCCGAGCAGCGTTCCCACCAGGGTCGACAGCACCATCACCGGCAGATTGGCGCATTTGATCACCAGTAAAATGCCGATGCCTAATGACGCCAGACCAAAAATTGAGGTCATGGATGTGCGGATCCGTTCCGGCAACCGCTGGCTGAGTAAGGCGCCTAACACGCCGCCGACCAGCACCGCGCTGGCATTAATAAAAGGTCCTGTAACCACGCTGACTCCTGTTAAATATCCCTGATAACCGAATGATTATGACGTTAACCCGCCGTGAAAGCTTGTGTATCCGTGATATAAGTGCATACGGTTTTCATCTTGCGCCTGTCGGGGAAAGGTGCCATGATTGCGCGAATTTTCTCCTCCCTGATATGAGGCCGCCGATGACGACACTGCCATTACCTCGCCAGCGACGCCGCGCACAGATGCGTGGGCTGCCTCATCTTGCTACGCTTACCCCTCTGTTCACCATGCGGTGAAGGACACGTATGCTCACTGTAGGGCAACAGTAAGATCGGACGCGTCTGCTTTTACTGATGTCCGGCGGTCGGAGCTGAATCCGTCAGACCCGGACACATCGTTGGGCAAGGTTTCCCTTGCCTGAGATTTTTACACTCCCGATACGGGCATTTGCGCTTATGAAATCCATGCACATTGCCGCCAGCTGCGAGCTGGTCACCCGCTTGTCCACCCACCGTCGCGTTGTGGCGCTGGACAGTACCGATTTTACCGATGTGGCGGCAGTCGTCATCACCGCGGCGGACAGTCGCAGCGGCATCCTCGCCCTCCTCAGGCGTAGCGGATTTAACCTGCCGGTCTACCTGCTGAGCGAGACGGCGGTCGATAAGCCGGAGGGGGTACAGGCGGTGATCGCCGGTAAAGATCAGGAGTGGCTGGAGCTGGAAGCGGCGGCCTGCGATTATGAAGCGCGTCTGCTGCCGCCGTTTTTCAATACGCTGACCCAGTACGTCGAAATGGATAACAGCACCTTTGCCTGTCCGGGACACCAGCACGGGGCCTTTTTCAAAAAGCATCCCGCAGGCCGCCAGTTCTATGACTTTTTTGGCGAAAACGTCTTTCGCGCCGATATGTGTAACGCCGACGTAAAATTAGGCGATCTGCTGATCCACGAAGGGTCGGCCAAGCACGCGCAGAAGTTCGCCGCGAAGGTCTTTAATGCGGATAAAACCTACTTCGTCCTTAACGGCACCTCGGCGGCCAACAAAGTCGTGACCAACGCGCTGTTGACCCGCGGCGATCTGGTGCTGTTCGATCGCAACAACCACAAGTCAAACCATCACGGGGCGCTGATTCAGGCTGGAGCGACGCCTGTCTATCTTGAAGCCGCGCGCAATCCGTTCGGCTTTATCGGCGGTATTGACGAGCGCTGCTTTGATGAGCGCTACCTGCGGGATCTCATCCGTGAAGCGGCGCCAGAGAAAGCCACGGCCTCTCGCCCGTTTCGTCTGGCGGTGATCCAGCTCGGAACCTATGACGGCACGGTCTATAACGCCCGCCAGGTGGTCGATAAAATCGGCCACCTCTGCGATTACATCCTGTTCGACTCGGCGTGGGTGGGCTATGAGCAGTTTATCCCGATGATGGCCGACTGTTCGCCGCTGCTGCTGGAGCTGACCCCGGACGATCCGGGCATTTTTGTCACCCAGTCCGTTCACAAGCAGCAGGCCGGTTTCTCGCAGACGTCGCAGATCCATAAAAAGGATAACCATCTGCGCGGCCAGGCGCGCTTCTGTCCGCACAAGCGGCTGAATAACGCCTTTATGCTGCATGCCTCTACCAGCCCGTTTTATCCGCTGTTCGCCGCACTGGACGTCAACGCCAAAATCCACGAAGGCGAGAGCGGCCGCCGCCTGTGGGCCGAATGCGTGGCGCTGGGCATCGAGGCGCGCAAAGCGATCATCGCCAATTGCAAGATGATCCAGCCTTTTATTCCGCCGATAGTGGCGGGGCGCCCGTGGCAGGATCACCCGACTGAGGCGATCGCCCGGGAGCGCCGTTTCTTCAGCTTCGAACCGGGCGCGCGCTGGCATGGCTTCGAGGGCTATGCCGACGACCAGTATTTTGTCGACCCGTGCAAGCTGTTGTTGACCACCCCGGGCATCGACGCGGAGAGTGGGGAGTACAGTGAGTTCGGCATCCCGGCGACCATTCTGGCGCATTACCTGCGGGAAAACGGCATCGTGCCGGAGAAGTGCGATCTCAACTCGATTCTGTTCCTGCTGACGCCGGCGGAAAGCGCCGAAAAAATGGCGCAGCTGGTGGCGATGCTGGGGCAGTTTGAACAGCATATTGAAGCGGATACGCCGCTGGCCGATGTGTTGCCGACCATCTATAACAAATACCCGGTGCGTTATCGCGACTATACCCTGCGCGAACTGTGCCAGGAGATGCACGATCTGTACGTCAGCTTTGACGTGAAGAGCCTGCAAAAAGAGATGTTCCGTAAACGGAGCTTCCCGCGGGTGGTGATGAATCCCCAGGATGCCAACCGCGAATTTATCCGCGGCGACGTGGAGCTGGTGCGTCTGAGCGAGGCGGAGGGCCGCGTCGCGGCGGAAGGGGCGCTGCCGTATCCGCCGGGGGTATTATGCGTGGTGCCCGGTGAGGTCTGGGGTGGCGCTGTACTGCGCTATTTCCTTGCGCTGGAAGAGGGGGTTAATATGCTGCCGGGCTTCTCGCCGGAGCTGCAGGGGGTATATAGTGAGACGGATTCGGACGGCATTAAGCGGCTGTATGGCTACGTGCTGAAGGGATAAAAAACGCCCCGCTGAACCGGCGGGGCGTTTTGCTTTTGACGATCACGCGCTCTGCTGCGCGGCGGTCGGTTGTCTGACGTGTTTGTATTTGAACAGCGCCACGAAGGCAAAAGCCAGCACCAGCGAATAGCCGGCGAAAATCAGCCACACGCTCTGCCAGTTAGTGATCCCTTCGACGGTAAAGTGCTCCACCACTTTGCCGCTCACCATGCCACCGAGAATACAGCCGAAGCCGTTGGTCATCATCAGGAACATGCCCTGGGCGCTGGCGCGGATTTCCGGACGCACCTCTTTCTCCACGAACACTGAACCAGAGATGTTGAAGAAGTCGAAAGCGCAGCCGTAGACGATCATCGACAGCACCAGTAGCACGGTGCCGAACGGTGTCGGATCGCCGAAGGCGAACAGGCCGAAGCGCAGCATCCACGCCACGATACTGATAAGCATCACGTTCTTAATGCCGTAGCGGCTGAGGAAGAACGGAATGGTCAGGATAAACAGCGTCTCGGAGATCTGCGATATCGACATCAGCACCGAGGCGTGTTCGACGATAAAGCTGCCGGCAAACAGCGGATCTTTATCGAAGCTGTGCAGGAAGGTATTACCGAACATGTTGGTGATTTGCAGCTCGGCGCCTAGCATCATCGAGAAGATAAAGAAGATTGCCATGCGCTTGTTTTTAAACAGCGCAAAAGCGTTAAGCCCCAGCATCTCCGTCCAGCTTTGATTACGCTGGGCGTTAGCCACCGGGATCGTCGGCAGCGTCAGGGTGAACAGCGTCAGCAGGACCGACAGCGTCGCGCCAATGTACAGCTGCATATGGCTCAGTTCAAAGCCGGAGAAGCTGACGCCCCACATGGCGAAGATAAAGCCGATGGTGCCCCAGATCCGGATCGGCGGGAAATCGGTGACGATATCCAGCCCCGCCGACTGCAGGCGGTAGTAAGAGATGGTGTTAATCAGCCCCAGCGTCGGCATATAGGCCAGCGAGTTGAGGAGGATCACAAGGAACATCTCGCCCGGCGTGGTGACCTGCGCCGCCAGATACAGCGTCAGCGCGCCCACCAGGTGGCAAGCGGCATACACCCATTTGGCGCTGATCCACTTATCGGCGACGATGCCGAGCAGCGTCGGCATCAACACCGCGGCGATACCGAGCGAGCTATATACTGCGCCGATAGCCGCGCCATCAAACTTCAGCGTGACAAACATGTATGAGCCAAGCGTGGTGAGCCAGCTCCCCCAAAGGCAGAACTGCAGGAACGACAGTATTTTGAGCTGCAGCTTAAGATTCATGTAGTTATCCTCACGAATGTGGGCTTGTTATGTTTTTAAAATAACATTAATCCCGTTATTTTGATGCGATTCTATCATTCACCAGCTGAAGGCTTCTGTTAACTGCCGCAGAAAACCGAAAGATATTCCACAGTATGGCGCAGAAAAAAAGCGGCCTCAGCGCGTGGCTGAGGCCGGTGTCAGGAGGGGGTTATTTACGGCGGTAGCTTTTCTGCGCCGTGTTAACTTTATACAGATAGCGGCGCGATTCCGCCGACGGATGACGGGTGGTCAGCGTCTGGTAGACGTCACCTGGCGCCATGCTGTTGATGATATTGGCCGCCTGGACTTTATCGCTGGAGAAGACCCGCAGCACGCTGCCGGCGCCGCCGTTATAGGCGGTGATCACCGCGTAGCGACGCGAGGTGGGGTTATCGATGCCAGCAAGGTAGACATTGTTCAGCATCGCCAGGTAGGCAGTACCGGTGTCAATGTTATTCGCCGGGTCGAACAGATAGCTACGGCTTGGCAGGCCCGATTTACCCTGGGAACGGAAGACGTCTCTTCCGGCGCTGTGCTGGACTACCTGCATCAGCCCCATGGCGTCGGCATGGCTGACCGCATAAGGGTTAAAGGAGGATTCGGTCTGCATAATCGCGAGGATCAGCGACTCATCAACCCCGTACTTACGCGAGGCCTGACGCACCATGCCGAGGTATTTATGCGCACGTTTGTCGAGGTGGTTCGGCACCAGGTTGATGGTGATGCTGTAGACCACGCGCAGGCCGTTGTTGCGGCTCTTCAGGCGGGTTTGCAGCAGATAGTCGGCAAAGCGCGCGGCGCGCCACTCCCAACGAATCGATGCCCCGGTGTTATCCACCACCTGGCCATAGAGGAACGGCTCTTTGGAGATCTGAATGTCATCGACATCGGAATAGAGGTCGATGGAGTTGGGGTCATCGCCCATCAGCAGGGTTTTGACGATCGCCTGGCGCAGTCGTCCGCGCGGATCGGTGCCGGCGATGGTCTCGACGGTGATCGTCCCTTCATCGAAGTTGATGTGGCTGCGGGTTTGATACTGGTCGGTGTATTTGACGTAGTCCTTCGGCCCGGCGAGCAGGACTTCGTTGTACCCCCAAATGTTCTCGATGTTGTGGGCAAACTGGCCCATCAGGATATCAAAACCGTTGGTATCCTTGACCCAGGCCTCGTTGTATTCGGCGCCTTTTTTATTGGAGCTGGAACACGAAACGAGCAACGGCGCAATCAGCGCGAGCGCTAAGTATTTTTTCATCATTCCGGGCGTGCGTGTTGTGTTTGTTTTTAAAAGGCCGCAGGGCCCTTACTGTTTTTCCGGCGGCGTATAGCCTTCGATGTGCACATCTTTCCCTTCAAACAGGAACTGCACCATTTCCTGCTCCAGCAGCTTGCGGTGCTCCGGGTTCATCATGCTGAGCTTTTTCTCGTTGATCAGCATGGTCTGCTTGTGCTGCCACTGCGCCCAGGCTTCTTTGGAGATTTCGTTGTAAATGCGCTTCCCGAGTTCGCCCGGATACAGCTGAAAATCCTGGCCGTCCGCTTCACGCTGCAGGAAGGTACAAAAAATAGTTCTGCTCATAATCAATCCTCTTTGATAGCCGAAAATTTATACCGGCGTTCCGGCTTTTAACTGTTGCAACAAGCGCTCCACGGGGGCCGCCAGACCAACCGACGGCGGCTGCGCTAAGTTATACCAGAGTGCGTTGCCTTCATCCATGTATGCGCCAGATGAGTGCACTGTAAGCCACATCGGCACAATATCCAGGTGGAAATGGCTGAAAGTGTGGCGAAAAGCGGTGAGCTGCGTCAGATTATCGGCCTTAATCTGGCGCTGTGCCAGCCACTCGCGCAGGCCCGCTTCGTCGGCAAACTGCGGAAAACAGAACAATCCGCCCCACAGACCCACCGGCGGACGTTGGGCGAGAAACACCTCGTCACCGTGCTGCATCAGCAGAAAATAGCCGGTGCGTTCCGGAATGGTCTGCTTCGGTTTTTTGCCCGGATATTCTGCCCATGAATGATTGGCGTAGGCCACGCAGCCGTTGCTCAGCGGGCACAGTTCGCACTTCGGCTTCGAGCGGGTGCAAACCATCGCCCCGAGATCCATCATCGCCTGGTTAAAACGCTCCACGCCCTTCGCCGGCGTGACCGCTTCGCTGATCTCCCACAGCCGTTTTTCCACCTCTTTTTTCCCCGGCCAGCCGCTGACAGCATAGCAGCGGGCGAGCACGCGCTTCACGTTGCCGTCGAGAATCGGATAATGCTGACCGAGCGAAAGCGATAAAATGGCCCCCGCCGTTGAGCGCCCGACGCCGGGAAGCGCCGCCACTTCGTCAAAGGTCTGCGGGAATTCGCCGCCGTGCTGCGTCGCCACCTGCTGCGCCGCTTTGTGTAAGTTGCGCGCCCGCGCGTAATAACCCAGTCCGGTCCACAGATGCAGCACTTCATCCAGCGGCGCGTTGGCGAGATCGACCACCGTAGGGAAACGCGCCATAAAGCGTTCAAAATAGGGGATAACCGTGGTCACCTGGGTTTGTTGCAACATCACTTCGGAGAGCCATACTTTGTAGGGCGTCTTGGCGATTTGCCAGGGCAGGGTTTTACGCCCGTATTTGTCGTACCAGTCCAGGACCTGGGCTGAAAATTGCGTGGCGAGAAAAGTCAAAGCTACGGCTCCGGGATCGCGATTACAGGGGGGCAGATTGCAGCATAAGGGCGAGTGGCTGTAAACCCTTGCATCCGCCGGGTAACTTTGGATAATGCCCGTTTTCCGAACACATTCACAAGCAGACCAAACTTTTATGAAAAACGACGTCATTTCTCCGGAATTCGATGAAAACGGTCGCCCGCTGCGCCGTATTCGTAGCTTCGTCCGTCGCCAGGGCCGCCTGACGAAAGGGCAGCAGCATGCGCTGGATAACATTTGGCCGGTGATGGGCGTTGAATTCAACGATGCGCCGCTCGATTTCGCCGCCCTGTTTGGCCGCGAAGCGCCGGTCACCCTCGAAATTGGCTTCGGGATGGGCGCATCGCTGGTGGCGATGGCAAAAGCCAAACCGGAACAGAATTTCCTCGGCATCGAAGTGCACTCCCCGGGCGTCGGCGCCTGTCTGGCCTCGGCCGAAGAAGAAGGTGTGCAAAACCTGCGCGTGATGTGTCACGATGCGGTGGAAGTGCTGCACACTATGATTCCGGATAACTCGCTGAATATGGTGCAGCTGTTTTTCCCTGACCCGTGGCATAAAGCGCGCCATAATAAACGTCGTATCGTACAGCCGCCTTTCGCCGAGCTGGTGAAAAGTAAACTGAAGCTCGGCGGCGTCTTCCATATGGCGACCGACTGGGAAGCCTATGCCGTCCATATGCTGGAAGTGATGTCCTCGCTGGAAGGATATCGTAACCAGTCGGCAAGCAACGATTACGTACCGCGCCCGGAATCGCGCCCGGTAACCAAATTTGAACAGCGTGGCCATCGTCTCGGCCACGGCGTATGGGACTTAATGTTCGAGAGGGTGAAATAATGGCCAAGAATCGTAGCCGTCGTCTGCGGAAAAAAATGCATATCGACGAGTTTCAGGAGTTAGGCTTCTCCGTCGCCTGGCGTTTCCCGGAAGGGACCAGTGAAGAGCAGATCGACCAGACGGTCAACGATCTGATCGAAGAGGTGATTGAGCCGAACAAGCTGGCCTTTGACGGCAGCGGCTATCTCTCCTGGGAGGGGCTGATCTGCATGCAGGAGATCGGTAAATGCACCGAAGAGCATCAGGCCATCGTGCGCAAATGGCTGGAAGCGCGTAAGTTAGAGGATGTGCGCACCAGCGAACTTTTTGACGTCTGGTGGGACTAAGTTTGACAAGGGTCGGCAACTGCCGGCCCGTTTTGTCTTAAGGGAGTTTTATGATGCGTAAAACGCTGCTGGCGGTGGCGCTCTCCGTCACCGCTTTGTCTGCCCATGCGGACTACCAGTGTAGCGTCACGCCGCGTGACGATGTGATCCTCACCCCTCAGCAGGTACAGGTGAAAGGGGAAAACGGCAATCTGGTGATCAAACCGGACGGCAACCTGACCTTTAACGGCAAGGCTTATGCGCTCAGCGCCGCCCAGCGCGAACAGGCGCAGGATTACCAGGCCAGTCTGCGTAGCAGCCTGCCGTGGATTGACGAAGGCGCGCGTTCGCGAGTCGAAAAAGGCCGCAAGGCGCTGGATAAAATCATTACCGAACAGGTCGGCGCCAATAGCAGTATGCACGGTCGTCTGACCAAGCTGGACGCGCAGCTGAAAGAACAGATGAACCGCATCATTGAGCGCCGCAGCGATGGCCTGACCTTCCACTATAAAGCCATCGACCAGGTGCGCGCCGACGGCCAGCAGCTGGTAAATCAGGCGATGGGCGGCATTTTGCAGGACAGCATTAACGAGATGGGGGCGAAAGCGGTGCTCAAAGGCGGCGGCAACCCGCTGCAGGGCATTCTCGGTAGCCTCGGCGGTCTGCAAACCGCTATCCAGGATGAGTGGAAAAACCAGGAGGCCGATTTCCAGCAGTTTGGTAAAGACGTCTGCAGCCGGGTGGTCTCCCTTGAGGACAGCCGCAAAGCGCTGGTTGGCTCGTTAAAATAGCTTGATTTCGCTACCTGCGCCCGCAGGTAGCGACGACGCTCAGGCGATCACATCAGCCCCAGCAGCTGTGGAATAAACAGCGAGATCGGCGGGATATAAACAATCATCATCAGCGCGATCAGCAGGGCGGCGTAGAACGGCAGCAACGGTTTGATGAGCTGCTGAATTTTCACCCCTGAAATGGAGCAGCCGACAAACAGCGCGCTGCCAACCGGCGGGGTCAGCAGGCCGATGCACAGGTTAGCGACCATCATGATGCCGAAATGAACCGGGTTCATGCCCAAATCCTCAGCAATGGGCAGAAATATCGGCGTGAAAATCAGCACCGCTGGGGTCATATCCATAAAAATGCCGACGATTAGCAGCACAATGTTAATCAGCAGCAGGATCACCACTGAGTTTTCCGACACCCCCATTAGCGCATCGCTTATCATGTAGGGAATATCGGCATTGGTCATCGCCCACGACATGCCGACCGAAAAGCCAATCAGCAGCAGAACGATAGATGTCGTCACCACCGACTCCAGAATCAGCTGCGGCAGATCGCGCCATTTGACTTCACGATAGATCAGCACCGAGAGAATAAAGGTGTAGACCACGGCGATGGCGGACGCCTCAGTGGCGGTGAAAATACCGCCGAGGATCCCGCCCATCACAATAATGACCAGCAGCAGGCTGGGTAGGGCGTCGAAAAAAGCCTTTGCCGCCTGGGCACAGGTCGGC
Organism: Klebsiella sp. 1SOBk10mer; assembly: GCF_046602535.1. Taxonomy (NCBI): domain Bacteria; kingdom Pseudomonadati; phylum Pseudomonadota; class Gammaproteobacteria; order Enterobacterales; family Enterobacteriaceae; genus Klebsiella; species Klebsiella sp. 1SOBk10mer. Next base: position 267,689 of record NZ_JBKIUP010000006.1, read on the forward strand.
CGTTCGGAAACCGGATAGCCGCGGCGTTTAGCGATGCAGCCGCAGACCAGCATGATGGACAGACCCATCAGAATGCCCGGCAGATAACCGGCCATAAACAGCGAGGCGACCGAGACGCCGCCGGCTGTCAGGGAAAAAACGATCAGCACGTTTGACGGCGGAATAAGCAGACCCGTGATGCAGGATGAGACGTTTACCGCTGTGGAAATGGTCGGATCGTAGCCTTTTTGCCTCTGAATGGGATTCAGCGTCCCGCCTACCGCCGCGGCGGCCGCGACGGCTGAACCGGAAATCGAGCCGAACATCATATTGGCCAGCACGTTAACGTGCCCCAGCGATCCGGGCACTCGCCCAACCATCACCTGCGCCAGATTGATTAAGCGTATTGCAATCCCGCCGCTGTTCATCAGGGTTCCGGCAAAGATAAAAAAGGGGATGGCCAGCAGCGCGAAGTTATCAAGCCCGTTCGCCAGGCGTTGAGACACGGTTATCACCGCGATATCCCAGGGAAACATCAGCAGCATCGAGCCAACGGTAGCGATACCGATGGCGAAGGAGATGGGAACGCCGATAAAAACCAGAATAAAGAAAACGCCAAACAGCGTCAGTGCAATAGCGCTATCCATGAGTTGCTCCTTCTTCTGCATGTTTCATGTTTTTCAGGCCGTTATTGATAAAACACAATGCGTAAAACATCATCATGATGCCGGTGAGCGGCAGGATCAGATACACGTAGCCCATGGGGATCTGCATCGCGGCTGAGACCTGGGCGGTCGACAGCGTTTTTGCAATCAGTTTTACGCCGCCGGTCACAATCACTGCGCCGGCAAACAGCAGGATCAGCAGGTTAATAATGACGCTGAACAGCGCCTGCCTGCGGGGAGAGAGCGTCATGGTGAGTAAATCAATCGCCAGGTGACGCTGGGCGCCGACGGTGTAGGCCGCGCCCAGTAGCCCGACCCAGATCATTAAGAAGCGCGCCAGCTCATCGGTCAGGGTGCTTGGCTGGTTAAGCACGTAGCGGCTGAATACCTGCCAGACGACGCAGACAACCAGCGCAATCATAACAGCGACAGAGAAGGCGGCGATGGTGCGGTCCACCGCCAGCTTGATGCGGTTAAGTATCATCGTTGATTTCCTGGTGAAGACGGGCCAGCGGCTGGCCCGTTAATGGTTATTCCGCGGCAGCTTCAAATTTGGCCAGCAGGGCGGCCTGTACAGGATCTTTTTTAAAGTCATCGAATAGCGGCTGCACGGCTGCACGGCGGCGCGGAACGGCGCTTTATCCACTTTGATAATTTCGCCCCCCATAGCTTTGGCCTGCGCGCGGGTATCGGCGTCGATTTTCCGCCACAGCTGTTGCTGATAAACCTCTGACGCTTTCGCCGCTTTGATCAGGATTTGTTGCTGATCCTGCGTCAGCTTGTCCCAGGTTTTACTGGAGATAACGAGGAAATCAGGGATGGAGGCATGCTCATCTTCAGAGAATACTTTCGCGATTTCGATATGGCGCGTCTGCACCCAGGAGGGAACGTTATTCTCCGCGCCGTCCACCACCCCCTGCTGCATGGCGGTATAAACTTCACCAAAGGAGATGGGGGTTGGGGAACCGCCCATTAATTCGACCATTTTTAACGTTGTCGGACTGGCCTGAACGCGGATCTTCAGTCCTTTTAAATCTTCCGGCCTGGTGATGGGCTTTTTTGCATAAAAACTTCGCGTCCCGGCGACATAAGCGGAAAGGGCAAAAAATCCTTTCTCTTTCGTCGAGTTCATTATTTCTTTACCCACCTCGCCGAAGACCACGTTATTGAAGTGGTTCTGGTCGTTAAACAAGAATGGTAAATTATATATGGCGTAAATATTATCGAAAGATTCCAGATCGCTGGCGGAACCTTTGGTCATATCCAGCGCGCCATTTTGTAATAACTCCATGGTCTCGCGAGCGCTGCCCATCTGACTACTGGGGTAAATGCGAATCTTCATCTTACCGTCAGAAAGCTGGTTTACCTCTTTGGACATCTCCTCAAACGCCTGATGCACCACATGGCTGCGCTCAAGGTTATGCGCCAGTTTTAATGTTATTTTTTCAGCCGCGACGGCACCTGCAGAGAGTAGGGCCAGTAAAGCTATACCTACCAGAGAACGAGAAAAAGGATATTTTTTCATGAGTTGGCTCCATGCACTTGGGGTAATGGGTCAATATCTTAAGCATCATGCTTTATTTCTGTATGACATATTATCTTTGTTGTCGTACATCTTTAAGCTGCCTGACTCACACTTTCTGGCAATGAGGTAATGAAATAACCGATCTTATTGAAGGATTGATATTTGGTTTGTATTAATTAATGCAAATTAATTTGAGAGTGGAATATTTAATAACAATGGAACAGATATAATGAGGTATATATGGCGGAGGAATCGAGTGATTCCCATTCCCGCCATATTGCTGCCGGGAATGGGATAACGATATTTATTCGCTGAGGAATAGTTCGAGAAGAGAATTTAAAAACAGCTTTCCATGCTCGGTAATCTGCCAGTTCTGCGCGTCTTCCTGCAGATAGCCGTGGGCTATCGCCGCGTCCAGCTGCGGACGGATCGCCGCTTCATCAAGACCGGTATAACGGCGGAATTCCGCGCGCGGCGCGGCCTCCAGCAGGCGAAAACGGTTCATAAAGAACTCAAACGGTTTATCCGCCTCTTCCACATCATGCTGGCGTTCGAGGTAGCGGCCTTCCATATAGCCGCGCGGGTGGCGGGTTTTGGCGGTACGCAGGATGCGCCCGTCCGGGAAGGTTATCTTGCCGTGCGCGCCGCAGCCGATGCCGAGATAGTCGCCAAAGCGCCAGTAGTTGAGATTGTGCTGACACTGATAGCCCGCTTTGGCGTAAGCGGAAGTCTCGTACTGCTGGTAGCCGGCGGCGCTCAGCAGCTGATGTCCCTGCTCAAAAATATCCCATAGCGCGTCGTCATCCGGCAGCACCGGCGGCCGGGAACCGAACAAGGTGTTCGGCTCAATGGTCAGCTGGTACCACGAGAGATGCGGCGGGTTGAGAGCAATGGCCTGACGCAGATCGTCCAGCGCCTCCTCCAGCGACTGGTCCGGCAAACCGTGCATCAGGTCGAGATTGAAACTGCGCAAGCCCAGGCCGCTGGCGAGGCGTGCCGCGCGTTTGGCCTCTTCCGGGCCGTGGATCCGCCCCAGCCGCTGCAGCTTTGGTTCGCTAAAGCTTTGTACGCCGATAGAGATGCGATTCACCCCGGCGCGCTGGTAATCAACGAAGCGATCGGCCTCCACGGTGCCCGGGTTGGCTTCCATGGTGATTTCCGCCCCGGCGGCCAGCGGCAGGCAGGCGCGGACGCCATCGAGCAGGGTTTGCATGGCCGGGCCTGACAGCAGGCTCGGCGTACCGCCGCCGATAAAAATGGTGCCTATTTCCCGTCCCTGGGCATACTGCACATCGGCCCGCAGATCGTTCAGCAGATGCTGGACGTAGTCATCGTGCGGCACCTCGCCTTTCAGTGCATGCGAATTAAAGTCGCAGTACGGGCATTTCTGCACGCACCAGGGAATATGAATATAGAGACTCAGCGGTGGCAAATTAGCCATTACGTAATGCATCCAGTAACAGTTTAAGCGCCTGCCCGCGATGGGAAATGGCGCTCTTTTCTTCACGGCTCAGTTCGGCCGCGGTTTTTCCCTCTGACGGGACGAAGAAAATCGGATCGTAGCCGAAGCCGCCATGACCTGCGGCTTCCCGGGCGATCACCCCAGGCCAGCTGCCGTGGCACACCAGCGGCGTGGGATCTTCGGCATGGCGTAGATAGACCAGTACGCAGTGGAACTGCGCCTGGCGCTGGTCGTCCGGCACGTCCTGCAGGGCGTCGAGCAGTTTCTCAAGATTCTGCTGGTCGCTGGCGTCGACGCCGGCATAGCGGGCGGAGTAGATGCCTGGCGCGCCGCCAAGGGCATCCACGGCCAGACCGGAATCGTCGGCGATAGCCGGCAGGCCGGTGATCTGCGCCGCATGACGCGCTTTCAGAATCGCGTTTTCAATGAAGGTCAGACCGGTCTCTTCCGCAGACTCGACGCCGAGCTCGGTCTGAGCGACGATATCGAGACCAAAATCTTCCAGCAGCGAGGCCAGTTCGCGCACTTTACCGGCGTTGCCGGTAGCGAGGACGACTTTTTGCATGATGAATCCTGTTTATTCAGTTAGCGCCGCGACCGCAGTCGGGATCTGTTGTGGGGCGATGATTTTAACTTGCTTATGGCGGCCCAGCTCGCCTTTTTCAATCAGTACCTGGCTTTTGGCGACGCGGAACTGTTTGGCGAGAAATTTCACCAGATGGGCATTGGCCTGGCCATCAACGGGCGGGGCGGTAATGGCGACTTTGAGCTCGTCGCCATGTACGCCCACGATGCTGTCACGGCTGGCCTTCGGCTGAATATACAGCCTCAGCACCAGCCCGTCAGCGCAGCGTTCAACGGCACTCATAGCGCCATCCACAGCCCCGGCAGCAGTACGTTACCGGTAGCCTGCAGCACCTCGGCGACCCCCATATTGATCACGTACAGCAGCAGCACCAGCACCATCGGTGAGAAATCGATACCGCCCATCGACGGCAGCAGGTTGCGGATTGGACGCAGCAGCGGGTCCGCCAGCTGCATCAGCACATACTCCACCGGGCTGCGTCCCTGGCTGACCCAGCTCATGATCGCCATCAGCAGCAGCACCCAGAAGATCAGCGAGCCGATGGTTTTCAGCAGAATAAGCAGGGCGGAGATCCAGATGATCGGCTGGAAGGTGATCACCATAAACAGGACGATCGCTTTGATGACGCAGAGGATGAATGCCACCAGCAGCGAGGCGCTGTCAATCGGCCCCATTGCCGGGATGATCCGGCGCAGCGGTCCGACAATCGGCTGCGTGGCCTTTACCACAAACTGCGAAAACGGGTTGTAAAAGTCGCAGCGCGCCCACTGCATCCAGACGCGTAACAACACGACCATTGTGTAAAGCTCAATGACCGTTGAAAGCAGGAAAGTCAACGTCTTCATGGCGTTCCTCAGATTCCTTATTATTTGCTGTAGTCGCGCGCACCAAAAATGGCCGTGCCGATGCGCACCATCGTGCTTCCCGCCGCGATAGCGGCTTCCATATCGTCCGACATTCCCAGAGACAACGTATCGACCGTGGGGTACCGCGTTTTTAACCGCGCAAATGCTACCGCCATTTGCTGGGCGACGGCAAACTGCCTTACATATTCTGACTCAGGCGCGGGGATCGCCATCAGGCCGCGCAGCTCCAGATGAGGTAACTCAGCGATCTCCGCGGCTAAGGCATCGAGCGCTTCCAGCGGGATGCCGGATTTACTCTGCTCATCGCTGATGTTGATTTGAATCAGCACCTTCAGCGGCGGCAAATGCGCCGGGCGCTGCTCGTTCAGGCGGGTGGCGATTTTCAACCGATCGACGGTGTGGCACCAGTCAAAATGTTCGGCCACCAGCCGGCTTTTGTTGGACTGCAAGGGACCAATAAAGTGCCACTGCAGTCCACTGACGCCTGCCTGCTGGAAATGGTTAATCTTCTCCACGCCCTCCTGGACGTAGTTTTCACCAAATGCCCGCTGGCCTGCCGCGATGGCTTCTTCGATCGCGCTCGCAGGTTTCGTTTTACTCACTGCAAGCAATGTCACTTCTTCTGGCGCACGCCCGCAACGGGCGGCGGCACCGGAGATTTTGTTCCGGACCTGTGCCAGGTTATGCGCAATATCGTTCATATTCCGAGGATGAGTTATGAAGCTGGAAGAAATCGTAGCCCTTAGTGTAAAGCATAATGTCTCCGATCTACACCTGTGCAATTCCGCCGCACCGCGCTGGCGGCGGCAGGGTAAGCTGGAGCCCGCGCCCTTTCCCGCACCGGATATTGCGGATTTACTCAACGACTGGCTCGATGCCGCACAGTTACAGCACTGGCAGGAGCACGGCCAGATAGACTTTGCGCTGACTCTGGCCTGTGGTTCACGGTTACGCGCCAGCGCTTTCGCCCATACGCGCGGAATATCGCTGGTGCTGCGCCTGCTGCCCAGCCAGTGTCCGCGCCTGGAGGCGCTGGGCGCGCCGCCTGCGCTAAGCGAGCTGCTGGCGGAAGAGAGTGGTTTGCTGCTGGTCACCGGGGCGACGGGCAGCGGCAAGTCGACCACCCTGGCGGCGATGGTCGGCCACCTCAACCAGCATCTTGATGGCCATATTCTGACGCTGGAGGATCCGGTGGAGTTTATTCATCACAGCGAGCGGTGCCTGATTCAGCAGCGGGAGATTGGCCGGCACTGTCCTTCGTTCTCCGCGGCGCTTCGGGTGGCGCTGCGCCAGGATCCGGATGTGATCCTGCTCGGCGAGCTACGCGACAGCGAAACCATTCGTCTGGCGTTAACTGCGGCGGAGACCGGGCATCTGGTGATGGCGACATTACACACCCGCGGCGCGGCGCCGGCGGTGGAGAGATTGATCGATGTCTTTCCGGCAGAGGAGAAAGATCAGGTTCGTAGCCAGCTGGCCGGAAGCCTGTGCGCGGTGCTGGCGCAAAAATTATTACCCGCACGTCAGGGCGGCAGAGTTGCGCTATACGAGCTTCTGGTTAATACGCCGGCGGTAGGGAATTTGATCCGCGAAGGAAAAGTGCATCAGCTGCCCGGTGTAATGCAGACCGGGATGCAGGCCGGAATGTTGACATTTACCCAAAGTTTTCAGCAACGTGTGGCCGCAGGCGAGCTGTAAGGGGAGTGTGAAGCGAGTTGGGTGGTTGAAATGGTGTGTTAACTAAATGTTTAAAAGCTGTTTCTGGATATTATTTGATAATACAAATAAACCTTGGGAATAAATTCAAATAAGATATTCAGTTGAGATATGTCGGCAGTGAATACGCATTTCCAGGAAAAAAGTTTGATTACCTTTTGACAGCTTTGAGTCATTCGATTTATGCTGTTTACGGGAATAGGATGATTCTCATGGAATAACGTTTCAATTTGTAAATTGCCAATGCTATTTATAAATTCACGGCTGATTGTATATTTTTTTTATTCATTTAACCACCATGACGGTGGATAGCTGCTAAGGAGAGTTTTAAGTGATTAATTTAAATGGAAATTCATCATCTTCTCGTCAGGTAACCTTTATTACCCACCCGTCTATTCAAAGCAAAGCCTTTGCCAGCTATCTGAGTGAAACCCTGATGGCACCGGTGGTTTTACAAAATATTAATAAACCGCTGGCGCAGCGTCTGGCAAAAGATTCTGTAATATTATTTGATATTGCAGTGTCAAATAAGAAATTAAACGGGGTATGGCGGGATATTATTCGCTTGCAGGCAGATAACCCTCGTTTGTTGATTATTAATAGCGCACAAAAGTATGAGTTATACGAAATGGCGCAGTGGCCGGCTTTATATGGCGTGTTCCGCCATGACGATGATGAATCGCGCTTAATTGAGGGCGTCAAGGCCGTGCTGAACGGCGAACAGACGGCTGAATTGAGCGTGATGCACCCGGCGATGTACGCTGCGGACCATGCATCGGCGCCGGTTGAGAACTCGCCGCTGACCGAACGAGAATGCGAGATCCTCAACGAACTGCGCTGCGGCGCGACCAACCTCGATATTGCCCGCGCGCTGTTTATCAGTGAGAACACGGTGCGGACGCACCTGTATAACGTGTTCCGTAAGCTGAGCGTTAAGAATCGCACCCAGGCGGTGAGCTGGGCTAACGAACATCTGCGCCACTAGGCGGGGAGAGCTGCGCCGTCTGCGGTTCGCCGGCGGCGCAGAAGAGCAGGGCTTAAAAGCTCTGCTCGAAGTAGCTTTCCAGAATGACCACCGCAGAGGCCGAATCGACGCTGCCTTTATTCAGCGCCCGATAGCCGCCATGTTCGAACAGGCCCGCCCGGGCCTCAACCGTACTCAGACGTTCATCGTGGAGAAGGATCGCGACGCCAAAGCGGCCATGAATTTTATTGGCGAAATTACGCGCGCGCGCGGTCAGCGGTTGCTCAGTGCCGTCCATATTCAGCGGCAGGCCGACGATTACCGCCTCAGGCTGCCACTCCTTAAGCAATTTTTCGATGATATTCCAGTCCGGTTTACCGTCCTGCGCCTTCAGCGCCGGCAGTGGCCGGGCGGTTGCGGTGATCCGTTGCCCTACCGCCACACCGATGCTTTTGGTCCCGAAATCAAAGCCGAGAAAGGTACCGCTCATTATGCATGCCCCGCGACGCCTGGCATCGTCACGATGTCGATGCCAATCAGTTTAGCCGCCTCGCGCCAGCGATCGGCGATGGGCGTACGGAAGAGAATATTCTGGTCAGCCGGGGCGGTAAGCCAGGCATTATCTAGAATCTCCTGCTCCAGCTGCCCTTTCTCCCACGAGGAGTAGCCCAGGGCAACCAGCACGTTGCCCGGTTGCCGGTCGGTGCCTAAGGTTTCGAGGACATCCCGCGAGGTGGTGATCACCGTGTTATCCGAGATACGGATGCTTGAGGAAAAGTCAGAGGGCGGGGTATGTAAAATAAAGCCGCGGTCTTCCGCCAGCGGGCCGCCCAGCATCACCGGTTTATCCAGGCGGATCTCCGGATTACGCGGCTCCGGGACAATTTTGAGCTTCTCAAGGATCCCTTCCACCTGCAGATTTTCCAGCGGCTTATTGATAATAATGCCCATGGCACCCTCGTCGTTATACTCGCAGATATAGACCACGGAGCGGCGGAAAATGGGGTCCTGAAGCGCAGGCATGGCAATCAGAAAGTGATGCTGTAAATTCATTGTCAGAGGTTCTGTTCCTGGTTCAAAAAGCAACACCCAGTATGCGGGCAAAGTAGAATGGTGTCGATGCACTTTATCTGGCAGGCGCCCGAGCGGCGCCTGGCTGGAAGGGTTTCACCAGCGCGGCAATCCGCGCTCGCTGTGCCCTGAGCGGACGTTCGTCCGCCGTAGTGCTTATCGGGCGAGACGTCTTTCGATAGCGTCCATCAGCATGCCGGTGATCGAAATATCCGGGAAGGCGGCCTCGATCTCACGGACGCAGGTGGGGCTGGTGACGTTAATTTCCGTCAGACGGTCGCCAATGATATCCAGGCCAACGAAAATCAGGCCTTTAGCCTTCAGCGTCGGGCCGACGCGGCGGGCGATATCCCAGTCGCTTTCGGTTAGCGGGCGGGCTTCGCCGCGGCCGCCGGCGGCCAGATTGCCACGAGTCTCGCCGCCCTGCGGAATGCGCGCCAGGCAGTAAGGTACCGGCTCGCCATCCACCACCAGCACGCGCTTGTCGCCATCTTTAATGGCCGGCAGATAGTTCTGCGCCATGCAGTAGCGGCTGCCCAGCTCGGTCAGCGTCTCGGCGATCACGCCGAGGTTCGGATCGCCGGCTTTGACGCGGAAAATAGAGGCGCCGCCCATGCCGTCGAGCGGCTTCATGATGATATCGCCGTGTTTTTCCCAGAAGGCTTTAAGCTGGGCTTTATTACGGGTGACCAGCGTTTCCGGGGTCAGTTCGGAGAACCAGGCGGTGAACAGCTTCTCGTTACAGTCGCGCAGGCTCTGCGGCTTGTTGACGATAAGCGTGCCTTTCTCTTCCGCTCGCTCCAGAATATAGGTCGCATAAATAAATTCGGTATCGAACGGCGGATCCTTACGCATCAGAATGACGTCAAGATCCGCCAGCGGCAGATCCTGCTCGCCGGTAAAGTCATACCATTTGTCGTAGTTCTGTTCGACGCTCAGTGTGCGCGTCCGGGCGCGGGCCTCGCCGTTGATCAAATAAAGGTCGTTCATCTCCATGTAATGGAGTTCATAGCCGCGACGCTGCGCCTCCAGCAACATAGCGAAGCTGGTGTCTTTCTTGATGTTGATGGTTGCGATGGGATCCATCACGATGCCGAGCTTGATCATGGTTCTTCTCCGTTAACGCCTCAACCTAAGTCGCCAAAACGCACCTGCAGGGCAGTAATGGCGGTGAGCGCAGTAGTCTCTGTACGCAGAACGCGCGGTCCCAACAGGATATCAGTAAACTGGTATTTCGCGGTCATTGCTATCTCTTCAGCCGACAGCCCGCCTTCCGGGCCAATCAGCAGACGGACTCGTTCAACCGGCAGCGGCAGCGTGTTAATGCTGGCGCTGGCGCGCGGGTGCAGGTTGAGCTTCAGCCCGCTGTCCTGCTCGGCGCACCACTCCTCCAGCTGCATCGCCGGACGAATTTCCGGTACCACGTTACGACCGCTCTGTTCGCAGGCGGCAATAGCGATTTTCTGCCACTGCTGGATCTTTTTCTGCAAACGTTCGGCGTCCAGTTTAACGCCGCAGCGCTCGGAAAACAGTGGCGTTATGAGGCTTACTCCGAGTTCGATCGATTTCTGGATGGTGAATTCCATTTTTTCGCCGCGGGACATCACCTGGCCTAAATGGATATGCAGCGGCGATTCCCGATCGTCGGGTTCGCCACTGAGGACTTCAACCGTGACGTTTTTTTTACCGGCCTCGGTAATGACGGCGTCAAACACCTGGTTACTGCCGTCGAATAGCTGAAGGTGCTGACCGGCGGTCATGCGCAGAACGCGGCCGACGTGGTTGGCCGCGTCATCGCTCAGCGCGATCAGGCTGCCGACAATGAGGGGTTCTGGATGATGGATGCGAGGAATGCGCATGCTTGATATTCCGTTCTTTGCGCAGATGCCAGCTTCCCGCCATTAGGCGGGAAGCACAGGGCTGCAAATTAACAATTGCCGCTAGTGTAGGTTAGCTCTTTTGCGCCTGGCAAGCCTGCTGGACATAAGGATTATGGTTGCCCTGCACTTTCGCGATGCGCTCATCGCGTTCACACTCCCAGGCGGTGACCGGATACTGTTTGTTCCAGGCGGTAAACAGCTGAGTTTGCTGGCGGGAAAGATTTAACTGGTAGCGGTCGCGCATATAGAAGTAGGTGCGGGCGATGGCGCCGCGGGCGCGGGCAGGGGGCTCAGCGATTTTATCTTTAAAATCGACCTTCATGGTGCACTGGCCGTACTGGCCTTCACCGCCGTTCCACTGGCTGTACATAAAGTTGCCGCGATCGCCATTCACTTCTCCCACCGCCGGCTGCAGATTGTGCATGTCGCTTTCCATCTTGCGATACTCAGGATCTTTGGCGCAGTTTTTACGGCCACCCTCCTGCCAGCACTGGCGCTGATGGCCGAACTGCCACGCCGGCACCACGTGTTCCCATTCAACCCGGCTGGCGCGGTTCTCATTTTTACGCACTTTATAGCCACAAGATTCCAGATCGATAACGCCTTTTTTACCCTGCCAGGCAATTTTACAGCCGCAGTAAAAGTCGCCGGGAACGTCGGCGTTTACTTTGACGCCAGCGGCCTTGGCCTGGGAAAAACTGGTAATTTCTGCGGCCGCAAGCGGGCCACTCACTGCCGTGCTCAATACTGCAACGGCTAAAACATGCATACGGGACATCGTTCACTCCGTGTCAAAACGAGCCCGCAACGTAGCGAATGAGGGTGCCGGATGCAATCAGTCAGATCAGAAAGTTTCTAATTAATTCCAATGGTTATTCTTCAGCCACCAGCAGATCGCCGCAGCGCACGCAGCGGTAAGTGGCTTCGCCGCGCACCACCCGGTTATGGCGACGGATGGTGAGCTGATGCTGCTGGCAGCGGCAGCGGTAGGGGAAGGTATTCTGGCGGACCGAATCGAGTTCAAAGCGATGGGTGCGACGTGCGGGAACGCCCAGCACGCCCTCCATCATCCATTTCCACTCTTTACCGTGCGGGGCTACCCGGCCAAAGTGTTGCCACACCAGCAGGTGCGCCAGCTCATGGGGCACCACTTCATCGATAAACGCCTGCTGATTTTCCAGCAGCAGCACCGGATTTAAACGAATTTCGTTTTTCTCCAGCCAGGCGGTGCCGGCGGAGGTACCGCGCTGCTGGTAGACCAACGTCGGCTCTGCGTAGCGGCGTTCCAGCTTGAGGTTCGCTTTGGCGAGATGCTCCCGCAGGCTGCGCATCACGGCCTGCTGAATAGCGATGGGAATACGGGGTGTTTTCATAGCGCCAGAGGATAGTGCGGCGGAGGGGGGAGAGCAAGCGGAAGCTTCCTCCCGAAAGGGGAGGAAGCTCAGACGGATTAATCGCGGGCGCCGATCTCGCGCAGCGGACGACCCTGCATCAGGTTGCGTTCGATATGTTCCAGCGAGACGTTTTTGGTTTCCGGGATCAGCCACAGCGTCAGCAGAATAAACAGCACGTTCAGACCGCCGTAGACCCAGAAGGTGTTGGCGCTGCCCAGCGAATTGAGCATGGTCAGGAAGGTGGCGCCGACAATCATGTTGGCAATCCAGTTGGTCGCCGTTGAGCAGGTGATACCGAAGTCGCGGCCTTTCAGCGGCTGGATTTCAGAACACAGTACCCAAATCAGCGGGCCGGCGCTCATGGCGAAACCGACGATAAACATCAGCAGCATCAGGACGGCGATGTACTGGGCGGTTGAGGAGTGAATACCGATGTGCATCATGCTGCCCAGGACGCCCATTCCCGCTGCCATGACGATAAAGCCAAGGATCAGCGTCGGTTTACGGCCCCAGCGGTCGACCAGACCGATGGCGATAAAGGTGGCCAGCACGTTAGTCAGACCGACAATGACCGTCCCCCACATCTGCTCGGTGGTGTTGGCGTAGCCTGCCAGCTCAAAGATCTTCGGCGCGTAGTACATGATGACGTTCATCCCGGTGAACTGCTGCATTACCTGCAGCAGAATGCCGAGGAACACCGCGCGGCGGAAGTTGCTGTTGTCTTTAAACAGCGACCAGCCGGACTGTTTTACCTTCAGGCTTTCGCGGATTTCGTCCAGCTCGCGTTTCGCTTCGGCGCTGGTATCGCGCAGGCGCAGCAGCACGCGCTCGGCATCGACAAAGCGGCGTTTGGCGGCGAACCAGCGCGGGCTGTCCGGCAGGAAGATAACGCCGATCAGCAGCAATACCGCCGGAATAATGATCACGCCGAGCATCCAGCGCCATGCGCCGCTGTAGCTAAAGGCGGTGTCGGAGAGGTAAGCGCCAAGGATCCCGATGGTGATCATCAGCTGGTACATGGAAATCATACTGCCGCGAATTTTCTCCGGAGCGATTTCCGATAGATACAGCGGCGCGGTGTATGAGGCGACGCCTACCGCCAGGCCCAGCAGCACGCGGGAAACCAGCAGGATCTCGACGTTTGGCGCGGCGGCGGAGAACAGAGAGCCGGCGACAAAGAGGATGGCGCCGATCATCAGGCTCTTTTTACGGCCCAGTTTGAAGGAGAGCCAGCCGCTGCCGACCGCACCGACGGCGGCGCCGAACATCATGGAGCTGACCACCCACTCCTGAGTGTGGGCGGAAATCTGGAACTCATTGGCAATAAAGGGTAAGGCACCCGCAATAACACCGATATCAAGGCCAAACAGCAGGCCAGCCAGCGCGGCGAGGAAACAGACGAAGAACGTCATGGTCTTGTTTGAACGCCCTTGTTTTTTGTTGTCAGGCATAACGCCCTCCAGTTGAGTTATTGATTCTGTCGATGGTTAGCGTAGGACACTCGTCGGTAAAAAAACGTGATTATAATCACGGCTGTGTAATCGTTTCCACAAAGGTAAAGAAACGTAATGCATTAAATGCTTTTTAAATCAGCAATATAAACAAGGATAGTCGACAATTTGAAAAACGGTAATCAGAGTTAACCGAAACAATATGTAACATTGTGAAAAATACGCCGATGAGATGACGCACGCAGGCAGCAATCGACCATTACCATAATGTAATCGCTTTCATTGAGATGTTGCGCTACGTTGAAGCAAGGTACGGCAGGGAAGGTCAGGGAATAAAAAGGCCAGCGCGAGGCTGGCCTTAAAGAGAGGAAGCGGAGAGATTATTTCAGACCGGCCGCTTCGCGCAGCAGGGCCGCTTTGTCGGTTTTTTCCCAAGGGAAATGTTCGCGACCAAAGTGACCGTAGGCAGCGGTTTCTTTGTAGATCGGGTGCAGCAGATCCAGCATCTGAATCAGGCCGTACGGACGCAGGTCGAAGAACTCGCGCACCAGCAGGGTCAGCTGTTCAGAAGGCACTTTTTCAGTACCAAAGGTTTCCACCATGATGGACGTCGGCTCTGCAACGCCGATGGCGTAGGAAACCTGAATTTCGCAACGGTCAGCCAGGCCTGCGGCAACGATGTTTTTCGCTACATAGCGAGCCGCATAGGCTGCAGAACGGTCAACTTTAGACGGATCCTTACCGGAGAACGCGCCGCCGCCGTGACGAGCCATGCCGCCGTAGGTATCGACGATGATCTTACGACCGGTCAGACCGCAATCGCCCATCGGGCCGCCAATGACGAAACGGCCGGTCGGGTTGATGAAGAATTTGGTGGACGCGCTCAGCCATTCGGTCGGCAGAATCGGTTTGATGATCTCTTCCATCACCGCTTCCTGCAGCGATTTCTGGTCGATATCTTCGGCGTGCTGCGTGGACAGCACCACCGCGTCGATGCCGACGATTTTGCCGTCGTCATACTGGAAGGTCACCTGGCTTTTCGCATCCGGACGCAGCCACGGCAGGGTGCCGTTTTTACGTACTTCAGCCTGGCGCTGCACCAGACGGTGAGCGTAGGTCACCGGCGCCGGCATCAGCACGTCGGTTTCGTTGGTGGCGTAGCCAAACATCAGCCCCTGGTCGCCTGCGCCCTGTTCCAGCGGATCGGCACGGTCAACGCCCTGGTTGATGTCTGGAGACTGTTTACCAATGGCGCTCAGTACGGCACACGAGTTGGCGTCAAAGCCCATATCGGAATGCACGTAGCCAATTTCGCGGACGGTGTTGCGGGTGATCTCTTCGATGTCAACCCATGCGCTGGTGGTGATTTCGCCGCCTACCAGCACCATGCCAGTTTTGACATAGGTTTCACATGCGACACGCGCTTTCGGATCCTGCTCGAGGATCGCATCCAGCACGGCATCGGAGATTTGGTCAGCAATTTTGTCAGGATGCCCTTCTGATACGGACTCAGACGTAAAAAGGTGTTTTGCCATATTTTATTTCACCTGTGGACGATTCGGATAGCTCATACTGTTGTGTAATGTGGCTTTGGTGGATAATCAGCGCAAAGCCGCGCAGGTAGCGACACGAGCAGTCTGAGTGTTAATCAGTATAGACGGATTAACTTCTGGACGGCCATTTTAGGTCAAATCTTGAGCCTATTTCCAGCCTTTTTTGATGGCGGTCGCATTTATCGAAAAACTCGCCTGGCAAAATTTCCTGACAACCGCGCAAACGGGCACATTTTTATTTTGCTTTTTACCCCGCTTCTCGGTATAAAACGCCGCGCGCGGCTCATTAAAAAAGCGCACGGGGCATGGCCCTGTGGTGCCACTTCCAGCCGGGTTAAGCAGTCTGTATTTACAGAATCTCGCAACGGCATAGCGCTTGTTGCCCGGTATGTATAGCTTTGGCTTGTCGCCGACCCTGTCGCAGGGCGGTGTGGAGGTGATACCAGATAATGAACCAACGTTTTTCGCTTGTTTCGTCGCGTCGTTCTGTCGCGCGTCAGCACTCCGCAACCTGCATCTCTCTCATGCAAACCAGCCGATGTTCACCCCATCTCGGCGCTTCTCAGGATTCCAGGGCCGGTCGGCCGTCAGAAAACTGAACAAGGGCGCTCTTGCCAGGCAAGAGTTTTCTCGTGGTTTCTCCGGACTGTCATACTCTGTTCGGCTACGTGTTTTACGATGATATGAATAAGAAACCGGTCGCGCAGTCGCAAAACCAGCAGATAGTGCTGGGCTTTAGGACTGTTCATGGGTTGTTATCGCATCTTTGGACTGCGATAGTAGTTAACTGTCTTACACTTATTATTAAAAATTGAGGTTCGCTATGTCTGACGACATGTCTATGGTTTCGCCTTCGTCAGCAGGCGAACACGGTGTACTACGTTCCATGCAGGAGGTAGCGATGAGCTCCCAGGAAGCCAGCAAGATGCTGCGTACTTATAATATTGCCTGGTGGGGCAATAACTATTATGACGTCAACGAACTGGGCCACATCAGCGTTTGCCCGGATCCGGACGTCCCGGAAGCGCGCGTTGATCTCGCTGAATTAGTCAAAGCGCGCGAAGCGCAAGGGCAGCGCTTGCCGGCGCTGTTCTGCTTCCCGCAGATCCTGCAGCACCGCCTGCGTTCAATCAACGCCGCGTTCAAGCGCGCGCGCGAATCCTACGGCTATAACGGCGATTACTTCCTGGTCTACCCGATCAAGGTGAACCAGCATCGTCGCGTCATCGAATCGCTGATCCATTCCGGCGAGCCGCTGGGTCTGGAAGCCGGTTCGAAAGCGGAACTGATGGCCGTGCTGGCGCACGCCGGGATGACCCGCAGCGTCATCGTCTGTAACGGTTATAAAGACCGCGAATACATCCGTCTGGCGCTGGTGGGCGAGAAGATGGGCCACAAGGTCTATCTGGTCATCGAGAAGATGTCGGAAATTGCCATCGTGCTGGAAGAAGCCGAGCGCCTGAACGTGGTGCCGCGCCTTGGCGTGCGTGCGCGTCTGGCCTCGCAGGGGTCCGGTAAATGGCAGTCCTCCGGCGGTGAGAAGTCTAAGTTCGGTCTCGCGGCGACCCAGGTTCTGCAGCTGGTGGAGATCCTGCGTGCCGCAGGACACCTCGACAGCCTGCAACTGCTGCACTTCCATCTCGGCTCGCAGATGGCCAACATTCGCGATATCGCCACCGGCGTGCGTGAATCGGCGCGTTTCTACGTCGAGTTGCATAAGCTGGGCGTTAATATCCAGTGCTTCGACGTTGGCGGTGGCCTGGGTGTGGATTACGAAGGAACCCGCTCGCAGTCCGACTGCTCGGTGAACTACGGCCTGAACGAATACGCTAACAATATTATCTGGGCCATCGGCGACGCCTGCGAAGAGAACGGCCTGCCGCACCCGACGGTAATCACCGAGTCCGGCCGCGCGGTGACCGCGCACCACACCGTGCTGGTTTCCAATATCATCGGCGTGGAGCGCAACGAATACACCGAGGCGACCCCGCCGGCGGAAGACGCCGCGCGTCCGCTGCAGAGCATGTGGGAAACCTGGCTGGAGATGCACGAAACCGGCAATCGCCGCTCGCTGCGCGAATGGCTGCACGACAGCCAGATGGACCTGCACGATATCCATATCGGCTACTCCTCCGGCACTTTCAACCTGCAGGAGCGCGCCTGGGCAGAACAGCTGTATCTGAACATGTGTCATGAAGTGCAGAAGCAACTCGACCCGAGCAACCGCGCTCATCGTCCGATTATCGATGAGCTGCAGGAGCGCATGGCGGATAAAATCTACGTCAACTTCTCGCTGTTCCAGTCGATGCCGGATGCGTGGGGGATCGATCAGCTTTTCCCGGTGATGCCGCTGGAAGGGCTGAACAAGTCGCCGGAACGCCGCGCGGTGCTGCTGGACATCACTTGCGACTCTGACGGCGCCATCGATCACTACGTGGACGGCGACGGGATCGCCACCACCATGCCGATGCCGGAATATGACCCGGAGAACCCGCCGATGCTGGGCTTCTTTATGGTTGGTGCCTATCAGGAAATCCTTGGCAACATGCACAACCTGTTCGGCGATACCGAGGCGGTGGACGTGTTTGTCTTCCCTGACGGCAGCGTTGAGGTTGAGCTGTCCGACGAGGGCGATACCGTGGCGGATATGCTGCAGTACGTGCAGCTGGATCCAAACACGCTGCTGACCCAGTTCCGCGATCAGGTGAAAAACACCGGCCTGGACGACGCGCTGCAGCAGCAATTCCTCGAAGAGTTCGAGGCGGGTCTGTACGGGTACACTTATCTGGAAGACGAGTAGCCGCTGATGCCCGGTGGCGCTGCGCTGACCGGGCCTGCGTATGTCGGCCGCATAAGGCGAAGCCGTCATCCGGCAGACGGCGATACTCACTTGAACCCGTATGCATTACCGGCGATAATTCACGCCAATAAGCGATTTATCTATCAAACCCTTCCTCGTCGGGCCTAACGACGCGGAGGGGTTTTTTTATACTTATTTTTTACGTTCCACGACTGTGAAAAGAGGTCATATCCATGAGCACTTTAGGTCATCAATACGATAACTCCCTGGTATCCAATGCCTTTGGCTTCCTGCGTTTACCAATGAATTTCATGCCTTACGACAGCGATGCTGACTGGGTCATCACCGGCGTACCGTTCGATATGGCGACCTCCGGGCGCGCGGGCGGCCGTCATGGCCCGGCGGCGATCCGTCAGGTGTCCACCAATCTCGCCTGGGAGCACAATCGTTTTCCGTGGAACTTCGACATGCGTGAACGCCTGAACGTGGTTGACTGCGGGGATCTGGTGTACGCCTTCGGCGACGCGCGCGAAATGAGCGAGAAGCTGCAGGCCCACGCCGAGAAGCTGCTGGCGGCCGGCAAGCGCATGCTCTCCTTTGGCGGCGACCACTTTGTTACGCTGCCGCTGCTGCGCGCCCACGCCAAACACTTCGGTAAAATGGCGCTGGTGCACTTCGATGCCCACACCGATACCTACGCCAACGGCTGCGAGTTCGACCACGGCACCATGTTCTACACCGCGCCGAACGAAGGGCTTATCGATCCCAACCACTCCGTACAGATCGGTATTCGCACCGAATTCGATAAAGATAACGGTTTCACCGTGCTTGATGCGGGCCAGGTTAACGACCGCAGTGTCGATGACGTGATTGCCCAGGTGAAGCAGATCGTTGGCGATATGCCGGTGTACCTGACCTTTGATATCGACTGCCTGGATCCGGCGTTTGCGCCAGGAACCGGTACCCCGGTGATCGGCGGGCTGACTTCCGACCGCGCGATCAAGCTGGTGCGCGGCCTGAAGGATCTGAACATCGTCGGGATGGACGTGGTGGAAGTCGCCCCGGCCTACGATCAGTCCGAAATCACCGCCCTGGCGGCGGCGACTCTGGCGCTGGAGATGCTGTACATCCAGGCGGCGAAGAAGGGCGAATAAATCTGTTCCCGTCATATTTCAAGTTGCATAGGCGTGGGCAATAACTCGGCCCATCCCTGGGCCTCGTCCTTACAGGGCCAGCGCAAGCGCTGTTCAAAACGGCTAGCCGTTTTGTCCTGCAACTTATTTAGGGTATAGACGCGTTTACTGCTGCTGCGCGACGCATACGCAGCAGCAGTGCGCCGCCGGCGCACAGCGTAATCAGCTGCGATGCCACCAGTACGGAAAAACCTGAACTGACCGATCCCACTGATTTCATTACCACTCCCATCAGCAGCGGAATAAACGCCGCGCAGATGTTGCCAATGCCGTTAATGATGCCATAGGCGCTGCCTACCGCTTCGCGCGGGGCGTGATGCTGAACCACCGCGGGGATCGCTGCCCCCTGTAATCCCCAGAACACGTTCGCCGCCAGCATAAACAGCGCCAGCATCGCCGGCTGTTCGCTGAGGATTAGCGCCAGCACGGAACCGGCGGTGAGTAGACCGCCAATAATAAACAACAGCGGCGCCTGCTCCGGGCGCATTTTGTCGAGGAGCACGCCGCCAAGGAACTTTGAGCCCAGGCTTAACAGAAAGGGGACAGCCGCCAGCAGGCCGGTGGCCTGTAGCGAGAAATGATGCTCATCGCGCAGCCAGGCTGGCAGCCAGGCGCTACTCCCCCACAGATAGCTGAGGGTGGCAATTTCTATCAGCAGGATCCAGCCAAGCAGCGGCGTACGCCAGGCGAGGGCAAAAGTTTGGCTAAAGCCAGACTTCGCGCGCTGTGAGGTTACTTGTGGCGCGGGGAGAAACCGCCAGATTAACCCGCCGCCGAGCAGGAGATTCATCAGCGCCAGCGCATAGAAGGAGCCGATCCAGCCAACGTGCGCCATCAGCCAGGTGACCAGTGGGAAGCCTACCGCTAGCCCCAACGATACGCCAAGGGCGGTTACCGCATTCGGTTTGCCGATTTCATCGGCGGCAAAGTTGTCGTTGATAAAGCGTGTTTTCAGTGAAAACAGCGGTCCCTCCGCCACGCCAAGCACGATGCGCGCGATCAACATTCCCACCAGTGAACCGAGTAATGGGGAAATGGCGCACACCAGCGCCCATATAACAATGCTGATTAACAGCCCCTGACGATAATGCCATCTACTTTCTATAACTGGTGTTAATAATAATGCCGAAAACCCATAACCCAGAAGAAAGCATGTCATTAGCATGCCTTGTAACATTCTGTTTTCATTTAACTGGAAATGGGCAGCGAATTCCGGGTTAAGGATCATCACCGAGATATTTACCCGATCGACGTAGGAAATAATTATTAACAAAAGTAATGCTATTACCCCTTGCCATCTTGCCGCCATTCGTTGTCTCCACGCTTAATTTAATGATTGCCAGTTATTATTTTTTAACGCCAGAAATAGTTACGTGAGTAAAATGGTTCACCTGTGAAACTCATTGTTTTTAAATGATTAAATAAAGGTTTGTTTCATGGGTGAAACACCATGGTTTCCGCTGCTGCCCATTTTTAATGATCGATTTGAAAAGAAGTCAATAGTCGTATGTGAAATTTAAATCGGAATTTTTATTTATAATGGATCACCGCTTTAAATATCATCATTTCATCTGAATGCAGTTTTTCGTGATCAATTGCACACTTAGCTAATTTAAAAGCCATTCATTAACAAGTTCGTCACATTAACGCTTGACGAAACATTCGCCGCTTTTATATTGGTCGTATTAAATAAGAAACACAGTTTCATATATGAAACAACGGCCTGGAGGATTGCGATGAGCTGGATAGGCGTATGTGACGCGGAGCAAGTACAAGAAGATTTTCCATATAGCGTCAATATCGACGGTAAGGAGATCGGTATTTATCTGATTGATGGCGAATATTACGCGCTGGAAGACGTTTGCCCTCATGCCTATGCGCTCCTGAGCCAGGGCTTTGTCGAAGATGGCAAGGTGGAATGCCCGCTGCATGAGGCGGTATTCGACGTCAAAACCGGCCAGTGCCTGCATGGCCCCGGCGGTCGCAACCTTAATCGTTACCCGGTGCGGGTATACGACAATCAGATCCAGATTACCTTTATCGAGGAGAACGTGGCATGAGCGAATCCCTGGACTTCAACCCGGCGCTACCGGAAAGCCGCCAGTTTACGCCACCGGCGGAAGGCGGAAACGGCAATATCCATAAGCCTGGCGACTATCACAATCTGATCTGGCAAACCCGCAGCCGGGTGCCGGAAAACTGGGAACTGCAGCTTATCGCCACTCTGGAAACGCTGTTCGAGCAGGGCGCGGAAAGCCTCGGTGAGCTGGTGAACGGCCTCAATGGCGTCAGGATGCATGACCAGCAGGGCGAACCATGGAGCGAAAGCAGTTTCCAGGCATTCTTACAGGTCAACGGTTACTGAGGATACAGCGATGACGACAACGGTACAAAACTATCTTGATAAAGGGTTGCGCGGTTTGTGGTATCCGGTGCTGGCGAGCTGGGAAGTGCAGTCTGCGCCGGTAGGCATTACCCGTCTCGGCGAGCAGATCGTAGTCTGGCGGAATAAAGATGGCCAGGTGCAGGCCCTGGAAGACCGCTGCCCGCATCGCGGCGCGCGCCTGTCGATGGGCTGGAACTTAGGCGATCGTATCGCCTGCTGGTATCACGGCGTGGAAGTCGCCGGCAACGGCGAAGTCAAAGACGTCCCGGCGGTTGACCGCTGCCCGCTGGTCGGCCAGCAGTGCGTGCGCAGCTACAACGTGCAGGAAGCGCACGGGGCAATCTTCCTGTGGTTCGGCGTCACCGCCGACCAGCAGCCTGATGAACTGAGCTTCCCGGAGGAGCTGGCCGACCACAAAAAATACAGTCACTTCCTGTGCACCGCGGCGTGGAAATGCAACTACCAGTACGCGCTGGAAAACGTGATGGACCCGATGCACGGTACCTATCTGCACTCGTCATCGCACTCGATGGCGGAAGGCGATCGCAAAGCCGATATGGTGCTGCAGCCGACGAAAACCGGCTTTATCTTCGAGAAAAAAGGGCAGAGCGGCGTCAACTTTGACTGGGTTGAACTGGGCAACAGCGGCGCCTACTGGATGCGCCTGTCTATTCCGTACAAAAAGCGTTTCGGGCCGGGCGGCCACTTCTGGATCGTCGGCATGGTGGTTCCGGAAGATAACGACAACTGCCGCGTCTTCTTCTGGCGCATCCGCGGCGTTCAAGGTTGGCAGCGCGATCTGTGGCGCTTTATGTACCGCAACCGTCTGGAAAAACTGCACTGGGAAGTACTGGAGCAGGATCGCGTGGTGCTGGAGAGCCTGGCGCCGAACGCCCGCGATCATGAATACCTTTATCAACATGACGTCGGTTTGTCCCGCCTGCGCCGCATGATGCAGAAAGCGGCGAAAGAGCAGTTAGCGCTCCGCGAAGCGCAGCAGGGTGCCGCCTGATGAACGGCCTGCTAAACGGTAAACGTATTGTCGTCACCGGCGCGGCGCGCGGCCTGGGCTACCACTTTGCCGAAGCCTGCGCCGCGCAGGGCGCGACGGTGGTGATGTGCGACATCCTGCAGGGGGAGCTGGCGGAAAGCGCTCATCGCCTGCAGCAGAAGGGCTATCAGATCGAATCCCACGCCATCGATCTTGCCAGTCAAGCATCGATCGAGCAGGTCTTCAGCGCCATCGGCGCGCAGGGGCCTGTCGATGGCTTAGTCAATAACGCGGCGATGGCCACCGGCGTCGGCGGTAAAAATATGATCGATTACGATCCGGACCTGTGGGATCGGGTGATGACGGTCAATGTCAAAGGCACCTGGCTGGTGACCCGCGAGGCGGTACCGCTGTTGCGCGGAGGGTCGGCGATCGTCAACGTCGCTTCGGATACCGCGCTGTGGGGCGCGCCGCGGCTGATGGCCTATGTCGCCAGTAAGGGCGCGGTGATTGCGATGACCCGCTCCATGGCCCGCGAGTTGGGTGAAAAGCGGATCCGTATCAACGCCATCGCGCCGGGACTGACCCGCGTTGAGGCCACGGAATACGTTCCCGCCGAGCGTCATCAGCTGTATGAGAACGGCCGCGCGCTCAGCGGCGCGCAGCAGCCGGAAGATGTCACCGGTAGCGTGGTCTGGCTGCTGAGCGATCTTTCGCGCTTTATCACTGGCCAGCTGATCCCGGTCAACGGCGGTTTTGTCTTTAACTAACAAGTGAGGCGGTATGGCGAACGATCAGGAAGTGAAGTACCTGGTACCGGGTCTGGAGCGTGGTTTACAACTGCTGCTGGCGTTTGGCGAACAGCATCGCGATCTGACCTTTGCCGAGCTGCATCGGCTGGTGGATATGCCGAAAGCGACCGCCTATCGCGTGGTGCAGACGCTGGAATATATGGGCTTTCTCGAGCGTAACGCCCGCACCAATACCTTTTCGCTGGGCATGAACGTACTGCGTCTGGGCTTTGAATATATCGCCTCCCTGGATGTCGCTCAGGTGGGTCAGCCGGTCATCGAGCAACTGCGCGATATCAGCCAGTGCAGCAGCCATCTGGCGATCCGCGACGGCCGCGACATTATCTACATCGCCCGCGTCAGCGCCGCCGGTTCGCGCATCAACCAGGTCAGCGTCGGAACGCGGCTACCGGTGCACTGCACCTCGCTTGGTCGCATGCTGCTGACCGATGTTTCCCGCAGCGAGTTTGAACAATTGTTCCCGGATGAACGGCTGCCGGGCAATACGCCGGGCCAGTTGCATGACCGCGAAGCGCTGTGGCAGATGGTGCAGCAGGATAAAGCTCGCGGCTACGTGATTGGCGAATCGTTCTACCGCCACGGCATCTCATCGATTGTCTATCCGGTCTTTGACCGCAGCGGCCGGGTGGCGGCGGTCGTCAGCATTCTGGTGCCGTCGGACGAGATCCCGCAAAGCGATCGCGAGCGGTTGCAGAACGACGTCAGTATGGCGGCGGACAAAATTTCCGGCTTCCTCGGATATTTGTCACAGGCAAGTTAAATCAACAACTTAACAGCAGGCGCTTGATTGCGTCGGGCATGTCTTACGCCCAAATTCGGGCGACTGAACGGTAAAGAGGCGACGAATAATGAGTATTACCGGAATTGAAAAGCTGGAATTTGGCGTAGACGACCTGAACCACTGTGCCAAATTTATGCGCGATTTTGGCCTGACCGCCGACGCCAGCGGCCGCGCGTTTGCCACCCTTAGCGGCGCGCGGGTCGAACTTAACCCAACCGATGCCGCTGACTTACCGCCAGCTTTTGAGGCGGGCAACACCCTGCGTCGCATGACCTGGGGCGTTGCGGATCGGGCGACGCTGGATGCGCTGCGCCCGAAGCTGGAACGTCAGCCCGGTTTCCGTGAAATCGATGGCGCGCTGGAGTGTCGTGACCCTAACGGTATGACGCTGCGGGTGCAGGTTAGCCAGCAAACAGCGGTGGAACTGAACGTCGAGCCGATTAACCAGTGGGGCGATGTGCGTCGCATCGACACTCCGAGCCCGGTGTACGACCGCGCGCAGCCCATTAATGTCGGCCACGTGGTGTTCTTCGTGGAAGAACTGGCGGCGGTGGAAAGTTTCTATCGCGAAGTACTCGGCTTTCAGGTGTCAGACCGCTACATCAATCGCGCGGTGTTCCTGCGCTGCGGCGTGCGCGGTGGACACCATAACCTCTTCTTATTGCAGTTGCCCAACCGAAAACGCGGGCTAAACCACGTCGCGTTTACCGTACGGGATATTCATGAAGTGATCGGCGGCGGCATTGCGATGAATAAAAACGCGTGGAGTACTTTTATCGGCCCTGGCCGCCATCCGGTCTCCTCGGCCTACTTCTGGTATGTCAACAGCCCGACCGGCGGCGCTTTTGAGTACTACACCAACGATGATTATCTGACGGAAAACTGGCAGCCGCGCGAGCTGGAGCATTCACTCGTGTCCTTTACCGAATGGGCAGTGGAAGGCGGTATCGATCACGATACCCGTCGCCAGCAGAAAAAACCGGAGGCGGTATGACGGCGCGGATTGCCATTATCGGCGGCGGCCAGGCTGGCGGCTGGGCGGCGAAAACGCTGCGTGATGAAGGGTTTAGCGGCGAGATTTGCGTGGTTGCCGAAGAGCAATGGGATTTTTACGAGCGCCCGCCGTTGTCGAAGGCGGCGTTGCTGGAGGCCGAACCGGCGCTGCCGCGGTTATTTAGCGCCGAGGCGCAGCAGGCGCTGAACCTACGCTGGTATCGCCCGCTGCGTGCGGATTCGATCGATCGGCAAAATAAAACCGTGGCGCTGAGCAACGGCGAAACGCTGGCATATGACCAACTGCTGATCGCTACCGGCGGCCGGGCGCGACTGCCGTCCGAGGGCTGGGCGCAGCATCCGCAGGTTTATACCCTGCGCCACTGGCAGGACGCGCAGCGTCTGAAGCAGCGGCTGGCATCGGCAACGCGGCTGGCGATCGTCGGCGGCGGCTGGATTGGCCTCGAAATCGCCGCCTCGGCGCGCAAAAGCGACGTGGCCGTAACCCTTTACGAGCAGCAGCCGGCGCTGTGCATGCGCTCGGTCAGTATGGAGGTCTCGCAGGCGCTGGCGCAACTACATCGCCAGCAGGGCGTTGAGATTCGCGGCGGCTGCGGCGCGCTGGAGCTGGAAGAGGATAACGGCCTGCCGACTCTGCACTGCGACGGCCAGCGGGAAACCTTCGATGCGGTAGTGGTGGGGATCGGCGTCGATCTGAATCTCGAACTGGCGCGCGATGCCGGGCTCACTGTCGATCGCGGGATTGTCGTTAATGCCCAGGGGCGCAGTAACGATCCGGCGATTTTCGCCGCTGGCGATGTCGCTCAGCACCATCAGTACGGCCTGTGCATTCAGTCGTGGGCCTTTGCGCAAAATCAGGCCATCGCAACGGCGAAAGCGATGCTCGATCCGCAGGCCAGCGGCTACGACGAGGCGCCCTGGCTGTGGTCGGATCAATACGATCGCAATATCCAGATCCTCGGGATCCCGCAGGCGGGCAGCCGCACCATTGTGCGTGACGAGCCGCAGGGCGCGATCTACTTCTCCCTGAATGCCGATGGACGCTTAACTCAGCTGGTGGCCTTCAATAATGCACGTATCGTGAAGCTGGCGAAGCGCTGGATGGCGGCGGGAAGGGATCTCTCTAACGTCCCGCTCGCTGACCCGACTTTCTCGCTGATGTCATTGCGATAAGTAACGCGAACCCTTAAGGGGGAGAAATGACCACATTAGAGACCAACGCCGCGCCTGCAGAGGCGAGCGGCGAGGGCGTCCGCACGCCTGAAAAAGCAGTTCGTTGGGCCATTCCGCTGTCCCTGCTGGCCTGCGTGCTGCTGGCTTTTTTCGACAAAATCAGTATCGCCGCGCTGTTTTCCGATAGTCACTTCCAGCAGGCGATGGGCATCGATTTCGACACCACCCGGCTGGGCATTCTGATGAGCGCCTTTTTGCTGAGTTACGGCTTCTCGTCAGTGTTATTAAGCGGCCTTGGCGACCGGATTGCGCCGCTGCGTCTGCTGACTGGAATGATGGTGGTGTGGTGCATCCTGATGGTGATCATGGGTTTCACCCACAACTACGCGCTGATGGTGATGCTACGCGTCCTGTTGGGCATCGCCGAAGGGCCGCTGTTCCCGCTGGCGTTTGCCGTGGTGCGCCACACCTTCCCGCAGCGGCTACAGGCCCGCGCCACCATGCTGTGGCTGCTCGGCACGCCGGTTGGCGCAGCGTTGGGATTCCCGCTGTCAATTTGGCTACTTAATACTTTCGGCTGGCAGAGCACATTTTTCGTGATGGCGATGCTGACGGTACCGGTGCTGATTTTTGTGCGCATCGGGCTGCGCGGCGTGCAACTGGAGGCGAGAGCGAGCAGCGATAAAACCTCGCAGGAAGCGCGCCGCAGCGCGCGTCGCGAGCTCTTTGTGAGTCCGCATTTTTGGATGATCTGCATCTTCAACATCGCCTTTCTCGCCTATCTGTGGGGGATCAACGGCTGGCTGCCGGGCTACCTGATTAAAGGTAAAGGCATTCATCTGGAACACGCCGGCTGGCTGTCGTCGATGCCGTTTATCGCCATGTTGCTAGGCGAAATTATCGGCGCCTGGCTGTCCGACCGCGTCGATAGGCGCGCCGCCGCCTGCTTTATTTCCCTGGCAGGCGCGGGTATTGGCCTGGCGGCAGTGATGCATTTCACCACGCCGCTGCCGGTAATCGCGGCGATGAGCTTTAGCACCTTTATGTGGGGCACCGGCGCGCCGAACATTTTCGCCCTACTGGCTAAAGCGACCCATCCACGGGTCAGCGCCACGGCGGGGGGGATTTTCAACGGGCTGGGAAACTTTGCCGGGGCGCTATCGCCGGCGGTGATGGGCGCGCTTATCGCCTTCACCCATAGCATGGATTCCGGCCTGATTTTTCTGGCAGTGATGGCGGCGGTGGGCTGCGCCCTGTTACTGCCGCTGCTGAGACGTTACTGAGGATAAAACGATGACTGATTCAACCGTAACTGCAAAACAGAGTTTGAAACCTGACCATTTGACGATGGAAGAGTGGGTGGAGTCGCGTATCGCGCGCTTCGAAGGCCGTAAATACGACTGGAATGCGCTGAAATTCCAGGCCGATTTCGACCCCAAATATCGCCGCGCGCAGATGCGCTACATCGGCACCGGCGCCACCGGCGTCGCCAGCGATACCAACACCGTTCCGGCGGAGCACTTCACCTTTTCCACCATGGTGTTGCCGTCCAAATGTGAAGGCCCGCTGCATCTGCATGATGACGTAGAAGAGGTGTTCTTCATGCTCAAAGGGCAGATCACCCTGATGATTCAGGATGGCGACAACTATACCGAAACGGTACTGCGCGAACGCGATCTGATCTCGGTGCCGCCTGGAATTTACCGCGGTTTGTTTAACCACGGCGAAGAGGAGGCGCTGATGTGCGTGATGCTGGGCACGCCGAAACCGCATGTTCCGACTTATCCGGAAGATCATCCGCTGTCAAAAGTGAAGCGTAACTAAGGAGCGATGATGACGGGTTTTCGTGAACAAGGATGCGGGGTACCGCTGACGCTGCTGCACGGCATCAGTTCCGGCGCAGCCTCCTGGCATAAACAGATGGCGCTGCCCGGCTACCGCGTCCTGGCCTGGGATATGCCCGGTTATGGCGAAAGCCCGATGCTTGCGGCGGCGCCGGCGGATGCTGGCGATTACGCTGACGCGCTGGCGCTGATGCTGGACCGTGCCGGGGTAGAACAAACCGTACTGGTCGGCCATTCGCTGGGCGCGTTGGTGGCGGCTGCCTTCGCCGCGAAATATCCGCAGCGGGTGCTTTATCTGGTGCTGGCCGACGTCGCGCAGGGCTACGGTCAGGCGGAGGTCGCACAGCGGGAAAACGTCTGGCTAGGGCGTCAGCAGCAGATAGCGCAAGGCGGCGAGGCGATGGCCCAGGGGCGAGCGGCAAAACTTCTGCGCCCTGGCGCGCGCGAAGCTGATGTGGCGACGGTGGCGGCGGGGATGCGCAGGCTACGCCGCGACGGTTATCTCGCCGCGGCCTGGATGCTGGCTCATGACGACATTCACCGTTGGCTCGCCGACTATCGCGGTCGTCTCTCCGTGTGGTGTGGCGAGCAGGATGCCATTACCCAACCGGAGTTAGTGCAGGGAGTGGCGCTGCGTTACGGCGCTCCTTACATCGCTATCCCGCAGGCTGGGCATGCCTGCTATCTCGATAACGAAATCTTTTTTAATCAACAGCTTTTACGCATAGGGGAAGAGGTGCGCGATGAATGCACAAATTGAAGGACGCGTCGCGGTAGTCACCGGCGGTTCGTCAGGAATCGGCTTTGAAACGCTGCGCCTGTTGCTAGGCGAAGGGGCGAAGGTCGCCTTTTGCGGCCGCAACCCGGATCGTCTGGCCAGCGCCTATGCAGCACTGCAAAACGAATATCCAGAAGGCGAGGTGTTCTCCTGGCGCTGTGACGTACTGAACGAAGCGGAAGTTGAGGCGTTCGCCGCCGCGGTCGCCGCGCGTTTCGGCGGCGTCGATATGCTGATTAATAACGCCGGTCAGGGCTATGTCGCCCACTTCGCCGATACGCCACGCGAGGCCTGGCTGCACGAAGCCGAACTGAAACTGTTCGGCGTGATTAACCCGGTAAAGGCCTTTCAGTCGCTGCTTGAGGCGTCGGATATCGCCTCGATTACCTGTGTGAACTCGCTGCTGGCGTTACAGCCGGAAGAGCACATGATCGCCACCTCTGCCGCCCGCGCCGCGCTGCTCAATATGACGCTGACTCTGTCGAAAGAGCTGGTGGATAAAGGCATTCGAGTGAATTCCATTCTGCTGGGGATGGTGGAGTCCGGGCAGTGGCAGCGCCGTTTTGAGAGCCGAAGCGATAAGAGCCAGAGTTGGCAGCAGTGGACCGCCGATATCGCCCGTAAGCGGGGGATCCCGATGGCGCGTCTCGGTAAGCCGCAGGAGCCAGCGCAAGCGCTGCTATTCCTCGCTTCGCCGCTGGCCTCCTTTACCACCGGCGCGGCGCTGGACGTTTCCGGCGGTTTCTGTCGCCATCTGTAAGGAAAGATGATGAAAAAGGTCATGTTAATTGGCTATGGCGCGATGGCCCAGGCGGTGATTGAACGCCTGCCGCCGCAGGTGAGGGTGGAGTGGATCGTGGCGCGCGAATCGCATCACGCAGCGATCTGCCTGCAGTTTGGTCAAACGGTGACGCCGCTTACCGATCCGCTGCAATGCGGTGGGACGCCGGATCTGGTGCTGGAATGCGCCAGTCAGCAGGCGGTCGCGCAGTACGGCGAAGCGGTGCTGGCGCGCGGCTGGCATCTGGCGGTGATCTCGACCGGTGCGTTGGCGGACAGCGAACTGGAACAGCGTTTACGCCAGGCGGGTGGCAAGCTGACGCTGCTGGCTGGCGCGGTGGCCGGAATAGATGGCCTGGCGGCGGCGAAAGAGGGGGGGCTTGAACGAGTGACCTATCGGTCGCGTAAAAGCCCGGCCAGTTGGCGCGGTAGCTATGCTGAACAGCTTATCGACCTCAGCGCGGTCAATGAAGCGCAGATTTTCTTTGAGGGCAGCGCCCGCGAGGCGGCGCGGTTATTCCCTGCGAATGCCAACGTGGCGGCAACCATCGCGCTGGGCGGTATCGGCCTTGACGCGACCCGGGTACAGCTGATGGTCGATCCGGCTACGCAACGCAACACCCATACGCTACACGCCGAAGGATTGTTCGGCGAGTTTCACCTGGAGCTGAGCGGCCTGCCGCTCGCCAGCAATCCGAAAACATCGACCCTCGCGGCACTGAGCGCGGTACGCGCCTGCCGTGAACTGGCATAACGCAGAGAGGCTGAGATGGACGAATTAGACATTTTTATCGGCGGCCAGTGGCGTCGCGGCGGCGGCAATTTGATGCACAGCCAGTTTCCGGCGGATGGCGCTATTAACGCGGCGCTGCATGCGGCAAGCCTCGATGATCTGCAGGAGGCGATCGACTGTGCCGACCGCGCCTGGCGGGAGCCAACGTGGCGGGCGATGCTGCCGCATCAGCGGGCGAAGATCCTGCATAAGGTCGCGGAACTGATAGAGGTGCAACTTGATGAGTTAAGCCAAAAGCAGAGCCGCGATAACGGTAAGCCGCTGGCGGAGGCGCGGGGACTGGTGATGAGCGCGGCGGGGACGGTGCGCTATTTTGCCGCCGCCTGTGAACTGCTGGAGGGCGAGCTGCCGACGCCGCGGCAGGCGGATCTATTGACCCTGAGCCGCTATGAGCCGCTGGGCGTGGTGGCGGCGATCACCCCGTGGAACTCGCCGATCGCCAGCGAAATGCAGAAGGTGGCCCCGGCGATCGCCGCCGGAAATGCGGTGATCCTCAAACCGGCGGAAGCCACGCCGCTGATGGCGCTGGAGCTGGCGAAGATCTTTGAGCAGGCCGGTTTACCCGCCGGACTGCTGAGCGTGCTGCCGGGTAAAGGATCGATTATCGGCGATGCGCTGGCCCGCCATCCTAAGGTGCGCAAAATTTCCTTTACCGGCGGCACCACCACCGGACGTCACCTGGCGCATGTGGCGGCGGAAAAACTGATCCCGGCGTCGCTGGAGCTGGGCGGCAAATCACCGACCATCGTGCTGGAAGATGCCGATATCGAACAGGCGGCGCGGGGCATCTGCTACGGCATTTTCAGCTCCGGCGGCCAGGCCTGTATTGCCGGCTCGCGGCTGTTTGTTCATGACAGAGTGTACCCGCAATTAATGGCCCGCCTGCTGGAGTTAACCCAAGGGCTGCGGGTTGGTCACCCGTTCAACGCTGGCACCCACGTCGGGCCGCTGATCAACGATAAACACCGCCAGAGCGTGCAGGAGTACGTCGAGCTGGCGAAACGCGAAGGCGGCAGGGTGCTATGCGGCGGCGAGATCCCGGCGGATCCGGCACTGGCGGCAGGCAGCTATTTCCTGCCGACCATCATTGAAGGGCTGAACAATCAGGCCCGCGTTTGCCAGGAAGAGATCTTCGGGCCGGTACTGGTGGCGATGCGTTTTCGCGATGAAGCGGCGTTAATCCGTGAGGCCAATGATTCGGTCTTTGGGCTGGCGGCGGGGATCTGGACGCGCGATACCGGCCGCGCGCTGCGTCTGAGCGAGCAGCTGGAAGCCGGTACGGTGTGGATCAACACCTACAAAGTTTTCTCCATTTCGACCCCGTTTGGGGGCTTTAAAGAGAGCGGTCTGGGCCGCGAAAAAGGGATCCAGGGGCTGAAGGCCTGGATGCAGCAAAAGAGCATTTATCTGGCGACGGGTAATAGCGTCAACCACTGGTGCGACTGAGAAAGGGTGAGCAATGAGCGAAATGATAACCGTCGGCGATGCCATCGCCAGAACGCTGGAGCAGTATCACGTTGAAGCCATTTATGGCGTCATTTCTATCCATAACCTGCCGATCGCCGATGCCGTCGGCCAGCGGGAAAAAATCCGCTTTGTTCCGGCGCGAGGTGAAGCGGGCTCGGTGACCATGGCTGACGCCCACGGCCGTTTTTCAGGGCTCGGCGTGGCGCTGACCAGTACCGGCGCGGGGGCGGGTAATGCGGTCGGCGCGCTGGTTGAGGCGATGAACGCCGGTACGCCGCTGCTGCACCTGACCGGACAGGTCGAAAAAGCCTGGCTGGACGCCGACACCGGTTTTATTCACGAAACCCGCGATCAGTTGACCTTTCTGAAAGCCAGTTCGAAGCGCGCTTACCGCATTAGCAACGCCAACCAGGCGGTGGCTATCCTGCATAAGGCGATTCAGGAGGCGCAGACGCCGCCGTGCGGCCCGGTCTCGGTGGAGATCCCAATCGACATTCAGAGCGCCAAAATACCGCTTTCACTGCTGACCGCGCCGCTGAAACGCGCTCCGGCGGTTGAGCCGGAACCGGCGATGGTCGATGCGCTGTGGGCGCAGCTTAAGCAGGCGAAGCGGCCCTTGCTGTGGCTTGGCGGCGGCGCGTTAGAGAGCGGCGAGGCAGTGAAGACGCTGGCGGATGCCGGGGTGACGGTGATCTCCAGCACCCACGGCCGCGGCATTCTGGCAGACAGCCATCGCGCCAGCCTGCGCGCGTTTCATAATTCTCCCTCGGTTGAAGCGCTGATTTCACAATGTGATTTCACACTTGTGGCCGGTTCCCGGCTGCGCAGCAACGAAACGCGCTCGTGGACGCTGGCGCTGCCCACGCCGAGGGTGCAGATTGATATCGACCCGGCGGCGGCCAGCCGTAACTACCTGATGGACAACACGCTGGTGGCGGACTGCCGCGCTTTATTAGACGCGCTGGCGAAGCGGGTACAGGGCCGGATGTGGGGCGATGCGCATTGGGATAGCCAACTTAAAGAGGCGGTAGAGGCGGCGGAGCAGGGGCTGCGCGACCAGTGCGGCGCTTACGCTAAATTGAATGACGCGATTGCGCAGGCGCTGCCCGATGACGGCATTCTGGTGCGCGATATTACCGTTTCCGGCAGCCTGTGGGGCAGCCGTCTGTTCCGCGCTCACGGTCCGCTGATGAATATCCATTCTCTGGCCGGAGCCATCGGTATGGGGCTGCCGATGGCGGTGGGCACCGCGATTGCCAATCCGCAACGGAAAGTGGTCGGCCTGGTCGGCGACGGTGGCCTGAGCCTCAACCTTGGCGAACTGGCGACCCTGGCGCAGGAGAAGGCCAACGTGACGCTGTTGATTATGAACGACGGCGGCTACGGCGTGATGCGCGGTATTCAGGATAAGTACTTTGGCGGTCGCCAGTATTACAACGAGCTGCACACGCCGGACTTTACCCTGCTGGCGCAGGCGATGGGTCTGCAGGCGTGGAGCGTGGATCGGGCTGAGGATTTTCAGGCGGTGATGACCGAGGCGCTGGCGATGCCGGGGCCATCGGTGGTGGAAGTGAAGATGGGCCAGATTGGCGCGCTGCGCTTTGCCGGTCCGCCGCAGAAGACGCTGTATTAATGATAACCCAGTGACCCCAACCCTCTCCCTTCCGGGGAGAGGGTACCGTACGGCACAGGGGGTTAATCAAGGCGCCGGACGGTTGCTCCTGCGCGCCGGGAGAGGGCCGACCCGCAGGAGAGGGTTCATGACGTGCTTAAAACACGTTAAACGGATATTCGACGTAGAACCGCACTTCATTGCCGCTGACGTTATAGTCGCTGGCGTTGCTGGAAACCCGCAGTACCGAATACCGGAGTCTGAATTTCAAATCTTTCGCCGCCCCGTTTTGCACCTGGTATTGAACCTGATTGAACCATTCGTGTTCTTTGCCGTTGCTGGTCTCTGACGTTTTAATGTTATCCCCGCGCACGTAGGCGGTGGTCCAGGTCAGCCCCGGTAGCCCCAGCCCGGCAAAATCCAGTCCGTACGATGCCTGCCAGGAACGTTCATCTTCCCCGTTAAAATCAGACCAGTAGGAGTTGGCCAGCCAGATGGTGTTCCCGCCATCGCCGACGCCGCCCTGGTTCTGGTAGCCGCCATAGTGGTAGCCGGTGCTGCCGCTGCTTTGCTGGTAAGCGACTTTAAAGGTATGAATATCCCAGATATAGCTGGCGGCCAGACTCCAGATGTTGTTACTGCGTCCGGTGTCATTGGCATCGGCATATTCTTGATCCAGACGTGAGTGATAGCCGTTGAAATCGAGAATCAGCTGCTGGCTGGCGGCGAACGGCTGCTTAAAGTTGAGGCCAAGATACTGTTTGTTCAGCACGTCCTCGACATGCGACGCGTACAGCGCGCCGCTGAGCTGGTCGTTGAACCGGTAGCTTGCCCCGCCGAAGGTGAGGCTTTTCAGACCGCTGTTGTGGCTGTCGTCACTTTTACGCTGCTGATCGGTCAGGTAGCCGGCGTTAATGTCCAGACCGTCGATTTCGCGTGAGGTCAGCATGGTGCCGGTATAGCTCTCGTAGAGCAGGCGCGAGTCGTCGGCGTAGACGATGGGCAGCATTGGGCGCTGGCTGCCGTAGCTGAGCACGGTATTCGAAAAGCGCATTTTGCCGGTGGCGCCGAATTTCGCGAGGTCGGATTTTGCCCGGCCGTCGTCATCCTGGGCGAAAAAGTCGATGCCGCCCGCGCCGCTACGGCCGCGGCCGCCGTCGAGGCGCACGGCGTACTGCGCAATGCCGTCAACGCCGAAGCCGACCGGCCCCTGGGTAAAGCCGGATGCGAAGGTGGCGATAATTCCCTGGCCCCATTCGGCTTTATCCGGCAGCCCATCGCGATAATCGCGTTTGATATAAGCGTTACGTAAAAAGAGATCCAGATGACTGTCGTCAATAAAGCCCTGGCTGGTCGATTGTTGGCTGGCGAAAGCCGGTGCGGCGGCAATAATGCCAAGTGCGATGAATGGTAATTCTTTTTTCACTGAGGGCACTTCTCTGTCTGTCGATATATTCAAGGGAATCACTGCAATCGCGATATTCTCCTGAAATAATGTCGAAAGCAATCATTGTGTGAGCAATGGTATCGGCAGGAAACAAGCGGTGTGGCGCGCGCTGGCTGCGTTTGGCGAAGAGGGGTGGACTATTTAATATTTGGTCGAACCCGGTTCTGAAAGGCGGATTGCGTACGCCGTTTTTCATTTGCCAAATAATATATTGCTGAGTAACAGCATATAAAATAATTGGCTGCGACGAGGTGCAATCATAATTAACGGTTTGTGCGCTTAAGTTATCAATTGATGCGGCTAAATATTTTTACTGGTAGATAAAAAAGGGAGGCAGACATGCCTCCCGCTGGCGGTTATTTAATCCCGTCGGCCTTCATGCGATCGCGAATATGCTGCGCGCGGGCTTCCGATGCCGGGTGATCGTCAAACATGGAGCTCTGACGGCCGGCTTCCAGCTTGGCCAGTTTTTCGAAGCTGGTGGCCAGTCCCGACGGATTGATGCCGCGCTTACGCAGCAGGTCGTAAGAGTAGTCGTCCGCTTCTGATTCCTGGCGCTGGGAGAACTGCGAGTTCACCAGTTTTTCACCCAGATCGCCGAGCTGCGACTGGGACAGGCTGCCGACGATGCCGCCGGCGGAGGCCGCCGCCGCGCGCACGGCGTTGGTGCCCAGGGCAACCTGCATCCCTTTCTTCACGTGGCCCAGCGCGACGTGGCCCATTTCGTGGCCGATCACCGCCTCGACTTCATTATCGTTCATCAGATCCATCAGCCCGCTGTAGACGCGGATGCAGCCGTTGGCCATGGCGAAGGCGTTGACATCCTTGGTCTCATAGACCTTGTAGTTCACGGGCTGACCATTGATGTTATCGCCCAGCGCAGCCGCGATTTTGTTCAGCCGCTGGCTGTATTCACTGCTGGCCGGGGCGATTTTCGCTTTGGCGTCCATCTCTTTACAGGCCTGGTCGCTTAAGGTTTTCACCTGCGCGTCGCTGAGGGAGTATGCCTGGAAGGCTTCGGCCCCTGAGCTGAGCAGACCGTTGGAGTCCATGTTCTGACATCCGGTGAGCGTTGCTGCGATCCCAAGAGCAAGTACGGTTGAGCGAATTTTCATTTTTTATCTTCCACAATCTTATGGTTGTTTATCCGACAATACGGCGACGGCAGGGAACCGTATTCTGCGTAAATTATAAAGAGTATCGCAGGATACGGGCGAGCGGATTCCGGCGTAGCACAACCTGTTCCAGAGATTTCTTAAAGGGCAAAAGGATGCTCCATGTACATGACTTGTCGCTTGGGTTACATTGTTCACACTTTTTTCCGGCGTAGCCCAAAACGCGCTCTCGTCAAGTCGTTAAGGGCATGGCCTTCAACAGTCCGAACTGGAGTCAAAATGTCCTCACGTAAAGAGCTTGCTAACGCTATTCGTGCGCTGAGCATGGACGCTGTACAGAAAGCCAAATCCGGCCACCCGGGTGCCCCGATGGGTATGGCTGACATTGCCGAAGTGCTGTGGCGTGATTTCCTGAACCATAACCCGAACAATCCGGCCTGGGCTGACCGTGACCGTTTTGTACTGTCCAATGGCCATGGTTCGATGCTGATTTACAGCCTGCTGCACCTCACTGGCTACGATCTGCCGATTGAAGAGCTGAAAAACTTCCGCCAGCTGCACTCTAAAACGCCGGGCCACCCGGAAGTCGGCTACACCGCGGGCGTGGAAACCACTACCGGTCCGCTGGGCCAGGGTATCGCTAACGCGGTCGGGATGGCTATCGCCGAGAAAACTCTGGCGGCGCAGTTCAACCGTCCGGGGCACGACATCGTCGACCACTACACCTACGCTTTCATGGGCGATGGCTGCATGATGGAAGGCATTTCTCACGAAGTGTGCTCCCTGGCCGGTACCCTGAAGCTGGGCAAACTGGTGGCCTTCTATGATGACAACGGCATCTCCATCGACGGCCACGTTGAAGGCTGGTTCACCGACGATACCGCCAAACGCTTTGAAGCCTACGGCTGGCACGTGGTGCGCGGCGTTGACGGTCACGACGCTGACGCCATCAAACGCGCGGTAGAAGAAGCGCGCGCGGTTACCGACAAACCGTCCCTGCTGATGTGCAAAACCATCATCGGTTTCGGTTCGCCGAACAAAGCCGGTACCCACGACTCCCACGGCGCGCCGCTGGGCGACGCCGAAATCGCCCTGACCCGCGAAGCGCTGGGCTGGAAACACGCGCCGTTTGACATCCCGTCTGACATCTATGCGCAGTGGGATGCCAAAGAAGCTGGCCAGGCGAAAGAAGCGGCCTGGAATGAGAAGTTCGCTGCCTACGCCAAAGCTTTCCCGCAGGAAGCCGCCGAATTCACCCGTCGTATGAAAGGCGAGATGCCGTCTGACTTCGACGCGAAAGCCAACGAGTTCATCGCGAAGCTGCAGGCCAACCCGGCGAAAATCGCCAGCCGTAAAGCCTCTCAGAACGCCATCGAAGCGTTCGGTCCGCTGCTGCCGGAATTCCTCGGTGGCTCCGCTGACCTGGCGCCGTCCAACCTGACCCTGTGGTCTGGTTCTAAGCCGATCAACGAAGATACTGCCGGTAACTACATTCACTACGGCGTGCGTGAGTTCGGTATGACCGCTATCGCCAACGGTATCGCGCTGCACGGCGGTTTCCTGCCGTACACCTCCACCTTCCTGATGTTCGTGGAATATGCGCGTAACGCGGTACGTATGGCGGCGCTGATGAAGCAGCGTCAGGTGATGGTCTACACCCATGACTCCATCGGTCTGGGCGAAGATGGCCCGACTCACCAGCCGGTAGAGCAGGTGGCTTCCCTGCGCGTGACCCCGAACATGTCCACCTGGCGTCCGTGTGACCAGGTGGAATCCGCGATTGCGTGGAAATATGGCGTTGAGCGTCAGGACGGCCCGACCGCGCTGATCCTGTCCCGTCAGAACCTGGCGCAGCAGGAGCGTACCGCAGAGCAGCTGGCGAACGTGGCCCGCGGCGGTTACGTGCTGAAAGATTGCGCCGGCCAGCCGGAGCTGATCTTCATCGCCACCGGTTCGGAAGTTGAGCTGGCGGTTGCCGCGTGGGACAAACTGACCGCCGAAGGCGTGAAGGCGCGCGTGGTCTCCATGCCGTCCACCGACGCGTTCGACAAGCAGGATGCGGCTTATCGTGAATCCGTACTGCCGAAAGCCGTGACCGCGCGCGTTGCTGTGGAAGCGGGTATCGCTGACTACTGGTTCAAATATGTTGGCCTGAACGGCGCTATCGTTGGCATGACCACCTTCGGTGAGTCTGCGCCGGCTGAGCAGCTGTTCGAAGAGTTCGGCTTCACCGTCGACAATGTGGTCGCTAAAGCGAAAGCGCTGCTGTAATCGCTGGTACGGTGCGGGCTAATGCCCTCACCCCAACCCTCTCCCACAGGAGAGGGGGCAAGCACCAAAAACGGTAACCCAAGGGTTACCGTTTTTGCTTTTACCTCGTCACCCGGCTTTTTTGTATCTGCTATTCCTGAACCATGTAATACGGTTGTAAATTATTCCAGCAAAAATGTGATGTGAGTCATATAGCTGGTTTATTGCGCTGGACAAACATTCCTTTTATTCCTCGTTTGGCTTATTCTAGCTGAAGCGTTTCAGTCGTTTAAATGTTCGACAATTAATCAATCAGTCGCAGTTTGCAGCTGGTAAGGTTTCCCTCAGAGCGTAGCTGGATTACTCTGTCAGCCACCTCATCACAGGGACAGCCTTGCAGGAGATCTATGACCATTCGCATCGCGATTAATGGCTTCGGTCGTATTGGACGCAATGTGGTTCGTGCGCTATATGAATCCGGGCGCCGTGCGGAAATCACCGTGGTGGCAATCAATGAGCTGGCGGATGCTGCGGGCATCGCGCATTTGTTGAAATATGACACCAGCCATGGCCGTTTCGCCTGGGATGTTCGTCAGGAGCGCGAGCAGCTGTTTGTTGGCGATGATGCCATCCGTCTGCTGCACGAGCCGACCATTGCGGCGCTGCCTTGGCGCGAGCTGGCGGTAGACGTGGTGCTCGACTGCACCGGCGTTTACGGAAGCCGTGAGCACGGTGAGGCGCACCTGCAGGCGGGGGCGAAGAAAGTGCTCTTCTCCCATCCCGGCGGCAACGACCTCGACGCGACGGTGGTGTACGGCGTCAATCAGGATGAACTCCGCGCCGAGCACCGTATTGTCTCCAACGCCTCCTGTACCACCAACTGCATTATTCCGATCATTAAACTGTTAGATGATGCCTATGGCATCGAGTCCGGCACCGTCACCACCATTCACTCGGCGATGCATGACCAGCAGGTGATTGACGCCTATCATCCGGATCTCCGGCGTACCCGCGCGGCCAGCCAGTCGATCATTCCGGTGGATACCAAACTGGCGGCAGGGATAACCCGTATTTTCCCGCAGTTTAACGACCGTTTTGAAGCGATTGCCGTGCGGGTGCCGACGATAAACGTGACGGCAATTGACCTGAGCGTGACGGTTAAAAAACCGGTAAAAGCATGTGAAGTCAACCAGTTGCTGCAAAAAGCAGCACAAGGTGCATTTCATGGTATAGTTGACTATACGGAATTACCGTTGGTCTCGACAGATTTTAACCACGATCCGCACAGTGCTATTGTTGATGGCACGCAAACCCGGGTCAGTGGCGCGCATCTGATCAAAACGCTGGTCTGGTGCGATAACGAATGGGGCTTTGCTAACCGAATGCTCGACACGACGTTAGCGATGGCGGCTATTGGTTTCAGGTTCGACGCGTAAACGTCGACAAAACTTTATGAATCAACGAGAGGATTCACCATGTCTGTAATTAAGATGACCGATCTGGATCTGGCTGGTAAACGCGTTTTTATCCGTGCGGATCTGAACGTACCAGTTAAAGACGGGAAAGTAACCAGCGACGCGCGTATCCGTGCATCTCTGCCGACCATCGAACTGGCGCTGAAGCAGGGCGCGAAAGTGATGGTAACCTCCCACCTGGGTCGTCCGACCGAAGGCGAGTACAACGAAGAATTCTCTCTGCTGCCGGTTGTTAATTACCTGAAAGACAAACTGTCCAACCCGGTACGTCTGGTTAAAGACTACCTGGACGGCGTTGAAGTGGCTGCCGGCGAGCTGGTGGTGCTGGAAAACGTTCGCTTTAACAAAGGCGAGAAAAAAGACGACGAAGCGCTGTCTAAAAAATACGCCGCGCTGTGCGACGTGTTCGTGATGGACGCCTTCGGTACCGCGCACCGCGCGCAGGCTTCCACCCACGGTATCGGCAAATTTGCTGACGTGGCGTGCGCAGGCCCGCTGCTGGCCGCTGAACTGGATGCGCTGGGTAAAGCGCTGAAAGAGCCGGCTCGTCCGATGGTCGCTATCGTCGGTGGTTCTAAAGTATCCACTAAGCTGACCGTGCTGGATTCCCTGTCTAAAATCGCTGACCAGCTGATCGTCGGCGGCGGTATCGCTAACACCTTCGTTGCCGCCCAGGGCCACAACGTCGGCAAATCCCTGTACGAAGCGGACCTGGTTGATGAAGCCAAGCGCCTGCTGAGCACCTGCGATATCCCGGTTCCGACTGACGTTCGCGTCGCGACCGAGTTCTCCGAAACCGCAACGGCGACTCTGAAATCTGTTAACGACATCAAAGATGATGAGCAGATTCTGGACCTTGGCGACGTTTCCGCACAGAAACTGGCTGAAATTCTGAAGAACGCCAAAACCATTCTGTGGAACGGCCCGGTTGGCGTATTCGAATTCCCGAACTTCCGTAAAGGGACTGAAATCGTGGCTAACGCTATCGCGGACAGCGAAGGTTTCTCCATCGCCGGCGGCGGTGACACCCTGGCAGCGATCGACCTGTTCGGTATCGCTGACAAAATTTCCTACATCTCCACTGGCGGCGGCGCGTTCCTTGAATTCGTCGAAGGCAAAGTCCTGCCGGCAGTAGCGATGCTCGAAGAGCGCGCTAAGCAGTAATTCAGTTCAGGCGGGGAAACCCGCCTGTTTTTCAGCGCGCTTAAGGGCTCGCGAACCTTCTTCAACGGTCGAAGATACAGATACAGGACTAAGTAACATGTCTAAAATTTTTGATTTCGTAAAACCGGGCGTCATCACTGGCGACGACGTTCAGAAAGTGTTCCAGGTAGCGAAAGAAAACAACTTTGCACTGCCGGCGGTAAACTGCGTAGGGACTGACTCCATCAACGCCGTTCTGGAAGCTGCTGCGAAAGTACGCTCTCCGGTTATCGTTCAGTTCTCTAACGGCGGCGCAGCGTTCATCGCAGGTAAAGGCGTGAAAACTGACGTTCCTCAGGGTGCTGC
Source organism: Klebsiella sp. 1SOBk10mer (assembly GCF_046602535.1). Lineage (NCBI taxonomy): Bacteria > Pseudomonadati > Pseudomonadota > Gammaproteobacteria > Enterobacterales > Enterobacteriaceae > Klebsiella > Klebsiella sp. 1SOBk10mer. The sequence goes on from NZ_JBKIUP010000006.1 coordinate 309,021, forward strand.
TATCCTCGGCGCTATCTCTGGCGCGCACCACGTGCACCAGATGGCTGAGCACTACGGCGTGCCGGTTATCCTGCACACTGACCACTGCGCGAAGAAACTGCTGCCGTGGATCGACGGCCTGCTGGACGCGGGTGAAAAACACTTCGCCGCTACCGGCAAACCGCTGTTCTCTTCTCACATGATCGACCTGTCTGAAGAGTCCCTGCACGAAAACATCGAAATCTGCTCTAAATACCTGGCGCGCATGGCCAAAATGGACATGACCCTGGAAATCGAACTGGGTTGCACCGGTGGCGAAGAAGACGGCGTGGACAACAGCCACATGGACGCTTCCGCCCTGTACACCCAGCCGGAAGACGTGGATTACGCTTACACCGAGCTGAGCAAAATCAGCCCGCGCTTCACCATCGCCGCTTCCTTCGGTAACGTACACGGCGTGTACAAACCGGGTAACGTCGTTCTGACCCCGACTATCCTGCGCGATTCTCAGGAATATGTTTCCAAGAAACACAACCTGCCGCACAACAGCCTGAACTTCGTCTTCCACGGCGGTTCCGGTTCTTCCGCTCAGGAAATCAAAGACTCCGTCAGCTACGGCGTAGTGAAAATGAACATCGATACCGACACCCAGTGGGCAACCTGGGACGGTATCCTGCAGTACTACAAAGCGAACGAAGCTTACCTGCAGGGCCAGCTGGGCAACCCGAAAGGCGAAGACCAGCCGAACAAGAAATACTACGACCCGCGCGTATGGCTGCGTGCTGCACAGACTTCCATGGTGACTCGTCTGGAGCAGGCATTTAAAGAGCTGAACGCGATCGACGTTCTGTAAGAAAAATCTGTTTCTTACCCCGAAGCCCGCAGCAATGCGGGCTTTTTTATTAACTTAACAACAGGATAGCTCAGCAGAAAACTGTGATCCATTTGGCAAAACGTGCACTTATTGTTTACCCTATAACCTGACTGCCCTGTCGCAGGCTGAGTTATTTACTTCCCCCTGGGGGATTCATAAGGAATGTTAAATGGAAGATTTGAACGTTGTCGATAGCATCAACCACGCCGGGACGTGGCTGGCACGCAACCAGGAGCTGCTGCTGAGCTATGCCGTCAACATCGTCGCGGCTATCGCTATCCTGATCGTCGGGATGATCGTGGCGCGCGTCGTCTCTAATACCGTCAACCGCCTGATGCTGGCGCGTAAAATTGACGCCACCGTTGCCGATTTCCTCTCCGCGCTGGTGCGCTATGCGGTTATCGCCTTTACGCTGATTGCCGCCCTGGGACGCGTGGGCGTGCAGACCGCCTCGGTCATTGCGGTGCTGGGCGCCGCGGGTTTAGCCGTCGGTCTGGCGCTGCAGGGATCACTGTCTAACCTCGCGGCTGGCGTACTGCTGGTGATGTTCCGCCCTTTCCGCGCCGGCGAGTATGTCGACCTTGGTGGTGTAGCGGGTACGGTGCTTAACGTACAGATTTTCTCCACTACCCTGCGTACCGCCGACGGTAAAGTGGTGGTGGTGCCGAACGGCAAAATCATCGCCGGCAACATCATTAACTTCTCCCGTGAACCGGCGCGCCGCAATGAGTTTATTATCGGCGTCTCTTACGATGCCGATATCGACAAGGTGAAGCAGCTCCTGACCTCGATTATCGAATCTGACGATCGTATTCTGCGCGATCGGGAAATGACGGTTCGCCTGAACGAACTCGGCGCCTCGTCGGTGAACTTTGTGGTGCGCGTATGGAGCAAAAGCAGCGATCTGCAAAACGTCTACTGGGATATCCTCGAGCGCATCAAGCGTGAATTTGACGCCAACGGCATCAGCTTCCCTTATCCGCAGATGGATGTTCATGTGGTGCGTCTGCCGGAAAAAGCCGAGTAAACCGCCACTCAGTGACTCAGGCCGGCGATGCCGGCCTTTTTTAATGGCTCATCATTAGCTTTGCTTATTAATGATTAATACTTTCAATTTCCGCTAATAATTTATTCGCGTTATAGTCAGCGCCACTCTCGAACACAGCGGAAAAATCCTCATGTTTACCTATTACTTTCAGGGCCTTGCCCTGGGAGCGGCAATGATTTTGCCGCTTGGCCCCCAAAATGCTTTCGTGATGAACCAGGGGATCCGTCGTCAGTATCACCTGATGATTGCCTTGCTGTGCGCCGTCAGCGACTTGCTGCTGATCTGCGCCGGCATTTTTGGCGGCAGCGCGCTGCTGATGCAGTCCCCCTGGCTACTGGCGCTCGTGACCTGGGGCGGCGTGGCCTTTTTACTGTGGTACGGCTTTGGCGCATTGAAAACAGCGTTCAGCCAGAATCTTGAGCTCGCCAGCGCCGAGGTGATGCAGCAGGGGCGCTGGAAAATCATTATCACTATGCTGGCGGTCACCTGGCTGAATCCGCACGTTTATCTGGATACCTTTGTGGTGTTGGGCAGCCTGGGAGGCCAGCTGGCGATGGAGCCGAAGCGCTGGTTTGCGCTGGGAACCATTAGCGCCTCTTTCCTGTGGTTCTTTGGTCTGGCACTGTTGGCCGCCTGGCTGGCGCCGCGGCTGCGTACCGCCAGAGCCCAGCGGATCATCAACATTGTGGTCGGCGCCGTCATGTGGTTTATTGCGTTTCAGCTGGCAAAAGAGGGCGTCGGCCATATCCAGGCGTTGCTCAACTAAGCGTTGTCCGATGGACTTTCCCGCTGTACGCGCTAAGCTTGCTGGCATGCGTCCCGTAAGGGCGATTTAAGTAACATGGAGAAACGACAGTGAAGTTAAAAGTCTTAGCCCTGGCGGCAACACTCGGATTTAGCACGATGGCGGCACAGGCCAGCGAATTGCCGGACGGTCCGCATATTGTGACTTCAGGCACAGCAAGCGTTGCTGCGGTTCCGGATATCGCCACCCTGGCGATCGAAGTGAACGTGGCGGCAAAAGATGCCGCATCGGCAAAAAAACAGGCTGACGATCGCGTTGCGCAATACCTCTCTTTCCTCGAAAAGAGCGGCATTGCGAAAAAAGACATCAACTCGGCGAATCTGCGCACCCAACCTGATTACGACTATCAGAACGGGAAAAGCATTCTCAAAGGCTATCGCGCGGTGCGCACTGTCGAAGTGACCTTGCGCCAGCTGGATAAACTCAACGGTCTGCTGGACGGCGCCCTGAAAGCCGGTCTGAACGAAATTCGCTCCGTCTCGCTGGGCGTTGCGCAACCGGACGCCTACAAAGATAAAGCGCGTAAAGCGGCGATCGACGACGCCGTGCATCAGGCGCAGGAGCTGGCCGCAGGTTTCCACAGCAAGCTGGGTCCGGTGTACAGCGTGCGCTACCACGTCTCTAATTATCAGCCGAGCCCGATGGTTCGCATGATGAAGGCCGCTGACGCTGCGCCGGTTTCCGCCCAGGAAACCTACGAGCAGGCCACCATCCAGTTTGACGACCAGGTCGACGTCGTGTTTGAACTGCAGCCGGCGCAGGCCGCGGCCCCGGCCACGCCGGCGAAACCGGCTGAAGCGCCGAAACCGGCCCAGTAAGCGATAGAAACAAAAAAGCCACTTCAGCGAAGTGGCTTTTTTTATGCCCGCAGCTTAATCCTGACGCAGCACCTTGTGGCCGTAATCGATGAGCGCATCGGTCACCCGGCGCATCATGCGGCTTTCCGGGGCAAAGCGGTGCCAGTAAAGCATACGGCGCTGAAACAGGCCGGGAGTGAGGTCGATAAGCTCGCCGCTGTTGAGCTCTTTTTCGATCTGCAGATGGGGGATCATGCAGCAGGTGGTGCCCTGGCGCGCCAGCTGGACGAAGGCTTCCGACGAGTTGACGATATGGCAGGGGACGCTACCCGGCGGCAGGTCGAAGTTTTGCTGCAGAAATGCCTGATGCATATCATCCAGATGATCGAAAGCGACGACCGGCGCTTTCAGCAGCGCCGAGCGCGTTACGCCGTTGGGGAAATAGCGTTGCGCAAACTCTTTTGAGGCGACAAACAGGTAATCGAGCGCGCCGAGCTGATCCACCAGGCAGCTTGGCAGCGCCTGCGGCTGGATACTTACCGCGCCGACCACTTCGCCACGGCGCAGGCGTTCCTGGGTGCGGGTTTCATCTTCCACCTGCAGGTTGAGACGAATAGGGGAGTCCGACAGCACATTAGCCAGCGCCGGCAGCAGCCAGGTCGCCAGACTGTCGGCGTTCACCGCCAGCGACAGCAGCAGCGGCGTGGAGCCAGTCTGCTCGTCCCCCAGCCACTCTTCCTCCAGCAGTTCAACCTGGCGCAACAGCGCCAGCAATTTTTGCCCTTGCTCGGTTGGGCGCGGCGGCACGGTACGTACCAGCAGCGGCTGGCCGAACATATTTTCCAGTTGCTTAATACGCTGTGAGACGGCGGACTGGGTAATACATAGCTTCTGCGCGGCGCGCTCAAATCCTCGTTCTCTAATCACCGCGTCCAGCGCTTGTAGTGTCCTGTAGTCCGGTCGTTTCATTATTCTGGCGTGCCCCCATAACTAATCGTTATCTCGCACTATGACATAAATTTTTATTTGATACAGACGAAATTGGTCTGCTCTGTTGTGTGATCTGCATCGCAGGGACATTTCCACTGTCGATGTTCTATAATGCGCCACAGGCATTCACATCTCGGACCATAATTATGACGCAGGATGAACTGAAAAAAGCGGTAGGTTGGGCGGCGCTGCAATACGTACAGCCAGGGACCATTGTGGGCGTAGGCACCGGCTCGACGGCGGCCCATTTTATTGACGCGCTGGGCACCATGAAGGGGCAAATCGAAGGGGCGGTTTCCAGCTCCGATGCCTCCACCGAGAAGCTGAAAAGCCTCGGGATCACCGTCTTCGATCTCAACAGCGTCGATCGCCTGGGGATCTACGTTGACGGCGCGGATGAGATCAACGGCCACATGCAGATGATCAAAGGCGGCGGCGCGGCGCTGACCCGTGAGAAGATCATCGCCTCGGTAGCGGATAAATTTATCTGCATCGCCGATGCCTCCAAGCAGGTCGATATTCTGGGTAAATTCCCGCTGCCGGTTGAGGTCATTCCGATGGCGCGCAGCGCCGTGGCGCGCCAGCTGGTCAAGTTGGGCGGCCGTCCGGAATACCGTCAGGGCGTGGTGACCGATAACGGCAACGTGATCCTTGACGTGCACGGCCTGGAAATTCTCGATGCTATCGCGCTGGAAAACGCGATTAACGGCATTCCTGGCGTCGTGACCGTGGGGCTGTTCGCCAACCGCGGCGCCGACGTGGCGCTGATCGGCACCGCTGACGGTGTGAAAACCATCGTAAAATAGTCTGTCCGCAGGGAGCCAACCGGCTCCCTCGCAAATATTTTTTCACCTGGCGCAATTTAGTGACTTCTGTCACATTTGTGCAACCATTCTGATTAACGCGCTACCGTTCATTATCTTTCTGGTGTTTTGTCCTGCCATTTCCTTCTGAATGACATTTCTTCAGGACAGCGACGCAAACGTTCATATTGCCGCGATAGTTTTTTTTGATATGTTGCTGAGACGAACTTTCGTTCAGCACGACATCAGTTAAGACAAAACAGGACGGGGAAATGGCTAAGGTATCACTGGAAAAAGACAAGATTAAATTTCTGCTGGTTGAAGGTGTGCATCAAAAGGCAATCGATAGCCTTCGCGCGGCAGGTTACACCAACATTGAATTTCATAAAGGCGCGCTGGATTCCGAACAGCTGAAAGCGTCGATCCGTGATGCCCATTTCATCGGCCTGCGTTCCCGTACCCACCTGACTGAAGAGATTTTCGCCGCGGCGGAAAAACTGGTTGCCGTCGGCTGCTTCTGCATCGGTACCAACCAGGTCGATCTGGACGCCGCCGCGAAACGCGGTATTCCGGTGTTTAACGCGCCATTCTCCAATACCCGTTCGGTGGCCGAGCTGGTGATCGGTGAGCTGCTGCTGCTGCTGCGCGGCGTGCCGGAAGCCAACGCCAAGGCGCATCGCGGCGTATGGAATAAGCTGGCGGTGGGGAGCTTTGAAGCGCGCGGCAAGAAACTGGGGATTATCGGTTACGGCCACATCGGCACCCAGCTCGGCATTCTGGCGGAATCGCTGGGGATGCATGTCTTCTTCTATGATATTGAAAACAAACTGCCGCTGGGCAACGCCACTCAGGTACAGCATCTCTCCGACCTGCTGAACATGAGTGATGTGGTTAGCCTGCACGTGCCGGAAAACGCCTCCACCAAAAATATGATGGGCGCGGAAGAGCTGGCGCTGATGAAGCCGGGCGCGCTGCTGATCAACGCCTCCCGTGGTACCGTGGTGGATATTCCGGCGCTATGCGATGCGCTGGCGAGTAAGCATCTGGCCGGGGCGGCGATCGACGTCTTCCCGACCGAACCCGCGACCAACAGCGACCCCTTCACTTCGCCGCTGTGCGAGTTTGATAACGTGATCCTGACGCCGCATATCGGTGGCTCCACTCAGGAAGCGCAGGAGAACATCGGTCTGGAAGTGGCCGGCAAGCTGGCGAAGTACTCTGACAACGGGTCTACCCTGTCGGCGGTCAACTTCCCGGAAGTTTCTCTGCCGCTGCACGGTGGACGCCGTCTGCTGCACATCCATGAGAACCGGCCGGGCGTCCTGACCGCCATCAACCAGATCTTCGCCGCGCAGAGCATCAATATTGCCGCCCAGTATCTGCAAACGTCGCCGCAGATGGGTTACGTGGTTATTGATATCGAAGCGGAAGAAGATGTTGCCCAGCAGGCGCTGCAGGCGATGAAAGCGATCCCGGGGACTATCCGCGCCCGTCTGCTGTTCTAACCATTTTTGCCTCTCGGGCAGGTCGCGTGCCTGCCCGTTTTTTTGTTAACACCTTCCAGGCAGAAATTCTTCTCCCCACGTACCTACCAACACCAGGTTTTGCCCGGGGTGATCACCGCCGGCAGCGGAATATCCCACTTTTCGCTCGGCAGGGTGTCCACCTGCTGGCAGTCGTGCGCGTAGCCCACCGGCTGCAGGCGATACTGCTGCCAGTTTTGCAGCGTCCGGTCGTAAAAACCGCCACCCATCCCCAGCCGTTGTCCGCCGGCATCGAAGGCCACCAGCGGTGTGACCAGCACATCGAGATCAGCGAGCGGCAGCACGTCGCGCACGTCGAGCTTCGGTTCACGGATCTTCAGGCGATTCACTATCAGTTCGCTCTGCGGATGGTAATGTAAAAACAACAGGTTACCGGGGCTAAACGGATGCAGCACCGGGAGATACACCCGCTTGCCGGCCCGCCAGAGCTGGTCAATCAGCGGTTGGGTGTCCAGCTCGCCGTCAAAGGAGAGAAACAGCGCCACGGTGTGGGCGAGAACCACCGGCGGCCAGGCCATCATTCGCTCTGCGGCCTGCAGGGCAAACTGCCGCTGTTGCTCAGGGCTGAGCGCGCGTCGACGCTCGCGGATCTGCTGGCGAATATGCTGGCGGGAAAGCAGGGTATCGGGCTGTAGGGTCATGCAGGTCTCATGGCGAGCAGGCGAAACAATAGAAAGCAGTGTAATACAGTGCGGCGTCAGCCGAAAACAGGTGTGGGGGAATAATGCGAAGTGAGGAAGGGAATCTCCGAGATGCCGCCGCAGGCTGTAACCCTTGAACCCTTGGTTCAAGGTGAATGTGTCGTCACGGTTTTAAGGCTTCTCGGACGGACCGAGCATGCTCACCAACCGTGGAGCGCCACATTCTTGTGGTATGAAATATCGGCTCAGGGGACTGGCCCGCTTGCAAACATCTCAGAGAAATTTTGTTCCTGGAGTTACTCTAACACAGTTAACTGCAAAGTGTTATTCAAACTTCGACCCTGGTCTTTCGCTTATGCGACCTTGCTCAAGCAATGCTTGCTCGATGGTCTGCTGAAGCATGCGAATGCGCTGCTCCATGCTGGAAGCGTAGTCGCGGGTCTTCGCTTTTTCCTGAGTCAACTCATAGCTGATGTTCAACGCGGCGATGAAGACCAGCTGCTCAGTATTTGTGACTCTAGTGCGTTCTTTTAAATCTTGCAACCGCTGATTAAGGTCTTCAGCTGCCTGATTCAGGGCATCCCTTTGTTCAGGCGGGCAATTCACTCGCAGTGAACGGCCGAAAATTTGGAGATCTACGGGTTGTGCAGACATGCCACCTTCCTGCTGATTGACTGCGCTGCCTTCACACCCTGACCCGGGTCTGCGAAGGGGCGACACTATAGCTACCCTGGTGCGAAGATACAAGCCCTATTCTGGTTCACCAGGGTCCAAAGTGGTAGCATACCATGAATATTCCTCCCAACGATGACGAATGCGCATGTCTATACAGAACGAAATGCCTGGTTACAACGATGTAGACCAGTTACTGAACCAACAAGGGGTAGGGCTTACCCCGGCCGAGATGCACGGTTTGATCAGCGGATTGCTGTGCGGTGGCAACACGGACAGCAGCTGGCAGCCGCTGGTGCACGACCTGACCAACGAAGGTCTCGCCTTCGGCCATGAGCTGGCCCAGGCGCTGCGTAGCATGCATTCCGCCATCAGCGACTCACTGGATGACGACGGCTTCCTCTTTCAACTGTATCTGCCGGAAGGCGATGCGGTGAGCGTCTTTGATCGCGCCGACGCTCTCGCCGGCTGGGTCAACCACTTCCTTCTTGGCCTTGGCGTGAGCCAGCCGAAGCTGGATAAAGTGAAAGACGAAACCGGGGAAGCGATTGACGATCTGCGTAATATTGCCCAGCTGGGCTACGACGAAGACGAAGATCAGGAAGAGCTGGAGATGTCTCTGGAGGAGATTATCGAGTATGTCCGCGTTGCCGCACTGCTGTGCCACGACACCTTTGCGCGTCAGCAGCCAACCGCACCGGAAGTCCGCAAACCGACATTACACTAACTAAAATTCGTTCAGGGGGCGTCATGACTCAGCAGGAATTTCTCTCGCGTCGCCAGGCGCTGTTGGCGCAGATGCAGCCAGGCAGCGCGGCGCTGATTTTCGCCGCACCGGAAGCGGTACGCAGTGCAGATTCGGAATATCCCTACCGGCAGAACAGCGATTTTTGGTACTTCACCGGCTTCAACGAACCGGAAGCGCTGCTGGTGTTGATTAAAAGCGATGAAACCCACAACCATAGCGTGCTGTTCAACCGGGTTCGCGATCTGACCGCTGAGATCTGGTTCGGTCGCCGTCTGGGCCAGGAGGCCGCGCCGGCGAAGCTTGGCGTTGACCGGGCGCTGGCGTTCAGCGAAATCAACCAGCAGCTGTATCAGCTGCTCAACGGTCTGGACGCTATCTATTTCGCCCAGGGCGAATATGCCTATGCCGATGAGATTGTGTTCAACGCCCTCGAAAAACTACGCAAAGGCTCGCGCCAGAACCTGCAGGCGCCGAACTCGGTCATCGACTGGCGGCCCATTGTGCATGAGATGCGCCTGTTCAAATCGGCGGAAGAGCTGGCCGTGATGCGCCGCGCCGGTGAAATTAGCGCTCTGGCCCATACCCGGGCGATGGAAAAATGCCGCCCAGGCATGTTCGAGTATCAGCTGGAAGGCGAAATTCTTCATGAATTCAATCGCCACGGCGCGCGTTTCCCCTCCTATAACACCATCGTTGGCGGCGGCGAAAACGGCTGCATTCTGCACTACACCGAAAATGAATCTGAACTGCGCGACGGCGATCTGGTGTTGATTGACGCCGGCTGCGAGTATCGCGGCTACGCCGGCGACATTACCCGCACCTTCCCGGTGAACGGCAAATTCAGCCAGCCGCAGCGCGAAATCTACGATATCGTGCTGGAATCGCTGGAGACCGCGCTGGAACTCTACCGCCCGGGCACCTCAATCTGCCAGGTGAATCAGGAAGTGGTGCGCATCATGATCACCGGCCTGGTGCGGCTCGGGATCCTCAAAGGCGAGGTTGACGAGCTGATCGCCAACAACGCCCACCGCCCGTACTTTATGCACGGTCTGAGCCACTGGCTGGGGCTGGATGTACACGATGTCGGCCACTACGACACCGACCGTTCGCGCGTCCTGGAGCCGGGGATGGTGCTGACCGTCGAACCGGGGCTGTATATCGCCGCCGACGCCGACGTGCCGGCGCAGTACCGCGGCATCGGCATCCGTATTGAAGATGACATCGTGATCACTGAAGACGGGAACGAAAATCTCACCGCCGGCGTGGTGAAGAAGGCGGATGAGATCGAGGCGCTGATGGCGGCGGCGCGCCAGTCATGAGCGTGCTGATTGTCGGCGGCGGGATGACCGGCGCGACGCTCGCCCTGGCCATCTCCCGTATGACCGGCGGCGCGCTGCCGGTCCATCTGATTGAGGCGCAGGATCCCCAGTCGGCTCGCCATCCCGGCTTCGACGACCGGGCGATCGCCCTGGCCGCCGGCACCTGCCAGCAACTGGCGCGCATCGGCGTCTGGCAACGTCTCGCCGAGCGGGCGACGCCTATCCAGCGGGTACACGTCAGCGACCGCGGCCATGCTGGTTTTGTGAATCTGGCGGCGGCGGATTATAGCCTGTCGGCGCTGGGTCAGGTGGTTGAACTCCACGATGTCGGCCAGCGACTGTTTAGCCTGCTGCGCGAGGCACCGGGCGTGACGCTACATTGCCCGGCGAAAGTGGAAGCGGTCAGCCGTCGCCAGGAGAGCGTCAGCCTTACCCTTGAGGGGGGCGAAACGATCAGCGGTAAGCTGCTGGTGGCGGCGGACGGTTCGCGTTCGTCGCTGGGCGCCCGCTGCGGCATCAGCTGGCAACAGCAGCCCTATGAGCAACTGGCGATTATCGCCAACGTGAGCACCGCGCTGCCCCACGAAGGCCGCGCGTTCGAACGTTTTACCGAGCATGGCCCGCTGGCGATGCTGCCGATGTCGCAAGGGCGCTGCTCGCTGGTGTGGTGTCATCCGCAGTCGCGCCGCGATGAGGTGCTGAGCTGGTCTGACGAACGTTTTTGTCAGGAGCTGCAGCAGGCGTTCGGCTGGCGGCTGGGGCGCATTACTCACGCCGGGAAGCGCAGCGTCTATCCGCTGGCTCTCACCACCGCCAGCCGCGCGGTGTCGCACCGCCTGGCGCTGGTCGGCAACGCGGCGCAGACGCTGCACCCGATTGCCGGGCAGGGCTTTAATCTCGGCCTGCGCGATGTGATGAGCCTGGCGGAGTTGCTCGCTGACGCCCATCTCAGCGGCGAAGATGTCGGCCATTATCCGCTGCTGTGTCGCTATCAGGCGCGCAGGGCAGGGGATAAAGCCACCACCATCGGCGTGACCGATGGGCTGGTGCATCTGTTTGCCAACCGTTGGGCGCCGCTGGTGGTGGGGCGCAATGTCGGTCTGATGGCCATGGAATTATTTACCCCGGCGCGCGATGCGCTGGCGCAGCGTACCCTCGGTTGGGTTCCCCGTTAAGGAGTAGAACGTGCAAAGTGTTGATGTTGCCATTGTTGGCGGTGGAATGGTGGGGCTGGCGGTAGCCTGCGGTTTACAGGGCAGCGGCCTGCGCGTCGCGGTGCTGGAGAAAGCGGAGCCGCAGCCGCTGGCCGCCGATGCGCCGCCGGCGCTGCGCGTGTCGGCAATTAACGCCGCCAGCGAAAAGCTACTGACCCGCATCGGCGTCTGGTCAGAGATCGTCGCCCAGCGCGCCAGCTGCTATCACGGCATGGAAGTGTGGGACAAAGACAGCTTCGGCCGCATTAGCTTTGATGACCAGAGCATGGGCTTCAGCCATCTGGGCCACATTATTGAAAACGCTGTGGTGCATTATGCGCTGTGGCAGAAGGCGCAGCGTTGCGCTGACGTTACCCTGCTGGCGCCTGCGCAACTGCAGCAGGTGGCGTGGGGCGAGAATGAAGCCTTTCTCAGCCTGCAGGACGGCAGCATGCTCACCGCGCGGCTGGTGATCGGCGCCGATGGTGCCAATTCATGGCTGCGCAATAAAGCCGATATTCCGCTGACCTTCTGGGATTACCATCATCATGCGCTGGTGGCGACCATCCGTACCGCTGAGCCGCATCAGGCGGTGGCCCGCCAGGCGTTCCATGGCAACGGGATCCTCGCCTTCCTGCCGCTCTGCGATCCGCATCTGTGCTCGATCGTCTGGTCGCTGTCGCCGGCGGAGGCGCAGCGGATGCAGGAGGCTGATGAAGCCACCTTTAATCAGGCGTTGAATATCGCCTTCGATAATGGCCTTGGCCTCTGCCAGCTGGAAAGCGCACGTGAAGTCTTCCCGCTGACCGGCCGCTATGCCCGCCAGTTCGCCGCCCACCGCCTGGCGCTGGTCGGCGATGCCGCGCATACCATCCACCCGCTGGCCGGGCAGGGCGTCAATCTCGGCTTTATGGATGCCGCCGAGCTTATTGACGAACTGAAGCGCCTGCACGCCCAGGGCAAGGATATCGGCCAGCATCTTTATCTGCGCCGCTACGAGCGTAGCCGCAAGCACAGCGCCGCGCTGATGCTGGCGGGCATGCAGGGCTTCCGCGACATGTTTTCCGGTAGCCATCCGGCGAAGAAATTCATCCGCGACATGGGGCTGAAACTGGCCGATACGCTGCCGGGCGTGAAACCGCAGCTGATTCGCCAGGCGATGGGCCTCAACGATCTGCCTGCCTGGTTACGTTAACCGCGTCACACTTCTTTCACCCGGCCTGCGCGCCGGGTTTTCCCCCTCATTTGAAATATTCTAATTTCACCTCTTTTTTCGCATTAGATTTATTAATGCGTCCTTTTTTTTGTTAAAGAAATTAGGACGATAAAATCGCACAAAACACCATCATTCCCTAATCAGTGCCGCCTTAATGTTAATTTTATGTGGCATAAATCGCTTTTTTCCAGTCAATAACTCTGTAGGCTTTTCGGCGGATTTTAGTCATAAGCTAATGTGATGCCCTGAATGAGCTTATGGTTTAGTGCCGGGTTCGGTGGTAAGTTCAGGCAAAAGAGAACGTTTGCGTCGGCGTTCGTCAGCGATGCCGACACCCGATTTCGTGGCGAAAAATCGCCGACAATCTTGTGGCTGGTTCCGTTTTTATTCGATGAGGAAAAGATGGCTCAACAGACTCCGTTGTATGAACAACACACGCTGTGCGGCGCGCGCATGGTGGATTTCCATGGCTGGATGATGCCGCTGCATTACGGATCCCAGATTGATGAGCACCATGCGGTGCGCGGCGACGCAGGCATGTTCGATGTGTCGCATATGACCATCGTTGATTTCCACGGCAGCCGGACCAGAGAGTTCTTGCGCTATTTGCTGGCCAACGACGTGGCGAAGCTCACCACCCCAGGCAAAGCGCTCTACACCGGCATGCTGACCGCCTCCGCCGGCGTCATCGACGACCTGATTGTCTATTTCCTCTCTGAAGATTATTTCCGCCTCGTTGTTAACTCCGCCACCCGCGAAAAAGACCTCGCCTGGATTTCCGAACAAGCTGAACCCTACGGCCTCGAAATCATCGTCCGCGACGATCTGTCGCTGATCGCGGTCCAGGGTCCGCAGGCGAAAGCGAAGGCGGCGACAATGTTTACCGACGCGCAGCGTCAGGCCGTGGAAGGTATGAAGCCGTTCTTCGGCGTGCAGGCCGGCGAGCTGTTTATCGCCACCACAGGCTATACCGGCGAAGCGGGCTATGAAATCGCCATGCCGAACGAGCAGGCGGCGGATTTCTGGCGCGGTCTGCTGGACGCTGGCGTTAAGCCATGCGGTCTCGGCGCGCGCGATACCCTGCGCCTGGAGGCCGGAATGAACCTGTATGGCCAGGAGATGGACGAAGGCGTCTCTCCGCTGGCGGCGAATATGGGCTGGACTATCGCCTGGGAACCGGCGGATCGTAACTTTATCGGTCGCGAAGCGCTGGAGATGCAGCGTGAAAAGGGCACCGAACAGCTGGTTGGCCTGGTGATGACTGAGAAAGGCGTCCTGCGCGGCGGCCTGCCGGTGCGCTTTACCGATAGCGACGGTAACCAAAAAGAAGGCATTATCACCAGCGGCACCTTCTCGCCGACGCTGGGCTACAGCATCGCGCTGGCTCGCGTGCCGGCCGGGATTGGCGACACCGCGGTGGTGCAAATTCGTAACCGTGAAATGCCGGTAAAAGTGACTAAACCTGGTTTTGTACGCAATGGCAAAGCCATTGTGTGATTTCCCTTTTTTGGAGATGAATTGATGAGCAACGTACCAGCAGAACTGAAATACAGCAAAGAACACGAATGGCTGCGTAAAGAAGCGGACGGCACCTATACCGTCGGGATCACCGAGCATGCGCAGGAGCTGCTGGGCGATATGGTATTCGTTGATCTGCCGGAAGTGGGCGCCACCGTCGAAGCGGGCGCCGATTGCGCGGTTGCCGAATCCGTGAAAGCGGCTTCCGATATTTATGCCCCGATTAGCGGTGAAATCGTTGCCGTTAACGAAGAGCTGAACGACTCGCCGGAACTGGTCAACAGCGACCCGTACACCGACGGCTGGATCTTCAAGATCAAAGCCAGCGACGAAGCGCAGGTTGCCGCGCTGCTGGATGCCGCCGCGTATGAAGCTCTGTTAGAAGACGAATAAATACGCGTCATCCTTCACGCTGCAGGGGCGTTGGCTTCCTGCCGCGCGAATGATTTTGCGTATTCCGGCCCGGTAAGCATCAGCGCTTGCCGGGCAAACCAGTCAGACAATCACGATTCACCGCACGTTTCAGGAACCATCGCTCATGACTCAGACTTTAAGTCAGCTTGAAAACCGCGACGCCTTTATTGAACGTCACATTGGCCCGGACGCTCAGCAGCAGCAAGAGATGCTGAAGACCGTCGGCGCGGATTCGCTTAACGCCCTGATCGGCCAGATTGTGCCGCAGGATATCCAGCTGGCGACCCCACCGCAGGTGGGCGACGCGACAACCGAATTCGCCGCGCTGGCAGAGCTGAAGGCGATCGCCGGTCGCAACAAGCGCTTCAAGTCTTACATCGGCATGGGCTACACCGCCGTGCAGCTGCCGCCGGTTATTCAGCGCAACATGCTGGAAAATCCGGGCTGGTATACCGCCTATACCCCTTACCAGCCGGAAGTCTCCCAGGGCCGCCTGGAATCGCTGCTCAACTTCCAGCAGGTCACTCTCGATCTCACCGGGCTGGATATCGCTTCCGCTTCGCTGCTCGATGAAGCGACCGCCGCCGCCGAAGCGATGGCGATGGCCAAACGCGTCAGCAAACTGAAAAACGCCAACCGCTTCTTCGTTGCCGCCGATGTCCATCCGCAAACCCTGGACGTGGTGCGCACCCGTGCGGAAACCTTCGGCTTCGACGTGATCGTCGATGACGCCGACAAAGTGCTCGATCACCAGGATGTCTTCGGTGTGCTGCTGCAGCAGGTGGGCACCACCGGCGAAATCCACGATTACAGCAAACTAATCGCCGAGCTGAAAGCGCGCAAAGTGATAGTCAGCGTCGCCGCCGACTTTATGGCGCTGGTGCTGCTGACGGCGCCGGGCAAGCAGGGCGCGGATATCGTCTTCGGCTCCGCCCAACGCTTCGGCGTGCCGATGGGCTACGGCGGCCCACACGCGGCCTTCTTCGCAGCGAAAGATGAATTCAAACGCTCCATGCCGGGCCGGATTATCGGCGTATCGAAAGATGCGGCGGGTAACACCGCGCTGCGCATGGCGATGCAGACTCGCGAACAGCACATCCGCCGCGAGAAAGCGAACTCCAACATTTGTACCTCGCAGGTGCTGCTGGCCAACATCGCCAGCTTGTACGCGGTTTTCCACGGCCCGGCGGGTCTGAAACGTATCGCAGGCCGCATTCATCGCCTGACCGACATTCTGGCCGACGGCCTGCAGAAGAAAGGGCTGAAGCTGCGCCATGCGCACTACTTCGACACCCTGTGCGTGGAAGTGGCGGATAAAGCCGCGGTGCTGGCGCGTGCCGAAGCCCTGCAGATTAACCTGCGCAGCGATATTCACGGCGCGGTGGGCATTACGCTCGACGAAGCAACCACCCGCGAAGACGTGCTCAACCTGTTCCGCGCCATCGTCGGCGACGATCATGGTCTGGACATCGATACCCTGGATAAAGACGTGGCGCTGGACAGCCGTTCCATCCCGGCGGCGATGCTGCGCGACGATGCGATCCTCACCCATCCGGTGTTCAACCGCTACCACAGCGAGACCGAGATGATGCGCTACATGCACGCCCTGGAGCGTAAAGATCTGGCGCTGAACCAGGCGATGATCCCGCTGGGTTCCTGCACCATGAAGCTGAACGCCGCGGCGGAGATGATCCCGATCACCTGGCCGGAATTCGCTGAGCTGCACCCGTTCTGCCCGGTCGAGCAGGCGGAAGGGTATCACCAGATGATCGCCCAGCTCTCCGACTGGCTGGTGAAACTGACCGGCTATGACGCCGTCTGCATGCAGCCGAACTCCGGCGCGCAGGGCGAATATGCTGGCCTGCTGGCGATTCGCCACTATCACGAGAGCCGCAACGAAGGCCATCGCGATATCTGCCTGATCCCAAGCTCCGCGCACGGCACCAACCCGGCTTCCGCGCAGATGGCGGGTATGCAGGTGGTGGTGGTTGCGTGCGACAAAAACGGCAATATCGATCTCGCTGACCTGCGTGAAAAAGCAGAGCAGGCGGGGGCGAATCTCTCCTGCATCATGGTCACCTATCCGTCGACCCACGGCGTATATGAAGAGACCATTCGCGAAGTGTGCGAGATCGTGCACCAGTTCGGCGGCCAGGTTTACCTTGACGGCGCTAACATGAACGCCCAGGTCGGGATCACCTCTCCGGGCTATATCGGCGCCGACGTTTCGCACCTCAACCTGCATAAAACGTTCTGCATTCCGCACGGCGGCGGCGGCCCGGGTATGGGCCCAATCGGCGTGAAAGCGCACCTGGCGCCGTTCGTGCCGGGTCACAGCGTGGTGCAGATTGAAGGGATGTTGACCCGTCAGGGCGCGGTTTCCGCCGCGCCGTTCGGCAGCGCGTCCATCCTGCCGATCAGCTGGATGTATATTCGCATGATGGGCGCGGAAGGGCTGAAGCAGGCGAGCCAGAACGCGATCCTTAACGCCAACTACATCGCTACCCGTCTGAAAGACGCCTACCCGGTGCTCTACACCGGTCGCGATGGTCGCGTGGCGCACGAATGTATTCTCGATATTCGTCCGCTGAAAGAAGAGACCGGCATTAGCGAACTGGATATCGCCAAGCGTCTGATCGACTTTGGCTTCCATGCGCCAACCATGTCCTTCCCGGTAGCGGGTACGCTGATGGTTGAGCCGACGGAATCGGAAAGCAAAGTGGAGCTGGACCGCTTTATCGACGCGATGCTGGCGATCCGCGCGGAAATCGACCGCGTCAAAGCCGGTGAATGGCCGCTGGAAGACAACCCGCTGGTGAACGCACCGCACACCCAGGGCGAGCTGGTGGGCGAGTGGAACCATCCGTACAGCCGCGAGCTGGCGGTATTCCCGGCGGGTCTGCACAACAAATACTGGCCGACGGTGAAGCGTCTGGACGATGTGTACGGCGACCGCAACCTGTTCTGCTCCTGCGTACCGATGAGCGAATACCAGTAAGTTTGCGTATTATCTATACTTTTAAAGGCGCTGCGGCGCCTTTATTTTTTGGAGGGAAGGTATGGGAATCGCTCTGATAAGCGGCGCGAGCCGCGGAATAGGCCGGGCGACGGCGCTGCTGCTGGCGCAGGAAGGGTATACCGTGGCGGTCAATTACCATCACAACATTAATGCCGCCACCGAGGTGGTGAATACCATTTTGGCGTCTGGCGGCAAAGCCACGGCGCTGCGGGCGGACATCAGCGATGAAGCGCAGGTGATGGCGATGTTTGAGGCGATTGACCGCATGGGCGAGCCGCTGACGGCGCTGGTCAACAACGCCGGGATCCTCTTTACCCAGTGTACGGTGGAGAGCCTGAGCGCCGAGCGTATTAACCGCGTGCTGGCGACCAACGTCACCGGCTATTTCCTCTGCTGCCGCGAGGCGGTCAAGCGCATGGCGCATCGGCATGGCGGTAAGGGCGGGGCGATAGTTAACGTGTCGTCGGCGGCCTCGCGCCTTGGCGCGCCGGGAGAGTACGTTGACTATGCCGCGTCGAAAGGGGCGGTGGATACCCTGACCACCGGGCTGGCGCTGGAGGTGGCGGCGCAGGGGATCCGGGTCAACGGCGTCCGTCCGGGGCTGATTTATACCGAAATGCACGCCTCCGGGGGGGAACCGGGGCGCGTGGATCGAGTGAAAGGTTCGCTACCGATGCAGCGCGGCGGCCAGCCGGAAGAGGTCGCTCAGGCCATTGCCTGGCTGCTGAGCGACAAAGCGTCGTATGTGACGGGTAGCTTCCTTGAACTGGCGGGCGGGAAATAACCCGTAGATGTCTATTGCCCGGCGGCGCTGCGCTTGCCGGCCCTACGGGGTCAAAGCCGAATGGTAGGCCGGGTAAGGCGTAGCCGCCACCCGGCATAAAAACCGCTAAAGCCCGACGGTCTAACAGGAGGCCGGCCACAGCCTCAGTACCCGTAGCCCGGCTAAGCGCAGCGCGAGCCGGGTAACCCGGCGGCCTACCAGGAGGCCAGCCACAGCCGCAGGCGCATTCCCCAACTGCTGGTCCAGCCGGTGGTAACCGACTTCACCTCGCCTCGATAAATCACCACCAGCGTTGGCGTCACCCGAATATCCCACTGCCGCGCCAGCTGGCCGCTCGGGTCATTTACCGTCGGCAGCGTCAGTTTCTTTCTGGCAAGCCACGTCTCCAGCGCGGCGTTATCGCCGGAGCGCAGGGCCACCGTCAGCACATTGCCGCCGTCGGCGGCAAGCGATGCCACCGACGGCGTGGTGTAGCGACAAACTCCGCACCAGGTGGCCCAAACGTACAGCAGCAGCGGCTTTTGCTGGCTCATGGCGTTCAGATCCACCGTCCTGCCGTCGAGGGCGTGCAGCGATGTGGCGCTGACGTTTTGCGGCAGCGCGGGCTGGCGAAAATAATCCACCGCCAGGCTCACCGCCGCGCCAATCAGCAGCCACACCGCCAGCTCGCGCAGCCAGCGCCTGATTTTACTGGCCACGGGCTTTCGCCAGCTGCTCTTTCACCAGCCCCTCCAGCTCATCAGCAGGGATCGCGCCGGCCACCATCTGATCGCCGATGATGGTCGCCGGGGTGCCCTGAATATTCAGCACCTGCGACAAAATCAGGTTCATCTTCAGCGAATCCATGGTCTTGTCATCGATATTTACACTATCGGTGGCGGTTTTCTTCTGCGCCGCGGCGATGCTGGCGTCATCGTGATAGCCTTTTTTCGCCATCAGCCGCTGATGCAGCGCCCAGAACTTATCGGGCTGCTGGCGCCAGGTCGATAGCGCCGCTTTGGCGGCATTGACCGAACTTTGCCCCTTGAACGGCAGCAGCTTAACGATCAGCTGAATGTCCGGGTTATCGTGGACGATTTTTTCCAGCAGCGGATCAAACTGTTTGCAGTAAGGGCAGTTGTAATCGGTAAACGAGACGATCGTCAGTTTTGGCGCTTTCGCGCCGGTGCGCGGGCTGTTCGGATCGTTAAACAGCAGCTGCGCCAGCTGGTCATTAGCGTTTGCTTGTGGTTCTTCCGCCGGGGCGGCGAAGCTGAAGGCGGATATGCACAGCAGCAATAAGGCGGTGATAGCTCTCATGTTATTTTCCTTGGGCGACGGACAGGGTGGCGAGAAGGTGTTCGCGATCTAACAGCGCAGGCAGGATCTCTCCCTGCGGCGATCCCGGTCCGTAAATCTGGTTAAACGGCACAGCGGCGCTGCCGCGAGTGGTTAAAAACTGACTAATCGTGGCGGAGGGGCGGCTCCAGTCGCCGCGCAGGGCGACCACGTCCGGCGCTAACAGCGCCTGCTGGACGTCATCGCGCAGCAGCACGTTGTATTTATTGGCTTTACAGGTCACGCACCAGTCGGCGGTGACATCAATAAACACCCGCTTATGTTCCGCCAGGGCGCTGGCGATAGCCTGCTCGCTGAGCGGCTGCCAGTTAACCCGGTCGCGGCGCGGGCCCTCGCCGTCAGATCGGGAGACTAAGGCGACGGCGCCCGCCACCACGATGGCCAGGGCGCCCGCGCGCAGCGCCGTCCGCCAGCGGTAGCGCCAGGCGGTGGCCACTAGCAGGGCGATGGACAGAATTACCAGCAGGGTAAGCACCGGCGTACGGCCGATGTGGATCGTCAGCAGGCTGACCAGCCATAGCGCTGAACCAAGCATCATTAGCCCCAGCAGTACGCGCAGATGATTCATCCAGCGGCCGGGACGTGGCAGTCGTTGCGCCAGCCCCGGCCAGGCAACGATCAGCAGCCACGGCAGGCTCATGCCGATCCCCATGGCGAAGAAAATGCCCCACAGCAGCGGCAGAGGCGCCACCAGCGCCACCGACACGGCGGTGCCAAGGAACGGCGCGGTGCAGGGGGTCGCCAGCAGGGTGGCGAAGGTGCCCTGCCAGAAATGGCCCATTAAGCCGTTGCCGCCGCGGGTGGCGAGGAAGGTACTGGCGCTGGAGGAGAGGCGGATTTCGAACAGCCCCAGCAGACTGGCGCTGAACAGGATCATCACCAGCGCCATGGCGCCGATAAACCACGGGCTCTGGAACTGGATCCCCCAGCCGAGCGCCTGATTACCCAGGCGTAGCGCGGTCATCATCAGCGCCAGCGCCAGGAACGAGACGACGATCCCGCACGCCGAGGCGAGGAACTGTCGGCGTACCGCGCCGCGTTCGCGATGTTCGGTTTGCACCAGCGAGCCGAGCTTCATGGCCAGCACTGGCAGCACGCAAGGCATCACATTGAGGATAAGCCCCCCGGCCAACGCCATCAGCAGCACCCAGCCTAACGTCAGCTCCGGCGCGGCGCTGATGGCGATCTGGCTTTCCTGCGCCTGGCCGCTATCCGCCAGCACCAGCGACAAGGTTTTACCGCGCAGATCCGGTGCCGCTTCGCCCCAGCTATCGGTGACCGGTATGGTGGCGGTCAGCGTATCGCCGCGGCTGGTAAAGCTCGGCTTGCCGAAATCGACATCCTCCATGCTGTCGATAAACAGCGCTGGCTGCTGCCAGCCGGCATCGCGGCGAGCGGTCACCGTCAGTTTGCCGCTGACGTAGCTGGCGGTCAGCTGCGAAGTCAGACCATCGCCCAGCGGCAGCGTGCCCATCGCGCGGGTGAAATCGTAGCCAAAACCCTCCCCTGGCGGGGCCGTCATATCCAGCGAAAAGGGATAGTCAGTAAGAATGCAGACATTGCTGCAGGTGGATAACGTCAGTACGCCGCTGAGCGTCGGTGGTATCTTCCCGCGCAGCGTCATCGGGAAGCTGACGTCACCGTGATAGCCCTGAGTGGAAATGCCCGCGACGTCGAAGCGCTGCGGCGTCGGCCAGCGCCAGTCAACCTCCAGCGGCGTGTGCCAGGCGATAGCCGGCGCGATGCCGCCTTCCCCCGGCGAGCGCCAGTAGGTTTTCCAGCCCTTTTCCAGCGCCACGTCTAAAAGCAGGCGGGTATCGCCATTGCTCTCGGTTTGCGCCCGCAGGCGGACGCTGGCGTGTTGATTGTCGGCGGCGCGTAGCCAGCCGCTGTCGGCGGCCTGACTGACGGGCAGCCATAGCCAAAGCAGGCAGACCAGTAGTCGCCTGAATAACATAGACATAAATTTGCTCCATAAATGATGAATTAACCTGAACTGTCAGGAAAATCAGTCACTCACGGAAGACGCATAATCGCAGATGCACCCGCAATCGGGGCGGGGAGATAACGCGGGGAGGCCACTGGCGCTCGATACGCGGCGGGATCGCCGCCAGCACCGCCAGCAGCAGGGTGATAGCCAACAGCGCCCCTTCAAACAGCATCGGCGGGACGGCCATCAGCGACTTGGCGCTGAGTTCGCACGGCGTGACCGGCGCGTCGGCTTTATCCTGGGTTTGCTGTAGTGACGGGCTGTCGGCGGTGAGGTTCATGACCAGCGCGTGCATCCCGGCCATTCGCTGGGCGGTGCAGACCAGCACCACCAGACAGGCCAGGAGGACAAAAAGAATGGCTTTACGTTGTCGCTTAATCATGAGCGCCTCAAATATTCACGAGGCCTATCTTATCGGGCGAACGCGTTTTGGCAATGGTAAAGCTGTAAAGAAGTGTCTGGCAGATAAGCGATTTGCCCTCTCCCGGCCGGGAGAGGGCGGTCAATTACAGATTCTCGCCGTTGCTGGCGATGACTTCTTTGTACCAGTTAAAGCTCTTCTTGCGCGAGCGGGACATGTCGCCGGTGCCGTCGTCGTGTTTGTTGACGTAGATGAAGCCGTAGCGTTTGCTGTACTGCCCGGTAGTGAAGGAGACGCAGTCGATGCAGCCCCATGGGGTATAGCCCATCAGATCGACGCCGTCATAAGTGACCGCTTTGATCATCTCTTCGATGTGGGCGCGCAGATAGTCGATGCGGTAGTCATCGTTGATGCTGCCGTCGGCTTCGACTTTATCGTAGGCGCCAAAGCCGTTCTCGACGATAAACAGCGGCTTCTGGTAGCGCTCATACAGTTCACACAGGGAATAGCGCAGACCGACCGGGTCAATCTGCCAGCCCCAGTCGGAGGCTTTGACGTGCGGGTTCGGCACGCTGCCTTCGAAGCCGGAAATGGCGTCGCCGGTGCCGCCTTCGGCTTTCACCGCGTTGGTCATGTAGTAGCTGAAGCCGAGGTAAGCGCAAGTGCCTTCGCGCAGGATCTGCGCATCGCCATCTTCCATCTTGATGTTGAAGCCGCGGCGCTCCCACTCATTCAGCACATAGCTCGGGTAGTAACCGCGCAGTTGGACGTCGGTAAAGACGTAGCGCTCGCGCATCGACTCCTGGGCAAACATGACATCTTCCGGTTTGCAGGAGTAAGGGTAGAGGGCGACCATCGCCAGCATGCAGCCGACCTGCATGTCCGGGTTGATGCGCCGCGCCGCTTTCACCGCCAGCGCGCTGGCGACGAACTGATGGTGCAGCACCTGGTACATGGTCTCTTCCGGATTGTCATGCTCGGTATAGACCACCCCGGAGCAGCAGTAGCCGAACAGCGGCGCGCGCCAGTTGCGCTGGTTGTTGATCTCGTTGAAGGTCATCCAGTATTTCACTTTGTGCTTATAGCGCTCGAAAACCACTTCGGCAAAGCGCACAAAGAAATCGACCACTTTGCGGTTGGTCCAGCCGCCGTACTGCTGCACCAGGTGCAGGGGCATCTCGAAGTGGGAGAGGGTGATCACCGGCTCGATGTTGTATTTCAGCAGCTCGTCGAACATGTCGTCGTAGAACTTCAGTCCCTCTTCATTCGGCTGGGTTTCGTCACCCTGCGGGAAGATGCGGGTCCAGGCGATGGAGGTGCGGAAGCATTTGAAGCCCATCTCGGCGAACAGTTTGATGTCTTCTTTGTAGCGGCCGTAGAAATCGACCGCTTGGTGGTTGGGGTAATATTTGCCGGCTTCCACCTGGTGGGTGATTTCACGCGGCACGCCGTGCGCCCCGCCGGTCAGCACGTCGCAGATGCTGGGGCCTTTGCCGCCCTGATCCCAGCCGCCTTCAACCTGATGCGCGGCAACCGCGCCGCCCCATAAAAAATCTTTCGGAAGGGTTAATTTTTTCATCCTGGCTAATCTCTCTAATAACTATTGCGCTCGAGTCTAGCAAAGTGAAATTGAATGTCACGATATAACAAATTTCTCCAAAGGTAAT
Source organism: Klebsiella sp. 1SOBk10mer (assembly GCF_046602535.1). Classification (NCBI taxonomy): domain Bacteria; kingdom Pseudomonadati; phylum Pseudomonadota; class Gammaproteobacteria; order Enterobacterales; family Enterobacteriaceae; genus Klebsiella; species Klebsiella sp. 1SOBk10mer. The sequence continues at coordinate 332,741 of NZ_JBKIUP010000006.1, forward strand.
ATGTTACATCAAAAAAACAGGCTGTTATTTTTAGCTGATTTTGCGCGCTAATTTACGCCCGAGCGATTCGAGAATATAGATCACTGGAATTTGCGTGGTAATATCGTAGACGCCGCCAATGCGGGTCTGCGGGACGTGCCAGGAGAGATTGAAATCGGCCAGTTTGGCCAGCCGCGAATGCTCGTGACTGGTAATCGACATCACCTTGCAATGATGCAGGCTGAACTGGCTGGCGAAACGCAGGATCTCTTCTGTTTCGCCGGAGACGGAAAGCACGATCGCCAGCGCGTTGCGGGCCATATCGTTGGTTACCGGAAAATAGGGGTCGTCAATATGGTTGCTGAATTTACCGACGTTGGAGAAGAAACGGGCGCCATATTTCGCCAGCGCGCCCGAGGTGCCGGCGCCGACAAAAATAATACGTTCTGAGGCGAGAATAATATCGACGGCCTGGTCTAGTAATCCATCGAACTCGTCATTATTAACGCTTTTAAAAAAGCTCATGATTTCGCTGGCGCCGATATTTGCCTGTTGAGGCTCGTTCTGCTCAAGATATAATTTAAAACGTACGCGAAATTCAGAGTAGCCCTCGCACTGCAGTTTGCGGCAGAAGCGCAACACGGTGGTGGTGGAGACGCCGGCGGCTTCGGCCAGTTCGCGGATGGTCATGTACATCACTTTGTCGCGATTCTTTATGACGTAGTGGTAGACCATCATCTCAAGATTATTGAGACTGGCGACAGCGGCGTGGGAGAACATACTCACAGTGGCGAACTCACAATTCATAATGACCAGGACGGAATTATATCATGCAGGCCAATGACATTACCTTTTTTCAGCGTTTTCAGGACGACATCCTCGCCGGGCGCAAAACTATCACCATTCGCGATGCGGCGGAGTCGCACTTTAAGCCCGGCGATGTGCTGCGCGTCGGGCGCTATGAAGACGACGGCTATTTTTGCACCATCGCCGTGACCGCGACCTCGACAGTGACCCTCGATACGCTGACCGAACAGCATGCTCAACAGGAGAATATGACCCTGGGGCAGCTGCGGCAGGTCATCAGCGACATCTATCCTGGCGAGAGCCAGTTTTATGTCATTGAATTCAAAACGCTTTAAGGTAAGCAGGAACAGCTGTGAGTTGAAATAAAAATTTAACCTTTTGATTTTAATGTATTTACAAATATACATCTTTTTATTTTAGCTAACAGGTGTTCACTGGAATCATTCTCAGTTACCCTAAGTGAGCAATGAAAGCGTTCTTGTTTTCAGGAGTCCAATATGGTGCGCAAACCATTAATCACTCAGGGATATTCTCTGGCAGAGGAAGTTGCCAACAGCATCAGCCACGGGATCGGGCTGGTGTTCGGTATCGTCGGGCTCGTGCTATTGCTGGTGCAGGCGGTGGACACCAACGCCAGCGCGACGGCGATCACCAGCTACAGCCTGTACGGCGGCAGCATGATTATGCTGTTCCTCGCCTCCACGCTCTATCACGCGATCCCGCATCAGCGGGCGAAACAGTGGCTGAAGAAATTCGACCACTGCGCTATCTACTTGTTAATCGCCGGGACCTATACGCCGTTTTTGCTGGTGGGGCTGAACTCGCCGCTGGCGAAGGGGCTGATGATCGTCATCTGGAGCCTGGCGCTGCTGGGGATCCTGTTTAAGCTGACCATCGCGCACCGCTTTAAAATTCTGTCGCTGGTGACCTATCTGACCATGGGCTGGCTGTCGCTTATTGTGGTCTATCAGCTGGCGGTGAAGCTGGCGGTGGGTGGCGTAACGCTGCTGGCGGTTGGCGGGGTGGTGTACTCACTGGGGGTCATCTTCTACGTCTGCAAACGTATTCCCTATAACCACGCTATCTGGCACGGCTTCGTGCTCGGCGGCAGCGTGTGTCACTTCCTGGCGATCTATCTTTACATCGGCCAGTCCTGATAAACATCCCACGGTGGCGCTGCGCTTACCGTGGCTACGATATTCTGCGGCCGGGTAGCCCGGCTAAGGCGAAAGCGCCGCAAGCCGGGAGTCATAACGCTTAATTACACGTCTTCCAGCGAATAGGGCAGCGGTTCGATGCGTAGGCTTCCGGCATCGTCGCGCACGCGGAAGATGCTGTCCGGCTCCATATCGTTATTCATCACCACCTGCACCAGCAACTGGCCATCATCCAGCTGAACCGCCGCAAGCACCGTACCGGTGCGGCGCCAGTTGTCGCCCATCTTCAGCTCCAGGTCTTCCCCGGCTTCCGGCACCCGGCTGGCGGTACCTGACAGCGTCCACAGCGCGCGCTTATTGGCGCCGCGGAATTTCGCCCGCGCCACCATCTCCTGACCTGTGTAGCAGCCTTTTTTGAAGCTGATGCCGCCCAGCGCCTGCAGGTTGGTGGCCTGCGGAATGAACTGCCCGCTGTTGGCGCTGTCGATAACCGGCAGACCGGCTTCAATATTCAGCGCCAGCCACTGCTGGCTGTTGTTGAGCTGCGCTTCGCCGCGCAACGCGTCGGTGACGTGGTTGGCGGTGTCGACATCGGTCACCAGCAGGAAGCGCTCGCCCGGGTGTTCAAACCACAGCAGGCTGGTGGCGCCTTCGCTGACCACCGGAGTGGCGGCGTCGGGCAGAGCGGCGAACAGCGGCGCCAGCGCGGCGCGCGCCTGGAAGCCGGCCACCCCCAGCAGAACCAGATCGTCGTTGGCGGCGATGGTGACTTTGGAGAAGACGGCATATTTTTTCAGCTCGGTCAGCTGCGCGTCGCGCAGGCTGCGGCGTTCAATCCACGCGAAGCCGCCGTCGCGACGGAATACGCGCAGGTTGCTCCACATCTTGCCTTTGGCGTCACAGTGGGCGGCAAGCAGATGCTGAGCATCGGTGAGACTGCTCACATCGGCGGTAATCTGCCCCTGCAGGTATTTTTCGCTGTCTGGCCCGCTAATCGTCGCCAGCGCCCAGTCATCCAGGGTCATCAGCGTTAACGGCAGACGAGCGGAAGAGGAAGGCTGACGCGGAGGAAAAGGTGTAAAAGCCATAGTCATATCCTGAATCGCTTAACGCAGTGTGTGTGACCAATGGTAAAAGAGCTATAGTGCATTGCAAGTGCTTTCAACAGGCCATTTGTGCGCTGACGTTTGGTGAAGGCCCGGCGCGGGAAAACAATAAGCCCATCATTATTTTATGGTTTTTATGGAAGGATGCTCGCATTCAGCGATATTCCTGTAAAGTTACGGCAGAAAACGGGTTAAACTAACCAATATTTTGCTGCTGGAAGGTCAACATGGACATTAACAATAAAGCTCGTATCCACTGGGCATGCCGCCGCGGGATGCGCGAACTCGACATCTCCATCATGCCGTTCTTTGAGTATGAGTACGATACCCTCAGCGACGCTGACAAACAGCTGTTCATTCGCCTGCTGGAAAATGACGATCCGGATCTATTCAACTGGCTGATGAACCATGGCAAACCGGCCGATGCGGAGCTGCAGCGGATGGTAACCTTAATTCAGACACGGAATCGGGAACGTGGTCCTGTGGCAATCTGATCTCCGTATCTCCTGGCGCGCGCAGTGGTTTTCTCTGCTGCTCCACGGCGTTGTGGCGGCGCTGGTGCTGCTGGTTCCCTGGCCGTTAAGCTACACCCCGATCTGGCTGCTGCTGCTGTCGCTGGTGGTCTTTGACTGTGTGCGCAGCCAGCGACGGATCCATGCCCGTCGCGGGGAGATAAAACTGCTCACCGATTCCCGGCTGCGCTGGCAAAACGCCGACTGGGAGATCCTCGGGACGCCGTGGGTTATCAATAGCGGTATGCTGCTGCGTTTGCGCCATGTCGATACCCGGCGCGGACAGCATCTTTGGCTGGCGGCGGACAGCATGGACGCCGGAGAGTGGCGCGATCTGCGCCGGCTGGTGCTGCAAAAACCGGCGCAGGAGTAAGCCGCGTCAGGAAAAGTGTTCGGCCATTTCGCCGAGGATCTGCTCGCACCAGCTCTGGATGCGCTCGTCGCTCAGGTCGTACTGGTTGGTTTCATCCAGCGCCAGGCCAACGAACAGTTGGCCATCCGCGATCACCGGTTTCGGGCTGGTGAACTCATAGCCTTCGGTTGGCCAGTAGCCGACAAACTTCACGCCTTTGGTCGCCAGCTTGTCATGCAGCATGCCCAGCGCGTCAAGGAACCATTCGCCGTAGCCCAACTGATCGCCCATGCCGTAGAGCGCGACGATTTTGCCCTCCAGGTCCAGGGTGTCCAGCTGGTCCCAGACCGCTTCCCAGTCTTCCTGAATTTCGCCGAAATCCCAGGTCGGGATGCCGAGGATCAGTACGTCGTACTGGCTCATCAGCGCGGGGGAGTCATCTTTCAGATTGTGCAGCGTCACCAGCTCGGGGCCGATGATATCGCGGATTTTCTCCGCGGCCATTTCGGTATAGCAGGTACTGGAGCCGTAAAACAGACCTATATTCATCGCGTAAACATCTCGATTCTTGCCGTGAATGGCGGGCAGTGTACCAGAAAGGCGTCCTCTTAAGGCATAATGAGAGCGTTTAACGAACAAAGAGGCCGATGTGAAACAGGATCTGGCACTAATCGAACAGTTTCTCGATGCCCTTTGGCTGGAGCGCAACCTGGCGGAGAATACGCTCAGCGCCTATCGTCGTGATTTGACGATGCTCGTGGAGTGGCTGCACCATCGCGGTCTGTCGCTGGCAAGCGTCGGCAGCGACGACCTGCAGGCGCTGCTGGCCGAGCGGCAGTCCGGCGGCTATAAAGCCACCAGCACCGCGCGCCTGCTGAGCGCTGTGCGTCGCTTCTTCCAGCATCTGTACCGGGAAAAAATTCGCCCGGACGACCCCAGCGCGCTGCTGGCCTCGCCAAAGTTGCCGCAGCGGCTGCCGAAGGATCTCAGTGAGGCGCAGGTTGAGCGTCTGCTGCAGGCCCCGCTGGTGGAGCAGCCGCTGGAATTGCGCGATAAAGCGATGCTGGAGGTGCTGTATGCCACCGGCCTGCGCGTTTCGGAGCTGGTGGGGCTGACGATGAGCGACATCAGCCTGCGACAGGGCGTGCTGCGGGTGGTGGGGAAAGGCAACAAAGAGCGGCTGGTGCCGCTGGGGGAAGAGGCGGTACTGTGGGTGGAAAATTACCTCGAGTATGGTCGCCCCTGGCTGCTGAACGGCGTGGCGTCGGATGTCTTATTTCCCAGTCAGCGCGCCCAGCAGATGACGCGCCAGACCTTCTGGCACCGGATTAAACACTATGCCGTGCTGGCGGGGATCGACAGCGAAAAGCTCTCCCCGCACGTGTTGCGCCATGCGTTCGCCACGCATTTGCTCAATCATGGCGCCGACCTGCGTGTGGTGCAGATGCTGTTAGGACACAGCGATCTCTCCACCACGCAGATTTACACCCACGTGGCGACCGAGCGTCTGCGACAACTTCATCAACAGCACCACCCGCGGGCGTGAGTGCTGAATAAAAGGACTGAGTATGAAAAAAGGTTTATTGATGTTCACCCTGCTGGCGGCTTCCCTTTCCGGGGCGGCGCATGCCGATAGCGCGGCAATTAAACAGTCGCTGGCGAAGCTGGGTGTACAGAGCACCGATATTCAACCGTCGCCGGTTTCCGGGATGAGCACGGTGCTGACCGACAGCGGCGTGCTGTATGTCACCGACGATGGCAAGCACATCATCCAGGGGCCGATGTACGACGTGAGCGGCGCGCAGCCGGTCAACGTCACTAACCAGCTGCTGCTGGGGAAGCTGAACGCGCTGAGCAACGAAATGATTGTCTACAAAGCGCCGAAGGAGCAGCACGTCATTACCGTCTTTACCGACATCACCTGCGGTTATTGCCACAAGCTGCATGAGCAAATGAGCGACTACAACGCGCTGGGGATCACCGTGCGCTACCTGGCCTTCCCGCGCCAGGGGCTGCAGAGCCAGGCGGAGCAGGACATGAAGGCCATCTGGTGCGCGAAAGATCGCAACAAAGCGCTGGATGACGCCATGAACGGCAAGGGCGTGCAGCCGGCGAGTTGCAGCGTGGATATCGCCAAACATTACACCCTCGGCGTGCAGATGGGCGTCAACGGCACCCCGGCGATGGTCCTCAGCAACGGCATGGTGCTGCCGGGCTATCAGGGGCCGAAAGAGCTGAAGGCGTTCCTCGACGAGCATAAAAAACAGACAAGCGGTAACTGATTCGCGTGAAACAACAGATACAACTACGCCGCCGCGAGGCGGTTGACGGCGTCGATTTACCCGCCGATCTGCCGCCGCTGCTGCAGCGGCTGTATGCCAGCCGCGGGGTGCGCAGCGCCCAGGAGCTGGAGCGCAGCGTCAAAGGCATGCTCCCCTGGACACAGCTCACCGGCGTTGAAAAAGCGGTCGGGATGCTGCACGACGCATTCCAGAAAGGGCTGCACATTGTCGTGGTCGGCGATTTTGACGCCGACGGCGCCACCAGCACCGCGCTCAGCGTGCTGGCCCTGCGCGCGCTGGGCTACGGCAACGTCTCCTACCTGGTGCCGAACCGTTTTGAAGACGGCTACGGCTTAAGCCCGGAAGTGGTCGATCAGGCTCACGCCCGCGGCGCGCAGATGATCATGACCGTCGACAATGGGATCTCGTCCCATGCCGGCGTCGATCATGCCCATGCGCTGGGGATCCCGGTGCTGGTGACCGATCACCACCTGCCGGGGGAGACGCTTCCGGCGGCGGAGGCCATCGTTAACCCTAACCTGCGCGATTGCGACTTCCCATCGAAATCGCTGGCCGGGGTGGGAGTGGCGTTCTATCTGATGCTGGCGCTGCGCACCTTTCTGCGTGATAACGGCTGGTTCGACGCCCGCGGCATCGCCGCGCCGAACCTTGCCGAGCTGCTGGATTTGGTGGCGCTTGGCACCGTTGCCGACGTCGTGCCGCTGGATGCTAACAACCGTATTCTCACCTGGCAGGGGTTAAGCCGCATTCGCGCCGGCAAGTGCCGGCCCGGCATTAAGGCGCTGCTGGAGATTGCCAACCGCGATCCGCAAAAGCTGGCGGCCAGCGACCTCGGTTTTGCCCTCGGGCCACGCCTGAACGCGGCAGGACGTCTGGACGACATGTCGGTCGGCGTCGCGCTGCTGCTGTGCGATAACATCGGCGAAGCGCGCGTGTTAGCCAACGAGCTTGACGCGCTCAACCAGACGCGCAAAGAGATCGAGCAGGGGATGCAGGCGGAAGCGTTGACCCTGTGTCAACAGCTGGAACGCAGTAGCGACACCCTGCCCGGCGGGCTGGCGATGTACCATCCGCAGTGGCACCAGGGGGTGGTCGGCATCCTCGCCTCGCGAATTAAGGAACGTTTCCACCGGCCGGTGATCGCCTTTGCGCCCACCGGCGACGGCACGCTGAAAGGCTCCGGCCGCTCCATTCAGGGGCTGCATATGCGCGATGCGCTGGAGCGCCTTGATACGCTCTATCCGGGGCTGATCCTGAAGTTCGGCGGCCACGCGATGGCGGCAGGATTATCGCTGGAAGAGGCGCGCTTTGAGGAGTTTCAGCAGCGCTTCGGCGAGCTGGTGACCGAGTGGCTGGATCCCGCGCTGTTGCAGGGCGAGGTGGTCTCCGACGGCCCGCTGACGGCGGCGGAGATGAGCATGGAAGTAGCGCAGATGCTGCGCGACGCCGGGCCGTGGGGACAGATGTTCCCGGAACCACTCTTTGACGGCCGTTTCCGTCTGCTGCAGCAGCGGCTAGTGGGCGAGCGTCACCTGAAGGTGATGGTCGAGCCAGTTGACGGCGGCCCCCTGCTGGACGGTATCGCCTTCAACGTGGATACTTCCATCTGGCCCGACAACGGCGTGCGCGAAGTCCAGTTAGCCTACAAGCTCGACATCAATGAGTTCCGCGGCAACCGCAGCCTGCAGCTGATCATCGATCACCTCTGGCCAAATTGACAACAGTGTATGAATAAGGGCGCGAATCCGGTAGAATTCCGCTCTTATCACCGCATTTTGACAAATCCATTAAAAGAAACCGACCATGTTTGAAATAAATCCGGTAAAAAACCGCATTCAGGACCTCACGGAGCGCTCCGACGTTCTTAGGGGGTATCTTTGACTACGATGCCAAGAAAGAGCGTCTCGAAGAAGTAAACGCCGAGCTGGAACAGCCGGACGTCTGGAACGAACCTGAACGCGCTCAGGCGCTGGGTAAAGAGCGTTCTTCCCTGGAAGCCATCGTAGATACCCTGGATCAGATGTCCCAGGGGCTGGAAGACGTTGCCGGCCTGCTGGATCTGGCCGTGGAAGCGGACGACGAAGAGACCTTCAACGAAGCCGTCGCCGAGCTGGATACCCTGGAAGAGAAGCTGGCGCAGCTTGAGTTCCGCCGCATGTTCTCCGGCGAATACGACAGCGCCGATTGCTACCTTGATATTCAGGCCGGTTCCGGCGGCACCGAAGCCCAGGACTGGGCCAGCATGCTGATGCGCATGTACCTGCGCTGGGCGGAAGCGCGCGGCTTTAAGACCGAAATCATCGAAGAGTCCGAAGGTGAAGTCGCAGGGATTAAATCCGTGACCATCAAGATCATTGGTGATTACGCCTACGGCTGGCTGCGTACCGAAACCGGCGTTCATCGTCTGGTGCGTAAGAGCCCGTTCGATTCCGGCGGCCGCCGTCATACCTCCTTCAGCTCCGCGTTCGTTTACCCGGAAGTGGAAGACGATATCGATATCGAAATTAACCCGGCCGATCTGCGCATCGACGTATACCGCGCCTCCGGCGCCGGTGGGCAGCACGTTAACCGTACAGAATCCGCGGTGCGTATTACCCACATCCCGACCGGGTTGGTAACGCAGTGCCAGAATGACCGTTCGCAGCACAAAAACAAAGACCAGGCCATGAAGCAGATGAAAGCGAAGCTTTATGAGCTGGAGATGCAGAAGAAAAATGCCGAGAAGCAGGCGATGGAAGACAACAAGTCCGATATCGGCTGGGGCAGCCAGATCCGCTCTTACGTGTTGGATGACTCGCGTATTAAAGATCTGCGTACCGGGGTGGAAACCCGCAACACTCAGGCGGTGCTCGACGGCAGCCTGGACCAATTTATCGAAGCAAGTTTGAAAGCAGGGTTATGAGGAACCAACATGTCTGAACAACAAGCACAGGGCGCTGACGCGGCAATTGACCTTAATAATGAACTGAAAACCCGTCGCGAGAAGCTGGCTGCGCTGCGTGAGCAGGGCGTCGCTTTCCCGAACGATTTCCGTCGTGACCATACCTCTGACCAACTGCACGCTGACTTCGATGGCAAAGAAAACGAAGAGCTGGAAGCGCTGAACGTTGAAGTGGCCGTGGCTGGCCGCATGATGACCCGTCGTATCATGGGTAAAGCGTCCTTCGTCACCCTGCAGGACGTTGGCGGCCGCATCCAGCTGTACGTGGCGCGTGACGATCTGGCGGAAGGCGTTTACAACGACCAGTTCAAAAAGTGGGACCTCGGCGACATCATTGCCGCCCGCGGTAAGCTGTTCAAGACCAAAACCGGTGAGTTGTCTATCCACTGCACCGAGCTGCGTCTGCTGACCAAAGCCCTGCGCCCGTTACCGGACAAGTTCCATGGCCTGCAGGATCAGGAAGCGCGCTATCGTCAGCGTTACCTCGACCTGATCTCCAACGATGAATCGCGCAAGACCTTCAAAGTGCGTTCGCAGATCCTGGCGGGCATCCGTCAGTTCATGGTTGGCCGCGGCTTTATGGAAGTGGAAACCCCGATGATGCAGGTGATCCCGGGCGGCGCTTCCGCGCGTCCGTTCATCACCCATCATAACGCGCTGGATCTGGACATGTACCTGCGTATCGCGCCGGAACTGTACCTCAAGCGTCTGGTGGTGGGCGGCTTCGAACGCGTCTTCGAGATCAACCGTAACTTCCGTAACGAAGGGATCTCCGTTCGTCATAACCCAGAGTTCACCATGATGGAACTCTACATGGCTTATGCGGATTACAAAGATCTGATTGAGCTGACCGAATCCCTGTTCCGCACCCTGGCGCAGGACATCCTCGGCAACACCGAAGTGCCTTACGGCGACCAGGTGTTCGACTTCGGCAAGCCGTTTGAAAAACTGACCATGCGCGAAGCGATCAAGAAATACCGTCCGGAAACCGAGATGGCGGATCTGGATAACTTCGATTCCGCGAAAGCGATCGCTGAGTCTATCGGCATCAAAGTGGAGAAGAGCTGGGGGCTGGGCCGTATCGTGACCGAGATCTTCGAAGAAGTGGCGGAAGCGCACCTGATTCAGCCGACCTTCATCACCGAATACCCGGCGGAAGTTTCTCCGCTGGCGCGCCGTAACGACGTGAACCCGGAAATCACCGACCGCTTTGAATTCTTCATTGGCGGCCGTGAGATCGGTAACGGCTTTAGCGAGTTGAACGACGCCGAAGACCAGGCGCAGCGCTTCCAGGATCAGGTTGATGCGAAAGCCGCAGGCGACGACGAAGCAATGTTCTACGATGAAGACTACGTGACCGCGCTGGAGCACGGCCTGCCGCCGACCGCCGGTCTGGGTATTGGTATCGACCGCATGGTGATGTTGTTCACTAACAGCCACACCATCCGCGACGTGATCCTCTTCCCGGCAATGCGTCCGCAGAAATAATCGCGTCTTGTGCATTGCAAAAAAACCCGGCTTGCCGGGTTTTTTTATGTCTGACGTGAGGTCTGAAGGCTGGCGTAACCCGACTCAGCGCAGGCCGGGGGCTCCCGGATAGCGGCGTAAACGCCTTATCCGGGCTACGCAACAGCGCAGAACCGTAGGCCTGTGCAAGCGTAGCGCCGCCAGGCAACGATGACCGTTATGGCGCCGCTTTTTACGCCGGGTGGTGGCGGCAGCGAGACGAGTCAGCTTACCCGCGCAGACGCGCAACAAAGTCGGTCAGCGCCTGGTGGGCGTCCCGATTTTCCGCTTCCAGCACCATCCACGGGCTAAACGCCCAGGGCGTGGCGGCCAGCGCGCTTAACATCGTTGCCAGGTCAACCCACTGATAATCCATGACTTCATCGTCATTAGGCTGCACTTCGCTCACCACGCGCGCGGCATACACCGGGCATACTTCGTTCTCAACGATGCCGTTTGGGGCGACCGCCCGGTAGCGGAAGGCCGGGTGAACCGGCGCGATGTCGGCGATCTCCACGCCGAGTTCGAAGCGGCAGCGGCGCGTGACGGCCTGCTCGAAGGTCTCGCCCTGCTGGGGGTGTCCGCAGACCGAGTTGGTCCATACCCCGGGCCAGGCTTTTTTGCCCAACGAACGACGAGTGACCAGCAACTGACCCTGCTGGTTAAACAGCCAGCAGGAAAACGCGAGATGTAAAGGGGTATCAAGCGTATGGGCGGCATACTTCTCCAGCATACCGGCAGGCTGATCCTGCTCATCCAGTAAAATGACGTGTTCCCCGGCCATGACGACTCCTGAAAATAAATAAAGACCCGGCACAAACCCGCCGGGTCATGTACTCAGGCCACTAGGTTAGCCCATAAATGGCAGAAAGGCATTACCAAAACAAGCCCTGGAGGCGGCTCTGTGAGCGGCCACCCGCATGTTGGGGAAGACCACCATGACGTGCGGCACCAACAGCAATCACTGTTCGTCGCGGGCCGTATCCGATGGCCAGGGGATATTGGTTTCGCCATCAGGGATGACGCCCTGCGCCGCGGACTGGTATGATATTCGCCCTGATTGCGAGGTAAGTGGTTGTGTTAAGTGCAGGATGCCTGATGATGAAACGCGTTTATATGACACTGATGCTGGTGGTAAGCCTGGCGCTGGCTGGCTGCTCCAGCACCTCCGATTCCGGTACGACCTACACCGTTAAACGCGGCGATACCCTGTATGGCATCTCCCGCACCACCGGCACCAGCGTTCGCGATCTGGCCCGCCTGAATAACATCTCCCCGCCTTACACCATTGAGGTGGGGCAGAAGCTGAAGCTTAACGGCAGCAGTTCAACGAAGACAACGAAGAAAAAATCTTCCTCTACGCGCACCGCGGCGGTCACGCCTTCGTCCGCAGTACCTCAGTCCTCCTGGCCGCCGGTGGGACAGCGCTGCTGGCGCTGGCCGACCAGCGGCAAAGTGGTCCTGCCTTATTCCACCGCCGATGGCGGCAATAAAGGCATTGATATCGCCGGAACCCGCGGTCAGCCGGTGTATGCCGCCGGGGCGGGCAAGGTGGTCTACGTCGGCAATCAGCTGCGCGGCTATGGCAATCTGATCATGATTAAGCACAGCGAGGATTACATCACCGCCTATGCCCACAACGATAAGCTAATGGTGAATAATGGCCAGAGCGTGAAGGCCGGCCAGCAAATTGCCACCATGGGCAGTACGGATGCCGACTCAGTGCGGCTGCATTTCCAGATCCGCTACCGGGCGACGGCCATCGATCCGCTGCGTTACCTGCCGCCGCAGGGAAGTAAACCTAAGTGCTAAAAGGTTATTTTATCGCCAGTCAGCATCCGGCAGGCTTGTCACAGGGTGCGTAAGGGCTATAATGCTTCTCGCACCTCTTCGCGGGCGTAGTTCAATGGTAGAACGAGAGCTTCCCAAGCTCTATACGAGGGTTCGATTCCCTTCGCCCGCTCCAGCCCTTCAAAAGCCTTATAACTCAATGAGTTGCCTCTGAGGTGATGTGACCAAAGTACCGCTATTTACCCTGATAGTTGCCGCGATTTGTTGAACGGTGAACAGGGAGTTTAGCAAAGCGCTGGCGGTCGTTCCACTTGTCATACCGCGATAGCCCAACATGAACAGAAAGCCGCGCACCCGGCATGATTCCCTGAAACTTTTAGTGAAGCGCATTTTTGCCCGATGCCCCCGTTCTGTCGCCGTCGCGAGACGCCGCAGGGGATAAACAGGTTTATGGTGGTCACGGTACTTGCAGACCATATGCAAGCTCTGCCAGCGGTTCGGCCTCGCTCCCCTTGGGTACATGGTCATCCTGATAAGCCTCACTATCTGACATAACCCTGATGAAGTCGCCAGACGCTCCGTTTGTTGTCTTACCACCAACGGGGCTTATTGACTTCTTTTATTTAAAAAAAATTGCGGTATCATCTGATTGACAAATCAAATATCTGGGAGGCTATATGAATTGCGTAGAAGTTGCTGTATGGAGCGATGACGCTTGTTCAAAGCAAATTGTAGAGTTCGATTTGCCTATTTCTGTCTGCTATAGACATGATTTTTTTCTGAAAGCTGTTAATGATTATCTGGTCGATAAGGAATATATAGAAGATCAACATGATAATTTTTTGACTAACCTTGAGTTATCCGAAGTTAAATCAATCACAACATCAAGAGATATTATTTATGATTGTTATATGATTGATAAACACACTAATGAATGCACACATGTTTATTCTGGTCATAAGAAGATGCAAATTTCTTCTCGATCTATTTAACCTTGTTGTTAATCTATAATTTTGTAGTTTGAGTTGTCGTTTTTATTTGAATGAAAATATTTTCGATAAGGATAGAATTATGAAATCACGTGACCTCAAAACAATTCATGATTTGATTGCAACTAATTATCAGAAACTTGACCTTGGCAATGGTCGATTTTTGCATACTTTTCAACCTGCAACAACTGATACAACATATCAGTTTGAAGCTAATTTCGAAGATATCATCGTTGAGGGAGAACGATATAACATTGGTTTCACCGAGGAAAATGGCTGTAAGGTAGTTGACCTATCCTGTCTATCCAAGGCGTCCATTTTGGATAAAGATTTTAGCTATCTATATGCTCGTAATATGTCAAAACAAAAACATGATGAAAATAAAGGAAAGAATGACTCGCGGGTAAAATATCAATCCGAAGACGGTTATTACTGGGGTAGGAAATATGCGTGGCGGGAATTTGGTTTGGTTTTGCCTCGCGATGCCTTCGAAAGCTATTTAATTGATTGTGTTAAGCACCCTACAATTGAATGCGTAGTCGAAACCGAGGGGTATCCTAAAGGTGAGGATTCTGTTGCCTTTAAAGAAGATGGCCTTGAAAAAGCCATAGATGAGTTAATAGAAACTGCTGTTATGGTTAACAAAGGGCCTTATTTTAAATCTCCATTGTACTTTAACAATAAAAAAAGATTTACTATTAAGGGTGTTCCTGCGATAACAGATAAAAAATAAAATAAACTATAAATAAGGTTGGTATGCTGTTTGAGTTTTTATCAGCCTTATTTTATTTTCTTGTCTGCTTTTTAATCCATTCTTTATACCATTTTGAAGCTGTACGGTATGATACCCTCATTATATAGGAGGCAGCGAGCGGCGTTGCTTTTGCATCATAGAGCATGAGTATTCCTTTCGCACCTTCCGCGCTGAATGTGCCATTATTTTTTGTGTTTTTCGGATGGCCGGGTTGTATAGTATCCATAACTTCCCGTGGAATGTTGCGGATTATTTTATTTGTGGTTTCTATAGTAACATTCAGCTTATCAATCCCAGCGTTAACCTTTTTCTTTAACCGCTTAATCTCCTTAAGGTATGCTTGCTCTGCGGCGTCAAATGCCAATGTGTTGAAAGATAACTCAAAGCAAAATGACTTTTCCATCATTTTTCTTTCTATATTCTTTCTAAACTTTTGTATGCGTTGGACTGCTGAGTAATCATATTTTGCTATTTTATGTCCATTAAGGAGGTCATACTCTGCCAGATTTGAATATGCTCCAATGTCTATGGTTATTTTATGGATCTCATGGCCTATAGTATTACGGTAGTCAATCATTTCTTTCAGTTGTACGCTTTCTTCTTGTGTTATGACACCTTCTAAAATGAGTAATTCATGTGCTTTTTTAAAACTAATTTGCTCTTCGTTATTTGTTTCTGGAGTTATGTTATCAGGAATTTTTCTTAGGCGTTTTGTAAGTTTGACAGAACTGATAATAAAACCTTTAAGGTTTTCTACATAGAAAAGCATTAACACCATTTCTAGCGCTCGAAGTTTAAGTACATCTGCTTCTAAAGTGGTTACGGTACGACCATGCGGGCGATATCTTTCCATTCCTGAAAACTCTCCATTCAACCATCAGCATAATAGTTAGTAGCTTCGCAGCTTGAATAATCTGTGGTCACAAGTCAACCATGACGGGTGAGTAGTATGTATTGAGTCCTTTGTAGCTAAAGCTATTACAGATATTCCCGGCTTGAAAAATTGCACGCTTATGGTCGCGCCTCCCTCGACGGTTAAGGCTTCAACTTCCCCCGTGCGCCTCTCCCAGCCGAAGGCTGGGCGGGCTGTATATCGATTTGCCTTCCTCTGTGGCGTTTATGACCCTGTTTCGCGTTCTGATCATGAGGCTATGGGTTAGGGTTACTCTTCTCTTTAAACGCTAAATCACTCCTGAATCTCCACTGTTAAAGCACTTTGCGTTGATGCTGGGTGCTGCTCTTGCCTGCGCTTGTATCTGTCTCGTTTGGGTATACCGCATTGTGATGTGCCGCCGCTGTCGCAATCAAATTTATTTCATACCCTATTGACCACGGTTTTTAAGTGTGATCTCCTTCATGTCGGGATGTGATACTTCACTGAGATTTGGAGGGGGAATCATGAATAACGTTCGTCTGTATGCCAGGGCATCCACCGCCGAGCAACACGCCGACCGTGCCGTTCCTGCGCTGGAGGATTTCGCTAATGAGCGTGGTTGGTCTATTGCTGCGCGATACATCGAGAACGCCAGCGGTGCGCGGCTGGAGCGTCCTGAACTGATGCGCCTGCTGGGTGAGGCGGAGGCTGGCGACGTTCTACTTGTTGAAAGCATAGACAGGCTAAGCCGCCTGACTCAAAAGGAATGGGCAACACTGAAACAGAGGATTCAGGATAAGGGGCTGGTGATCGTCGCCGTTGACCTGCCAACCTCGTGGCAGTTGCTGAACGAAACCGCGTCAGAGCTAACCAGCGGCATCCTCAGAGCCGTTAACGCAATGCTGATCGATATTCTCGCTACAATGGCTCGCGTGGACTACGAGACGCGACTGATGCGCCAGCGGCAGGGCATTGAACGAGCCAAAGCTGAGGGGCTTTATCGTGGGAGTCAGAAGGATGCCGCCGCTCGCGAGACCGTCAGGGAAATGCTGGCGCAGGGTGTGAAACCGGAGCGCATCATGAAAGCTGCCGGGATAAGCCGGGCAACGTTCTACCGCATCAAGCGAGAGTTGGCCGCCAGCGTCTGAATCGTGGCTGCTTCCTGTTGACATACGATATGCAGTGTGATTTTATGGACTTCTAGATGGCTAAATGAAAAGGCAAACTGGCCGCCTCAAGTGTCACGGCCTGCTGGGTATCCGGTGCAATCGGAGCTGGGCGGGATGGTGAGTAGCGTCACCATAAGCCAACGGTGAACCACGATTAATGCAGTGGCGTAGCGGTACAATGGCGAGCGTCTGAATACAGCGTTTCGGGTACTAGGTAGGTAATCAAACGGCATGTTAGCTGGGAACGGTGAGCATGATACGCGGTGGACTGCTAAACCCTGATGTAAATCCAGTGGTGCTGGAGCGTGAATACGGGGCTGGGCTTTTGACTGCTGTTTGTGGTGGTGGTGAGCTGTATTTGTTGTTTAACCTACAGCCAAATGAGGTGTCAGCACTGGCCGTTACTGGGCTGTGGGTGATGGATGACCTACAGCTTTTGTATTGATATCAGATAGTTATGTTATGCGTGATGTCGTAATGCTATGATTTGTAACGTGTTTTCGTTTTACTCGCGGCTCTCGATGTGAAGAGGTGGCGGGGCTTTAGCCGTGCCAGACGATGAGCATCGAGATCAGATTGTGAAAGTGATTTATCACTGAACAATTCGAGGGATGGGGCAGGGGAAGGGATCAAAGGCTGCGTTGTCCAATCACTAAGCTAGATTTGAAGCTGGTCAACACGTTAGTAGTATCTTTAAAGTTGCATTTGAAATACATGTACAAAAAAGGGTTCTTCCCCTACATCCCCATCTCCTAATCAGTGTATCGCTTCACGCTCACCACTGGCTGCGCTTCTCGCGTCCGCCAGTCCGCTTTCATTCACCTTCGGCTCATTCATCGGCCTGCGTCCGCTGCTGATGCTCGGCCACTCTACGCAACCGTGCTTGCCGTGGCAGGCAACGCGGCGGGGATGTATAGTGGAACGGTACTCTGTATCGGTATTACTTCTGTATTCAATCTTATCCTGATATCGGTACGGTATTCTTCATAACATCTTCAATTCATTTCTGTAGCATTCAATCATCTTCCTTGTTCGTTTCCTTTCAGGTCTTAGCCGTTGGTCATTGGTCTTACTGCCTGCTGTGCTACTGCCAACTATGGCACGCCGTCACGGTCTACTGTCTGTTACTGTCCTACTGCGTTCACTGTCTGCCGTCTGTCATCCTGTCGGATTCCATCCGTTGACGTTCCGCGCTCGCTTGTTTCGGCTGCGCCGCGCTCGCTCTGCGTATCTAGCGATACTATATCACTATAGACACTTTCCTAATTATCTATTGATATCAGTAACTTATGTTTTTAATTTTAAAGGCTACTAATCAGGAGAGTTAAAACACTATTTTCCCGCTTTTGAACCTACATAAAGCTGCTCTGTCAAACGCGCCTAGCCCATGCGCGACAAGGTTTTGCGAGGTGCTGGTCGAAAAAAGAACAGATTAAAGCGACTATACAGGAGAAAGAACAGCGCCCGAAGCGCGACAGACTCTCCGATTTTGAGAGCATCTATTAAGGCAGATAGAACCCCCGGCGCAACCACTGCCACGAAACCTCTATAAGGGCAGAGAGTCTGCCGCACCTGTACCGCCGCCCCAACCTGAGCTAATACCTACCCCTATTTTCTGGAGATTTCACCATGCCAACGAATCTACGCCGCCTGCTGGCGCTGGCCGCTGACGCCGAACCGCTCAATACCGCTAACGCAGATGTACAGCAGATGATTGCTGACGGGATTGTTATTCGGCGTTCCAAGATATGTCCCGTAAAGCGTAAACCCGTTAAAGCGGCCTACAACACGAAGACCGAAGAGTTTTATTACAATGCAGATGGCTCCGCGATGACCTTGCGGGAGTGGCGAACGCTGCACGGTGTTCAACCGAAGAAGCAAAAACAGCGTTCCGACACGGGGTTGCGGCAAGTCATCCAGCCCGGTGACGCAATTCATTGCCGATGCGCTGAGCTGGAGCTGTGGTTAAACAAGAAGCCTGCTCGTTATGCTGACCCGCTGCCGCCAGATTTTCCCGGTGTTCGCGTAGATGATGCCGCATTGAAACCGCGCGAGCACGCCGTTCCGGCATCGACAACCGGGCAGAATGCTTTTCTCAAAGCCTGCCGCGAGTTCCTGATTTGTGATGAGAAGACTATACACCACATCAACAGGGGCATGAATAAACTGGAAGCGATGCGCAATTCAGATTTCAAACGCTACGGGGACTCAGCGGAGTTTCGTCAATTGTGGTGCGGAGAGTCGAAACCTACCGAGGATAAATTTAACAGTACAAATCGTCATTGTGACCCGAACGGCTTGGCTGCATTGTCGTCTGTGCCGTCACTGAATACTACGCCGTATGAGTTCCGCCCCCTGGCTCGCTGTGACCGAAACGCGCGCGTTAGCCTGCTGCCACCCGATGGGCTGGAGTGGAGGCCGGGGCAGTTGTCTGTTGCTGATGCGATCTTTTCCCGTGGCAGTGATGTGCTTGCCGTTCTGCCTACCGGGTATGGCAAAAGCGCAGCCTTCACTTATCCATTGATTTATGAGTCCCGCGCTGGCATTGGCCTGTCTGTAATCGTGGTTCCTACTAATACCCTTAAGCGTCAGATTCTCCGCCAGTTGCGGGAGGCTGGCATTCACGCTGTGGCCTTTGGCGATAAGCTACCGAGGCACCGCAACGCACAACAACTGGCGGGACTAGCAGCCGGGGCGTTCCGGGTTGCTGTTGTTTCGCCTGAACATCTGGTTCCGTCGAGTCAGGTTCTCGCAGCGCTGATGGCTTATGGCGTTGATCGTTTTATTATCGATGAGGCACACACGGTCAAAGACTGGGATTTCCGCCCAGCTTACGACGCAATGCAGCACACACTACAGAATGCCTTTCCTTCGGCTCAACGCTGCGTGTTTACGGCTACGCTGCTACGCGAAAATGAGCGCAGTTTAATGGAGTCGCTTGGCTGCCGTGGCGATTACGTAACATTCCGCGCTGATGTTGCTCGCGAGAATATCCAGTTGACGCCAGTCAGACAGTGCCGCGAACGTTTCCGAGCGGCTATTGGGCTGGTCGAGGCTCTGCCGAAAGAAGAGAAGACGCTTATTCTCGTCAATGACCTTAAAACGTTGCGGGCGTACCTGAAACTCTTGGGCGACCGGGCGCGGCCGTATCACTCGAAGACGATGCACCTGAGCAACGAGGAACGCCACGCAAACGCTGAGTGGTTTGCCTCTACGCCGGGCGCGATTCTTATTGCTACTAAAGCCTTCGGGCTGGGTGCTGATGTTCCTGATATCCGTAACGTTGTCGTGACATACGTCCCCGATGATTTGCCTGATCTCGTTCAGATGATTGGACGAGCCGGGCGCGATGGGGAACCTGCCCGCGCTTTTCTGCTGTGGTCATCGCTGGCGCTGGATGTTGCGCCTGATGAGCTTGCTTACTTCTACCGCCCTGAAAACTGCAACTGGGACTACATCTCCCGTTTCCTCTGAGTTGACCGACTCACCTGTTTAAATTCCCTTCTGGAGAAATCCTTATGCCTGATGAAACCGTGCTGCAGCGCGCGGGGCGTTCTGACGCCCTGCTTAATGCCCAACTTGCGTTTGCCCTGAACGGGTATTCATTTGACGGACTGGCGTCACGCCATGTTCACGCCCTCAATCGCGAGGCCGTTTTGCGCCGGGTAGGCTCCCCACTACAGCGGTATTGCCTACTGAATGACTGTGAGCCGTGGGAGTGCCTAGCTGCGATATTGAACAGATTCCGCCACCGGGGGGATGGCTCTCGCGTTTGGCCGACGTGGCGCATGGCGCATGAGGTTTTTAATGGGGCTGCTCACCCTGCAGTTAAGACGCCCGCAGAAATCCTCCAATCTGTGCAGCGCCGTCTGTATTTACCAAAACCAGTACATGCTGAGGTAATTCAACATCTGCGTGCAATGGGCTTAATTGGAGATAACCACCAATGACTAAATCTGAATTTGAAGCCGGAACATGGGAACTAAAAACCCTGCTGCTGGGGGCGCTGACTCGCCGACTTAGGGAGGATGAGGCGGGAGAGTCCCGCATGGCTGCGGCTGAGTTGTCATCCTGTGTCAACTTCCTCAAGCAGAATGCCGCCGATTCACCGGATACAACTTTTAACAATGTGTTCTTGGAGGATGACGACCAATGACCCCTGAACAATTTCGGCAATGGTTCGTTAAGCTGCCGGAGAAATACCAGCGCGTAGCCCGTGCCATGTACGACGACGCATGCAAGTCTGGGACACATACCGCTTCCAGTCTGCTACTTATTCGCACGCTGATTGAAGATCAAATCAATTTCGATGGAGACTTTACCTTATGACAGTTCTGAGCCTGACCGATATCCAGCGCATCAATACCCTTGTTAAGCGCGATCTTCTAAATGTAGAGGAAGTTGTCGCGGCAACCGGATTTGACCCGGTGGATGTTGAGGCGGTGCTGAGCGGCGTTTACGTAGCCGACCTTGCCAACCAGTGGCGGGATGAAGCCGCTATTACGCTGGAGGAATACAACGCCATCCGTAAGCGCTGGAAACCGGGGCGCGGCCACTGGGACACTACGCATGCCATTGCACGCGATTTTCTAATTCGGCCTGAAACTGTGCTGGCTATCGTCCATTCCCGCTTTAGCAACGCCCACACCCACCCGATGCCGAAAGCAGTTAAAGCAAAGCCTGAGAAACCGCAGACGATGCGCCGCCTGCTGGGCGCCGACCTCGATCAGATGCACAGGCTTGAGCGCTTCGGCTGGAAACAAACCGAGATCGCTGAGGAGCTTGGGATCTCTGCTGAGGCTGTTGCTCATGTCCTGCGCCTGATGCGTAGCAAGTGGTCTTATCCAGATATTTTGGAAGACGTTAACACGCGATTCGGGGCTAAGTGATGGTAGAGAACGAACCACTACATCCCGCAGTTAATCCCGAACTCTATGTGAACCTTGACGAACAACGCGAAGGCTACGCGCCGATAGAGTCGCGGGGCTGGGATGTACTGACGCGGAACCTGACCGCCGCCGGGGGAATCGACCCCATCCAAACACCTAACCAGAACCCGAAACAACGTCCGCGCGGCCCCGTTGGTGAGCGTCGTTGGCTTCGTAAACGTGGATTACTTTAACGAGGAATTACCATGAGCAAAACTATCGTATTGCTGCCGCCACGCAAGAATACAGACTGGGCTGCACAATTAAAGCTGATTTCTGAATCACTGGAGGTGAGTCAGGCAGACCTTGCCCGCGCCTATCAGGTCGACCGTCAGGATATGGGGAAAGCGTATCACGGTGTACGCAAACTGCCGGAGCGATGTGTGCCTGTTCATATGCTGTTGTTAGCGCAGGTTCACGACTTTAGAGCATTATCAGGAGAATAATTTATGTCTGATCAGTATGTTAATCCGTACCTTTCCGGTGCTGATGCTGCCCCGCAGCAATCGCCATACATGGCCGCACCTGTGGGCGCTGACAATGGCGCATCCCGCTTTAGCTCCGCCCCTTCTGATGTTGATTTCCTCCGTACCCAGCCTGTTAACGGCAATGATGGCGACCAATGGAATAATGGCAACATTGCTAATCAACAAGATCAGAACGTGGACAGCGCCGGGGCGCAGGTGGGCGATACTATATCCCTAATGGATGGAACTGCTGTCGAGTATACCGCCGAGCTGCAAGGGCTAATGGGACAGTTCCACCAGTCCATTGAAAGCCAGCTAGGGCAGGGGACAGTTGACGCTATGTTGCAGTACGCTGGCACGCTCGACGCCGGGACGCAATCTACCCTTGAGCGGATGGTGTTGTCTGGCGACCCTGCGCAGATGCAGCGGGCAGTTCAGTACCTACAAGAGAGGATGACCGCAGGCACTGCGACTGGTTATGTTCCATCGCAGGGGAACCCATACGGCCAGCCTGCCGCGCAACCTGTCGGTATGTCTCATGCCGAGTTTATTACAGCGTATGACCAGCTTTCGCAGTGGGCGCAGCAATCAGGATATGGCCCCGGCCATCGCCAGTATGATGAACAATACCGCGCTCTGGTTGCTCAGGGCTCCCTTGGCAAACGCGCTGGCCGCTAATCAATCGCCTGTCCTGCCTTTCCCACGCCTTAACCTTACGTTTTAGAGCCTGAATCGCGTTGTACATCGCCAGATGTGCATTCGTATACCTGCGCCTGTAAAACGCGAAATTGCCTCTCAAACACCACACATAAACCCACTTTGCATTGAGATCTGACAATGACCTTACTGACACCTGAAAACGTGGCAGCGGCTAGGGCTGCCCGTAGCGCAAAGATTGAACACTGGAAAGCCAACGCCAGCCAGCTTAAACAGGACTTTGCTGACGAAGCGCACTGGCGGCGGCTCGCCTCACGTTTCGGCGTGCGTATGCCCTCGGCGTATGTTCCCGGCTCCGAGCTGCGATTGCTGCGCCGGGCGGCCAAACGCGCGGGTATCTCTGGTGCTGATATGCGCGACGCTTTTGGTGGAGGCGTTGCGCACCTGCACGAGCTTAATCCCCACTGGCCTGCCTTCGCGCTTATCGGCCTGATTCTTGAGATCGCGGCTGAAAAAGCTGCTGCTTGATTCGTCTCATTCTCTTTTCCCCTTTCCATAAATCGCACTGGCTAACGCTGGCGCGGGAGCTATTTCTATGGCTGACAATGTTTATATCCCGGAGCTGTTGCGTTCTTTATTTCGGTACAATATGGATACTGGCCGCCTATTTCACGCAGTGGACAGGATTGGAGACAACAAGCGGCTTTACGCCAAAGCCGGGGAACTGGCCGACACGGTAACGGACAGCGCCGGATATAGGCGCGTATCTGTCCGCATCAATGGGCAATCTCATGCGCTATACGCCCACCGTGTCGCCTTCATCATTGCTAATGGCAGTATCCGTGCGGGGATGCAAATCGACCATATCAACGCAGTACGCGATGACAACCGCCTTGTCAATCTCCGCACGGTTACGCCACAAGAAAACCAGCACAATTACCGCAAAGCCAAGGGATATAGCCATCATGTCTGCTCTGGCAGATGGGAAGCTTACATTCGCGTCGGTGGCGTTCGCCATCACCTCGGCTTATTTACTACCGAAGCGGCGGCGCGTGCTGCCTATCTAAAAGCTAAAGCCAGATACCATCCCTCAACGCCAGCCGATTTATTGCAAGCTACCTAACGGGGAACACGATGAAGCCTTACGAAAACCCCGCGCTGTTGCGGGAGCTGTTCACATACGAGGTCGAGACTGGCCGATTGACGCACGCCAAAGGCAAGCGGCGCGACCGCGCCGGGGAGCTGGCCGATACATTCATTGCCCCCGATAGAAGCCGCAGGGTATCTGTCCGGGTTGATGGGAGGCGTAACGCCGTGTCTGCACATCGGGCAGCATGGGCGATTGCTCATGGCGAAATCCCCAGCGGGGCACAGGTTCTGCACATCAACGGCAACAAGGCTGATAACCGACTGATTAACCTCAAGCTGGTGACAGCCGAAGAGCGCGACACCGCAAAAGTGCGGAAGCCCAGCCGGAAGGGGAACCGCCGCACCGCGCCCGCCCCTGTCGTGGACGCTCCTGTCGATGATCCGGATTCTGTTGAAGCTGATGACCCGGTGCCGGAACTCCCTCCGCCTGTTAAGCCGCTGGCCGAAGACGACCCACTCCGCCAGTGTTACGCCGAACTGCTGGCCGAAGCTAGCTGTGTTTCACTGCCACGGCTGCGCCCGGGCAACGGGGATGAGCTCATGTCGCAGATTGGAGACGCGCTCGGTGTGTCCGTGCCTGAGCACCCAACGGCGCACGCTGCTGTGTGGCACAGGATTTTAACTGAGCAAGGACTTAGCGAACTGTTGGGGGGGAATAATAAACAGGTGCTGACCGTCTTCTTTCTGCTCTGCTGGAGAGACAGTGCCTTGCGGTTGGCGGGCAAGCAAAAGGAACGGCTGGCTATCGCTATCGAAGGAAGGACGCTTAAACAAGCCAATGAAGCGAGAGCAAACGGCATAAAGAGGAATGCTTATGGCATTGACGATTAAATTAAGATGGCGGTACATCGAGCCGCCGCCAATGACTGGCGCACTCGCTGACCTGAAACAGTGGGTAATGGATACCGGAGAGCCTGAGCTGGAAGCTGAATTTCGTAAGCTGCTGGGGCTGATGCGCCGCAATGGTATCAGTGACGAACGTGTTAATGCGATGGCCGCCGAGCTTTATGCTTTGGTACGCCAACGCCAGCGCGAAGAATATGAAGCCTTTAGGCGGGCTTCATCTGACAATGGAGACTTTGAATCATGGTTACACGGACAGACCGGGTATTAAGAAAAGCTATGAGGGGCTATCTGGAACACCTCGGCAACATGCCGCTGGTAGAGCGGATTACAAATGCCAATGTATTTGAAGATGTGTATCGCTTCCTGTTGAATGGTTCCGGGCAGCTGGAGCTGCGCCGCGCTGACGTGGCCGCTGTCCGTGTCTTCCTGTGGAATTATCAATATCGACGCTGTGCGGTGACAGGTAAACCGCTGCGCCTTGCGTCTGCCGTGCTAGATCACTGCCATCGAACCGGGCACGTGCGTGCTGTGGTGCATCGTTCCGCTAATGCGGCTGAGGGTGGCTACCACGCTGGGCGTTTATGTGGCCTTTCACCCGCCCTCATGAGTTCAATGTTATTGAACTACCGCCAGCAATATAAGGGGGTCAGCGTCATCTACCCTGCGCAGAGTTAAAGGCTTTTACTGGTTTGATGATCAGTGTCAATTGTTTGATTATTGATCATTTACGAAACGGCAGAGGAGTCATATAACTAGTGAGCAGGCATAAGCCTGTATCTCGAGGAATCAGTAAAATGGCTGATGACAAGACCAAAATCGGTACACCTGACAATGATTTAATAAGTATCAAACAGGATTACGAGAGACGTGATTGGGCTAAAAAGTTTGGAGTTAGTGAGGCCAAACTTATTCAAGCCGTACAGGCCGTAGGTCATTCGGCTAAGAAAGTACAGGCATGGCTTAAAGACCATTGATATGTGAGCGCCTTCCGGGGCGCTTTATTTTTCTTAGCCCTTTGGGAGAAAATTCATGGCTAATAATTTATTTATTACTTACGACCTCATTAAAACGAAAGATTATGCGGCTGTGTATGATGCAATTAAATCTTTAGGGAATTGGGCTGTAGCAACTGAGTCGAACTGGTATGTTAATGATAATTATTCTGCTGAGGATGCAGCCAAAATTGTAAGGGCGGTGATGGATAGTGATGACAAACTTATTGTTGTAGACGCAACTAACAACTCGGCTTATTGGTACAATCTCTCGGATGAAGTTAGCAACCAAATTCTGACTGAGTGGGACAAATAATTAAAGGGGGGCTATCCCCCCTTACATTCAGAAGCCGTCATAATAGACACATTCAATATACTGGACTAATTCTTTCATCCCCGCTCCCTTGCTATATGTCCTGAATGCTTCAGTTTTGGCCTTTTGTTCGGTGTGCCCTGTGATTGTACCTATCCGCTGTTCTGGTACGCCAGCCCTATCTAAGCAGGTGATGAAGTGACCGCGCAGCGAATGGAAACACTGGCGATCTGTGGCCGCTGGCAGCACACGACGACGTAGCCGTGTGAATGCCTGTGAGTACCACGGGCCGCGCTTACCATCGGCACGTTTAATCTTGTTCGATTGGGGCAGCAGGTATTCGCCGTTGTTCTGTGCAAGGTATTTATCAACGATGCTGATTAACAACGAGTGTATGGGGACGTGCCTTATACCCGCTTTAGTTTTAGATTTGCTGACGTAGAAGCAGCGTACCCCTTCAACTTTGATAATCTCATCCCGTTTGATGCTGGCGATTTCGTCGAGACGCATACCGGAATACAAACCGATTATGATTACGTCTCGTATCTCGCTACCTGCCTCTTTTATTAATGCCTGTAGCTGGTGTGGTTCAAAAGGTTGATAACTTTCGTTCGTCTGGCGAGCTTCCAGATTGTGGCCGTGAAAGGGATTATCAGGGGCGATATTGTCATATTTACGCCGAGCGAAGTCATACAGCGTCCCTAAGCAGGTTAACCAGTTTTGCAGCGTCTGTCGGGAAAACTTATCTTGGTTCGCTTCCAGAAAGTCAGAGACGAGCCGCCGCCCGATTCCATTTATTGTAATGGCTGGACGCTTAATTGAATTAGTAAATGCCGATACAGCGCGAACTGATTTACTCAGAGTGGAATAAGAGCGCCGATCTTTGTATTGCTCTGCATATTCTTTACTGACATCTGTCAATTTTGGTGATGCTGGTTTTCCCCGCTCTGTTGGAATAGTTGCGGGTGTGGTAATGCTGCTGGATACCCCCGCCAGCAAGTGAAGATCTGTTACAGCGGAATGAATCCGGGCAATAGGGTTATCCGGTTTCATCATGAGCTGTAGCTTGCGGAACTCTAATAGATATTGGTCACGGAAAATGCGAGCTTGCATGATGTCCCGTGTGCCTGTCGATTTCTTGAGCGAACGTCGCCCGCCCCACAAGTGGCGCATGTACACCGGGACATAGATTTGAAAAATGAATATCCCATCCTTGTTTGCATAAAGGTAAGAAGTCTTCTTGATTGGCATGGTAATTACCTTGTAATCTACCGCTACCAACTACCGGGATAAGTACCGCGATTACTTATTTTGGTTCACAATTCATAGGGTTAGACGAGAGGGTTCGATTCCCTTCGCCCGCTCCAATTTCAAGTCTCCTGAAGTCTACCCAATTCAATTTTCCCTTGAAAAATAAGCGGTTATAGCTTTCTGTTAGTCTATTGAACTCCGACGGAGGACTCCACTTTGGTTGCCGGATCGGCGTTTTGCGCTGCTGGCGCTGGAGTCGTAGCGTTTAGTGATATTTTCGCACTTATCCTGTTTCCGCAGGATGAGTGATTTTACGCAACCGGCTCGCGCTGACGACGACCGATACTGCAGAGGCCGCGGCGGCGCTCCACAGCGCAACATGAATTGCCCTTTCATCTGCTGCCAGCAGAACGCCTACAGTGGCGGCTCCCAGGCACTGCCCGAAAGTGCGCATAATGGATAAAACACCGGACGCATAACTCGCGTGCTCACGAATAACGTTTGAGAGCATTTCCCGGTTATTGGGACTCTGAAAGCAGCCAAACCCTATTCCGCACACCAGACTTCGCAGGCAGATATCCCACATTGAAGGGCTGGCGGGTAACGTCGCCAGCAGGATCAAACCGACGACAAATATCACCAGCCCCAGAGTGGATATCGCCGGGGCTGATATCGTGTCCGCCCAACGGCCTGCATGCGGCGCAATCACCACGATCCCTAATGGCCACGGCGTAAACAGCAGGGCAGACACTACCGGACTGTAGCCGTATTCGCTCTGAAACAGGAAGGGTAGCGCAATAAAGGTGATCCCCTGGCTGACAAAAGCAATCATCGACGTGAAGGCCGCGAGGGTAAAACGTTCATTTTTAAACATGGTCGGCGGCAGTAAGGGATGACCCGTGCGGCGGATTTGCCAGATAAAAGCCATGCCGCTCAGCGCAGCGAGAGCCATCCAGCAAAGGCTGCCGAATTGATAAGTGGCGTTCTGTAGGCTGTTCGCCGCCATGATCGTCGAACCCAACAGCAACGCCGACAATATGGCGCCCAGGGTGTCGAAGGGCGCCTGCATACGGATCGCATCCCGCGGCAGCGCTCTGACCGCCAGCAGTAAGGCGAGGGTGCCGGGAAGAACGTTTATCGCAAACAGCCATTGCCAGCTCAGGGTGTGAAGGATCGTACCACCCAATACCGGGCCGATAGCGGAGCTGGAGGCAATGAGTAGGGCATGGAACCCCAGAATGCGGCCAAGTAATCGTCCGGGAAATACGGACCTGAGTATTGCGGGGGCAATACTCAGCGTTGCCGCGCCGCCGATCCCCTGAAGCACGCGCATACCGATAAGCACTTCGGGCTTATTCGCCAGCGCGCAACCCAGTGATGTCAGGGTAAAGGTCGTCAGGCCCGCCAGAAATACAGGGCGATAACCCAGACGGGCCGCAAGCGCCGCGAATATCGCCAGCGTCATCGCAGCCGCCAGCAGATACCCGTTGGCGAACCAGACGGCAATACCGGCAGGTACCTGCATCTCCTGAGCCATTGAGGGCAGGGCAATGTTGATCATGGTGCCATCAAACACGCCCATTAAGGTGGTGGTCATGATTGCGGCCATCACCCGTGCGCGCGCCGGGCCAGGCAGTCCTTCGTCGCCGGGTTGGCTGGAAAAGAGCGTCATCATTTGTCCTCTGAAAAGAGTGTATGGATGACAAAACTATAAAGATGGCTTTTACCAGGCGGAAGGCGCACTATTTTCACTTTATTGTTGCATCAAACGCCTTATCTTAATGTGCTGGGAGAAAGGGTAATGTCTGATCCCGATTTTAATTTGCTGGTAGCTCTCGACATATTGCTGAGTGAAGCGAGTGTCGCAGGTGCGGCACGTCGTCTGAACCTCAGCACCTCGGCCATGAGCCGAACATTAAGCAGATTACGCGATGTCACAGGAGACCCGATTCTGGTGCGCGCCGGGCGTAACATGGTACTGACCCCGTGGGCCGAAGCGACCCGGGATCGCGCCAGGCGTGCAGTGCACGAGGCCAGGGCAGTATTGCAGCCCTCAACGGAAACGTTCTGCGCGCGAAGTCTGGCGCGTCTTTTTACCATCAGGGCAAACGATGGTTTTGTGGTGGCGTTTGGGCCTGCGCTCATCGCAGCGGTTGCCGACGCCGCGCCTGACGTCTGTATACGCTTCGCGCCTAAGCCGGAAAAAACGTCGCGCTATCTTCGGGAAGGGCTGGTTGATCTGGAGATTGGCGTTCAGAGTAATATGGGGCCAGAAATACGGCTGCAACGACTGTTTGAGGATCGGTTTGTTGGCGTCGTGCGTAAAGGGCACCCGCTGGCTAAGCAGGCAGAAATAGGCGTGGGTGATTATGTCGCCTGGGGCCATGTGGTAGCGTCACCCGAGGGCGCGTTGCACGGATCCGTTGACGATGCGCTGGCCGAACTGGGGACAAAACGTAAAATTGCGAGCGTCGTACCGGGATTTCCGACAGCACTGTCCGTGGCGCTGGAATCGGATCTTATCGCCATGATACCCGCACTCTATTTACTCAATCAGCAGGTAACGGACCAGGTACACGTTTTCGAGCTGCCGTTCAAAAGCCGTCGTATTACGGTATCGCAGATGTGGCACCCAAGGATGGAACGCGACCCCGGTCACCGCTGGCTGAGAAAGCAAATTCTTGCGATATGCGGTGGGGGGAGGTCAGTCATGGCCTGACCAAATAGACATGTCCGCGCTACAGTCTCGCCACAGCGATCGCTGCTTTCAAAGGATGAGACTCATGACGGCATACGGAACGGAAATTTTCTCAATGAGCGATCTGAACAGATTCACGATCGAAGTCTCCATACTTCGATAGACCGTTTATGTTCTTTCCGTGAGACCTAATCGAAAGCCCTCGTGGTACCTTTAAATTAACAATTAACGACGAATAAAGGACAGCTTCCCTGTCCTTTATTCTTTTTTATTCAGTTTTGCTCTCGCGCGATCGCAATACCTCACCGACCACAGGAGCAGCGGTAAACGCATTTGGCCATCCCGCGTAGAACGCCGCCTGGGCAACCACTTCTCCGGCCTCTTCAGCCGAAAGCCCATTATCCATGGCTCTGTTTAGGTGGCAGCCAATCTGCGCGCTCTGTCCGGCGGCGATTAACGCGCTGACCGTCACCAGGCTTCTGTCGCGGGGCGTTAGCGCGGGCCGTTGCCAGAGGTCGAGAAACAGCGGGTCGGCGGTAAATTTAACCAGGCCAGGTGAAATGGGGCCGACATTTTTTTCGACGGTGTCTGCACGCTGTTTCTCTACCTGTTCATTGAGGGGCAGCAGCGTCGGCGAGGCGGCGGGGAGGGACTCTGCCGTCACGCCCCTGGCTTCAAAGATGGCTTTAGCGACGCTGACGGCTGACATCGCATTGGGCCAGCCAGCGTAGAAGGCGAGGTGAGTAATGATCTCTGACACTTCCGCTGGCGTCACGCCGCTATCGAGCGCGACGGCAATATAGTGCTTCAGCTCTCCTGGCTGGTTGCGGGCAATCAGCATCGCCATGGTCACGATGCTACGGTCGCGGGCGGACAGGGCGTCACGTTGCCAGAGGTCGTTGCTGATGGCCTCGCGGCCGAAGCGCGCCAGCGCCGGCGACACCGCTTGAATATCAGCGTCCGTAAGGGTAGAAGGGGTAATTTTCATCATAGCTTCATCTCTTTGTTCGTTGGCATAAGCAAAATCAGACAGCACAAGCGACAAGGCTGCCGCGGCAATCACGTTTTTCATATTTGCTCCTTTCCGATCCACTGGGCGGATCGTTAGCGCGTCCACACCTGAGGATGGTCTTTGGCTTGCGGCGTGTTTTGCGCCATCACGCCTGTGAGGAAGTGCGGCTGATAGGCTTCTTCCAGATAGCGGATTTCTTCCGGGCTCAGTTGAAGGGCTACAGCGTTGACCGCGCCGTCAACATGATGCTTTTGCGTGGCGCCGACCACCGGGGCGGTGACTTTAGTCAGCAGCCAGGCCAGCGAAATTTCGGTCATGGAGACCTGATGCCGTTCGGCAAGTTCGGCGACGCGGGCAATAATGCTCCGATCCTGCTCTGCCGTGCGGTCGTATTTGCCCCGGGCATAATCATCTTCCACCGCTCGCCGCGTGTGGCCTTCTAAGCGGGCGAGACGGCCGCTGGCCAGCGCGCTATAGGGAGTCATCGCGATATTATCTTCCGCGCACAGCCCGAACAGCTCTCGTTCGTCTTCACGCATAATCAGGTTGTAGTGGCTCTGCACAGAAACAAAGGACGTCAGCCCTTCGCGTTCGGCAAGGGCGTTCGCCTTCGCCAACTGCCAGGCATAACAATTGGAAATGCCAATCGCGCGCACCTTGCCGGCGGCGACAGCGGCATGCAGCGCCTCCAGCACGTCGATAACCGGGGTGTTGTAATCCCAGATGTGGTAAATGTAGAGGTCGATGTAGTCCATCCCGAGGTTTCGCAGACTCTGGTCAAGCGAGCGGGTGATCGCCTGTTTTCCGCTGATCCCCCCGGCAATCTGGGCAGCGGTTCGTGGCAGAAACTTGGTGGCCAGCACCACATCCTCGCGTTTTGCCATCTCCCGCAGCGCCCGGCCAACGTACCGTTCGCTGGAGCCGTTCTGATAGGCGATGGCGGTATCGTAAAAATTGATGCCCTGTTCCAGCGCGTAGCGGATGATGTCCCTGCTGGCTGTTTCGTCCAGCGTCCAGCGATGCTGACCCGTTGACGGATCGCCAAACCCCATACATCCCATGCAGATGCGGGAGACCAGTAAGTCACTCTTCCCGAGCCGGGTATACTGCATCTTTATTTTCTCCCTTTGGGTTATTCCACCAGAGTTTTAAGCCGTGCGATCAGTCTGGCCGCGTGTTCCCGGGCACGCGTTTTTTGCTGAGCGATTTTGTCGGCATCCCGGTCGGCGTAGCTAATGCCGCAGGTATAAACCGGCGCCAGCAGCTCAAGATTGCACAGCCTGGCCGTGGTCTCGAAGGGAAGGAGATACTCCTCAATGGCATAGCCAAAGAAACCGTCAGCGGTATAGAGCGTCTGTGGCGCTCCCGTGGTGAAGGAGAGGATCAGCTTTTTACCACCCAGTTTCGCCGTTGAGCCATGGGCGAAGCCGTGGACAAAGACCTCGTCCAGCCACTGTTTCATTAACCCGGGCAGCCCATACCAGCTAAAGGGAAACTGCCAGACAATCACATCCGCCTGCAGCAGGCTTTCCTGCTCTGCGGCGATGTTGAATTTGCCGTCCGGATAGAGCCAGTCCAGACGACGGATTTCCGCATCAGGCAGGGCGGTCGCCAGCTCATCGAGGATGGTGGCGTTGGCGATGGAATGGTTAAGATCCGGATGCCCGGAAACGATAAGGATATGAGGCTTTCTCATCGTTACTCCTGAGGTTTAAATTCGGCAGAGAAGAGGTTTTCCCAGTTAATAAACGAGCCGAGTGGAATACACTCGAAGGTTAATAAACCCGCCTTCGCCAGCGGAAATTCGGCCATGACGTTATTCGCCTCTTCCACGGTGTCGCACTCTAGGAAAATAGCGACGCCGGGTCGGTCCTGACGGAAATAGATGTCGCGGATAAAGCCAGATTTATACAGCCCCCAGGCATGGAGGGCTTCCGCGGTAAGGTGCGGCGCATAGTGTTCCAGCGTTGCGCCGGGCGCGGGGATATCCAGACATAAAATTCGCATCGTTGTCTCCGGAAAGTCGTTATCAGCGGGAAGAGACAAAAGTATACGAGCCACAGGGAGTGAAGATTAGGCGGTCATTGACTTAAGAATATTTAGCCTGTACTTAATAATCAGGCGAGACTGTCGCAAGGAGATGCTATGAATAACGCACTTTATAATCAAATACGCATCTTTCAGAGCATTGCGCGCGAAGGCAATATCTCGGCCGCGGCGAGGAAATTAGAAATCACGCCGCCGTCTGTTAGCAATGCCCTCAAGTTGCTGGAGGAGCATATCGGTCATCCGCTTTTTGTGCGTACCACCCGGCGAATCGAGCTGACGGAAACTGGCCAACAGTTGCTGGAGCAAACCGCTGCGGCGGTCGAGGTTCTGGAAACATCGCTGGAGAGCCTCCGCGATCAGAATCGGGAACCCTCCGGGGCGGTGAGAATTACGCTCTCGCGCTTTGCCTACCTGCTTATTCTTAAACCGGCGATGGCGGCTTTCTGTCAGCAATACCCGGGGATCCAGCTGGAAATATCGGTCTATGACGGTACCGTCAATATCATTGAAGAACGATTCGACCTTGGGATCCGCTTTGGCGATATTCTCGAAGG
This sequence comes from Klebsiella sp. 1SOBk10mer, assembly GCF_046602535.1. Lineage (NCBI taxonomy): Bacteria > Pseudomonadati > Pseudomonadota > Gammaproteobacteria > Enterobacterales > Enterobacteriaceae > Klebsiella > Klebsiella sp. 1SOBk10mer. The sequence continues at coordinate 365,897 of NZ_JBKIUP010000006.1, forward strand.
CGGGGTGGTCGCCCGCCCGTTAATGAAACCGTTTCGCGAAGGGTTATATGCCTCCTCAGCCTATCTGGCCGAATATGGCGTGCCTGAGTCGCCCGCCGATCTCAGCCATCACCGGCTGATTGGCTATCGCTTTATTACCAACCACCGTATCCTCCCGCTGATCCTCAATGACCACGGCGAGCAACTCACCGTGGAGATGCCGGGGCAGTTAATCAGCAATGATATTGACGTCATGGCAGACGGTATCCGCCATGGACTGGGGATTGGCCGCTTGTTTGAACCTATCTGGCGGCTACAGCCCGATCGTGAACAGTTTCTACCGGTGATGGAGGACTACTGGAAAACCTATCCGCCGGTTTATCTCTATTACCCGAAAAACGCGGGTAAAACGAAAAGGGTGAAAGCCCTGATTGATTTTCTGATAGCGCATACCGCGGCATAAAGGCTATTTTGCGTGCGAAATGTCTGAAGACACCGGCCCTGTCTTTCCCTCTGCCTTAACCCTATACTCCCTGCGGATAAAGCGGTTTTTTATCGCGGTGTAACGGCTTATCCCATCGTCAACGCGATGGGTGGGGAATTTCAATAAGGGAGAGGCAGCAATGGGCAGACGCTTAATGGTCTGTGTGTTCGCGCTGGTGGCGTTTTCAGCCACTGCAGCGCATGGCCATCACGGCCAGTCGGTAATATCGAGCGCCGACGGCGGCAACGGTTCGGACGGCGGCAGTAGCGATAACTCCTCAGGCAGGGCAGGGTGCCCGGGCGGCACCGATCCCGATAAGCACGGCCATTTTTACCTGCCCGGCACCCGCGAACCCTGCAATCCTGGCCCTCAGGATGCAGAGAAAGTCGGGTCTTCCCGCTAGCGTTCAGCTCAGATCGTGCAGCGCTTTGTCCAGCGGCGGGGAAAGCTGAATATCCCGAAATGCAACCGCCAGTCCGCCGCGCTCCGGTGAGCAGCACATAACGCCGGCTTTTACCGGGCCTGGCGGAAAGTAGCCAAGACGCAGCAGCGGCCAGCGCTCGCCGTCGGTCGAATACTGCAGCCTTAACGCATCGCCTTTGCGGGTCAGCCGTAGCCAGAAAGTGCGCGGGTCGCCGGGGAAAAGCCCGGTGGCCCAGTCGGAGTGGGTTAACGTCAGCACGCTGCCGATGGCCGGGGCATCGTCATTAAACTCAATCCCCGCCTTCAGCCAGGTCTGCTCGTCCGCCATCATCATCAGCCCGGCCTGGTCGTAAAGCGTGGTGAAATCCGCACAGATTTTTGCCTGCAGGGTAAAATCGCCCTCCACCTCAGCGGCATAAAGATGGCCGGAGAAGCGTTCGAAGCCATACCAGGTATGGCGCCAGAAGTCGGTATGCTTATCGGTGACCACCGTCAGGCCGTCGGCATCGCGGTGCCACTCGGCAGGTTCATTAATCCAGTGAAAGGATGGCTGCATTTTTCCTCCGGAACAGGCTTATAACAGCGACTGCAGCGCGGGCGACGCCATGCTGGCCTCAAAGGGAATAATCTCCGTATGGGCGAGGCCCAGCTGCTGGAAGGGATCCTGGCCCAGACGCGATTCCAGAATTTCCCGGCTGTCGCATTTCGCCAGAATCACCCCGCCGGTACGAGGAATACGGCGGCCGGAGGCGAGAAAGAGGCCGTCAGCATAGCATTTTTTGAGCCATTCGACGTGGGCGGGGATCGCGTTGTCAATCTCTTCGAGCGGTTTTATATACGTTAAAACAACCACATAAATCGTACTCATCCTGAAAACCCTGTCAATCCGATGGGATCTTCAGCCTGACACATTTCAATGATGGATAAAAGAAAGCGCGGCATTTTTGCGTGCTATTGAGCAGGAGGCGCGTGCTGCAACTGCAGGGAGATTTATCGCAGCTGTGAAAAAACATATATGTATTTTCGAATGTATATTGATCTTTAATCGTGGTCCCGTATGCTGTCCGTCACGCTTGAGGAGAAACCATGTCTTTATTACCCCTGCAACTGTTCAAAAACCTCGCCGATGAAACCCGGCTGGGGATCGTGCTGTTGCTCAAGGCGCGGGGAGAGCTGTGCGTGTGCGATCTCTGTACGGCGCTCGCCCAGTCCCAGCCCAAGATCTCCCGCCATCTGGCAATGCTGCGGGAGAGTGGGCTGCTGCGGGATCGAAAACAGGGTAAGTGGGTCCATTATCGCCTCTCTCCGCAGATGCCGGCCTGGGCGGCGCAGGTGATTGAGCAGGCCTGGCTAAGTCAGCAGGACGATGTGCGGCTGATGATCAGCAGACTGACCGACGGGCCAGGTTGTCGGTAAAAAATTTATCTTATCATATATGATTTTTCGAATGTGATTGGTGGAGGAACGATGTTGCTGGCAGGTGCCATTTTTGTCCTGACCCTGGTGCTGGTGATCTGGCAGCCGCGGGGGTTAGGGATCGGCTGGAGCGCGGCCTTTGGCGCGGCGCTGGCGCTGGTCACCGGTGGCGTACAGATAGCCGATATCCCGGTGGTGTGGCATATCGTCTGGAATGCCACCGCCACGTTTATCGCCGTGATCATTATCAGCCTGCTGCTCGACGAGTCCGGCTTTTTTGAATGGGCCGCGCTACACGTTTCCCGCTGGGGAAGAGGGCGGGGTCGTCTGCTGTTTACCTGGATTATCCTGCTCGGCGCGGCGGTGGCGGCGCTGTTTGCCAACGACGGCGCGGCGCTGATCCTCACGCCCATCGTAATTGCCATGCTGCGGGCGCTGGGGTTCAGTAAGGGAACGATGCTGGCCTTTGTCATGGCAGCCGGGTTTATTGCCGATACCGCCAGCCTGCCGCTGGTGGTGTCGAATTTAGTGAATATCGTGTCGGCAGATTTCTTTGCCATTGGCTTCAGGGAGTACGCTTCGGTGATGGTGCCGGTCGATCTCGCGGCAATCCTCTCCACCCTGGCGATGCTGCACCTGTTCTTTCGCAAGGATATCCCACCCGCCTGGGATATGGCGTTACTGAAAGCGCCGGCCACGGCGATAAAAGATCCGGCGACGTTCCGCACTGGCTGGGGCGTGCTGCTGCTGTTGCTGGTCGGCTTTTTCGTTCTTGACCCGCTGGGGATCCCGGTCAGCGCCATCGCGGCGCCGGGAGCGGGGATCCTGTTTGCTGTCGCGAAGCGCGGGCGGGTGATTAACACCGGCAAGGTGCTGCGCGGCGCCCCATGGCAGATTGTGATCTTCTCGCTGGGGATGTATCTGGTGGTGTATGGCCTGCGAAACGCCGGATTAACGGATTATCTGACCACGGTTCTGAACATGCTGGCGGAGCGCGGGCTGTGGGCCGCGACGCTGGGCACCGGTATCCTGTCGGCCTTCCTCTCTTCAATCATGAATAATATGCCCAGCGTACTGGTCGGCGCCCTGTCGATTGATGGCAGTGCGGCAACAGGGACGATCAAAGAGGCCATGATATATGCCAACGTCATCGGCTGCGATCTGGGGCCGAAAATCACGCCGATTGGGAGCCTGGCCACGCTGCTCTGGCTGCATGTGCTGACGCAGAAGCACATCACCATCGGTTGGGGTTATTATTTCCGCTGCGGCATCATCATGACCCTGCCGGTGCTGCTTGTGACGCTGGCCGCGCTGGCGCTGCGTCTCTCTTTCAACCAGCCATGAGAACGTACTATGAGCATCACCATTTACCATAACCCTGAATGCGGCACCTCGCGTAATACCCTGGCACTGATCCGCAACAGCGGCGCTGAGCCCACCATTATCTATTATCTGGAGACGCCGCCGTCGCGCGATGAGCTGCGCCAGCTGATCGCCGCGATGGCGATCCCGGTGCGGGCGCTGCTGCGGCAAAACGTCGAACCCTACGATGCGCTGGGCCTGGCGGAAGACCGGTTTACAGATGACCAGTTAATCGACTTTATGCTCCAGCATCCGATCCTGATTAACCGTCCGATCGTGGTGACGCCGCGGGGCACCCGACTCTGTCGCCCGTCAGAGGTGGTGCTGGAGATCCTGCCGGCGCCGCAAAAAGGCACCTTTGTGAAGGAAGACGGTGAGCGGGTCATTGATCGGGCGGGGCAGCGTGTAAAATAGCGCGCAAAATGGCGCCGGCTATAGCAGCCGGCAAGCCTTGTAAATCCTGCCGCACGGTTGGCTCTCCGGGGGTAGCACCTGGATGGCTTAATAATATTCTCACTTAGCGCTATTTCTGCCTCCTCCGGCCCGTTTCCCTTACTTTTCCTGTCGTTATATGCCCTGTCCGCACCGACGGTTTTTGTCCTTTGTTAATCAATCAACTTACTGTTTTTAATAAATAAAATTATGTATTCTGCACAATGGCATAATGTCAACGCCGTTTACGTTTTTGCGAACATTAAATCTATAAAACTAGATGTTTGTCGACTTTTCATCTAAAAAGGAACGGTAAGGGGCTGGACAAAACCACTGCATGGTTATCAAATGGTTAAAAATGCTCGTATCTGATGTTAAGACAAACAAATTATAAATCGTCAGCCCGCTTTATACGGTTAACTTGCGCTGCGGCGCACCTTTTCTGGAGAATTTATGCATTCCTCTGTTAATAAAAACGAAAGCCGTACCTTTTTCGGCCATCCTTATCCGCTGGGCTCCCTGTTCTTCACTGAAATGTGGGAGCGTTTCTCGTTTTACGGGATCCGTCCCTTACTGATCCTGTTTATGGCGGCGACGGTTTACGACGGCGGGATGGGGCTGGCGCGGGAGAACGCCTCGGCGATCGTCGGGATTTTTGCCGGCAGTATGTATCTGGCCGCGCTGCCGGGCGGCTGGCTGGCGGATAACTGGCTAGGCCAGCAGCGCGCCGTCTGGTACGGCTCGATTCTTATCGCCCTCGGGCACCTGTCGATCGCCCTGTCGGCATGGCTGGGCAACGACCTGTTCTTTATCGGCCTGATGTTTATCGTCCTCGGTTCCGGGTTGTTTAAAACCTGTATCTCGGTGATGGTCGGTACCCTGTATAAAAAAGGCGACGCGCGCCGCGACGGTGGTTTCTCGCTGTTCTACATGGGGATCAACATCGGCTCGTTTATCGCGCCGTTAATCTCCGGCTGGCTGATTAAATCCCATGGCTGGCACTGGGGCTTCGGCATCGGGGGGATCGGTATGCTGGTGGCATTGATCATTTTCCGTGTCTTTGCCGTACCGTCGATGAAGCGCTATGACGCGGAGGTTGGCCTCGATTCCACCTGGAACAGCCCGGTGGCGAAAAAGAATGGCGTTGGGGCGTGGCTGCTGGCGCTGGCCCTGGGAGTGGCGGTGCTGGTCACGCTCATTAGCCTGGGCACGATCGTGATTAACCCGGTGGCGGTGGCCAGCGTGCTGGTCTATGTGATTGCCGCCTCCGTGGCGCTCTATTTCATCTGGCTGTTCGTCTTCGCCGGCCTGAGCCGTAAAGAGCGGGCGCGCCTGCTGGTATGCTTTATTTTGCTGGTCTCGGCGGCCTTTTTCTGGTCCGCGTTTGAACAGAAACCGACCTCCTTCAACCTGTTTGCTAACGACTACACCAACCGGATGATCGGCGATTTTGAAATCCCCGCGGTCTGGTTCCAGTCGATTAACGCCTTGTTTATCATTCTGCTTGCGCCGGTCTTCAGCTGGGCGTGGCCAGCGCTGGCGCGCAAAAACGTCCGTCCGGGCAGTATGACCAAATTCGTCATTGGCATCCTGTGCGCAGCGGCGGGCTTTGGCCTGATGATGCTGGCGGCGCAGAACGTCCTGAACAACGGCGGGGCCGGTGTGTCGCCGCTGTGGCTGGTGGGCAGCATCCTGATGCTGACGCTCGGCGAACTGTGCCTGAGCCCGATTGGTCTGGCGACCATGACCCTGCTGGCGCCGGAGAGAATGCGCGGCCAGATGATGGGGCTGTGGTTCTGCGCCAGCGCGCTGGGTAACCTGGCGGCGGGGCTGATTGGCGGTCATGTGAAGGCCGATCAGCTGTCGCTGCTGCCGGACCTCTTTGCCCGCTGCTCTATCGCGCTGCTGATCTGCGCCGCCGTACTGGCCGTGCTGATTGTCCCGGTCCGCCGGATGCTGGAGAACAGTCAGTCCAGCGCCGCGCAAAAATCCGTCAGCAACGCCTGACGCGATCCCCAGGCCGGTCCCCCGGGACCGGCTTGTTTTTTGTCCAACCCCCGCCTCAGCTGTGCAAAATCCCCTTTTCTGAATGCGCGATGTCCCATAACGTGAGCGTGTTCTTTGAAATCACGTCGCTTTCCGGTCCATAGTGTAGTCAGGTTTACTATGTGGTTAATATAAGGACACACCTATGCCAGCAGTCATTGATAAAGCATTGGATTTCATTGGTGGTATGAATACGTCTGAGCCAGTACCACAGTCTATGGATGAAAGTACCGCGAAGGGAATTCTCAAATATTTGAAAGAACTGGGCGTGCCAGCCAGCCCGGCCGATGTCGCTGAGCGCGGTCAGCAGCAGGGCTGGAGCGCCGGGTTTACCGACAAAGTGGCGGAGTGGGCTGAACGGGTCGCCGCCGGCGAACGGCTGGTGATTAAGCATCCGGAATTCTTTTCCACCTACATGCGCGAAGAGCTGCGCGCCCTGGTGTAATCGCCGCGCATCAATCCCGCGTCTTCTGTTAAATGCCTTCCCCATCCGGGAAGGCATTCTTGCTGATGATAAACCTGTTTGGTTATTGTGCCCGCCTTTCTGCCGGGTGGCGGCTTCGCCTTACCCGGCCTACGAAAGGCAGCAATATCAAACCGTTATGCGGTTGGCTGTAGGCCCGCGCAAGCGCAGCGCCGCCGGGCAATCCCTGAAGATTGCCCGGTGGCTGATGACAAACCTGTTTGGTTATTGTGCCCGCATTTCTGCCGGGTGGCGGCTTCGCCTTACCCGGCCTACGAAAGGCAGCAATATCAAACCGTTATGCGGTTGGCTGTAGGCCCGCGCAAGCGCAGCGCCGCCGGGCAATCCCT